>JANWWK010000029.1 GCA_025056175.1 Anaerolineales bacterium
GGCGTGTACTTGCAGCCACACAAGTAACAGCGGTACCGTTGGCTTCCAGAGGGAAGCTTTCCAACTTTATGTTGCTTGACTTCACTTGCACATTTCGGACATTTCATAACCCTATTTTACCCGCTTTTTAGACACTCCCCTCTGCGTTTTCTGTGCCTGAAAAGTCGCCCCAGGATAACGCTCTGGGTTACGGGTTAGCCGCCTTTCAGCAGGGCGTGACGAAGCGGGTATAATTTCAGTTATGGATGATGCCGCAATCGCAATGCACGAATTTCAACTCACACTGGAAGACTGTGTTCTTAACCTGGCCGAAGGCCCAAACAATGGGCCTTTGTTGTTGCTGTTGCACGGTTTCACCAACCGCTGGCAGGTGTTTCAGCCGATTTTGCCCGTTGTGCTTCCAAAGTGGCACGTCGTCACCTTTGATTTTCGCGGACACGGACGTTCGGGACGTGCGCGGCGCTACTCGGCGGCTGGTTTTTATCAGGATGCTGTTGCCGTGCTGGGGCATTTTGCGCCCGAACCAGTGGTTTTGCTGGGGCATTCCATGGGGGGGTCCATTGCTCTGCATCTGGCGCAGAACTTTCCTGAACGAGTGCGGGCGGTGGTGACGGGCGATACCTCGCTTGACCTTGCCATGCACGTCGAAACCATGAACCAGCGCCGCAATGTCAAATTGTTCGGTTTGCGTCGGAAACTGGCTGGGCGACCAGTGGAAGAATTGCTTCGACGCGGCTTGCCGTCTCTACAGGCACACGAACTCGCGCAGCTCGACCCGCACGTGATGGATTATCACGCCGAAGGACGTGTGGGTGAATTTTTTGCGGATGTGCAAGATGTAGATTTTGACCGTATTCGTTGCCCTGTGTTGCTTACACAGGCCAGCCCCCAGCGTGGGGGATTGCTTCAGGACGCGGAAATTCCACCCGTGCTTGCCGCGCATCCCCACTTTCGCTTTCACCGCTTTGAGAGCGGTCACGATTTAGACATCGAACAAGGGCTGGATTCTCCGTTCTGGCAGGTATCGCTGGCGTTTTTAGAACCATTCTCACTCTATGCGGAGGACTGATGCGTATCGTTCGTTATCAATACAGAAATGAAGCTCCTCGTTATGGCTGGGTGCTGGATGAACAGGTTGGCCCAATGGAAGGCAGCCCGTTTGGCGAGTATCGGCGCATGAAAGCGGAAATTCCGCTGGAGGAAGTGCGTCTTCTGGCGCCCTGCCAGCCCTCCAAAATCGTGTGTGTGGGGCGCAATTACGCTGAACATGCTCGCGAACACGAGGCCGAAGTGCCGAAAGTGCCGCTTATTTTTCTCAAGCCGCCCTCCAGCGTGATTGGCCCCGGCGAGACCATTCTCCTGCCGCCGCAATCCAGACAGGTGGAACATGAAGCCGAACTGGTGGTTGTGATTGGCAAACGAGGACGTCACATCACCCCCGAAACAGCGCGGGAGTATATTCTGGGCTATACCGTTGGCAATGATGTCACCGCCCGCGATTTACAACGCTCCGATGGGCAGTGGACGCGCGCCAAAGGCTTCGATACCTTTTGTGCTTTTGGCCCCTGGATTGATACCGAATTTGACCCCTCCGATGCACTGGTTACCTGCCGGGTGAGCGGACAGCCGCGTCAGATGGCCTCGACGCGCGATATGGTCTTTGATGTCAACACGCTGATTGCGTTCGTCTCTTCGGTGATGACCCTGGAACCTGGCGACTTGCTGTTTACCGGCACACCGGCGGGGGTGGGCATTCTCAAGGATGGTGACGAGGTAGTGTGCGAAATCGAAGGTCTGGGCAGGCTGGTCAACCCGGTGCGAGCCGAAGTGAAATAACGGTGTGTTTGGGCGAGGCAATGCACAAACGACGGGTGGTAAAATATCCCGCATCCCGTTTCAGGAGGCCGTATGCTTCGTTCCACCCCCTTTCATCCTCGCACTTCGGCGCTGAATCAAACCCAAAACTGGCGGCGCTGGGCTGGTTATGCGGTTGCCGGTTTGTATGAGATGACCCATGAGCGCGAATACTGGGCTATTCGCAACGCTGCCGCGCTGTTCGATGTCTCTCCTTTGATGAAATATGTCGTCGAAGGGCCGGATGCCGTCCGCTTGCTTGACCGGGTTGTGACCCGTGATGTGCGTAAAATGACCATTGGTCAGGTCATTTACACTCCCTGGTGTGACGCGCACGGTAAGGTGTTGGACGATGGCACGATTGCGCGTTTGGGCGAGACGACCTTTCGCCTGACCGCCGCTGAACCCAATCTGCGCTGGCTGGAGATGAATGCGGTGGGGATGGAGGTTGCGATTACCGATGTGAGCGACAGCCTGGCGGCGTTGAGTTTGCAAGGGCCCAAAGCGCGGCTTATCCTGAATCGCTGCGCGCAAAAGCCCCTGGATGACCTGAAGTATTTCCGTTTGATGGAAAACGTCATCGCCGATGTGCCGCTCACCATCTCACGCACCGGCTACACCGGCGACCTGGGCTATGAGCTGTGGATGCCTGCCGATGCAGCCCTGCCGGTGTGGGATGCGCTCATCACCGCCGGAGCAGATTTTGGGTTGACGCCGGCAGGCATTCTTGCGCTGGATGTGGCGCGGGTAGAAGCCGGTTTGATTCTGCTGGATGCCGATTACACGCCCGCACACCATGCACTGATTGAATCGCAGAAATCTTCCCCTTTTGAGCTGGGATTGGGATGGGCAGTGAACCTGGAAAAACCCTTCTTCAACGGAAAACAAGCCCTGATGGCCGAACATGCGCGTGGCCCGGCCTGGAAACTGGTAGGGCTGGAAGTGGATTGGGTCGGGATGGAACGGCTCTACCAGCAAGCCGGCCTGCCGCCGCAGATTTCACCGTTTACGTTGCGTGCCAGTTTGCCGGTGCAGGTGGGTGGCGTGCAGGTCGGGTATGTTTCCTCCAGCACTTGGTCTCCGTTGCTCAAGAAATATATCGCCCTGGCGCATCTCCAGCGGCCTTATTTCCAGGTCGGCACGCAGGTTTTCCTGGAAATAACGGTGGAACATGCGCGCAGGTTTGCGCCGGCGCGGGTGGTAAAGTTGCCGTTTTACGAGCCGGTGTGGAAGAAACACTGAACCGTCTTATTTGCTTTTCTGCTCCTGGCTTGCTTCACTGTTTTGCGCTTCAGCAACCTCGATGCTCTCTTTGGGAAGCACCGCCAGGATGCGCTGGAGTTCTGCCGTCGGGAGGGGGTTTTCTTTGGCGCGTTTTCGCAGGAAATCTTTCAGTTGGTCTAGCTTCAGCGTAGGATGTGGAGCGTTTTCGGCCTGTATTTCAGCACGGGGGTCATAGAAAACCAGGGCAGCGTGCAATGGGGGCAGGTTTTCCCCAAAAACTTTTTTGAAGGCTGCGCGCAAGGCGTCCAAATCGGTTTCTACCTCCAGGTCGGGGCGGCCTAAACTCTCCTGGCCGAAGATTTTGAGATAACCCAACAGTAAGCCGCCACCTTTTTGACGCCAGCGGTTCTTCTCGTAGGTGATGGTGCCGCGCTGATAGTATGGCTCGATGACCCAAATGCCCGCCGGACCCACCAGCAGGTGGTTGACGGGTGTCAGATAGTGGTACAGTGTGTAGTCTTTGGTCAATCCCTTCAGCGCGGCGGTGATGCGTTCATCTACGCGCGGACGGCGACCGAAACGGTTTCCGAAGTAGATGCCGATTTGCGAAAGGATAAACCCAAACAGGAGGGCACCAAAGGAGAGAAAAATGGCGTTGGGGTTGTTCTGCCACACAAAGGAGGCTATCATGCCGCCGAGCAAGATGAACAGAGCCGCCAGGCTGGTGTACTTGCCGATTTTTGTGTTTCGTTGAATCAGTTTTTCGTTGGTTAAAACTTTCATGGGTATCTCTTCATCACAATACAGGCATTTTGGCCGCCCAGACCAAACGAATTCGAGAGTGCAACGCGCACATTCGCCTTTCGCGCTGCGTTCGGGACATAATCCAGGTCGAGTTCGGGGTCGGGCGTGGTGTAGTTGATGGTGGGCGGGAGGATGCCTTCGTAAAGGGTCATAGCGGTGGCGATGGCTTCGAGCGCCCCCGAAGCGCCCATGGCATGACCGAGCATGGATTTGACGGAACTAACCGCCAGTTTGTAGGCATGTGCGCCAAAAACGGCTTTGATGGCGCGGGTTTCGGTCATGTCGTTGAGCGGGGTGGAGGTGCCGTGTGCGTTGATGTAGTCTACATCGGTTGGGGCCAGGCCGGCATCGGCAATTGCCCAGCGCATCGCGCGCGCCGGACCAGCGGCTTCGGGGTCGGGTTGCGCCATGTGAAAGCCATCAGAGGAGGAGGCCTGCCCGGCAACTTCGGCGTAGATGCGTGCGCCGCGTGCCAGAGCATGTTCGAGCGATTCCAGAATCAGAACCGCCGCGCCTTCAGAATAGACAAAGCCTTCGCGGTCTTTATCGAAGGGGCGCGAGGCGCGTTCGGGGTCATCGTTAAAGGAAGTGGGCAACGCGCGCATGGCGCAGAACCCACCAATGGCGAAATCGGCAATCAGGCCCTCCGTGCCGCCTGCAATCACCAGGTCGGCGGCGCCGCGCCGAATCATCTCCAGTGCTTCGCCAACGGCCTGCGTGCCGGTGGCGCAAGCCGTTCCCACAGTGGTAGATGGCCCCAGCGCCTGAAAACCCTGTGAGACCAGGTAGGCGCTGATGTTGACCAGCGAGGTTGGCACCACGAATGGGTTCAGGCGCTCGTATCCCTGCGTGCGCACGGTTTCGATGCCTTCGCTGGCGCGGTCCAGGCCGCCGATGGCCGTCCCAAAGGCTACCCCACAACGTTCGGGGTTGGGCAAGGGAGTGGACAAGCCGGCATCTTCGATAGCAAGCTTTGCAGCGGCAAAGCCCATTTGCGCCGAACGTGGTACGCGGCGGGCTTCTTTTCGGTCCATGTAAAGAGTGGGGTCAAAATCTGGCACTTCACCGGCAATCTGGCAGGGGAATTTGCTGGCATCGAATTGCGTAATGCGGCGGATGCCGGATTTTCCGGCTTTCAGGTTCTCCCAGTAGGTTTGCAAGCCGGTGCCGATGACGCTGACAACACCCATGCCAGTCACCACGACGCGGGGGCGGCGGTTGGTCATTGAGAATTCGTCCTTCCTTTTATCGTTTTCGCTTCAATGGAGTAAGCGTTCGCGGATTCCGTCGCGCATGGATTGCAACACACCTGCCTCGACGGCTTGTTTGGCAACGCGGATGGCGTTCTTGATGGCGATTTCATCGGAACGTCCATGTCCGATGAAAACCAGGCCGTTCACGCCCAGCAGAGGGGCGGCGCCCTCTTCCGAAGGGTCGAGCAGCTTTTTGATTTTCCCCAGCGCCGGTTTCACCAGCATTCCTCCCAGCATGGCAAGCGGCCCGCCGGTTTTGATGGCCTCGCGGATTTTATCCACAATCAACTTGGCAACGGCTTCGGCAGTTTTGAGCATGATGTTGCCCGCAAATCCGTCAATCACGGCTACATCTACCTTTCCGCCGATGACTTCTTTTCCTTCCACGTTGCCGATAAAATTCAGGCCAGAGTTCTTGAGCAAGGGCGTGGCTTTTTTAACGTTTTCGTTGCCTTTGCCTTCTTCTTCTCCATTAGAAATCAACCCCACTTTTGGGTTCTTAACTCCGCGCACTTTTTCGGCGTAGATGCTTCCCAGAATGGCAAATTGATACAGGTTTTCTGGCTTTACTTCCGGGTTGGCGCCAATATCCAGCACGACGCATGAGCCGGTGGCGGTAGGGAAGACCGGCGCGAGGGCGGGCAAATCGACCCCTTCGATGGTTCCCAGCCGGAAATAGGCAGTTGCCATGGCCGCGCCGGTATTGCCGGCGGTGACGAACGCATCGGCCTCGCCGTTCTTCACCAGGTCAATACCGACTGCCATCGAATTTCTGGCATTTGGGCGGCGGGCCTTGAGCGCCAGTGCCATGCCTTTGTCTTCCATCGTCAGCATTTCGGGTGCGTGAACGACCCGAATGGGCAAATTACCGGGCTGCTGCGCTTCTAAAACAGGTTTGATTCTGGCTTCATCCCCCACCAGGATGATTTCCACGCCGTATTCGCGTGCGGCCAGCACCGCGCCGACCACATCGGGGGTGGGGTAGTTGTCGCTTCCCATAGCGTCGAGAACGATTCGGGTCATGATATGGTGTCTCCTTGCGTGATGAACTGTCGAGATGTCCGACGAAGAGCGCGCCTGGTGCAAATGATGCCTGAATATAGCATTTCCGCTCCGGTTTGCCAAGTTCTGGACAGCAAGTCCAATACCCGCGCCCAAGATTACGTTCTGAGGAACGCGTTGCGGACTCCTTGAATTGGTTTTGAGCGCTGCCCTCTTTTGCGCGATGTCGTCGGTTTAGTCCTGCGTGTGGCCGAGGCGCACTTTACTGAGATGAGGCACAGGCTGTTTTTCTATCACCCAAACGTGCGAAAGGCCGAACCAGCGCAGGGGGGTGCGTTCCAGAAATTGTAGAATGGCGCGCAACAGTTTTCCCAAAACGCCAAAACGTGCAATCAGGTTGTCGTACGCGCCAAAAATAATCGTGCGTTCAATAAAGCGCACCGGCAGCGAGTCGAATAGTGCGGCCAGGTCTCCGAAGGCATAAACACGTACGTGCGGCGCCAGCCGGTTGCGCAACAGGCGTGGTAGATAGTTGACCAGCGGGATGTTGCCAAAGCGATAGCGGCCTCGCCAGTAGATGCCATGCGTCTCGAACGGGTAGCCGATGTTGGGGACGAAAATCACCGCCCGGCCTCCTGGTTTCAGCACGCGCACCATCTCCCGAACAGCCTGGCGGTCGTCAGCCACGTGTTCTAACACTTCATGGCTGAGAATCAGGTCAAAGGACGAATCGGGGTAGGGGAGCGCTTCCCCCGCGGCGTTCAAGATGTTTGCGTTGCGCTGTCCGGCTTCACGGGCGCGCTCGAAGTCATATTCCAGTCCAAAGACCCTGCCCCCAAATTGCGCCAGTTTTTCGACGTACATACCGACTCCGCAGCCGTTTTCCAATACCCGGCCTTTCAGACGCTCTCCCGCAGCACGTTGTATCATTGCCAGGCGGCGCGCCTGTCCCGCGCGCCAAACATAAGAGGGTTCACCGCGCAGGGCGGCTTTTTCCAGGTTGCGTTGTTCGCTCATGAGCAGTATTATAACGACAAGATGATGTAAAATAGGGTATTCCCACGCAATTTTACGCAGGAGAGGACGCCGATGAAAGTCACTGTACTTCAAGAGAACCTGGCACGCGGCTTGAGCATCGTTTCGCGTGCTGTATCGCCTCGCAGTACCCTGCCCGTGCTGGCAAATGTGTTGATTGCCACGGACGAAGGCCGTTTACGCCTTTCGGCCACCAACCTGGAGATGGGCATCACTTGCTGGATTGGGGCCAAAATCGAAGAAGAAGGCTCGACCACGGTGCCGGCGCGTACCTTTGCTGACCTCGTCAGCACTTTGCCCGATGCCCAGGTGAGCCTGACGCTTGACCCACGCACGCAAACGCTCAACGTCCGTTCTGGCTCTTCGACCAACGATATCAAAGGAATTGATGCGCAGGAATTTCCTCCCCTGCCCGTGCCGGATTTCGACCAGGCCATCCAGATAAATGTGGCCGATTTCAAAGAAATGGTGCATCAGGTGGCGTTTGCGGCCTCCACCGATGAAGCCCGCCCGGTGTTGATGGGCGTGCTGGTGAAAGTGGACGGTGAGACCATCACCATGGCTGCTGCCGATGGTTTCCGTCTCTCGGTGCGGACGGCGACCCTTTCCAGCCCGGCGGCACGTCCGGTCAGTGCCATCATTCCGGCGCGGGCGCTTTCCGAACTGGCGCGCATTGCCTCTGATGGCGACCACCCCATTCAAATGGTACTTCCTAAAGGGCGCGGTCAGGTTGTCTTTCGCGTAAAGGATGCGGAACTGGTCTCTCAGTTGATTGATGGCACGTTCCCCGACTATGAGCAGATTATCCCCCGCTCGTACAAATCGCGCACCCTCGTCTCTACCGCATCTCTGCTTAAGGCGTGCAAGCAGGCTGAAATTTTTGCGCGTGAAGGCTCCAATGCGGTTCGCATGAACATTCGCGGCAGCGGTGACCTTCAGCCAGGCGAAGTAGAAATCTCGGCACACAGCGAGGAAACTGGCTCAAACGAAACAATTGTTGACGCAACGGTGGATGGCGTTCCGCTCCTGATTGCTTTCAACGTCAAATTCCTGCGCGAGGTGCTGGAAGTTATTAAAACTCCGCACGTTGCTCTTGAAACCACTGCTCCTAACGCTCCGGGTGTGATTAAGCCGGTGGGAGAAGATAACTTCTTACACGTCATTATGCCGATGCACCTCAGTCAGTAATCAGCGTTCCGTCATCAGCCATTCAGTCAGTGCGCCGGATTTTTGTCCGGCGCTTTTTGTTGCGGGGGTTTTGATATAGAATAAAGCAACTCTCACTGTTCACTATTCACTGATTACTGAGATGACCCTCCCCAGCCCCTCCACTGACCGTATTCTCAACATTTATCTGACTTTGACCCAGTATCCGATTTTGGCGTCACGTATTCGCGCCCGCATGCGAGAAATGCTCCTGGCGCGCGGTATCATCCATGCCGAAGAATTCGAGGCCGAAGTGCGGAAGAAGGCCATCGAGTCCCAGATTCGGGAGGGTCTGCACGACCCCTACAGCGAAGAACCATTTGACCTGTGGGAATTGCGCCTGGAACGGGTGCGCGATGCGCTGACCGACTTCTATTTTGCTTATAACCTGCTCTACGAAGATTTCGAGTCCCTCGTGCGCCAGACGGTGGGAGAGCGCGGCGAAGTTCCGAACATGATTTACTTTAACCCGGAACTGGCTCCGCAGGATATGCTCTTTGAGCAGGCCGAACTGATTGAACGCCTTCCGCCCGAAAAGCGCAAAATGCTCGATGCCCGCCTGCAAGAAATCAAAGTTGTTCTCATCCGTACAATGATTAGCGACCAGTTGGGGTACATCAAAATTGCCCGCAAATGGTTCACGATTGACGATTTGAACGAAATCCGCAAGCGCAAAATTGGATATGGAAAAATTGGTGGCAAATCGGCGGGCATGTTATTGGCCTACCGCATCTTGCGGGAAACGGCTTCGCCTGCTTTGCGTGCTGCTTTACGCATTCCGGTTTCCTATTTTCTGGCGTCGGATGTGTTCTATTCCTTCATGGCGGCCAACGGCCTGGTACATTGGTCGGACCAGAAATACAAACCCGAAGCGCAAATGCGGGCAGAGTATCCGATTATTCAGCAAGAGTTTCGACAGGGGCGTTTTCCTGAAGAGATTGCCGAACGTCTGCGCGCCATCATCCGCGAAGCCGATGGCCGCCCGCTGATTGTGCGCTCTTCCAGCCTGCTGGAAGACAACTTCGGTACGTCCTTTGCCGGTAAGTACGAGAGCTTCTTCTGTCCTAACCAGGGGACGGAAAAGGAAAACCTGCGCGACCTGACCCGTGCTATCACGCAGGTTTATGCCAGCGGTCTGAATCCGAACGCGCTGCTCTACCGGCATCACAAAGGTTTAGTGGATTACGACGAACGGCTGGCGGTTCTCATCCAGTTTGTCGAAGGCGAGCGGATGGGCAAATACTTCCTGCCACAAGGTGCTGGAGTGGGGTTCAGCCGCAACCTGTACCGATGGTCGCCGCAGATTCGGCGCGAAGATGGCTTCCTCCGCCTGGTGTGGGGGCTGGGCACCCGTGCCGTTGAAGCGGTTGCCAACGACCATCCCCGCCTGGTTGCGCTCAGTCATCCCCTGCTGCACCCGGCCTCTTCTGTCGAACTCATCAGCCGTTACTCCCAAAAATTTGTGGATGTCCTCGACCTGGAAGCAAATGCCCTGCGTACCGTTCCGCTTCAGGATATTCTTGACCCGCGTTACCCGGCTCTGCGTTACATTGCGCAAATTGACGAGGGCGGTTACCTTTCCACCATCCGCACCAGCACAGTAGATACCCGCTACGTGGTGGTAACGTTTGACGAAATGTTGCGCCGTACCCCCTTCGCACCGCTTATGCGTGAAATGCTCAAATTACTGGAAACCCATTACCAGGCGCCGGTAGATACCGAATTTACTGTGCGTGTTCCAGACCCTTACAGTGTGCAACCTGGTATCGAAATTACCCTGTTGCAGTGCCGCCCGCAAAGCCACATCTCTCCAGAAGACCGCACGCAAATCCCAGAAGACCTGCCGGAGAGCGAAATTGTGTTCTCCACCCGCCGCATGGTGCCGCATGGAGTCATCCAGGGCATTCGCTACGTCCTGTTCGTGACCCCAGAAGGCTACTTTCACCTGCCCTCTGCCGCCGACCGCGTCCGCCTGGAGCGCGCGATTGGACAATTGAATCTGGCGCTTAAGGACCGTAATTTCATCTGCGTTGGGCCTGGCCGATGGGGAACTTCGACTCCTGATTTGGGCGTACATGTCGCTTACGGCGATATTTACAACACCCGCGCGTTGGTCGAACTCTCTGGGCGGGAAATTGGCACTTCCCCTGAACCCTCTTTTGGCACACACTTCTTTCAGGATTTGATGGAAGCACACATTTATCCGCTGGCAATTTATACCGATGACGCAGATGTCATCTTTAACCGTGAATTTTTCTACACCACACCCAACCGATTGGCGGATTGGTACCCTAACCCGGATGAAACTCTTGTCAATACCTTGCGCCTGATAGATGTCCAGGATTATCGTCCCGGCGCTTTGCTCGAAATCATCATGGATGATGAGGAAGGCCGGGCTGTGGGGTATCTCAAAAAGAATGTGTGATGTTTTGTGTTTTTCTCTTCCCCTTTTCCAGCAAAGGATGATATGATTTGGATGCGGTTGCCCCAGGCCGGGTATTGTTCTGTGCTTCAATCCGGGCGGAAAAGGCAAATAAATTTATGTGGCAGTTGGTGGTGACATCGCCCGACAAAGAACCAAAACTGGTTGAGTTGCGCGCCGGAAAATTGAGCATTGGTCGTGCATCCAATAACGACGTGGTGATCGAGGATGTTTCTGCGTCGCGCAATCATGCTGAAATTTTTCTGGACGCCGCCACCAACACTGTGACCCTGACCGATTTGGGCAGCACCAACGGCACCTACGTCAACCGCCAGCGTGTCGCGGGGGCCTGTCAACTTCACCCAGACGATTTGATTCGAATCGGAACGGTGGTGATTCAAGTAGTTCATCAAACCGGAAAAATCCAGCGCGCTTCGAGCGTTGCCGGAACACATCACTTTACCCGAGAACTGCTACTGGAATCGGTCGAAGAGCACTCACTTGTGGCTTCTGAAGTCGCGCAAAAGTTGAACACTATCCTCGATATCCGAACCGCTATTCAAGAAGTGACTCACATGCTCAAGCGTGCCATGGGGATAGATACTTGCGAAATTCTGCTTCGAAACGATTTGCACCTGCTGGAGACTTCAGAGCTGACCGACCCGCTGGCCAAAAAAGCCCTGAGAAACAAAACTGCCGAAGTGGCTCCGACCAGCATGTTTGTTCCCATCGTCATCAATGATGGGGTGGTGGGGTTAATCATCATGCGCAAATCGCAGCCTGGCACAATGCCTTTTGACCGGCGCGATTTGCAATTGGCTGTGGCTATCAGTCACCAGGTGGCGCTGACAGTTCAACGGATGGATTTGCTTGAAAAAGTGCGCCAGGAAGAACAAATGCGGCGCTTGCTCTTGCGTTTTGTTTCGCCTGCCGAAGCCGAGTACATGCTCAAATCGTACCTGGCGACGGGATACCTGCCACCCTTGAGCGAACAAAAAGTGACCGTGTTGTTTGCCGATATTGCCGACTCGACCCGCCTGGCTGAAGTTTTGGGTGCCCGTCCGTTTGCGTCCATTCTCAACAACTTTTATCAAGCGGCCTCCGAAGTGATCTTTCGATACCATGGCATGATTAAATACCTGGGCGATGGGGTGTTGGGGATATTCACCGAGCGGTCAGGTGAGCGCTGCTCCGAAGAAAAAGGCGTGCTGGCCGGGCGAGAACTGTTGCAGGCGCTTAACCGCACTGGCTCACTTGACCACCGAACGCGTCTGGTATTTGGTGTTTCCATCAACACTGGCAAGGCAATGGTGGGTTATGTTGGGAGCAAAGAACGAGTCGAGTTCACGGCGCTGGGGGATGTGGTGAACGTGGCTTATCGGATGCAGGAATATGCCCGTCCGTTCAAAATCATCGTCGGACCCGCGACGGTGGCGGCGATTGCGGACAAATACCAGTTTACCCGGGTGGGCGGAGTGACTTTGCGCGGGCGCGAAGGGCCAATTCAGGTTTACGAAGTAATGGCATAACTGCCGAACTGTTTGAATGTGACAAATTGAGCCGGATTCACAGAAAAATGTCATTTGACAGCCTCCCCCCACACCAAGTATAAGAACATCAGCGTTCATCATTACTCAAGGAGAAAAACCTATGGCAATGAAAATTCAAGATGATTGCATTGCGTGCGGCGCCTGCCTGCCGGAATGCCCCACCAACTCCATCAGCGAAGGCGATATTTACGTGATTGACGCCGCCACCTGTGTGGAATGCGTTGGTCACTACGATGCGCCCCAGTGCGTGGCCGTCTGCCCGGTAGATTGCATCGTCAAGGCATAATCGCACGACCCTACTCGTTTACTGGAAATATCGTTATAATCTAGACAACTGAATACTTAACCTTCGGGGCAGGGTGACGCTTACTTCAGTGAGCGAATTCCCGATCGGTGGTAAAGCCCACGAGCATCTTCGATGCACGATTCGGTGACGCCGCAAAGGCGAATTCCGAGGCCGACGGTACAGTCCGGATAGAAGAAGGAAACCCTTGTGAAAAAGGGTTTGGTTTGCCATGCATGCCCCGAAAACGCTTGCGTTTTCGGGGTTTGGTGTTTGGCGAGCTGTGTTTGCGCCCCGATGGTTCGACCAACGGGGCGTTTTGTTTTTTTGCCCCGAAAGAGAGTGAAGGATGAATCTAAATCTTGTGCGTCATTTCGAGGGAATTCCCAACCCCAAAACGACAAAACTGCCGTTTCTGCTTCCGCTTTTGCTGGCGGCGCTGTTTGTGGCTGGCTGGGAGTTGACTGTGCGCCTGACCGATTTACCGGCTTTCATCTTGCCTTCTCCGGCATTGGTGGCCGCGCGCTTCCTGCGCGCACTGGCCGACGGCACGCTGTTGTATCACGCTGCCGTTACCTTTGTGCAGGTGGTGTCTGGGCTGTTTGCCGGCGTCTTGAGCGCGCTGCTGCTGGGATATGCAATTGCCAAAAGCCGCCTGTTCGAGCGGTTGGTCTCGCCCTTCCTGGTTGCCAGTCAGGCCATTCCGATTGTTGCGATTGCGCCGCTGCTGGTCATCTGGTTTGGGCCGGGCATGTTCTCGAAGGTTTTGATTGGCGCGTTGATTGTGTTCTTCCCTGTGCTGGTCAATACGGTGGTAGGACTGCGCGCCGTGCCGCGTTCGCTCTACGAACTCATGCGCTCTCTGCGCGCCAGCCGCTGGCAGATTTTGCGCCTGCTGGAAATCCCTGCCGCCATGCCGGTCTTTTTGGGCGGCTTGCGGATTGGCGCTACGCTCTCGGTTATCGGCTCGGTGGTGGGTGAGCTGGTGGGCGCGGACCGGGGGCTGGGCTTTCTCATCAACGTTGGGCGTGGACAGTATGACACGGCGCTGGTCTTCGTTGCCGTTTTTACGTTGATTGCGCTGGCGCTGGCGTTATACGGAGTGGTGCTTTTGCTCGAAAGCCGATTGCTGGCGTGGCAGAGGCAGTGAGCAGTGAAAACGGTTTGTAATTTTCAAATCTACACAGGAGAAGATATGTTCGTAAATAGAAAAATCGTTATCTGGATGCTCGTTTGGGCAATGGCCTTAAGTGCTTGCGCTTCGGCAACCGGCGTGGGCGCAGGGGTTTCGTCGCCGACTTCGATTAAACTACCGATGGGATATATTCCGAATGTACAGTATGCCCCTTTTTATGTGGCGGTCGAGAAAGGTTATTTTGCCGCCGAGGGCATTCAACTGGAGTTCGATTACTCCTTTGAGACCGATGGCGTGGCGCTGGTTGGCGCAAACAAACTGCCGTTTTCGCTCGTTTCTGGCGAGCAGGTGCTGCTGGCGCGCGCGCAAGGGTTGCCAGTGGTGTATGTGCTGGGCTGGTATCAGAAATACCCGATTTCGGTCGTTTCGCATCAGGACGAGAAGATTGTGACGCCTGCCGATTTGCGCGGAAAGCGCATTGGTCTGCCCGGGCTGTTTGGCGCAAATTACGTCGGCCTGCGGGCGTTGTTGTATTCCGCCGGGCTGAAAGAGAGCGATGTGGCGCTCGATTCGATTGGCTTCAACCAGGTGGAAGCGTTGGCTGCGCGGCAGCAACAGGCGGTGGTCGGCTACACGGCCAATGAGCCGATTGTCTTGCGCGCGCAAGGCTATGCTCTTAACGAAATCCGCGTAGCGGATTATGTGCAGCTGGCCTCTAACGGGATTTTGACCAATGAAACCGTGCTGAAGGAGAACCCCGACCTGGTGCGCGCCTTCAACCGCGCCTTTTTGCGCGGACTGGAAGATACCCTCGCTAATCCAGACGAAGCCTACGAAATCTGCAAGAAATTTGTGGAAAACCTGGCACAGGCCGATGAAGCAGTACAAAAACAGGTGTTGGCGGCTTCTATCGAGATGTGGAAAGCGCCCCGCCTGGGTTATTCGGACCCGGCAGCATGGGAAAACATGCAGACAGTTTTGCTGGAGATGGGCATGTACCCCTCGCCGGTTGACCTTTCTAAAGCCTTCAGCAACGACTATTTGCCCTGACCATGACCCGCAAAACTCCCCCGCCGGTCGTTTCGGTTCACCATTTGAGCGTTTTGTTTGCTGATGGAGGCGCATCTTCCCCCGAAGAGGGCTTTCACGCGCTGGGGCCGGTGACTTTTTCGGTGTACCCGCGTGAATTCGTGTGCGTGCTGGGGCCTTCCGGCAGCGGCAAAAGCACCCTGTTGCGCGCGCTGGCCGGGCTGTTGTCGCCCACCAAAGGCGAAATCTCGTTCGCTGGCGGCGAGCGTCCGCGCATTGGGTTCGTCTTTCAGCAGGCCAACCTGATGCCCTGGCGTTCGGTTCTGGCAAACATCACACTGCCTCTGGAAATCGAAAACGTTCCGGCGGGGGCAGCCCGCTTGCGGGCGTTGGAGTTGGTGGAGCTGGTTGGCTTGCAGGGCTTCGAGAACAGCCTGCCGCGCGACCTTTCGGGCGGCATGGCGCAGCGCGTGGCGCTGGCGCGCGCTCTGGCGCACGACCCGGAGATTCTGCTTCTCGATGAGCCGTTCGGTTCGCTTGATGCCCTGACTCGTGAACGGATGTGGAGCGAGCTTTCGCGCATCTGGCAGGCGCGCCAGAAAACCGTCATCATGGTCACGCATTCGATTAGCGAAGCCCTCTTTCTGGCCGACCGTGTGCTGGTGCTGACTGCCCGCCCTGGCCGGGTGAAGCTGGATTTGACGGTGGATTTGCCCCGTCCGCGCGAGGAAGAGATGCGCTATACCCTGCATTTTGGCCGCCTGGCGCGCCGGTTGAAGGAGGCCATTGAGTAAGTTTTCTCTCCACCTGCTGTTTGCGTGTGTTTCCGTGTGTTCCGCGTACCGGTTTTCACAGGAAACCCGAAAATAGAACTTTTGGTACAATCGCGGTGTGTCTCAAACATCTTTTCCGCGTAATCAGTTTGCTGTTTTGGTTTTGGGGTTCGCGCTCCTGAGCGGGGCGGTGGCGCGTTTCTTCCCCACCTGGATGGCTGGCTTCCCCATCAACGATGGCGGAATGTTTGCCGTGATGGTGGAGGATTTGGGGGCGAGCGGCTATGCCCTGCCCGTCTTTACATCGTATAACCTGGACAGCCTGCCGTATGCCTACCCGCCGCTGGGGTTTTACCTGGGACGGATTCTGTCCGACCTGACCGGCTGGAATTCTGTCGAAGTGGCGCGCTGGCTGCCTGCCTTTTTCTCCTCGCTGGCGGTGGGGGCATTCTACCTGCTGGCCGTTCGCCTGTTGCCCTCCCGTCTGCACGCGGCGCTGGCGACGCTGTTCTTTGCGCTCACGCCGCGCGCGTTCTCGTGGTTCGTGGAAGGCGGTGGCATCACCCGTAGCCCGGCGCAGGTGTTTATGCTCTTGACCTTTGCCAGCGTAGTGGAACTGTACCGGCGCGGCAGGCGGCGCGATGTGCTGTGGAGCGGGCTGTGGGGCGCGCTGGCGGTGCTTTCGCACCCGGAAGCCGCTGTTCATGCTGCGTTTTCCTGTTTCCTGCTGTGGGTCATGTTGGGACGCACGCGGCAATCGTTCCTGCATTCGGTGGGCGTGGCCGCGCTGGTGGCGCTTCTCTCCGCCCCCTGGTGGGTGACGGTTTTGATGCGGCATGGTCTGGAGACCATGCTGGCTGCTGCCGCTACCGGTCAGAAGTGGCTGGCGCTTCTGCATCTGGTCTTTTTTTCCTTCACCGAAGAGCCGTATGCCACGCTGACAGCCGTCCTGGGGCTGATTGGCCTGGCGCGACAGGTGAGCCGCCGCGAGTGGCTGCTGCCGCTCTGGCTGATTCTGCCGTTTGTGGTGGAGGGCCGCAGCGCGCATTTACCCGCTGTGATTCCGCTTTCGATGCTGGCCGCGCTTGCCGTGCTGGATGTGGTCTTTGCCGCCCTGCGCTCTGCTCCGGCTGCTGATACGGTGACGCCCCTCGAGCGGGGGATGTTCTTCTACCTGTTTCTGTATCTCCTGTTCTCTTCCCTTGTGTTTGGGGCGCAGATTTCGAGCGCGCGCGTGTACGAGGGCGACCAGGCCGCGATGAACTGGGTGCAGGTCAACACCCCTGCCGAGGCGCGCTTCCTGGTGCTGACCGGTTCGCTTTCGGTGTCGTATGACCCGGTGCCAGAGTGGTTCCCGGCGCTGACCAAACGCCACAGCGTGTACACCGTTCAGGGGCTGGAATGGGTGGCAGGCGAGCGTTTTTCGGTTGCGGTGCGGCAGGCTGCCAAAGCGCAGGAGTGTCTCGCGGTCAGCGCGGCGTGCGTCTGGCAGTCCATCCAAAACGAAGAAGTGGATCACATCTATCTCTCACGCTCGCTGCGCACGGAACACTTCGAACCGCTCGACCCGCCGCGTACTTTCCCGTATGTCGAAGCGGGCTTGCGGCAAGACGAGCGGCTGAAGTTGGTGTATGAAAGCGAGGCCGCGCTGATTTTTGCCGTGCAGCGCTAAATCATTCCCTGGGGAGAAACTGCCGGAAGCGGATGCCGCCGTTTCGGAACATCGAATACTTCCACAAGACCCATAAAATGCCGAAGCCGTATTTCACGCTGCGTCTGAAGTTGATGGAGGAGGCTTCTGGGAAGTAGCGCGTGACGATTGGCACTTCTAAAAAGGTCAGGTTGTTTGCCATCCCCTGTGCGATGATTTCGGTGTCGAAAACGAAATCATCGCTGTTTTCTTCCAGCCGCACCGTTTCGAGGTATTTGCGCGTGTAGGCCCGAAAACCCGAATGAATTTCTGTCAGGTAGCGGCGGAAGATGATGTTTGCCAGCGCAGTGAGCAACACGTTGGCGATGTATTTCCAAAAGGGCATGCCTCCTTCTAATGGGCGGCCTCCCAGCATTCGTGAGCCAAAAACGGCGTCTGCTTCGCCGTTGAGCAACGGTGTGACCATGCGGGGGATGACGGTTGCATCGTACTGGTGGTCGGGGTGGAGCATGACGACAATATCCGCGCCCATTTTGAGCGCTTCGCGGTAACAGGTTTTCTGGTTGCCGCCGTAACCGCGATTTTTTTCGTGGCGGAATACAATCAGCCCGGCCTGTTTTGCCAGTTCAACGGTGTTGTCGGTCGAAGCATCGTCAACCAGGATGATGTGTTTTCGATATTCGGGCGGAATTTCATCCAGGGTGCGTTGCAGGGTTTTTGCTGCGTTATAGGCGGGTAAGACGATGACCACTTTTTTCTCCATTTATTCTCCTCCGCGTCTCAAAATAACCGCAGTGCCATCCCGATAGATTTCCTGCCAGCCCTCTTTTGCCAGGGCGCGTGCCAGCGGCCAATCGGCATTGACCAGTGCCCAGCGTACATTGTATTCGTCCAGGATGTTCTGCCAGCCAGGCGCAAGGGTGATGACTTTCTCATACTTGCGAATGAAGGCTTCGCCATACACATCGCCCTGGCTGTCAATGAACACTTTTTTCTCCGGCAAGTAGAAGCTCAGGTAACCGCCCCAATCGAAGGGATTGAACATTTCTCCCTCCTGTGGGTTCTCTTTCAGCCATTGCACCGCCTGGACCGGGAAAAAGGCTGGCGAGAATCGCTCCGCTTCCCGCAGTGGAGAGAACATCAGCAGCAAAATGCCCAACAGAACGGTGAAAATCGGCCAGAGAATTCCCTTTGTGGAACTTTCGACTTTCTCGAACAGGGCCTCGTACTGTTTGATGAGCGGAAGCACCAGGCTGCCTGTCAACGTGGGCGCCAGGAGAAAAGGCGCTATCACCCCGTAGAAGTGGATGTTGCGGGCGGAGGTCAGGGTCATTGCGGTGAACCCGGCCAGGGCGATAGCGGCTCCGGTCTGAAGTTTCTCGCGTTTTATCGCCAGAAGAAAGATGGAAAGGCTCAAAAAGGCCAGCAATATCAGGAATTTTGGCTCGGCAAAGTTGGGCGGTACGGTTTCGTCGGTGCGCGCCATCAGATACTCGTTGCCCAGCCAGCCAGTGACGGTTCCCCACGCCCGCACGCTGACAGGATTCAGCAGTGTGACCAGCGCCGAGAGCGCGGCGGCGATTGTCAGGCGCTTGCCGGTTTCCAGGGGTGTTTTTTCGCGCTCAAACAGGAAATCCCAAACCCAACCGGCCAGGTATGCGCCGGTTATCAGAAAGCCGGCCAGGTATTCGCCGTGAATGTTATTCCATAGCAGCATGAGCGCCGGAAAATACCACCAGGATACCCGTTCCCCACGGGATAGTTTATCGGTCAGAACCAGCCACAGCGCAAAGAGTAACATCGTAAAAATGTGCGGTCGGACAATCCAATGCAGCGATGTCAGCACTGCTCCGTAGCCTGCCAGCAGGAACACAGGTAACCTGACCTTTGCGCGGGCAACACTGTGGACGTAGATAATCGTAAACGTCGCCGCGAGTGCTGTTGCGGAGAGAAGCACCATTCCCCGCTCATCGAACAGCAGATAAGCCAGGTAAAACAAGACGCCCGAAAGCCATTTGTGTGGCGCAAACGGCGCGCCCGGCACGGTGTGCGAGAAAATATCGTTGACCGGCGGCAGGTTACCTTGCAGCACATACCGGCCAATTGCCATGTGCCGCGGCAGGTCGCCATCCATGTTCAACATGCGTGGGCCGAGCAGCAGGGCGGCTAAAAACACAGCTAGGAAAAGGATGTCTTGGAATCGCGGGAAAATATCGTTTTTCATAAGCGGTATTTTTGCTAAGTTGTGCTTGTGGCCTGGCGCTGGTTAAGGTTTATTCATAGATGAAGATAACATCTGGCGAGAACTCATTCAAGGTCTTGAAGCCGGTTTTGCGCAAAAGGTCGAAGAGACCATCCAGATTGTCCTCTGTTGAAAAGACAATCGTCGTTATGTTGTATTTGTCCCTCATTTGTTTGAATTCTTCTTCGTTGAGAGTTGTTAGGTGATGCGGTTTTACGGCTACTACTTTCATGTAGGGGAATCTCGACCAAATCAACACCCCCTGATTGGTGTGCGTTAAGACGGATTCCCCCGGTTTGACTGTTTCGCTAATTCGCTCATAAATTTGCTTGTTATATGGTTTTGCATGGGAATAGACCGTTTTTTGTTCCTGAATAATGTCCGGCGCCAGCCGAATCGCAAACAAACAAATGGCAAGAACCATGCTTGTTTTGATTGCGCGCAAGGGTAGCGGCGAAGGCGCGTTTGGAGTTGGCGTGATTGAAGAGACAAACGCTATAACCATCATCGAAAATGGCGCCAGCCAGTAGCGGGTTTGCGCGGGTTCTCCAAGTTGAAAGGCGAAAAATATTGCGTAAACTCCAGTTGCCGTAAGCGTGTATAACAGGAAAAGATTGACCGTTTTGCGATTTTTTTCCAAGAGCCATAGAGCGAGGCTGAATACAAGGAGCGCGAAGGTGTAAATCTGGTCAATCAAAAACCAGAGCAGGTTTGTTAAGCCGGGTTTCAATATGGCGCTCCACCCAACTGTTTGTGCTATATCCAGGTAACCTGGAACTTTTTTATCGTGCATAATGAACAAAAAATGTTCTCCATCTTGGATGCCGGGGAGCAGGCGCGCATTGAGCGCGGTACGCGCCGCCGTTGCCAGTGGGGTGCCCAGGTCATGAAGATTCCATGCTATTTTAATGCCGTAAACCAGCAGGAGGATTGACACATATAAAATCAATTTGGAAAGTATCGCGCGAGGGGTTTTCTCTATTGAGGAGAATAGGATGTAAATAACAACCAGTAAAAACCCAATGATTCCCCATACCAGGTTGATGTCTTTTGCCAGGAAGGCCATCCCGAACATCATCGCCGATATCGCTATATTTTTTGAAGTCGGCGAGGGGGACATCAGAGCCAGGATTCCAAGCAGCGCAAAGGCTGCCCCTGGCACATCGTCCATGTATGCGCCGGACAAGATTTCAACGCTCCACTTGTTAAACACCAATATGGCTATCGTTAGAGCCAGTCCACAAATGGCAAGGTGGCCTGGCCCGGAAGCGGTATAGCGATTGATTGCGCTGTATATTCTGCCTGCTGCGGATAACCAAAGAAGAGTCCAGAGCAGGTGTGGGAGCCGTGTGACCAATTCATTCCCATGAGATACCTGGGCGAAATATCGCTGGATGACCAAAGACAGGCTGCGATGCCAATCTTCAGGCCGAACGATATCGGACACTTCAAAATACCAGTGTAGGTATGATGTTTCTAGTAAAATTCCAGGACGGGCGGTTGTGCTACGCAAAATTACCCCTTTATTGTACAGATTGTCTGTCAAGTGATTGGGATGTATCAAGGTATGCTTGATAACGTAACCTAAAATGATGACCAAGATTACGGTCATTAAGATTTTACATATTATGCGTAGACTTGGTTTCATTGTGTTTTTTTCGCTTTTTCAGACATTAAATCTTGTATCTGGTGTTTCGATAGCGTCGTACCGCCGCATCAATTTCGTCTCGAATCCAGTCTGGAGAAGAGACGAACAACAGGTAGAGCAGGGCGGCAAATAGCAGCCAGTTGGCGAGTTCATCCAGCCCGAAAGCAAGATGAACCGGCAGAATGGGTACAAGAACCATCCCCCAGCAGGAAGCGAGCAACAGGCCGAGCGTCCAGCGGGCGGCGGAACGCAAAGAAGGTTGGGTTTTAGCCCAGTCTACCAGTTGGGGAATGACGCAGAGCAGAAAGATGAGGCGGTAATTAAACGAATTTCCCTGAATGAAGGAGCCGATGTAAATCAAACTGCCGATGCGAAAAGCATCCAGGAAGCGGCTGGTGGTTTCGGGCAGTCTGTTGGCGTGCCGGCTGCTCAGGAAGAGTGCCGCTATCATCAGCCCATACAGTAACAGGTAGAGCGGCAGGTTGGTCACAGCCGTCCAGTCGCGCGAATTGGTCAGCTCGTACACACGGAAGGCAATCACTCCGGCGCCGTAACTTTCCAGCGCGCCTTTGGGGGCGTGGCCTAAAATCCAGAGCGTGTCTTGCCAGGTCAGGACGATGTAAAGCAGAAAAATTCCTGTGCCGAGCGCCAGTTTTCGCAGGAATTCTTTTCGTTCGTATTTGAGCAGGTATCCGAGCGCAAGAATGGGGAATATCTTGAGGAAGGCAGCCAGTTCAATGAGCGTCAGCGCGCCCCAGAACGAGCGTGGTTCAAGCGCAAGAGCAGCTGCCAGCAGGATAAAAATGACCATCTCCACGTTGGCAAATTTGTAACACATCAGCGCCGCTGGTGAAAATAGCACCAGTGAGAGCAGCAGAGCGGTGGTTTTGTCGTAGCCTTTTATGCTTAAAACCGAAATGCCAAACGAGCCAATCAGGAGGTAAGCGGCGATTTCGGTGTGCGTTTCTGACAGCCCGAACCAGCCCAGCGCCAGCCACAGGCGGGGATAGACCACCGGGCGGTGATATGGGTCGCGTGGATTTTCATAGAGCGGGTCGAATCCCAATCGCGCGGCATCGAACCCGGAGAGAAGCCCCCGCAGGTCAATGAACGAGGGATGGTGCGTGGGAATGTTCAGAGCCTGCCACACAGCGTTTTCGCCAAAGAGGAGTGCTGCGGTGTAGAACATCACCAGAACGCCGGCGCTTAACGCGATGAGGAGTTTTCTGCCGTTCATGTAATCTTCTCCGGGCGGGGCTGGTTGTACAACCTGGTGCGGTCATGGGAAATGCTTGCCCAACGCTTGTGTCATTTTAACAAAAAATCCCAACCACAAAGTTGGGATTTTTGTTCTCAGGGCAGGGAAGGTTACTCGCCCAGGTAATCGCGCAATTTTCGGCGCACCGACGGGTGACGTAGCCGGCTCAGGGCCTGGGCCTCGATTTGACGCACGCGCTCGCGGGTGACGCCCATTTTGCGGCCTACCTCTTCGAGGGTGTAAGCCTGGCCGTCGAGCAGTCCGTAGCGCAGTTGCAAAATGCGAACTTCGCGCGGCGGCAGGGTGTTCAACACTTCGCCCAGATGTTCGCGCAGAAGGTTGTAGGTGGCGGTATCATCGGGCGGAGCGGCTTCGTCGTCTTCGATGAAATCTCCCAGCACCGAATCTTCTTCGTCGTCGGTGGGCGTTTCAAGCGAGAGCGGACGGCGCGCGACCTGAATCATGTTTTCGACCTTCTTGGGCGGCACTTCAAGCGCATCAGCCAGCTCTTCGACGGACGGGTCGCGTCCCAGGCGTTGGGTAAGCTGGTGCTGAACCCGCAAGAGTTTGTTGATTTGGTCGCCCATGTGGACGGGAACGCGGATTGTGCGACCCTGGTCGGCAATGGCGCGGGTGACGGCCTGCCGAATCCACCACGTGGCGTAGGTGGAGAATTTGTGTCCGCGCCGGTAGTCGAATTTCTTGGTAGCGCGAATCAGACCGATATTTCCTTCTTGAATCAAATCCAGGAACGGCACGCCGCGCCCCATATACTTTTTGGCAACGGAGATGACCAGGCGGCTGTTGGCCGTGATGAGGTGTTCGCGCGCAGCCCAGCCATCTTCGATGAGGGCGCGCAGTTCCTGGCGGCGGCGCGGGCTGACGTTGCCTTTGGCAAGTTCCTCGCGTGCAATGCGTCCATTTTCGATGCGCTGAGCCAGCTGCACTTCCTCTTCTGCCGTCAGCAGAGGCACGCGGCTGACCTCTTTGAGATACAGGCCGATGGTGTCATCAGTGTCAATGTTGGCAAGGTAATCATCCAGGTCGAGGTCCGGTTCGGCTTCGGCGGGGACTTCGGCGGCTACCAGTTCTTCTTCTGCCGTATCGGAGAGCGCAGTATCTTCAATGAAGGGAATGCCTGCGCTCAGGAGCGCCGCAAAGGCCTCTTCCAGTTGCTCGACATCCTGCTCGGCTTCGGGGAAGAAGTGCAGAATGTCATCAATCGTGACGTAAGACTTTTGCCGCCCCAGTTCAATGAGGCGGGCAATCGGGGAGTATTCTTCTTCCTCTTCGACAATCAGCAGAGGGTCATCCATTTGGTTCTATTCCTTCTACGTAAAATCAAAATCAGGATACTCTTTTTCCAGGCAGATTGCAATACCTGAAACGTTTCGATAATGGTCAAATTCGCAAGGCAGACCTGTGGCTTTCACGCTTTGGCGGTGGTCTCAGACTGTCTAAAACCTGCGGTACGGGGGTGGTTTTTGCAGGTTGAAGCCTGCACGAGGAGGCTTCGTCACGGCGTGGGTGTCGCTTGTGGCGTAGAGTCAGGTGTGGGGGTTGCCGTTTGCAAGAAGGGCGGTTCGCCAGCCAGCTTCAGGAGAGAGTCGATGTTATAAGCAGCCGTAACGACCAGGTTGCCGTCTGCAGTGCGGATGTAGTAGCCGCTTTGGGTAACCGTTTTTGCGCCCACATGAAAATCTACTTTACTGCCGTCACTCATGGTGACGGAGACGCGATAAGCGGGCGGCTCCAGGCCGATTTGAGACAAGGGCGGCGCCGGTTCGATTTTGCTGAGAATTCGCAAGGCGGTCAGCCCGGTGGCGGCCAAATCCACGCTGTTGGGGTCGGCCGGGCCGTTCTTTTCGGGGGTGGTCAACAGCCAGATGCCGCTGGTTTTATCTAACGTGATGGGGCTGCCTTGTGCTGGTTCGATGACGATGCGCGTGGGCTGCCCTTTTTCCGGTGCGATGATGTAGCCCAAATCGGCTTTCGTGGCAGTTGGCGTGGGCTGAAGGACACGCTCGATGACGTTTTCGGGCTGCTGCATGTACCAGTACAAGGCAGCGACAACCACCAGCAAGAGCAACATCACAACGGTCGAACGGCGCATATCAGCCCCTCCGGCGGCGCGAGAACCAGGACCACACACCGCCGCCAATCACCACAAGTGGCAGGACGCAAATCGAGGTCAACACAAAACCGATGAAGCCAAGCGTGCCAGGAGCGCGGAACGTGCGCGGCGCGGGAGATTTGGGGGTCAGGCTGATGAGGTTTTCTTGTTCGGCAGCCCAATCCACAGCGTTGATGAAAATATCGCCGTTTCCACGCACGTACAAGGCATCGGCAGCAAACTCGGAGTCGCCAAACACTACCAGCCGTCCTTTGCTGGTCGTATTTTCGGCTGCGGCAGCCAGTGTGAGCGGACCGGGCATATCCTCCGCTTCTTGATTCACCTGGTTCTGGTCAATCGAGGCAAAATTGGTTTCGCCCCATGCGTTGGCGTTGGTGATGACCAGACGGGTAAGGGTCACGCCCGGGGTTTCGGTGTTTAGCGTGAGCGAGCGTGCGGTTGGATAGAACGAATAGAATCCGGCCATCCGCTGCGTGATGGGGTGATTGGGATAGGCATTAATATCCGAAACGGCAAATGAAGCCGGGTTTGCATTCCGGTCTATCACGAAGTTATTGTCAAAGGTGATACCCCATTTTGCCAGCACGTCGGCCAGGGGGTCGGGGTTGTTTTCAAAGCGGCTGAGCGGTTGGGGTTCGTACATCACAATTACCGCACCGCCGTTGTTCAGATAGGCTTCCAGCGCCTGAGCTTCTGGCTCCGTCAGCGGTCTTTGGGGTCCACTCACCACCACTGCTTGCGCATCTTCTGGCACTTTGCCTTCGGCGCGCAAATCCAGCGTCTTAACGGTGTAGTTCTTCTTTCGCAGAGTGGCAACGGCCTGTGTATAAGCGATGTCCGAAGGCTCTTCGATGGAGTTTTCACCATGCCCGATGGTGAAATAGATGACGCGCGTCTCCGGGTTTATCAGGCGCAGCAAAGCAGCATCGAGTTCCTGTTCCGATGCGAAGGTGACCGGTTCTTTGCGCTCGCCCATCTTCAGGATAATTGTTCCATCCCGCTCGATTCCATCTTCCTGTGCTGCTATCGGGTTGAATTCGGGGTCAACGAACTCGTAGGTGAACTTCTGATTGGAGTTTTGGGCGAAGCGGTCCAGCAGTTTGCGTGCTTCATCGCTGGATGTGCGGGTTGTGTAATATGCGCGGGCAAAGACCGGCTCTGGCAGGGATTTGAGAATTTCGAGCGTTTCCGGCGCCAGGCTGTTGCTTTTGTCTTCGGTCAGGTCCCAGGTTTGTTTGTTCTGATAGGCCAGGGCGTTGACGAAGATAAGAATGCCGACAAACGCCAGCAGGGTGATGAGCGAGTTGCTGCCGTATTGTGCCTGGCGTCCGACCAGGAAGCGGCGCGTGCTTTCGGGGTCGAGGATGGCCGTCAGGGCCAGACCGAGAATGATGGACAGGCCGGAAATCAACAGGCCGTTTTGAAGAAGGTCGGGGTCAACGGTTGCTGTTCCTGCAATCGTCAGGCCGCGCACAACCAGGAAGCCGATGAAGGTCAACAGGGCTAGCAGAGAAAGCAGCAGCCCCAAAAAGGCAAAGCGACGCGGGTCGGTTTTCATCGCCACCTCCGCATTTCGACAGCAGTGGTGCCGATGGCAAGACCCAGACCGGTCAGACTCAACAGGTAAACGATGTTGGAGATGTTGACACTGCCGGTGGCGAAGTTATCCTGAATGTGGCTGCCCACGCTGAGGTAGCGGAAGATTTCACCACCGGTGGGCAAAATGAACGCCGGCAGGCCGATGAACCACCACAGGAACAGAAGCGCCAGCAGGGTGACGAAGGCTGCTGCAAATTGATTGTTGAAGAGCGCTGAGATGCCGACTCCCAGGGCCAGGAAGGCCGCTGCCATCAAGACCAATCCCAGATAGCCGGAAAGCATCAGCACCTGGTCAATTCCGGGGGTTACCATCTGGTTGAGCATAAAGGGGAAGACCAGCGTGATGGCGATGAGAAGCAGGACGAACAGGAATGCGCCCAGCCATTTTCCGACCACGAGCTCGTAATCGCGTACTGGGGCGGTGAGCAGCAGTTCCATTGTCCCCATGCGGACTTCGTCGGCTACCAGACGCATGGTCAGAAACGGCAGGGAGAAGACCAGCAAGGTGGCGAGCAAACCGCCGGTGACCTGCCAGGCATCGGGAGTGTCCATCATGAAGCCGCTGGAAGAGGACAGGTACACCATGTAGGCGACGAAGTAGCCGCCCAGAAATATCAGAATGAAAAACGCAATTGCGTAGGCAATAGAGCTGTTGAAATAGTTGCTGAACTCTCTTTTGGCTATTGTCCAGATATTCTGCATAATTTACTCCTCGTTGACCGGAACGGTTTCCGCCGGTACGGGAATATCGTCACGGGTCAGTTGCAGGAAGATTTCTTCGAGGCTAAGGTTGATTGAGCGCATTTCCAGCAAGTCGTATTTGGCTTCAACGACCAGACGGGCGACTTCGGGGCGCAGGTCTTGCCCGGGTGCAAATTGAAACTCGATGAGGCCCTCGCCTTGCGACTGGACGTTTTGTATGCCTTTCATTTGAGCGATTTTCTCGGCCAGGTCCTGGGTTTCACCCCGCACGCGCACCTGTACTCGCTCTGCGCCAGTCAGCCGTGCTTGCAGGTTTTCGGGCGTATCTTCAGCAACGATTTTGCCTTTATTAATGATGAGAATGCGGTCACAAAGTTGCTGCGCTTCCGAAAGGATGTGCGTTGAAAGCATGACCGTGCGCTCTTTACCGACTTCGCGGATGATGTTGCGGACTTCGATGATTTGGGCCGGGTCGAGGCCGATGGTGGGTTCATCGAGAATCAGCACTTCCGGGCGGTGAAGCAGGGCTTGCGCCAGTCCGACTCGCTGCCGCATCCCTTTGGAGAGGTTGCCGATGTAGCCTTCCGCACGGTCGAGCAGACGCACCATTTCAAGCGTTTCTTCCACACGCTCTTCGGCGTTTGGCAAGTGGCGCAGGTCGGCCATGAATTTCAGGTAGTCGAACACGGTCATATCGGTGTAGAGCGGCACGGTTTCGGGCAGATAGCCGACCCGTTTTCGCACTTCCAGCGATTCTTTGACGACATCGTATCCCGCAATGCTCGCCTCCCCGCTGGAGGGCGGCATGTAGCCGGTCAGGATGCGCATGGTGGTCGTCTTGCCGGCCCCGTTGGGGCCCAAAAAGCCAAGAATTTCGCCCTGGCGGGCCTCGAAGGTCAGATTGTCAATTGCTTTACGCAGTCCGTAGGTTTTGGTCAGTTCGTTGACTCGAATCATGCAATCTCCCAGGGATTGGAAATTGACGAAACAAAAGGCACAGCAGCACAGGGCAGCGGTGCCGAAAACCCGCGTGAATTGCAGGGAAAAAGGGTGAACCGGTTTTTACTATACAACAACCTGTTACAGAAAGTCAAGCACCTTTCAGAACTCTAATGAAATGCTAATACTCGGACCGGATGCGGGCTGGTCACAGTATAATCACAGCATGACCGAAACCAGAAACCGCCCTGTAACCCCCGAAGCCAGGCCCGAAGACCGCGCCGACCACGCCCTGCGCCCGCAAAAATTGACTGACCTGATTGGTCAGGAGCAGGTGAAGGAAAACCTGGCAATTTTGATTGCGGCGGCACGGCAACGCGGCGAGGCGCTTGACCATGTGTTGTTTTATGGCCCGCCCGGGTTGGGAAAGACCACCCTGGCGCATGTGCTGGCAAATGAGATGGGTGTGAACATCAAAATCACGTCTGGCCCAGCCATCGAACGTGCCGGTGACCTGGCGGCCATTCTCACGAACCTGCGGGCTGGGGATGTGCTTTTCATTGACGAAATTCATCGGCTGGGACGCGCGGTAGAAGAGGTGTTATACCCGGCCATGGAAGATTTTGCGCTGGATATTGTCATTGGTAAAGGGCCGTCGGCGCGCTCGATTCGGCTCAAACTGCCCCGTTTTACCGTCATTGGCGCAACCACCCGTCTGGCCTTGGTCACTGCGCCGTTGCGGGCGCGCTTTGGGGCGGTGTATCGGCTCGATTATTACGACCAACCGGCAATGGAAGCCATTGTCCGACGCGCTGCGGCGATGCTGAAGGTAGAGACCGAAGCAGAAGGTGTGACGGAGATTGCCCGCCGCGCGCGCGGTACGCCCCGCATTGCCTTGCGTCTCCTGCGTCGGGCGCGCGATTATGCTCAGGTGCGCGGCGAAGGCCGAATCACGCGAGAGATGGCTGCGCAGGCGCTCGACCTGATGCAGGTAGACCCGCTTGGTCTGGATGATGTAGACCGGCGCGTTCTCAAAGCCATCATCGAAAAATATGGCGGTGGCCCGGTGGGTCTCAACACAATTGCTGCGGCTATCAGTGAGGAGGCAGATACGATTATGGACGTGGTCGAACCGTATCTGTTGCAGTTGGGTTTTCTCGACCGCACGCCACAGGGACGTGTTGCCACAAAATTAGCGTATAGTCATCTAGGCGCGGCTTATCCCGAAGAGGGTGATCAACCGCGCTTGTTGTGAAATTTGCTCTGCCGAGGTTGGAACGATGGAATCGCTGGGTCGTTTCTTGATGCTTGCCGGTATTCTGCTCTTTCTCGCTGGGGGTGTGCTGTTTCTGGTTGGGAAATTTGGCTTGCCCTTGGGCCGTCTGCCGGGCGATATTCGCATTGAAGGCCCGAACGGTTCGTTCTATTTTCCGCTGGCGACTTCTCTGTTGCTTTCGGTACTTTTGACCGTGCTGCTGAATGTTTTGCTGCGTTTGTTCAAAAAATAAGCGGAAGGGCAGCCTCGCACGGGTTCGATAGGTTCTGATGGCCTTTCGCCCGTTAAATGGGCGCATGAGATGGATTTATCGAGTTTCCCACTCTCCGCGCATTGTGCTGGCGCCACTGGTTCTGTGGCTGTTGACCATGATTTCCCTGCCGATTGTGGGATGGGTGTGGGGACAGGATGCCTTGACGCGCGGGATGTCGGTGGGGGTGGTGATACAGGCTGGTGCAGTGATGATTATTTTGTATTCTGCCTGGGGCTGGAAGCGCACATTTCAAACGGTTCTCGTGGTGGCGCTTCTGACGTATCTGGCTGAATTGCTCGGTTCTAAAACCGGCTTCCCGTTTGGAAGGTATCACTATACTGAGTTGCTTCAGCCGCAATTGCTGGGTGTTCCGCTTCTGATTCCGCTGGCCTGGCTGATGATGTTGCCACCTTCCTGGGCAATTGCCGCCATTTTGCTTGACCAGGCGCGCGAGGTCCGAACCAACCCGGCAACAGGGGCAGAATCGCTCTGGTTTGTTCTGAAATTTTCACTCGTTTCTGCACTTGCCATCACTGCCTGGGATTTGTTTCTGGACCCGCAAATGGTGGCCTGGGGTTTTTGGGTTTGGGAGCAACCCGGCCTTTATTTTGGCATCCCTCTCAGCAATTATTTTGGCTGGATTTTAACTGCCTTCGTTGTCACGCTGGTCGTGCATCCAGCACGTTTGCCTGTTGGCTTGCTTTCGCTGGTGTACATTTTGACCTGGTTTTTGCAGACGATTGGGCAGGGAATTTTCTGGGGACAACCCGGCCCGGCCTTGTTTGGGTTTCTGGCCTGTGGGTTGTTCGTTTTTCTGGCCTGGCGCAGTCAGGGGCGCAAAGAAAATCAGATTTCTGAATGAGCGATAGGCATGTATGTTGACCGACATCCTTTTTTTCTTGTTCGCGTTTTTGCTCGGCGCGTTGCCGTTTTCGGTTTGGATGGCGCAACTGGCAGGAAAAGACCCACGCGCCGTGGGTGACCATAACCCCGGCGCCACCAATGCGTTGAAGGCAGGCGGCAAATGGGTGGGGCTGGCGGCGCTGATGCTCGATGTCTCAAAAGCGGCAGCCCCCGTGGGATTGGCCTATCAGGTTTTCGGTCTTCGCGGCCCGGCGATGGCGGCGATTGCGCTTGCACCCATGCTCGGACACGCTTACTCGCCATTTCTACGTTTTCGGGGCGGCAAGGCACTGGCAACAGCGCTCGGTGTATGGATTGGCTTGACCTGGTGGGATGTGCCGCTGGTGGCGCTGGCAGGGATTACGTTCTGGTATTGGCTGCTCAAGCGCTCTGGCTGGGCAGTTCTGCTCACCCTGACGGGGATGGGCGCGTATTTGTTTTTCTTTCGCCCAGAGCCGCTTTTTTGGGGTGTTTGGGGCTTGCAGGTGGTTTTGTTGTTGTGGAAGCACCGGATGGATTTCGCCATTCGTCGGGTGACATCCTCTTCTTTATAGTCAACTCAGTATATGCCTGTCTTTTTGGCTCTTTCTCTTGCTCCTCTTTTGCTTTTCGCGCTGATTGCCATTTTGAACGCGCTGACCTTTCCACGCCTGCGTGCGGCGGAGAGGCGGCTGGATACTCTGCCGCTGGTCAGCGTGCTTGTGCCAATCCGAAATGAGGCCGGAGTGATTGGGGAGACGCTGCGTTCTCTCCTGGCACAAACGTATCCAAATTTCGAGGTTCTCGTCCTGGATGACCAATCTACGGACGGTTGTGCCGATGAAGCCCGTGCAGCGGGCGGCGGCGACCCACGCCTGCGCGTTCTTTCTGGTAAGGCCTTACCGACTGGTTGGACGGGGAAGGTGTGGGCCTGTCATCAGTTATCCGAACAGGCTGCGGGAGATTTTTTGCTTTTTACCGATGCCGATGTGCGCTGGCAGCCGGATGCGCTCATGGCGCTGGTGAGCGAAGCCCAACGCACGCAGGCTGACCTGTTGACGGTATGGCCAACCCAAATCACCGTCACGTGGAGCGAGCGGCTGGTGGTGCCGTTGATGGCGTTTTCTATTCTGGCATATTTGCCGGTACTGGCAGTTCATCATCTCTCCTGGCCGGTGTTTTCTGCGGCGATGGGGCAGTGTCTCTTGTTTCGACGCAATGCGTATCAGCAGGTGGGTGGTCATGCCTCCATCTCTGACCGGGTTCTCGATGACATGGCTTTTGCGTATACTATCAAGCGCCACCGTTTGCGTTTGCGCATGGCCGATGGAAATGGTTTGATTCAAACCCGCATGTACCGGAACTGGCAACAGGTGCGCGATGGCTTCGGCAAGAATATCCTGGCCGGACATGGCAACAGTGTTTTTTTTCTGCTCCTTTCAACTGTTTTTCACTGGTGGTTATTTATTGTCCCCTGGGGAGGACTGGCGGTTTCCCTGTTTAGTCGCCAGCTCAAACAAACGATAGAGTACGTTTTGTGGGTTGCTCTTGCACTGCTCACCCGTGCGCTGACCGCTGCTGTTTCACGTCAGCGCCTTCGAGATGCGCTGCTCTTGCCCGTTTCGGTGTTTTCGATGACGCTGATTGTGTTTCGCGCTCTGGATTGGCACTTTCGCGGCGGCCCGGAGTGGAAGAGCAGACGGCTAAGCAGGTAAAGATGATAAGGTAATGAAGCAGAGAATTACACTACTGGATATGCAATCATGAAACCCCCTGTTTACGTTCTCGGTGCTGGTATTGGCGGGCTGTCAGCCGCAATTCATCTGGCAGCACGCGGCTATGACGTGACAGTGCTGGAGCAGAATTCCACTGTCGGCGGAAAGATGTCGGAATTTCGCGCCGATGGCTTTCGTTGGGATACCGGCCCGTCTGTGATTACGATGCGCGGGGTGTTCGAGGCGTTGTTTCGTGCGGCAGGGCGGCACCTTGATGATTACCTGACGCTCTTGCCGGTAGAGCCGTTGACGCGTTATTTTTGGCCGGATGGCACGCGTTTCGACCTTTCCCGCCGTCTGCCGGAGGTGGCCGCACAAATTGCGGCGCTCGAACCGCGCGATGTCGAGGGCTATCTTCTCTTTCTGGCGGAGGCTGCTCGCTGGCATCGCATTACTGCGCCGGTATTTACGTATGGCCCGCCGCCTTCGCTGGCGAGTCTCAAGCAGGTCACTCTGCGCGATGCGTTGCGCGTGGATGTTGTTTCGACGTTGCAGCAACACATCGAACGGCGGGTTCGACATCCGTATTTACGGCAATTGCTTGGACGGTTTGCAACGTATGTCGGTGCTTCGCCTTATCTCGCGCCGGCCACGCTGGCAGTGATTGCACATGTGGAGTTGACCGAGGGGGTGTGGTATCCGCAAGGCGGCATTTATGAGATTGCCCGGGCGTATGAGCGGCTGGCACTGGAGCTGGGCGTACAAATCCGTCTCAATGCACGCGTGCGTGAAATTTGTCTGCATGGCGAGCAGGTTTCAGCGTTGATTTTGGAGAACGGGGAGGTACTTCCGGCACATACCGTTCTCTCGAATTTCGATGTTGTGACCACGTATGGGCTGATTCAAACGGAACGCGCCCGGCAGCGGCTGGCTTCGCTGATGAAGCGCGAGGTTTCCTGCTCTGGGATGGTTCTCTTGCTGGGGGTGGAAGGGAACTTTCCTGAATTGGCGCATCACAATATCTTCTTTTCTTCTGATTATCGCCGTGAATTTGCACAAATTTTTGAGCAAAAGGTGTTGCCCGATGACCCGACCCTGTATTTGTGCATTACGTCTAAGACCGACCCTGCCCATGCACCACCTGGTTGTGAAAACTGGTTTGTGATGGCCAACGCTCCCGCGCTTGGCCTGGATGCCTCTGCGGGATGGAAGGAGGAGAACCGGCAGGTGATAGACTGGATGCTCGACCGGCTGGCGGCCATCGGCCTGGAAGTGCGTGATAAGATTCGTGTTCAGCGCCTGCTCACGCCCTTTGATATTCAAAAAACGACCGGCGCCTGGCGGGGGGCGTTGTATGGAGTATCGTTCAATGACCGTTTTGCGCCGTTTCGGCGTCCGGGCAATCGCTCTGAATTTAAGGGCTTGTATTTTGCGGGCGGAACAACGCATCCTGGCGGGGGCGTGCCGCTGGTAACGCTTTCGGGCAAATTGGCGGCGGAATGGATTATGCGTGATTCAGTTCCCAAATGATACGCAGGCCATCCAGAGTCAGCCATGGGGCGATGTGCTGGATGACGGCGGTTTCTTGGGCGATGAGTTCTGCCAGGCCGCCGGTGGCGATGACTTTCATTTGCGGGCCGAGTTCGGCGCGGAAACGTTCAACCATCCCCTCGACCATGCTGACATACCCAAAGAGTAGACCCGACTGCATGGCATGAATGGTGTTGCGTCCGATGACGCTGGGTGGACGCTGCAGTTCAATGCGCGGCAGCTTGGCGGCGCGCGTGAACAGTGCTTCGGCCGCAAGATTGACGCCGGCTGTGATAGCCCCGCCTAAGTAATCGCCTTCTCTGGTCAGAGCGTTGAAGGTGGTGGCCGTGCCGAAATCTATGATGCAGGCCGGGCCGCCAAAGTGGTGCAGCGCCGCCACCGCATCGGCTACGCGGTCGGCCCCTACAGCGCGTGGGTCGTCGTAGCGGATACGGATACCGGTTTTGATGCCGGCGTCCACGATGAGCGGGTCGCGTTGCAGGTACTCCCGGCAGGCGTGTGCAATGCGCCCGGTGAGATTCGGGACGACGGAGGCCAGGACAATTCCAGTCAGGGCGGTGGGGGCATGTCCGGCATGGGTGAGCAACCCAAGCAGCTGCAGGCCGTATTCGTCAGGCATACGTGCAGAATCGGTGGCGAGCCGCCAGTGCCAGGCCAGAGTCTGACCTTCGTACAGGCCAATGGTCAGGTTTGTGTTGCCGAGGTCGAGGGCGAGGAGCATGGTTCGTTGTTCTCCAACTCTGATGCATTGAGGAAAAAGATTATAACCGCTGTTTTTCTCTCTCGTGGCGCAGAGTCACAGGCTTCTCCTGCTGTAAGAGACAACAAAAGAGCCGGGTGGGCCGGCTCTTTTTCTCGCTGGAAAGTTATTTCTCTGTTTTTTCTATCTCGTCGTAGGTGGAACGGGTTTCTTTATATTCTCCCGTTACGGCAAAGACGGCGCGTTCACAGATGTTGGTCACCCGGTCAGCCAGGCGCTCCAGGTTATGGGCAGCCCACAGCAGCCAGTTGGCACGCTCGATGGTGCGGGCATCGGCCATGACGTAGGTCATCAGTTCGCGGTACACCTGCTCATAGAGCATATCTACTTCGTCGTCTTCTTCGGGGATGGCGCGAGCAGTCTCTACATCGCCGTTGACGAAGGCTGTCAGCGCGCGGTGGAGCATGTCGGTACCTTTTTGCGCCATGCGGGGAATGTCAATCAACGGTTTGAGCAGGGGTTGTTCTCCCATGCGGATGTTGATGACAGCGATGCCTTTGGCGTAATCGCCCATGCGCTCCAGTTCGCTGATGACTTCGAGAATGGAAGCAATCATGCGCAAATCGCGCGCCATGGGCTGTTGGGTGGCAATCAGAATCATCACTTTGTTTTCCAGCTCGAAGCGCTTTTCGTTGATTTTCTTATCGGCGGCGATGATTTGCTCTGACCAGCGCATATCACGCTTTTTGAGCGCTTCGACGGCGTCGAGCGTGGCCTGTTCGACCATACTGCCCAGCAACAGGATTTCATCTTTGAGTTGCTGGATTTCCTGTTCAAACGTTTTGCGAATTGCCATAGGAGCCTTCTTTCCTGTTTTGGAGAGATTGTATCAGATTTTCAGGTCGGCAGGCTGAATTCCTTGCTCCAGCAGCCAGGAACGGATTTTCTCGGCCATCGCATCACGGATTTGGCGCGTCTGCGCGAGAATTTCCTCTTCAGAACCGCTCAGCGCGGCAGGGTCATCAAACGGCCAGAACATGTGCTTGCCCATGCTCAGGAAGATGCGCGGGCATTTTTCTTCTGCGCCTCCGCAGACGGTGACGGTATAAGCGAAGTTGAACTTACCCAGGTATTCGTTGACGCTTTTCGAGTATTGACCTTCCATATTCAGGCCGATTTCGGCCATGACCCGGCGCACGACCGGCAAGATTTCGCCTTTTGGCTCCAGGCCGGCGCTATACACATCAAAATGCTCGCCCGCATACGCACGCAGAAATGCTTCGCCCATCTGGCTGCGGGCCGAATTGCCGGTGCAAAGGAAGAGGAATTTGGGTTTGCTCATGATTAGCCGAACCTTCCGGTGACGTAGTCTTCCGTCCGTTTGTCTTTGGGACGGGTGAAGATGATTTCGGTCTTATCGTATTCGATGACCGTGCCGGAACGGGTATCTTCGTAGAGCATCATCATGGCCGTATAATCCGAAACACGTGCGGCCTGTTGCATGTTGTGGGTGACGATGATGATGGTGTAGTTTTTCTTGAGTTCCTGCATCAGCTCTTCGATGCGCAGGGTGGAAATGGGGTCGAGCGCGGAAGCAGGTTCGTCCATAAGGATGATTTCCGGCTGGACAGCAATGGCGCGCGCAATGCACAGGCGTTGCTGTTGACCGCCAGAGAGGGCATAAGCGCTTTGTTTGAGTTTGTCTTTCACTTCGTCCCACAGGGCGGCGCCGCGCAGAGATTGCTCCACCAGGTCATCCATATTTCCTTTGTAGCCGTTGATACGTGCGCCCCAGGCAATGTTTTCATAAATGGACTTGGGAAAAGGATTGGGTTTTTGAAAGACCATGCCGATTTTGCGGCGCACTTCCACCGGGTCAATTTCTTTGCCGTACAGGTTGGTGCCGTGCAGCAGGATTTCGCCTTTGACGTGGCTGGAAGGGACAAAATCGTTCATGCGGTTGAAGGCGCGTAACAGAGTGCTTTTTCCGCATCCCGAAGGGCCGATGATGGCGGTAATGCGCTGTTTTTCGATTTGCAGGTTGACATTTTTGACGGCTTCAAAATTGCCGTAGAAGATGCTGAGGTTGCGGGTTTCGATGGCGTATTGAGAATTTTCAGGCAACATAGGGTTTTCCTCGTCTCACGGCTACCAGCGTCGCTGGAAGCGGTTGCGGAGAATGATGGCCGTTGCGTTGAGCATGAGCAGAATACCCGCCAGAACCAGAATCCCCGCCGCGGCAATGGCGTGAAACTCACCTTGCGCACGCGAAGTCCATTGATAAATCTGGATGGGCAGGGCGGTGAATTTGGTAAACGGGCTGTTGGGGTCGAATGTGATGAAGGTTGACGCGCCTACGATGATGAGCGGGGCGGTTTCGCCGATAGCGCGTGACATCGCCAGGATGCTGCCGGTGAGAATGCCGGGCAATGCCGCAGGTAGAACGTGGTGCCACACCATCTGCCAACGGGTAGCGCCTACGCCGTAGGCCGCCTGTCGGATGGAGTCTGGAACGGCTTTAATGGCTTCTTGCGCGTTGATGATGACCAGCGGCAGGACGAGAATCCCCATCGTCAGCCCGGCGGAAAGCACGGTGCGGCCGTTCGAGTCGGTTACGCCGAACATGGCACCACTGGTCAGCGGCTCAAAGGTACGGACGAAAATTGCCAGGCCCAGCATGCCGTACACAATCGAAGGCACGCCTGCCAGGTTGTTAATGTTGGTTTGGATGATGCGCGCTACGATGTTGGTTTTGCTGGCGTATTCTTGCAAGTATACGGCAGCGCCTACGCCGGTGGGCATAGAAACCAGCATGGCAATTGCGACAATCCACAGCGACCCAAAAATGGCCGTGCGCACGCCGGCGAATTCGGCGCGACTCGATTGCGGCGTGACCAGGAATCTGGGGGTCAACCAGGCGCGGAATTCCAGTTTCGCATCGGGGTAGAGTTCCTTGACTTCCGCTTCGATGCCTGCCCGGTCGGTGAGAGAGCGCCACAGGGTGTAGGTTTGCCGGGTTTTGATTTGGAGAATTCGCTCAACCACCAGGTTGAATAATTCATCACGGGAGCGGGTTTCCATTGGTTTTTCGTTGTTCAGTTTGTTGTACGCTCCACGTGAGAGGTTGCTTTGTAAAATGGCAAGCAGTTCTTCTTGCGTCAGTTCTTCCAGCGGTTTTTCGGAAAGCTGGGCAGGGTCTTTTTTGTATTCGTAAGCCACATACCCAAAGGCATCATCAATCACGCTCAAAAAGAGCGCCGAGAGCGAGATAATCGCAATCAACAGGGCGGAAAAGAATACCATTTCCCACACCCAGGCTTTGCGATACCGCCAGGCGATGAAGCGTTCCAGGTCGTTTTGTTCAGGGTAAGAGAAGCGGGCCATGGCGTTTCCTTTACTCGTATTGCTCGCGGAATTTGGCGATAATCCATTGGCTGATGAGGTTCAGGATGAGGGTGATGAGGAAGAGCATGAGCGCAATGGCAAACAGGCTGGTGTAGTCGAGCGTGCCATAGGGCAGGTCTCCGCCGCTGATTCGGGCGATGTGACCGGTCATTGTTTCGGCGGAATCCAGAGGGTTGAAGGTAAACTTCGGTCCGGCGCCCGATGCAATGGCTACAATCATCGTTTCCCCAACCGCGCGGGCAATCCCCACGATAACCGCAGCGCCGATACCGGAAAAGGCCGCTGGTACGAGAACTTGCGTGCTGACCTCCAGCCTGGTGGCACCCATTGCGTATGCCCCTTCGCGCAGAGAATTGGGGACGGCACTGAGCGCATCTTCGCTCATCGAAGAAATCAACGGCAAAATCATGATGCCCATCACCAGACCGGCAGAGAGCATGTTATAGACGCCGAGTTTGTCTGTGCCGATGAGGCTGCGCAGCAGGGGCGAGACGAACAACAGAGCAAAGTAGCCATAAACAACGGTGGGGATGCCGGCCAATGTTTCCAGGACTGGCTTCAGGATGGCACGGGCGCGTGGGTTGGCATATTCGCTCAGGTAGATGGCTGCGCTCAATCCCAGCGGCAGGGCAACCGAAATCGCAATTGCGCTGGTGGTGAGCGTTGCGCTGACCAATGCCCAAATGCCGAATTGTTCTGCTTGCGGTTGCCAGGAAGTGGTCAGGAAGAATTCCTGCAAACTCACTTCCGGGTCGGCAAAGAACAGGAGTGCCTGGTCGCCCAGTACGAAAGTGATGGCGAGCGTGATGAAGATGGTCAAAATTCCTACGATGAAAAGAGAACTTTCGACCATCACCTCGCCAGGTCGCAATTTTCGCTTGAGTTGTGCTGCCCAACTTTCTTGTTGCAGAGAAGTAGAAAGGTCAAGGTCGGAAGAGATTGGCGTTGTCATAAGATGCAATCTTTCAAACAAGAGCGCAAAATACTTTCTTCTTTCCCCATTTCAATAAAAGAAGAAAGTATTTTGCTCAGCGAGCAAGGTTTGGGCTGGCCCTCCTGCAGAAGGGCCAGCCCGCTGAAATGGGGGAGAGTGTTTACGGATTCAGCATGGCGGAGAGCCAGGCGCCCCAGGAGGTGTAGATGGCTTTCTTGGGGGCGGGGAAGTAACCGACGTCTTTGATGTTGTCATCCAGGTTTTGCAGGTAGAAGGCGATGAAAGCGGCAACCTGCGGTTTTTGCTGCATGATTTTGGCATCGGAGTAGATGAAGAGCGGACGTGCGAGCGGATAGGTGCCGTTATCTACGTTGGCCTGGGTGGGTTCAACGTCGTTGATTTTGACGGCTTTGAGTTTGCCCTGTTCTTCGGCGAAGTAAGCATAGCCGAAGTAACCGATGGCGTACTTGTCGCCTTCGACGCCCTTGACGAGGACGTTGTCATCTTCGGAGAATTGTGCGCCTTCGAGGGCGAGCAGGGCGCTCTTGGCGGCTTTGGTGTCGTCTTTGCCTTCGGGGGTCTTGAACTGCTTGGCAACGACGGCTTCGATGAAGTAGTCGAAGGTGCCGGAGTCAGCGCCGGGGGAGTAGACCTTGATGGTTTCGGCGGGGAAGGCGGGGTCTACTTCGTTCCACTTCTTGACCTGACCGGAGAAGATTTTGCCGAGTTGGTCAATGGTGAGGGTGGTGAGGAAGTCGTTATCCTGCGAGACGACGACGGCCAGGGCATCGGTGCCAACGCGGAATTCAAGCGGGTTGCGGCCAATGGCTTTGCAGTTTTCGGCTTCTTCTTTCTTGATGGCGCGCGAAGCGTTGGAGATGTCGGTTTCGCCGGTCTTGCAGAAGCGCTCAAAGCCAGCGCCGGTGCCGATGCTATCCACGGTGATGTTGCCGGTGTAGCCTTCCTGCTGGAAGAGTTCGGCCATGCGCTCAGAGAGCGGGAAGACGGTCGAAGAACCAGCGGTGATGATGTCACCCGTCACTTCATCGGGCTGCGGGATGACCGGCAGAACGATGGGGAGGATGACTTCGGTCGGCGTGGGCGCCGGAGTAGCGGTCGCTTCCGGCGCTTTGGTTGGCTCGGGGGCCTTGGTGTTGGTGGCCGCGGGCGCAGCGGGGGCGGCGGTGGGCGTCGCCTGGCCGCAGGCCGCCAGAATCATGCTGGCGGCAATGAGCGCGGCAAAAAGGGTGAACAGTTTGTTGCGCATTGTTTCTTTTCTCCTCATAGATGATATAGAGATGTAATTTACCTCCGGGTGAGATTTTCTCACTCGCCCGTTAAGGACAATGAAAAGTTTGTTTAACGTCTCGTTAAGAAGCGTTTATTTCTGGCTGCGCGCGCGGCGGTGTTGAATGGCGTCAATTGCCACAACGGCCATAAACAGGATGGTCGAGACAATCAATGTGAGTTGCATGGTTTCCTCCCTCTAGGATTGCATGGCAGGAACAAGACGTGCAGGCACGCTCAAGAGATAATTCCACACCCAGTTTGTTGCCACGTGGGCGAAACTCCAGGCTGGCTGATGTCGTGGAAGTGTGGTTCCCTCGCGCAGCGCGCGCTCAAAATCGGCGGCAGTGTTGCCGGGAAATTCGGTAGCGCCCAGTCCGATGGCTTCCAGCGCGTGCGCGTCACTGCTGGCGGTGCGTGCAATTCCAGTTCGGACGGCTAATACTTCAGCGAACATGCGGCTTTCGCGGTCAATCGCCGTAGCGTTATAGGTTTCGATGCCCAGCAGAATTTTGCCGGCTTCAGGATGTCGTGCGGCGGTGCGAATCGAGTAGAAATTCAGGCTTTTCATTCCCATCCCGCTCGCCATTGGGTGCGGCGCAATGGCATAACCGCCCTGTTCGCCAATCCGTAACAGGGTTTCGATGAGCGAGAGCCCGGCAGGGATGAGTTTGTGTACGTTCAGGGCCAGTAAATCCCCTTCGGCGGTTGAGATTTCGATACCGGGAATCACTTCTAAACCATATTGGGGTGCGATTTGCTCGGCAAGAAGCGCGCCGCGGATTTCGTCGTGGTCGGTGATGGCGATGACATCTAATCCGACTTGACGCGCGCGTTTCAGCACGGCTCGGACGGTGGCTGTGCCGTCATAACTGTAGATGGTGTGCATGTGTAAGTCGGCAAGTCCCATGTTCTTCTCTCTCGAAAGTAAAAACGGCTGGTTGCGCGCGAAACGCGCAGGCTCTAAACCTGCTGTAGAGTGTAGCCTTAAACGTTTAACGCCCCTGCAACGGGGCGTTAACAGTCAGTAAACGGATGTGGAAAAGGGGAAATGGAGGCTGAGCGGGGAACTAAAATACCGGAATTGTAAAGTAAAACGTTGAGCCTTTTTCCAGCTCGCTCTCGACCCAAATTTTGCCCCCGTGTGCTTCGACAATATGCCGGGCAATCGAAAGCCCTAAGCCGGTGCCGCCCCCTTTGGTACGTGCGCGGTCGGCTTTGTAGAATCGCTCGAAAATACGCGGCAGGTCGTCGGGGTGAATGCCGACGCCCGTGTCGCTGACATCGAAACGCAGGTATTTGCCATCCAACCGCGCATAAAGCCGAATTTGACCGCCAGGAGGAGTGAACTTGATGGCATTGTGAATCAGATTGACCAACACCTGTTCCAACCGCGCAAAATCGGCAGGGATGGTGGGCAGGTTGGAGGCGGTTTCGACGGTGAGTTCCAGGCCGGCGCGCTCGGCCTGGGTTCTCATGCGGTCGGCGGCAGAGCAAAGCAGTTGTGATGGGGAGACGGGTTGGATTTGTAATGGCACCTGACCTGATTCAATGCGCGTGAGTTCAAGAAGCTCGGAGGCCATTTGCGTCAGGGCATCCACTTCGGTCTGGATGCGTGCCAGGAAGCGGCGGGCGGCAGGAGGGTCTTCCAGCGCACCGTCCGTCAGGGTCTCGACGAGTGCTTTGAGCGAGGCCAGGGGGGTACGCAGCTCATGTGAGACGTTCGAGATGAAATCACGTCGCACAGTTTCCAGGCGGCGCAGCCGGGTCAGGTCTTGCACCATGAGCAGGGAGCTGCCGGTGACGGGGTCGGGGATGGCGGTGAGTTGCAGGAAGCGCCGGCTGTTGGGTAGTTCGAGCGATTCGCTCTGTGGTTCTCCCCTTCGGCGGGCTTTGCGCCAGATTTCGACCAGTTGATGATGCCGCAGGGCGGCGATGACCGAGCGCCCTACCAGGTTTTCGCCAAACAATTTTTCGGCGCCAGGATTGGACATCTGAATGGTGCCTTCCTCATCCACAATCAAGACACCGTCAGTGATTTGGTCTAAAATCGCTGCCAGGCGCGCGGTTTCGGTTTGAAGGTTCTCCAGTCGGCTTTCATAACGTTCCATGAGCGTTTGAACCGCACTGGAGAGCGTTTCGATGTGTTGGGTATCGGCGCTTAATTCGGCAGAGGGACGTTGACTTTCGGAAACACGGCGCAGGGCGCGGGCGTAGGAATCTATCTTGCGGCGCAGGGAAACGTATCGCCAGAGCATCCAGAGCAGGGCAAGCGCTAAAATGGAAATCAGCAGCCAGTGGAGGGGAGGCATGTCGTCACCCTGCGGCGTAAACCAGGCGCGCTAGCCTTCAAAGCGATAGCCGCCACCGCGGACGGTGACGATACGGGCCGGGTTGGCCGGGTCGGCTTCGATTTTCTGTCTTAACCAGCGCACGTGGACATCTACCGTGCGGCTATCGCCGATGTAATCCCATCCCCAAACCCGTTCCAGGATGAATTCGCGTGAGAGCATCTGCCCGCGATGTTCTGCAAAGAAGAGCAGCAGCTCATATTCCTGCGGTTTGAGGGGAATGACGGCGTCATCGAGTGTCACTTCGCGCCGGGTGCGGTTGATGGCCAGGTTGCCGAAGATGAGCGTATCCTGGGCGGGAGCGCTGGTTTTGAGTTTGTCGAGCTCTTCGCGCACAACTTGCGTGCGGCGCAGTTGGGCTTTGATGCGCGCCAGCAGTTCGCGCATTGAGAAGGGTTTGGTCAGGTAGTCGTCAGCACCGATTTCCAGGCCAACCACGCGGTCAATTTCTTCGTCACGGGCGGTGAGCATCAGGATGGGGCTGGTGAACGATTCTCGCCGCAAGGTTTTGCAGACTTCGATGCCATCCAGGGCAGGGAGCATGATGTCGAGAACAATCAGGTCTGGCTTGAGCCGCCGCGCAGTTTCCAGCGCAGAGCGGCCATCGCCGGCAGTTTCGACCCGGTAGCCTTGTTTTTCCAGGTTGTAGGCCAGCGTTTCTTGCAGCGTGGGTTCGTCTTCGACGACCAGGATGAGTTCGGGCATAGGCATCTCCCTGTTTCTTCAGCCGCAATATACCACAAGAATTTTTTTGGGAGTTAAGGGATTGTTAAAAGCAGAAGATAAAATGCAAAACGGATGGTCGCTCACCATCCGTTTTGTCTGGCTGATTCTTTTTACCACACCCGTTCCAGGTTGGGGTTATCGAGCGGTTTGCGCCCGACTTTGGCCATATCTACCCATTGGCCATGAACTTTTACACGCACCACATCCGCAGTGAAATCGGTAACGGTGTGGCCGTTGTTGTTGAACAGGTGCGAACCGACGGCGTAAATATCGGCTGGAACGCCCAGTTTCTCGAATTTGCGAATTTTTTCGGGGTTGAATCCGCCGGAGACGACAATTTTGACGCTGCGGCAGTAATTGCGGGCGCGCTCCTGCCAGTGGGGGGGCAGGCTCCAGCGTTCCCAGGCCGAATCCAATGCCTGGCGGACGTTGAACACCAGGCGGGGTGTGACGCCCAAATCCAATGCCGGGTCGCCGAGTGGTGGAACGGATTGGTCGCGCAGGCTGCCACTCGTATCGAGCCGAACACCGTATAGTTTGTATTTGGCTGCTTCTGTTTCGTTGCCGGCATCTATCCATGCGCGATAGCGGTCAAACAGGGCATCCAGCACCAGGAGCGAATCGCGCACGCAGTCGTTGTTGAAATCCACCAGAGCAATACGGGGAATGGACGGCGGCAAAACGCGCGAAAAGGCTAGCATCGCTTCAGCGGTATCACCCAAAAACGAGGCGATGGCCGCGTGTGCTACGGTGCCGCCGCCTGCGCCGCCCCACCAGTCGCCCTGTGCATCAGTAGAGACAAACGGACCCAGAGTCTGCGCGAAATCATGATTGAAGCGTTGAACAGCGATGTTGTAGGCGTAACCATCGGCGGCCTGCACTTCGTGTAAGTCGAAACGCGCCGGAAAGAAAAGCACCGGTTTGCCGCCCGCGGCGCTGAGTGTCTCATAGACATTCGTGGCTACGCGGCTGGCGCGGGTGAGGATGCCCAGCGTGGGCGTTTCCAGCAGGGCAAAATCACGGTAGCGTCCACGCACTTTGAGAACTGGCTGAACGCGCAGCGGGTTGCCGTCCGAAGTGACGGTTGTGCCATCATGCACAGCCCACACTTCCAGTTTGTCGGAAGTATCTACGAATTTGCCGTTTTCATCGAAGTAGCCGGTGCAGTGACGCAGCATGGCGAGGGCTTTATCTACACCGACTACAACGGTCGTTCCGACCCGGCGGGTGAACCATTGCATTTCGACTTCGATGTCACCGACGGCAATGTTTTCGGGCGAAATGCCCCGCGGCAGGTTGTGATGTTTGCCGCTATAGAGGTAGCCTTCAGCGGCCAGCGTGTTGAGCATCGCGTTGATGTTGGTAAAGTATTTGTCAGAATACCAGCCCCGCCGCATGCGCTCAATATCGAGCTTGAAGGTTTCGTTGGTAAGACGTTTTCCGTCAAAGATGGACATTAGAGTGCCTCGCTCGAACGAACAATGTGCATTCCGGCCTGAGCAAAACGGTCGAAAGCCGCGTTTGCCGCTTCGGTGTGGTCCACCACGCCCGGTACCACCACTGGCGAGGTGCAGTCTTCCAGGAGATAGACTTTTTGTGCCAGCGCCGGGTCGGTGGCGCGGATGTCTTCCAGTAAATCGGCCACTGTCCAGGCAACGCAGTGACTTTTGGCCTGACCGGCGATGTAAAGACGGTCAAACGTTTGCAGTTGTTCAATGAATTTGGGATTTCGCACGCCGAGCGGTTCGTACATGGGGCCGGTCAGGACTTCGGGGCCGATGACCGAGTAGTTCTCAGTGAACGGTTTCTCGCCTTTCAACTCGAAATCGGGTTGGTCGAGCCGCACCAGCGCGTGGAAGAAAATCGCTTCTTCGATGACGGGTACGAGCGCATGACCGATTCCACCGAGCATGGCATGATACGGCCAGATGGTCAGGGCGTATTTGCCTTTGGCTTCGAGCGTGCGGGTGTAGTGCAGGACCATTTCCTGCCCATACTCTGGCGAAATTCCAAATTGTGTGGCCAGTGCCGGGTTGAAGCGCCACTGTCCGGCTTCCAGGTCGGCGGTGTGAATATCGGTGTAAGCTGCCGGGTGGTTACCTTCGGCATCCACGAAGAACACCGGGTGAAAAATTTGCTGAGCGCGGTGGGTGTCCATCGTGGCTGAAATGTGTGTGATGCGCCCCAGGTTGCGGTAGATGAATTCGGCCAGGCGGCGGTTGTCATCTACAGCCCCGTTGCCGTTGCGCCCGCCCACGTACAACTCGAAGCCAGGAATGCAAAAGGTGTTTTGCACGTCAATCAATAAGAGCCAGATTTTTTGTTGGTCCTGGCTGGCAGGTTGGATTTGGTGTTCGCGGCGGAAAGCCGCTGCCAGCGCGGCCAGGCCGCCGTAATCTACGCGATAAACGCTTCCAGCGCGGGTAGGGTCGTAAAAGTTGGGGAGGGGAAAGGTCATGGCATTTTCTCCTTGAATTAGTGTAAAAAATACACTATCTTTGGCGGGAAATTGAAAGCGGACAAAGCCGCTTTCAATAACTGGATTTTAACTTGCCTGCTCCTGCTGTCAAGGTTTGTGGTAACAAAACCTTTGGGCGGTCAATCACAGGTGCAAGCGTGCGTGGGGCCGCCTTCAGGCGGTACTCACAGACTGAAGCCTGCGGCGCAGGTAGAACCCCAGGGCGCCGAGCGCAGCCAGTGCTGCCGCTGCGCCTGCAATCCAGCCAGTCATTGCGCCAGGAACGGATACCGGGTTCGCTGCGCCGCGTATGACGAAGACGGCGGTGGTGCGTCCGGGAACCGTGAATTTGCCGCTGGAAGTATCAAAATCGGAGCGTTTGACCACCTCGTCTATAGACGCGGCCTGAATCGGGTGCAGTTCAAACTTCTTGCCGACGAATTCCGGGTGAGCAAAGGCCACGCTCTGCGGTGCAGCGTTGAACAAAACCACGATTTCATCGTACGTTGGGTCAAAATTGTCGGTGTCCGTCAGGCGCATGACAATCAGACCAGGGGTTTGGGTGGGACCTGTGTTCAGGAACGAGACCGATTTCTGGATGGCCTGTGCATCTGGCAGGCGGAAGAGCCGCGAACTGCGCCGGATTTTTAAGAACTCGCGGAAGACCTGATGTGCAAAGAGAATATCGCTTTTGCTGGCCCGTAAGTTGGGGTTTGCCAGCAACGGGCGGAAGAGGTCCCAACGTTCGCGGCCTTCGCCGGGCAATCCAACGCCCCAGTTGTTGGTGTTGTAGGTCCAGTCCAGGCGGTTGAACCAGTCACCGGAGTTGTAGGAGTTGCGGTCGAGCGATTTGGAGCGCAAGATGTCATCGCCGGCGTGGAAGAAGGCCGTCCCCTGACTGAAGGCGACCAGACTGAGAGCCAGGTTGTTCATCCGAACGCGTTCAGAGAGCGGCACGTCTTCTGCTGCTTTGACCTGGATGATGTCCCAGAGCGTTTCGTTATCGTGTGCGGCGACATACACGACATTCTCGCGCGGGTTGAGCGTGTAACCTGCTGCCGAGCCGTTGTATAGCACCAGCCGGGCGGGCACTTTATCGCCATTGCCGCGCACGATTTCATACTCTCGCAAGCCGCCGGCCAGCGTAATGCGAATCCAGTCAGTATAGTCGAACAGTTTCCACTTCTGGGCATCGGCATCGCGCCGCTCGGAGGCATTGGGCTGGAAATACAGCCCGGTGACGAAGCCCTGTTCACGGATGTCACCAAAGGGATTGCCGCCGCGTGCGGCATCGCGCAGGCGGTCGTTGAACGCGCCAATGCCTGTGCCGCCAATGTTTTGCTGGGTGGCGTTAACGCCGCGGGCGTTTCCGGCCACTTCGCCAAAATCCCAGCCTTCGCCGTAGATGTAAATTTCTTTGCCGTTTACTCCGTCTTTCTGCAGGGTGAGGGCGTCGAGCGCGGCGCGCACGGCCTTCATGTCCTCCAGCATGTGGTGTCCCATCAAGTCAAAGCGGAAGCCATCCACTTTGTAAGCGCGCGCCCACGTGACCACAGAATCCACCATCAATTTTCGCATCATGTTGTGTTCGGTGGCGGTGTTGGCGCAACAGGTGGAGTTGGTGACGCGGCCTTCGCCATCCAGGCGGTGATAGTAGCCCGGCACCACCTTATCCAGCACCGATTTTTCTTCCTGTCCGCTGGCGTTGGTGTGGTTGTATACCACGTCCATCACCACACGAAGACCGTTTTCGTTGAGCGCTTTCACCATTTCGCGGAACTCGATGATGCGCGGTGTGCCTTGCGGGTCGGTAGCGTAACTTCCTTCTGGGACGGTGTAATGGAACGGGTCGTAGCCCCAGTTGAAGCCGTCTTCACCGCTGATGGCGCTCACGGCCAGCAGTTGCTGGTCGCTATCTGGCGGGAAGGTCGCCAGCAAGGCTTCATCGACCGTCTTCCAGGTTGATTTATCTTCATCCACGCTGGCGATGTCGAACGTGGGCAACAGATGAATGTGCGTCAACCCGGCTTCAGCCAGCGCGCGCAAATGCTTCATGCCGTTGGAATCGCGCACGGTGAAGGCTTTATACGTTCCGCGCCATTCGGTAGGCACGCTTTCATCGTACACGCTGAAATCGCGGATGTGCAGTTCGTAGACGACTACATCATCGAATGGCGGTTTCTTCAACGAATTCCAGCCGGCGGGCTGAAGGGCGGGGTCATCCAGGTTGACGATTTGGCTGCGTTTGGAATTGGTCGAAAGGCTCAACGAATACGGGTCAGTGACCAGGTTTTTGACAATTTTGGATTCGGAGGGAACGTAGACTTCGACTTCGTAGAGATAGAATTTCCCGACCCAATCCGGTTCACCGCGAACGCTCCACACGCCGGATTGTGCATCCCATTTCATCGGCAGTTTTCTGGCTGAAGCACTGACGGCATCGTCGAACAGATGCAGGGTTACCGAAACGGCAGTGGGCGCCCAAACGCGCAGAGTCGGCGTCTGTCCCTCCAGGGTCACTCCCAAAGGGCCGTCGTAAGTGTAGAGGTCATCCAGCACGCCGGGTAATTGCACGCCAGTCACATCCACGACTTTGCCGTTTTCATCGCGCACCAGGACGGCAATTTCGCTCTTGAGGGCCTCCGGCACTTTGTCCAGGTCGTTTTCAGAAAGTTTGAGCGTGGTGAACGAAGCCAGGTGAGGGAATTTTTTCTTGATTTCGGCCTGTGCGCCGGTGGGGGTGTAGGTCAGTGGAATTTCTATGCCGCCTTCCAGCCCGCTGGCTGTGAGCTCCAGCGAAGCATCGGGGGAGTAGAACAGGGAATACTGATATTTGGGTGAGCCGACCGTGTTCCACAGAATGGTATCGCGGCGCACCCAGTGCGCTTTTTGTTTGGAAAGGCTGCCGCGCGGCGCGCCTTCGGTGCTGATGATGAACTCTTTTTTCACGTTGTCATATCCAAAGTAGATTTCGTCGCCATCGGCTTTGACGGTAAATTGTCTTGTGTCGCTGATGGTGTCTTGTGGATTTTCGTTGCGCGTCAGCGTAACGGAATAAGTTCCGGCCTTCAAACTGCGTGTGGCAAAAGTGAACAGCTCGTCGCCATCGGGGTCTTGCAGCCAGGAGCGCAGACATCCGGCGTCGTTGTCTTTCGCGCATCCTAATTGTGACTGGAAATCACCCACTGCAACGATTACAGGTTGGTTGAAGTTTTCGGTAATCCAGTGTGTTTTGTGGTCATAATAGAACTTGACCAGGGTCGGTTTTTCGACAACGAGTGGAATATCTGGCCCGTTGCGGGTGGCGTTTTTGCCGTAGTTTTCGGCCCAGCTGCCGTTGAGCGCTACTTTGTAACGCGGACCACGCTTATCGTCATCGTTGTTCGGCTCGATAACAAATTCTCCCTGCCATACATCATCTTCGGAATCGTAGGTCAGCAAAGTCTTTTCGCAATCCGGCTGCCATTCGCCAGGGCATCCCAGCTCGTCTTGATGCGTGCCGGGAATGCCTACCCGGTCGGGCGGGGGCGTATCTTCAGCGCGGACAGGGGAAAGGGGCAGAAATAAGCCTGCTAACAGCAGGAATATCAGGAAGAGATAGAAACGGGAGAACATCCAGGCCTCCTGTGAGGTAATTATTACGTTTCCGTCACCCCGCCCCCTCTCTCAACGGGATGCGGATGCGCGTATAAGTTTTATCACACTTTACTCAAATTCGAGCTCAAATTCCTCTCCCTCTTCCCAATCCTCGGTGCGTTCGATGTAAATTTCTCCAAACAGGGCTTCCTGGCGCGCTGCCACGCGATAGCGTTTGACCAGCTCCAGCAAGGCCAGGAAGGTGACGACCACTTCCAGGCGAGAGCGGCTGTCTTCAACCAGTTCCTGAAAGCGCGCCTGACGTTGCTGGTTGAGCCGTGCGGCGATATGGGTAATTTTTTGTCGGATGGTCACTTTGGGGGGCGCAATGACCGTGCCGAGCGATTGTTTTTCTTTTTCCCGCCGCAGCGAACTCTCGGCGGCTTCGAGCAAGTCGGCCAGGGTCAGGCCGCTCAAGTCCAGACGGCCTTCGATTTTGGGTGGAGGTGCCAGCCGCAGATAGGTACGTAAACCTTGTACTTCGCGTTGTTCCAGCCAGGCGGCAGCTTCTTTAAATTTCTTGTACAGTCGTAGCTGGCGCGCCAGGTTTTCCGCAGGGTCTTCTTCACCTGCTTCGCGGACAGGCGGGCGTGGAAGCAGGGCTTCCGATTTGATTTGAATTAATCTGGCCGCGATGACCAGAAAGGCGGAAATTTCCTCCGCGCGGGCTTCCTGCATCTGGCGGATGTGCTGAAGGTACTGGTCTGTGACCATCGCCAGTGAGAGTGCGGTGATGTCCAGTTCAGCGCGTTCGATTAACTGCAACAGCAGGTCGAGAGGCCCTTCATACACGGGCGTTTGCACCAGGTATTTTCCGGTTTGGTGGCTGGCGATGTTTAAGTCCATAGGCCAGTGATTATAGCCCAGTTTGTTATAATTCAACTATGACACCATCTCAATTGACTCATCTTGATGAAACCGGACGCGCTCACATGGTGGATGTGGGCGCAAAGGCTGATACCGAACGGCTGGCCGTCGCCAAAGGCGAAGTGGTGATGAAGCCGGAAACACTCGCTCTGCTCCGTGCCGGGCAACTCAAGAAAGGCGATGTGTTGACCGTTGCCCAAATTGCTGGTATTCAGGCTGCCAAACGCACCGCGGAACTGATTCCGCTTTGCCATCCACTTCCGCTTACGCATGTTGACCTGGATTTTGACCTGGATGATGCCCTGCCCGGTGTGCGAATTACTGCTACCGCAAAAACTATCGGTAAAACGGGCGTAGAAATGGAAGCCCTGACTGCCGTCTCATTGGCGGCACTGACAGTGTACGACATGGCAAAAGCCGTCGAGAAGACGATGGTTATCCAGAACATTCGGCTGGTCGAAAAACGCGGCGGAAAGAGCGGATAAGCGGAGAAACAGATAGATATGAACCCGGTCAAAGTTCTCTTTTTTGCCACCCTGCGCCACCAGGCGGGGGTTCGCAGCACAGAAATTGAAATACCAGAAGGCATAACGGTTCGCCAACTCAAGGAACGGCTGGTTGAGCGTTTTCCCGGCCTGGATTGGCAGGTGATGGACCATTGCCTGGCTTCGGTCAACCAGGAGTACTGCGCCGACGAAGACATCATCCCTCCTGGCGCAGAAGTGGCCTTTTTCCCTCCGGTTTCGGGAGGCTAATCTACATGTCGTTCCCCGAAATTTTCGCTATCACCGAAGACGAACTTGACCTGAATGCGCTGCTGGCGGCGATTACGCTCGATTCGACTGGTGCGGCGGCCATTTTTACCGGCATGGTGCGCGGTGTTACGGTGCGTAACCATCCTCATGAAACCACGTATCTGGAATATGAAGCCTATCAACCGATGGCAGAAGCCAAAATGAAACAGGTGGCCGAGGAAATTCGCGCTCGCTGGCCGAGCATCGAGGGGATTGCGATTGTGCAGCGCGTTGGGCGGCTGTATCCCCGCACGCCAACCGTGCTGATTGCCTGCACTGCCGCGCACCGCGATACCGGCGTTTTCGAGGCAGCGCGTTATGGCATTGACCGTCTCAAAGAAATTGTGCCAGTGTGGAAAAAAGAAGTTGGCCCACAGGGCGAAGAGTGGGTAGAAGGCGATTATCATCCCCGTCCTGGGGAATGACTCGCCCTGAGACCGTGACGGACTTGCCCCCTGCGGGTTATTATTTACGCTTGACAACCGTAAAACAGGAGGCCCTCATGGAAAAAGTCGTTATTACCGGCATGGGGACGGTTAACCCGATTGGCTTGAACTTGCACGAAACCTGGCAAAACGCTATCAACGGCGTCTCTGGTGTTGGACCTATCACTTTGTTCGATACAGAAAATTGGAAAACCGAATGGCTGGTCAAAATTGCTTGTGAAGTCAAAAATTTTGACCCGGCCCGCTATATGGATGCCAAAGAAGCGCGCCGCCGTGACCGCTTTGAGCAGTTTGCTGTTGCTGCCGCCAACGAAGCCCTGAAGCAATCCGGCCTTCAGGTCACTGAAGCCAACGCCGGACGAATTGGGGTGGTCATTTCCTCGGCAATTGGCGGCATGAAGTCCATACAAGATGCTATTTTTACGCTCAAAGACGAAGGCGCGCGCAAAGTCAGCCCTTTTCTGATTCCAATGCTGATGCCCAACGGCGCTTCGGGAATTGTCGCCATCGAACACGGCATCAAGGGGCCGTGTTTTTCGGTCGCTTCGGCCTGTGCTTCTGGCGCGGATGGGATTGGCACGGCCTGGATGATGCTGCGGACAGGGATGGTAGATGTCGTTTTGGCTGGCGCTGCCGAAGCCACCATTTGCGCGACAGGTATCGGCGCGTTTGACCGTATCGGCGCGATGAGCCGCCGAAATGACGATTATTCCATGACGCCTCAGCCTTTCGATAAAAACCGCGATGGGCTGGTGATGGGGGAGGGCGCAGCGGTGCTGGTGCTGGAAACCGAGCGGCATGCGCGCGCACGCGGCGCTGAAATTCTGGCCGAACTGGCTGGCTATGGCGCCACAGCAGACGCCTTTCACGTGACCGCACCCGATGAAAACGGCGCGGGCGGCGCGGCAGCCATTCGTCTGGCGCTGGCGGCGGCACGTGCCAACCCTGAAGAAGTTGGTTACATCAACGCGCATGGCACGGCCACGCCGCTCAACGATGTGGCCGAAACCCGCGCCATCAAAGCTGCGTTTGGCGAGCGGGCTTACAAAATTCCCATTTCCTCGACCAAATCTATGACCGGTCACATGATGGGTGCGACCGGCGCGTTGGAAGCCATTTTCTGCGTACAGGCTGTGCGTGAGGGCATTCTACCTCCCACCATTCATTACCAGACCCCCGACCCGGAATGTGACCTGGATTACATCCCCAACGTGGCCCGCGAAGCTGCAATCGAGATGGCAATCAGCAACGCGTTTGGCTTTGGCGGCCACAATGCCGTGCTGACAATAAGAAAGTATCGGTGAGTTCCCGGCCTGGTTGGGCAGCTTGTTGTCCTATTCTGCGCGCAACGGTGAAAACCCCCGCCCAAAGATGCTCTTAACCGGCGCGATGATAACGAAGGCGTTGGGGTCGAGTTCGGCCACGATGGCTTTGAGTTGGGCAAATTCGGTTATAGTGAGCGCCACCATCAAGACCGCGCGTTCCTGTCCGGTATAGGCGCCTTTGCCGGGCAGGGTGGTCACGCCCCGCCGCATATCGCTCAGAATGCGCTGACAAATGTTCTCAGCCTGTTCGGTGATGATGAACGCCAGGTTTTGCTCGCGCCGCGCCGAAGGGCGAAACCAGGCCGGGCCGCTGCGCGGACGGGTCGTGCTTTCGGAAACCTTCTCTGCGCCGTAGCGCGGCAACACTTCGCCAGGCGCTTGCTGTAATGGTGCTGTCACAACGGCAATCAGGCCCATTGTCAGGAAGAAGGCAGCAACCAGTGCGGTTGTCCATTCGCCGGGGATGTGGCCGAGTGCAGCGCGCGCGAGCGCTTCATGATAGTCTTCTACCGGGGTAGGCAGGAACCACAAATTGCCCAGCCACGCCAGGCCAACGATGGCATAAATCCACAGGTAGTTGCGGCGCAGGCGGCGGCCAAAGGCTTCCCACTGCGAAATGGGAAAGTGCGGGGTGAGCAGGTTTTCGGCCAGCGATTCGGCCCAATCGGCAGCGGGGTGAAAGGGTGGCACAAGCATCGCGGCAAAAAAATCGGTCTCCATCAGGCGGATGCGTGAAGCCCACAGTTCGTAGTAGCGGTAACGCCGTGTTTCCATGATGAGAAAGATGGTCACCAGCAGCAGATTGAGCAGGATGACGGGATGCCCGCCGCTTTGGGTAAAGGCAAACGAAATGGCCGCGCCGGTGGTGACGACCGCCCAGTTGGTGGTGGTATCCAGCCGCTGTCGCCAGACGTTGGCGCGCTGCACTTCGGCGCGGAAGAAATGCACCATTGCGGTTGTAAATTCGCTGGCTTTCAGCTGGTAGCCGCGAAAGGTCCAGACCGGTTCGTTGGAGGGTAGAGGGGTGGTCATTGGCGCGTTGACTTTTGACTAATCTTGCCAGGCAACGTGTAACGCATGCAGGAATAAATTGTTGATTTCCGTCATCGGCGGTTTATTGGCAGGGGCGCTGACAGCTGTTTCTAACCTTGCCAATTCGCTTTCGATAAATTCACTGATAAGGGGAATGCGCGGCCCTTCACTCAACTCGTTTCCCTGCCGTTTTTGCTCGATGAGGTTATCAATCGCTTCCCGCAACGCCGGGTCGGTTACCAGTCGGTCCAGGAGGATGCTAAACGCAGTGGGAGCAACGCCATATCCACGCTCGATCCACAGGATTGCCAGGAGCGGACGCAAGACGTAAAAATATTTTTTTGTCCAGACGCGTTCGCCGCGCAGGTAGTCTCTGTAATTGCCCCGCGCCATATGCAAGTAATGATAAATGCAACCCAGCGGAGAGTAGTATTTCTCGGCTAGTTGACGCATGTGGGAGACGATGTCGGTTGTTTCCCGATAAATGATGGGGGAACCAAGCCATTCCAATAGAGGCGGATTCGATTTGCGGAACAGGCGCAGGGCTTTGCGTAAATCCCAGCCGCTGACGTCGAAGCCTTCCGGTGAGAGCGGACGTTCGATGACATCCCGCTTCTCTTCGACAGAGAGGTACCATTCAACAGGATGAATGTATAAAAAGCGCACGTCGTAGTCGCTATCAGCAGAGGGGAAGCCCCAGGCGCGGCTTCCACTTTCGCACGCGTAGAAAATTTTCACTTTTTCTTCGGCTTCAATTTTTGACAGTGCGCTCTGAATGCTCTCGAAAGGTGCGGTCATCGGCGTTTCTCCACAGACTCTTCATACGCTCGAACGGCGCGGCGGGTGGTATATCAGGTTTTGCCGCGTTTCATCGCTTCAATTCGTCCCAGCCGTGCCAGCAGACTGAGATATTCCTGGCTGTAAGGCGTGCCTTGCGCGGCTTCGCGCAGGGGAAGCCAAATCTCGCTGTCAGGAAGGGGCGTGGGATGATGCGCTTCTGCGGCCAAGTCTATTGGATGCAGGTGGATATTTTTGGTCAGCCATGCACTCCAGGCGTCCATTGCCTGCGGCATCAGCCAGGCTTCAGATGGCAGATGGGAAGTGCCTGCAATCTGTACCTGTTCCTGACGGTATTTCCCGCCCCAGTCGTCATCAATCTGGCTCAAGACTAGTTGGTGAATCTTGCACACATGAAAAGAGCTGATTGGTTCTTCGCGTTGCTGAACCAGCCATTCGACATATGTTGTTTCTTGGTTTTCAGGCGTTCCAACAGGCGGGGTTCAAGCAAAGAGTTGGTCATATCGGTATCGGATATTTTTATACATTATACATCCGATACATTAGACTCGTTCCCAGGATTGCGATTCGTCTGATACTCCCCGCCTAATTCCTTCATTCCTAACAGAGCAAGCAACACGTCTGGCGGAAGGTCGGGCGGAGGCAGTTCTACGTGGTAGAGTTGGGCATTTTCGGCGCGCTCGCGCAGCGAATGCCAGAGCATCTGCCGCTCCTGGCCATCTATCACCAGGTCTTTGAGCGTTTTGGCGCGCAACAGGGATTCGCCGGTGGTGTAAAAGAAGGTGATGCGCCGCCACGCTTCGGCCCTCACCGGGTTTTTGAGCCGTTCGAGCGGTCCCAATTGGATTTTGAAGTATTCTTCACGGGCGCGGGGATGGTCAGGTTCATCGCGCAACAGTTCAGCGCGTGTGGTGAGTTCATGTCCCCGCACTTCGGCAATATATTGAATTTGTCCACCCTGTTCTCCGAAACTACCTGGTTGGTAAAAGGCCAGATAATCTACGGCAATGACCTTGGGGGCTGATTTGAAAGGGATGCGGTACCAGCCCAGGATACGCGCCAGTTCCAAATCGCGCGGGGTGGGGAGCAGGCATACCAGGACGAGCGATGTGGATGTGAGCATGGAAGCTCCTTTTATCGCCGCCAGTCGCTCCCTACCGTTTGCCTTGTTCCGACCGGTTGGGCGCTTCCGCTGACCCCTTTTCGTTCGATTTGTAGCGGAACGGAGCAGGTCACTTGCAGAGGCGGGCTGCCAGCTTCGGCGCGGATGGTGTATGTGCCGGGCGGCAGCAGTCGCGCCTGGTCATCCAGGCCGTTCCAGGGGATGATATGCCGCCGTCCCATTTTGCGGCGCTGCCGCAGGAGCGTGACGCGCGGGTGGCCCTGCTCATCCAGCACTTCCAGCGTCACGCGCGCGGTCTGACTCAAATCCAGGTAGATTTCCAGGATGTTGTTTTCGGTGGGCAGGCCGGGCGCAAAGGTGGACTGGTTGACCGAGAGCGCCAGCTCCACGTGGTTGCGTCGCCAGTACAGAAAGCCCAGCACCAGCAGCGTCAGCACAAGGGCTGGAATGACTAACCAGGGCGCCTGGCTGAAGTTTGCTCCCACCTGATTCCAGTTCGTTTCGCGCCCCAAATTCGGGTTGTAGGAGATACTGCGCGTCACACGGCTGGTGTTCCCGGCCTGGTCAATGGCCTGAATTTCGATAACGTTTTGTCCTTCCAACAGCGGCAGGGCGACCTGAAAATCGCCCAACATCCCCACAGTGACCTGCTGACCGTTGACCGATACCCGGCTGCCCGGCTCCACTTTGCCAACCAGTTGCAGGGTAGAGGTGGTGAGAATGGCGCCGTCTTCGATGTTCAACTGGATGGCGGTAGGGCCGGTTTTGAAATAGACCGTGCGGTTCAGACTGGTGATGTTGCCCAGTTCGTCTTTCGCCTCGATGTGTAACAGATTGGCTCCCGCATTGAGCAGAACCTGGTGTTTGAAGAAGCCATCTTCGGTGGTCTGTACTTTTTGCTGGTTAATCGTCACTTCGCCTCTGGGCGTGACGCGCCCCTGCACTTCGACGACCTGCTGATTGGTCCACTCATTTTCGGTAGGGCGCAACAGGGTGATTTCCGGTCCGCGCGTGGAGAGCAGAATTTCCCGGCGCATTTCAGTGGTATTGCCGGCCTCATCAATCACCCGAAGGGTCACCAGGTTGGGGCCTTCTTGCAGGCGCAGGGGGAGGGAAAAACGCCCATCGGAGGCGATGACGCTGTGCATTGTGCCGTTCCACCACAGGACGGCCCCCGGCTCGCTTACCCCTTCCAGAAGGAGTTCGGCGGAATTGACCCGCATCTGCTCGCCAGAATTGAGGATTTGCACGCTGGGCGGGGTGGTGTCTATCTGGGCATTCAGGGTGCGGCTTTCGCTGCGAAGGACGGATTTGGCTGTAATTTGAATGCGATACGCGCCATCGGGCAGCACCGCGCCGTTCTGGTCGCGTCCATCCCATGTCAGGAAGTGTTTGCCAGGTGTCTGGTTGTTCTGGTTTTCCAGGACTCGCACCCGCGCAGTCTCCGAGAAGACCTCCACGGTGAGATTGGCGCTGTTTTGCAGGTCGTAGGTCAGGTCGAAGATGTCAAAACTGCCGTCGTTGTTGGGTGAGAACAGGGCGCGTGAGGCAAAAACCTGTAACCCCGGCGCGCGCAGCCAGTCGCCAAAGAACACGGTGAGCAGAAGCAGGAGCGCCAGGCCAATGCTCCCAGCCGTGACCAGGACACCCGGCGTGGCGTACACTTGCCGGGGGCGCGAAATTTGTGAACGTTGCGGGCGGAGGCGTTGTGATTGCACGGTCGGTCTCAGTCGAGTTCAATCATGATGAGAGAGTCTTCATCCTTTTCGGTCTGGTTGCGCGCCGGAGGGGACGATGCGGCACCAGCAGGGACGGACGGCGCAGTGGGGGGCATTGGTTCGCTCCCGGTCGGTCTGACGGGGGCATGGGAAAGTACAGAAGCGCTTATCGGAGGATTCCAGGGGTACTCGATGAAGAAAACGAGCGACTCGGCCAGAGAAGCGATGACGAGGGTGACCAGGGCGTTCGGCAGCAGGTTATCGAGCAGGGTTTCGGTGGGGTCTGCCGTGCCAATCCACCAGGAGAGCAGGAATTGCAGGCTGCCGAGCAGGAAGACGCCCAGGGTGAGAAGGGCAATGGTCGAACCGGGCCGACGATATTGTACCCGGTCCTCGAGCGTCAGGCGGCCTATCAGCCAGCCGGTGAAGGCCCAAATGCTGATTTGTAAAAGATGGTATAGCGCGGTGGTGGAGTCGGCTGTCAGAGGTGCGAGGAGGACTTCCAGCACCTGCCAGGAAGTCAGACCCTCGAAGCGCAGCAGGGTGGGCGTCAGGTCAGGGTACAGCCCGGAGAGGGTCAGCCAGTCGGGTGACAGGCCGAGCAATCCAAATAGAATTTTACCCCAAAGCGCGCCAAACAACCCTGCCAAAAGCCCGGCGCGCGCCCCCCACCATAGCCCGCCGACGAGCGGCACGAGCCAGGCCAGATAGCCTCCATTGAGGAAGGGTGTGCCAAGCACCAGCAACACCAGCCCCAGGTTGGGGATAAACCAGTGCTGGCCCAGCAGGGCAACGGCAAGCACCAGTACGGCCAGGTAAATGGAAATATCGCCCAGCGGATAGAGCGCTGCAGCCAGCGCGGCGAAGTAGCCTGCTACCGGCCAGAAGAGCAACGCCAGGAACACGCCTGCCAGCAGAACGGTATCCCAATAGACGGGATAGACCGGGCGCGCGCCGAACAGTTGCGCCAGCAGCGCGGTGAAGCCTGCGGCGATGAGCAGGCGCTCCAGCCAGGCAAGGTGGCGGCGCAGGAAAGCGTGGAACGAATACAAGGCGTTCATAATTCGAGGCGTCTCAATCCCTCTCCGGCTTCCAGCGCAGGCGCGGGAGAGGAGGCCGGGCGGGCGTGGGTGCGCGCCCATTGCCGCAAGGCCTTAATTTGGGCTTCCATTGTGCGCGAGAGCGGCACGGTGTGGCGCAGGGCTTCTACCAGGTCAGTTTGGGTCAGGTCGCGCCCGGCCTCGAAGGCATCGTAGAGCGCCGAAATCACGGCATTTTCGATTTCCGCGCCGGAGAAGTTCTCGCTCAACCGCGCCAGTTGACCCAGGTCAAAGGCATGCGGGTCTCTGCCGCGCCGCTGGATGTGAATGGAGAAGATTTCCATGCGCTCGCTGAGCGAAGGCAGGTCAATGAAGAAAATTTCGTCGAAACGGCCTTTCCGCAGGGCTTCGGGCGGCAGAATGCTGATGTCGTTGGCCGTGGCGACCACAAACACCGGCGCGGTTTTCTCCTGCATCCAGGTCAGAAAACTGCCGAAGACGCGCGCGGTTGTTCCGGCATCGGAGACGTGCGAACTGGCAACCCCAGCCAGGCCTTTTTCCAGCTCGTCCAGCCACAGCAGGCACGGCGAGACGGATTCGGCCAGCCGCAGGGCGGCGCGCATGTTCTGCTCCGAAGAGCCGACCAGTTCGCTAAACAGGCGTCCCAAATCCAGCCGCAGGAGCGGCAGACGCCACTGGCTGGCGATGGCTTTGGCGACCAGGCTTTTGCCCGCGCCCTGCACGCCCAGCAGGAGCAGCCCTTTGGGTTCGGGCAGGCCAAAGGCACGGGCGCGTTCGCTGAAGGCCAGCGCGCGCTTGTTCAGCCAGTCTTTGAGCAGGGCCATGCCGCCCACTGAGGTCATCGTTTCGGAAGTCTCGAAGTATTCCAGAATATGCGAGCGGCGGATGATTTGCTTTTTTTCGGCGATGATGACGCTCACGTCGAGGCTGCGGTTCATTACCAGCGATTTGGCGAAGACGTTTTCGGCCTCGCTGCACGTCAACCCCTGGGCGGCGGCCAACACCTGCTCGCGCATGGCCGGGGTCAGGTCGAGTTTTACTCCGCCGATTTCGCGCGCCGAGCGCAGGACGCGCTCCAGAGATTGCTCCAGTTCTTCGCGCTCTGGTTGAGAGTAATCCAGCACGATGATGTCTTTTTCCATCTCCGGCGGGAAGATGAGCAAGGGCGAGAGCAGGATGACCGTTTTGCGGCTTTCTTTCAGATGGTTGACCATGTCGCGCATGCGGCGCGTGACGATGGGCTGTTCCTGGATGGGGCGGCGGTCATCCCAATAGGGGTGAAAATCTTTGAGCAGGAAGATGGCCGATTCCTGCGAAGCGGTGATGACATCCAGCGCGTTGAGCGGTGGGCAGGTCTCCGGGTCGGGGCGTTGCGGGGTGTAATCGTCCAGCGGGCGCAGGCCGTCGGTGATAGACCAGCCGTACAGTTTCTTGCGTAAACTGCCTGCCACGCGGCGCAATAATTGCTCGATGCGCCGCTCTTCCCACGCGACCAGATAGAGCAAAGGGTAGCGGGCGCGAATCAACGTGCTGAGTTCCTGTTCACGGGGGGTCACGGTTGCGGCCATGATTCGATATTATCGCATATTTGTTTCGTTTTGCTGACCGTTTTTTGTCAGAGCGCTGCACAGCAGTTCACTAACAATTTTGTAAGGATGCAGGCCCTGGCGAGAGAGAAGCAAAAAAGAGGGGCTTTCCCTCTTTTTTGTATCCTCGCTACCTGCTATAGGTGTGCTTACTTGCTGGCTGGCAACTCCACGTAAAAACTAATCCGCTTGAGTTTGGCAGCAATGCGTTCTTTTTCGGCCTTGCTGGTGGCGGCCAGGTATTTTGCTTTTAACTTGGCAACTTTTGCTTTGCGGTGGCGGCGGCGATGAATTTCGCGCTTGCGTTCAATCGTAAAACCCATAGAAACAACCTCCTTTGTTGAGTAAAAATTCGATGCGCGAAAGTATACCAGAGAAAATCGAGACCTGACCGGATAGTTCCTGACAGCCCGAAGGGATAAAATTGGATTTGCAAACACAGGACGGCAGCCGGCTTTCCGGTTGGACTTTCAGTATACATCACATGTCAAGGAGAATTCGATGCGACCCGTTGCCATCCTTGGGATTGGACAAACTCAGGTAGATGAACATTGGGAGAAATCGCTGCGAGAAATTGGCGGTGAGGCGATTTTTGCAGCGATGAACGATGCTGGCCTGGAAAAGGCTGATGCGCTGTACGTGGGTAACATGCTTTCGCCCCTGGTGAATGGACAAAACCAGCTTGGCACCTTTTTTTCGGATTGGGCTGGGCTGTGGCATAAAGAAGCGGTCAAGGTCGAGGCTGCCTGTGGTTCGGGCGCGGCGGCTTTCCGTGCAGCGTTGATGGCGGTTGCTTCTGGCGAGGTGGAAGTGGCAATTGCCCTGGGTGTGGAGAAGATGACCGATAAATCGGGGCGTGATGTGACGGCGGCGCTGGCAACTGCTGCTGATGCCGATTATGAGGTGGAGCAGGGCGTCTCCTTTGTGGGCTTGAACGCGCTCATCATGCGCCGGTATATGTACGAATATGGCTGGAAACATGCCGATTTTGCGCCGTTTTCTATCAACGCGCATGCGAACGCGGTTCACAACCCTTATGCACGTCTGCGCGAATCAATTACGCTCGAACAGTTTGAAAAATCGGCGATGGTGGCGACCCCCATCAACTTGCTGGATGCTTCGCCGATAGGCGATGGCGCCGCTGCGGCGGTTCTCGTCCCAGCCGAAAAGGTGAACGCCCTGCCGGGGCGTCCGCGCGTACTGGTGACGGGTTCGGCTTCGGCCACCGATACCATTGCCGTTCACAGCCGCCGTGACCCTTTGTTCCTCTCGGCGGCGTATCAATCGGCCAGGCGTGCTTATCAGATGGCTGGCGTTGGTGCAGATGAGATAGATGTTTTTGAACTTCATGACGCTTTTTCGATTATGTCGGCGCTTTCGCTGGAGGCCTGTGGCTTTGCCGAACGCGGACAAGGGCCACGTCTGGGCCTGGAAGACCAGATTCGGGTTGGAGGACGTATTCCTGTCTGCACGCGTGGCGGGTTAAAAGCGCGCGGCCACCCCGTTGGGGCAACCGGCATGTACCAGATTGTCGAAGTCGTTCAGCAATTGCGCGGCGAATGTGGCCCCACCCAGGTAGATGGCGCCAGAATCGGTATGGCACAGAACATCGGTGGCAGTGGGGCAACGATTTTGACGCACATTCTGGCAGTTGGTTGAAAAAGGGTTGAACTTCCGGCGTTCTTGTCCTATACTAAAAAATGTAACTTGCCAGAAAGGACAAGGCTATGACCGAGCGCCGAACGACTCCCCGCCGTGCGTTTGCATATTACATGCGCGTTGTGGACGATGAGACCGGACAACTAATCGGCCATCTGGCTGACATCAGTCCGCGCGGTTTTAAGCTCGACTGTTCTCACCCACTACCGTTGGACAAAGATTTTCGCCTGCGTATGGATTTGACTGCCGACGTGTCCGACAAGCCATTTATCACGTTTATGGCGCGCAGCAAATGGAGCAGTCCCGACCCTACCGACCCTTTCGTACATAACGTGGGCTTTGAGATTATCAACATCTCGATGATAGACGGTAAAATTTTTCAAAACGTGGTCGAAAAATACGGTTCCCCTGAACCACGCTGGTAAGCGAAAGTCTTTCCCGCGAACCCGGAAGATTACTTCCGGGTTTTTTCTTAAGAGCGGTCTCTGGTTCTTATAGAATCGGATAAAATTTGACCTATGCAAAAGATACTGCGCTTTCTCATTCGTCTTGTTTTGCGCCTGATTGCGCGGGTAGAAATTCACGGCATCGAACACCTGCCAGCACAGGGAGGCTTCATCCTGGCGGCCAACCACCTGGGGCGGCTCGATTCGGCTATTCTCTACTATGCCATCGAGCGCGAAGATGTGATTATGCCGGTGGCCGAAAAGTATAAACATCACTGGCTCTTTGGCTGGCTGGTGCCCGCGTCAGGGGGCTTCTTCATCAATCGCTTTGATGCGGATTTGGCTGCCATCCGTGAAATTTTGCGACGCATGAAGCAAGGCGGTATTTTCGTGATTGCGCCCGAAGGGACGCGCTCCAAAACCGAGGCGCTTCAAAAGGCACACAGCGGCGTGGCGTTTTTTGCCGTCAAAACCGGCGCACCAGTGGTGCCGGTTGCCCTGACCGGCACCGAAGACCGCCTGGTGGTGGAAAATCTCAAACATTTTCGCCGCTCTCATATCGTTGTGCGCGCTGCCAAACCGATTCAGGTTCGTCTGGATGAGTCTCTGGGGCGCGAGGCTGCGCTCGAGGCTGCTACCGATGACATCATGTGTCGCATTGCGGCAATGTTGCCGGAGAAGTATCGCGGTGTGTATGCCAATCACCCCCGCCTGGAGCGAATTCTGAAATCGGAAGCCACCACTTTGCATCCCCACCCCAAAGCGGCGGAGGCCGCCTGATGCGACAGATTTTGAAGTGGTTGATTCGCGCGGTTTTTCGCCTGGTTGCCGATGTGCAGGTCACCGGGCGAGAAAACGTTCCAGAGCGCGGTGCGTTCGTTTTGGTCACCAATCACATCGGGCTGGTGGACATCGTCATGTTCCACTACGTCTTCGACCGTTTCGATATGTTCATCCCGGTTGGCGAAAAGTGGGAGAAGAATCCCTTCATCCGTTTCCTGGGGCGGCATCTGAACTTTTTGTTCGTAGACCGTTTCAATCCAGACTTGAAAGCCCTGCGCAAGATGATTACGCTGATGGAAGCCGGCAACGCGATGGTGATTGCTCCCGAAGGCACGCGTTCTCGCACAGGTGCGCTCATTGAAGGCAAGCCCGGTGCGGCCTATCTGGCGGCGCGGTCGGGGTTTCCGGTCGTGCCGGTGGCCATTACGGGAACAGAAGACCGTGTCATTCTCGGTAATTTGAAACGATTTCGTAAATCCAGAATCACGCTGACGGGAGGGCAACCCTTCACTCTTCCACCTTTGCCGCGCGAGAACCGCGACCAGGCGCTGCAAGCAGCCACCGATGAAATCATGTGCCGTATTGCCGCGCTTTTGCCGGAGCGGTATCGTGGTGTGTACGCCGAACATCCCCGCTTGAAGGAACTGCTATCATGCCTTCCTGGGAGCGCAAACTCGTTTTCGTAACTGGTGGTTCAAGCGGAATCGGTCTGGAGATAGCGCGCCTTGCTGCTGCACAAGGGGCCGATGTGTGGTTGTTGGCGCGCCGTCCCGATGTGCTGGAAATGGCGCTGGAACAGGTACGGGCGTCATCCCTGCGTTCGGAGCAACGTTTTGGTTGCCTGAGCGTAGATTTAGGCCACGCCGAAGAATCTCTCCCTTCTCTTACGCGGCTGATTACTGAGGTGGGCGTTCCCGATGTGCTGGTAAATGCAGCGGGGGCGGCGCACCCTGGCTATGTCGAGCAGCTTGACCCTGCTATCTTCCGCTGGATGATGGATGCAAATTATTTTTCGACCGTTCATGCGGTCAAATCTGTGCTGCCAGGCATGATAGCGCGCGGCAGCGGCCATATCATTAACATCTCTTCTGCTGCGGGGTTCTTGGGCGTGTTCGGTTACACAGCGTATGGTGCGTCGAAGTTTGCCGTAGCAGGGTTTTCGGAGGCTCTGCGCGCTGAAATGAAACGCTATGGCATCCGTGTTTCGATCGCATATCCCGCCGATACCCGCACCCCCCAGCTGGACTACGAAAATCGCTTTAAGCCGCCAGAAACGAAAGCCATTTCCGGCACATCTGCCCCGCAGGAAGCTGCCGATGTGGCACGTGCTATTGTCCACCAGGCACAGGCCGGACACTATGCCATTTTTACCTCCTTTGAGATGCGGTTGGTGTATCTTCTTAACAAAATGTTGCCCCAAACATGGGTTTTTGTGCTTCTGGACGCGCTGGCAGAAAGGCAGAAAAGCGGATAAACCGCATAAGTCAAATAACTGGAGAACCGAATGACTGGAGACCACAATGGATATCTTTGAGAAATGTTCCCAATTTACGGAAGCCAAAGTTGCTATTGAGCAGGGTTACTATCCCTATTTCATTCCTTTGAATGAAAACGAAGGTACGGAGGTGGTGTATCAGGGCCGCCGCCTGTTGATGTGCGGCTCTAACAATTATCTGGGCCTGACGACTCATCCAAAAGTGAAACAGGCCGCGCTCGATGCCATTGAACGCTATGGAACAAGCTGCACTGGCTCGCGCTTTTTGAACGGTACGCTGGAACTGCATGAACGTCTGGAGCATGAGCTGGCTGATTGGGTAGGCAAACCTGCCGCGCTGGTTTTTTCGACCGGCATGCAGGCCAACCTCGGCACAATCAGTGCGCTGATAGGTCGCGCGGATGTGGTGATTTTGGATAAGTTAGACCATGCCAGCATTGTGGATGGCGCCCGTCTGGGCTGGGGCGAGACAAAACGCTTTCGACACAACGACGTGAACGATTTGGAGCGTGTACTGGCCGCACTTCCTGCCGAGAAAGGCAAACTGGTGGTGGTAGATGGTCTGTTCAGCATGGAAGGCGATATTGCGCCGTTACCGGAGATTGTGCCGGTCTGTAAAAAGTATGGCGCCCGGTTGATGGTGGATGATGCCCATGCGATGGGCGTCCTGGGTGGTGGACGCGGTACCGCGGCGCATTTTGGTTTGACCGACGAAGTGGATTTGGTGATGTCCACGTTTAGCAAGTCGTTTGCTTCGCTCGGCGGCTTTGTAGCCGGTGATACGGAGGTCATCCATTACATCAAACACCACGCACGCGCACTCATCTTTAGCGCCAGCATTCCAGCTTCTAATGCGGCAGCAGTGCTGGCTGCTTTGCAGGTGATGCGTGAAGAACCGGAACGGATTCAGCGCGTTAACCAGATTGCCGAGCGTGTTCGCACCGAATTGCGGCGCATGGGCTTCAACATCGGCAATTCGCAGACCCCCGTTGTTCCCATCATTATTGGTGATGATATGCGCACGCTCTTTACCTGGAAGGCGCTTTTCGAGGCAGGTGTCTTTGTCAACCCGGTGCTTTCTCCAGCCGTGCCGGAAGGCTGCCAGCTGCTCCGTACCAGTTACATGGCAACGCACACCGACGAACAAATCGAACGCGCTTTGGAACTGTATGAGCGCGTAGGCCGGCAAATGGGCGTGATTTCTTAAGGTTGACACCCTGCTGACCCGTAGTATAATACCCCTTCGCGCCCGTCCCGGCAGGGACGGCAGCGCGATTCAATCCGGGCTTACCCGCAGCGCAGCGGATGGGTCGCTCCCCTTACGCGGCGGCTGTGGCGAAGCGAAGACCAGGAGAAAGGAACTATGAAATACGCTATTTTGGAAAGCGGCGGCAAACAGTATAAAGCCGTCGAAGGCGGTGTGATTGACGTAGACCGCCTGCCTGCCAAAGCCGGCGAAAGCCTGAAACTCGATGCGGTGCTTTTGCTGGTGGATGGTGAGAGCGTGACCGTCGGCGCACCGCTGGTGCCGGGCGCCTCGGTCAGCGCCAGGGTCGTAGAACATTTCAAAGGCCCCAAAACCGTCAACTTCCATTACAAGCCCAAAAAGCGCATTCGCCAAAAAACCGGGCATCGCCAGTCTTACACCCGCCTTGCCATTGAGGCAATCGAGAAGTAAAGAGAGGTTCGTATGGCTCATAAGAAAGGTGGCGGCTCCAGCCGCAATGGACGTGACAGCAACGCTCAGCGCCTGGGCGTAAAACGCTACGCGGGTGAGTTCGTTCTGGCCGGCAATATCCTCGTCCGCCAGCGCGGAACGCGCATCAAGCCCGGCATGGGCGTATCGGTTGGCAAAGACGATACCCTGTTTGCTGTTGTGGACGGCGTGGTCGTCTATGATATTGTGCATGGCCGCAAGCGCGCCAACGTCATCCCGCTCGAAGCGTTGGAAGCAGCGGAATAAGCAGAGGTTCGTCATGAAACAGAAAATCCATCCGACTTATTACGAAAATGCACAGGTCGTGTGCGCTTCGTGTGGCAATACGTGGACGACCGGCTCGACCAAAAAATCTATCCATGTCGAAGTCTGCTCCAGGTGTCATCCCTTCTTCTCTGGCGAGCAGACCCGCATTCTGGATGTGGAAGGCCAGGTAGACCGCTTCTACAAGAAACTGCAAGCGCGCCAGTCCTACGTGGAACAGACCAAAGCGCGTGAAGAGGCCAAAAAAGCACCTGCCAGGCCGGTTTCCGAACTCGAACTCGGCCCGCGTGTGACCGAAGCGCTCGCCAAAGCCGGTATCACCACCATCGCGCAGTTGATGGCAAAACTGGCCGAAGGCGATGAAGCGGCTCTGGCGATTGAAGGCTTTGGCCGCAAAGCGCTGATTGATAGCAAGAAGAAAATCCGCGCGATGGGCTACGAGTTGCCCGAGGCTGCGGCGCAAGCCGCCTGATATTCCAGGCCGGGCGTAAGCAACCTGGCCCGCTTTCTCGAAATTCAGGTAAACTTAACAGGCAGGTGTTTATCATCTGCCTGTTTATTTTTCCCTCTGGAGAGCACATGAAACATATTCACGGTTCCATCGAAGTCATTTGTGGCTCGATGTTCAGCGGCAAGACGGATGAACTGATTCGCCGTCTGCGCCGGGCGGTGATTGCCCGCCAGAAGGTGCAGGTATTCAAACCAGCCATTGACGTGCGCTATGCGGTCGAAAAGGTCACCTCGCACGCCGGGGCCGATTTTTCCGCCATCCCGGTTGAAACGGCGGCGGATATTCTCTCCCGTGCCGAAGCGGATACCACCGTCGTCGGCATTGACGAAGCGCAATTCTTCGACGAAGGCATTCTGCACGTCACCGACCAGTTGGCCGAGCGCGGCGTGCGCGTGATTGTGGCCGGACTTGACCAGGATTTTCGCGGCGAACCCTTTGGCCCCATGCCTGCACTGATGGCAAAGGCTGAGCAGGTGGATAAGTTGCGCGCCATCTGTATCGTATGCGGCGAACCGGCCTCGCGCACCCAGCGGCTGGTGAACGGACGCCCCGCCCGCTATGACGACCCGGTGGTGATTGTCGGCGCTTCAGAACTGTACGAAGCGCGCTGTCGGCGTCATCATGAAGTGCCGCGTTGAGCCTCGCACGTGCAGGCTTCCCGCAAACGCATCAACCAGACCAGGTACACCCACGGAGAACCGATGCAAGATTACCGCGAATTTCTGGCTGAAATCTTGATAGACGAAAACACCCTGCAAACCCGCATCCGTCAGCTGGCTGAAGAAATCAACCGCGACTACGCAGGCGAGGAAGTGCTGCTGATTTGCATCTTGCGCGGTGCGCTTCCGTTTCTGGTGGATTTGATGCGCCACCTGAATGTGCGCGTAGCGATAGATTGCATGGCGATTTCTTCTTATGGAACGGGTGCGCGCGCTTCCACCGGCAACGTGCGCGTCACCTACGATTTGCAGACCAATATCGCTGGTCGGCATGTTTTGCTGGTGGAAGACATCATAGACAGCGGCCACACGATAGCGCATGTGCTGGAGATGCTCCACACCCGTCGGCCCAAATCTCTGCGTGTCTGCGCTTTGCTCGATAAGGAGTCGCGCCGCGAAGCGGTCGTTCCTATTCACTATCGCGGTTTTGTCATCGAAAACAAATTTGTCTTTGGCTACGGCCTCGATATTGACGAATACTACCGTAACCTGCCCTTTGTGGGCGTGGTAGACCTGCAAAAATACAAATCGGAGTAAAACTCATGCAAGATTACACCGAATTTATGGATTCAGTCCTGGTCAGCGCGGAAGAGATTGAAGCGCGTGTGACCGAACTCGGTGCGCAAATTAGCCGCGATTACGCCGGCGAGGATTTGCTTGTCGTTTGTCTGTTGCGCGGCGCGATGACGTTTACCGCTGACCTGACCCGTAAACTGACCATTCAGCACGAGCTGGATTGCATGTCGCTCTCCTCCTATGGGCGCGGGAATTATGCTTCCAGCGGCAATGTGCGCGTTAACCTGGACCTGATGACCAATATCGAAGGCCGCCACGTTTTGCTGGTGGAAGACATCGTAGATAGCGGACGCACGCTTGCGCACGTTCTTTCCATGCTTCAAACCCGCGAACCGCTCAGCCTGCGCGTTTGTGTTCTGCTGGACAAGAAAATGCGCCGCGAAGTGCCGGTGCAGGTGGATTACGTCGGTTTTGATGTGCCGGATAAGTACGTCTTCGGCTATGGTATTGATATTGACGAACGCTTTCGCCATCTCCCCTTCATCGGCTCGGCGGATTTGACGCGCTACATTCGCCCCGCCTAGCAGGCGCGCCCTCGTTGCGCGACCTTTCCAGAACGCACGCATGTCTGACCTGCTCGACCCCTCTGACCGCCGATTGTATGCCGGGCGTTGGGTAGCGCTGGCCTATGGAAAGGTGATTGCCCAGGGCGCAACCCGGCAGGAAGCCCTGCTCACTGCCCGTCAATTCTGCCGCAAAGACCGGTTGGAACTCTGCTATATGCCTGAATTGCCCATTCAGTCTCCCACGCTCGACCGTCTCCGTCAATTCTTGCCGGAGGACATTTCCATTTACCTGACAGGTGGTGCCGTGCGCGACCTGGTGCTGGAGCGTCCTGTTCACGATTTCGATTTTGCTGTTCCCGTTGGGGCGCTGGGATTAGCGCGCCGTCTGGCGGATAAACTCGGCGGCGCCTTTTTTCCGCTGGATGAACAGAACGACACCGCGCGCATTGTTCTGCAAAATGCCGATGGCAGCCGTGACCTGCTGGATTTTACCGGCTTTCGCGGCGATTCGCTCGAAGCCGACCTGCGCGGGCGCGATTTGACCATCAATGCAGTGGCAGTAGATTTTCGCACCGGCGAATGGTTCGACCCGTTGGGCGGCCTGGCAGACCTGCGGGCCAGACGCATTCGCGCCTGCGCTGAAACTGCCTTTCAAGATGACCCGCTTCGTATTTTGCGCGCCGTGCGTCTGGCTGCTGGTTTGGGGTTTGGTATCGAAGCGCAAACTCGGCAATGGATGAAATCTGCCGTTCCACTCTTGCCGCAAACCAGTCCAGAGCGTCAGCGCGATGAACTCTTTCGCATGTTGGATGGTCCCAAGCCCGATTCCTGCATGGTTGCGCTCGATTTACTTGGCGCTTTGCCCCTGCTTTTGCCGGAGCTGCCCACTCTCAAGGGCGTGACGCAATCGCCGCCGCACATTTACGATGTCTGGACGCATACACTGGCTGTTTTGCGTCACCTCGAGGGTATTTTGAATGCCCTTGCGCCGGAATACGACGAAACTGCCGCCAATGCTGACCTGTTCAACGGCCTGATGGTTTTGCGTTTGGGGCGTTACCGTCAATCGCTGGGCGCGCATCTTGGCTTTGCCTTTACGCCTGAACGTTCGGCGCGTGCCTTGCTTTTCTTTGCTGCTCTATATCACGATATTGAAAAGCCGAACACCCGCACGGTCGAACCCGGTGGGCGCATCCGGTTTTTTGGTCATGAAGAGCGCGGTGCCTTGACCGCAGTCCGGCGCGGCATAGCTTTGCGCCTGAGCAATGATGAACTCGACCGTCTGAAATTGCTCGTCAACCACCACATGCGTTTTCACTTTCACGCTACCCGCAAAGCGGAAAATAACCTGGCACCCAGCCGCAAAGCCATCTATCGTTTCTTTCGGGATACTGGTGAAGCGGGCATTTCTCTGGTGCTGCTGGCGCTGGCTGACCGGCGCGCTACGGCTGACCATACGCTGAGCCAGGAAGAATGGGCTGCCAGCCTCGACGTGGCACGTGCTTTTCTGGAAGCGTGGTATGAACATCCTGAAACCGTTATCCGCCCGCCGCGCCTGCTGACCGGCGATGACCTGCTGCGGGAATTGAACATGAAACCAGGCTCGGAGATTGGACGTTTGCTCGAAGCCATCCGCGAGACTCAGGCCGCCGGGCAAATTGCCACCCGCGAAGAAGCACTGGCTTTTGCGCGCGGTTGGCTGGCAAAAGGAGGTGAAACATGACCCTTGCTCTTGCTTATCATCGTTCCGGGCGCGGTGCGCCCCTGGTTCTGGTGCATGGCTTTCCGCTTGACCGCACGTTTTGGAACCCACTTTTGCCCTTTCTGCGCGAACGCTTTGACTGCATTGTGCCAGATTTGCGCGGCTTTGGGGAATCGCCTGCGGCAGAACCAGGCTATGGCCTGGAAGATATGGCCGCCGACCTGAGCGTGTTGTTGACCGAATTGGGAATTTCTGCCGCGTTTCTGGCCGGGCATTCGATGGGAGGGTATATTGCGCTTGCGTTTGCCCGTCATTTCGAGTCCCAGTTGCTCGGTTTGGGGTTGCTTGGCACGCAGGCTGCGCCCGATGTGCCGGAACGCCGCCAGATTCGCTATGATACTATTGCGCAGGTGCAGCGCGACGGGGTGAAGGCCGTGCTGGGAATGGCCGAAAAACTCACCGCCGACCCGGTTCGCCATGCGCCGACCTTGCACCAGATTATTCAACGCCAGAACCCCGTAGGGGTGATGGGCGCTTTGCGGGCAATGGCCGAACGGTCTGATTCGCTTCCTACCCTGGCTGCGCTCTCCGTGCCGGTGGTCATTGTGCATGGGATGCAAGACAGCCTGGTGCCGGTGGAGCGCGCCCGCGAGATGAAAACTGCTTTGCCTGCCGCCCATTTGCTGGAACTCCCCGGCGTGGGGCATTCTCCACCCTGTGAAGCACCGGAGCAGACCGCGCAGGCGCTGCTGGAAGGCTTGCTCTGAATTTTCGAGCGTTTCGGGAAAGGAGCCAGGATGAGCGAACGTCGAACAGAAGACCGGAAAAAGGTCATGGCGTTTACCCTCGTGCGAGACCAGCGTCAGGGCGCGTTAATCGGCTATTTGGGAAACCTGACCTTGCGCGGTGCGCTGCTGATTGGCGAAAAACCGCTGGCCGTCAACGAACACGTTCCCCTCGAGATGGAATTTCCCTCCGCGCCGACGGAAGCGCATGCGCCTCGATTGCTGCTCGAGGCGCGTGTCGTTCGCTGCGTTTCCGACCCGGAAAACCCCCGCGAATTCAACATCGGAGTCGAGTTCCTTCAGGTGAATGAAGCCCAGACGCAACTGATTCAATCGCTGCTGGAACGGTATCACTTCCGCTACCAGGAGGGGGCAAATCTCCTGTGATTCCCGGCCTCGATGGTCTCCGCGCGATTGCTTTTTTGCTTGTTTTTGCCTGTCACACCGATTATCTCTTGTTCGGGTGGACAGGCGTCTTGTTGTTCTTCGTGCTTTCCGGGTTTCTGATTACCGGCATTCTGAATAAGATGAAAACCCGCTTTGGCGGCAGAGAATTTTTCCTCAAGTTCTATGGGCGCCGCTTTCTCCGCATTTTCCCGCTTTATTACGTGTATCTGTTGCTGATGATGGGCGTTGCTGCCGTACTGTTACAGGCGGGCTACCGACCTAATTACATGAATGAGTTTTACCGCCAGGTTCCGTACGCTTTTGCTTATTTGTACAACTTCTTTTATGCCAGCGCCACCTTCACCCCGCATAAATTTCTGGACCATTTCTGGTCGCTTTCGGTAGAGGAGCAGTTTTATCTCTTCTGGCCGCTTTTGATTTTCCTGACCCCCGACCGCTGGCAGAAGCGGCTATTTCTGACTATCATTTTCCTGACGCCATTGTTCCGCCTGGCGACGGTGTTTGTTCTGCGTTCTGGCGTCTTCCCGTTCTTTACCAGCGATGTTCCGCTGGGTCTCTACCCTTTGCCCTGGACGCATGTGGACGCCTTTGCGATGGGGGCGTACATCTCTCGCTATGAACTTCCCAGACCGAAGTTACAGTTTGCCCTGCTCCTGATTTTGATTCCCGCGGCGGGCTTTGCCACCCAGTATCTTTCTTCTGGCACGCTCACGCCTTCAGGTACCTGGATGGACCTGACTTCACTGGGCTATCCCTTTCCGATTGCGAACGTCTTCAAGCATATTTGGGGCTATTCTCTGCTTAATTATTGCTTTGCCGTGTTAATTTATGGCGTTGCGCGCCAGGGGTGGTTTGTGCGTGCGTTGGAGTGGAAGCCCCTGGCGTTTTTGGGCAAAATTTCCTATGGAATGTACGTTTTCCATTTCAGCATGACCTGGTTTGCTGCCCGCATCCGTGACCTGGCGCCGCTCTCGGAAGAAGTGGCCAGGCCGCTTACGGCGCTGCTTGCCTTTCTTGCGACGCTGCTGTTGGCCTGGTTGAGTTATCGCTTTCTGGAGCTGCCGCTGTTGAAATTGAAAGACCGTTATTTCGAGACCGACTCGTCCAGACGGCCTGCTGTTGAGCGGCGCGCGGATGCGCTTCCGGCAGAACCGGTTTAGCGCCAGATGAATTCCAGCGGTTCGGTTTGCGGCAGAGTGACCGTGCGTGTTTTCGGTTCAATGATGCCGCTATAGCCGGGTTTGTAGGTGCTGCAACCGGAATCCGCCCATACATTTCCCTTGCAGGCCACCGAAGTATGTGTGACCGTCCACGTGCCGCTGGCACCGGGCGGCAGGAAGGCGAAGAATTCTCCGTTGGAATCTGATACCGCCGTCGTGCCGCTTTCGGCCCCTTCGGGCCGAATCTCAAAGCCTGCACCCTGAATCGGCGACCCCAGCACGTCGAACACCCGTCCGCGAATGACCACCAATCCTTCCGGGGCGATGACCGGAACAGCCTGTAAATCTACCGGCGAGGTCAGGAGTTCGGCGAAAACCCAACCCTGTGCGCCATCTTGCGCTGTGACTCGTATCCATTCTCCCCCCGGCGCCTTGCCCTGCACCGTCAGCGTGGAATTTTTATCCAGCAGGCGCAGTGCGTCGAACAGAAAACCCGGCCCGACGCGCAGTTTCAGCCCATCTACCGATGGGTTGACCTGGAAAGGAGAAAATGGCGTTGGGGTGCCGGCAGGGGTTGCGCTGGGGAGGGGGGTTGGCGGCAGGACAAGCGCCGTAGCGCCTTCTGTGGCACTTGTGGTGATGGTGGGGAGCGGAGTCGAAGCCGATTTGGAGCAGGCCGTCAGCAGCGCGGCAAGCACGATAAGCAATCCGAACGGTCGTTTGAACATCTCATCGCCTCCTTTTCCTGTTCGTCGGTATTATATCCTGCTATCAGCCGTGCCGTTGATGAAAAAGGGGGCGCGGTTTTATGGCGGGCAGGGTATAATCGAGTTGTCTGACAACTTTCTCCCTTTTCAAGGAGTGCTTATGACAGCCATTGACCTGACCATTTACCCGGAACGTCGTCAGCGTGCCATTCAGCGCGCCCGCGAACGCAACATCCTCATTCCCACCTATGCCCAGATGAAAGACCCCTCCCGAATTCCGGCCAGCATCAAAGAAGAACTGGCCGAAATTGGGCTGTGGGATATTCATCCCCGCAACCTGTTTCGGATTACCTGGCATAACGAACCCAAAGCGCATGGCGGTGGCTTTGGCGGCGTGAATTTTCTTGAACTACCATCCAGCCTGACGGGCGTTCCGGCTCGTATCATCGCTCTGGTTGGTAAATGGTTTCCGACCGGTGCGCACAAGGTGGGCGCAGCGTTTTCGTGCCTGGTGCCGCGCCTGGTGACCGGGCAGTTTGACCCGACCACACAAAAGGCCGTCTGGCCGTCTACCGGTAATTATTGCCGTGGCGGCGCGTATGATTCAGCCTTGTTAGGGTGTGATTCGATTGCGATTCTGCCGGAGGGCATGAGCCGTGAACGCTTCGAGTGGCTCAGCCGCGTGGCGGGCGAGGTCATCAAGACTCCGGGCAGTGAATCTAACGTCAAGGAAATCTTCGATAAATGCTGGGAATTGCGAAAATCGGGTCAGGATTTGATGATTTTCAATCAATTCGATGAGTTCGGCAATTATCTATGGCATTACGAAGTGACCGGTCATGCGATGGAAGAGGTTCTTCAGCAGGTGATGCGCCCCGGTGATGCTTATCGCGGTATGACCAGCGCTACCGGTTCCGCTGGGACGATTGCCAGCGGCGACTATATGAAACAACTCTTTCCTGATAGCAAAATCGCCGCCAGCGAAGCCCTGCAATGTCCGACCCTGCTGGAAAACGGGTTCGGAGCGCACCGTATCGAGGGGATTGGCGATAAGCACGTTCCCTGGATTCACAACGTCAAGAACACCGACCTGGTTGTGGCAATTGATGATAATGCAGTGGTGAATGTGGCGCGCCTGTTCAACGAAAAAGAAGGCCGCGCCTATCTGGTTTCGCGCGGCGTGCCGGATGTGCTCGTTGCCCAACTCGATTTGCTCGGTTTCTCTGGCATTTCCAACGTCCTGACGGCGATTAAGATGGCGAAATACTACGAGCTGGGCGAGCAGGACATTGTGCTGACCGTTTTGACCGACTCGATGGAACTGTATCAGAGCCGTATTCACGAAATGCGTGCAGAAATGGGCGAATATACTGCCCGTGATGCCGCTGCCGACTATGCCCGCTGGATTTTGCAGCAATCTACCGATAACCTGCTTGAATTGCGTTACACCGACCGCCGCCGTGTTCACAACCTGAAGTACTATACGTGGGTCGAGCAGCAGGGCAAAACCTACGAGGAGATTCAGGCCATGTGGTACGAACGCGATTACTGGACGCAAGTCCAAAAGCAGGCCGATGAGATTGATGCATTGATTGAAGAATTCAACGCCGAAGTGGGATTGGGTTAAATTCTCATTGATGTTCGGACATGGTCTATATCGTTGAACAGGGAAAATGGATGTTTTGCAAGTCACATTCACCATCTTCCCCAATTTGGTTCAACACCATGTCCGAATTTCTGTCTTAAGCGCAGTCTGCATTCTTGGCCAGAACGTTTTTTGCGCAGCTAATCTGTCTTTTGATTGTGTTTTTGTTGGAACCACATCCATGCCAGGGCGTTCTCGCCCCGGATGAACTGAAAGTACACCCACGTGAGCAGGTGCAGGACGACCAGGACGAACAGAACGGTCGAAAGGGTGCCGTGGACCACGCGCAAGGGGAAGGCGTAAAAATCAGCAGGGAGAATCAGCCCGGCGGGGGTGAGTAACCCGGCCTGGAGCGTCAGCCCAATGCCGGTCAGTGACATGAGCAGGGTGAAAACGTATAAGAGCCATTGAACTGGTGCGGCCATCGTGACGATGAGCGGCCTGGATGAGGCGCGCGCAGGGGATGCCCGGCGGCGCGATGGTTTGCGCGTAGCCAGTCGAATTGCCAGCCGTAGCACCGTCAGAACCAGGAGCACAGCCCCCAGTGCCATGTGGACAGCCAGCGGTACGATTTTTTCCTGCGTGTTGGGGCGTTCGGCCAGCGCAAACACGCCCAGCAGGAAGGTGGTGAAAATCAGCAAAGCCGATACCCAGTGCAGGATGATAAGGAGGGGAGGATAACGATTCATAGCAGCGGTTTTTTGGCCGGCAAGCCTGCTTTGCGCGGGTAAGCCGGTGGTGTGGCAGCAGGTTTGTCAATGATGACCAGGTAGCGTTCTTCGGCCACTCCTGGCAGTTCCACCGGCACCAGTTGCCGCAGGCGTCCGCCCAGCAGTTGGAGTGCGCGTTCTGCCGATTGTGCTTCCGCCGGACCGCTTTCGCCTTTTTGTGCCAGCATGCCCCCGCCGACTTTGACCAGCGGGAGCAGGTATTCGGCCAGGACGGGCAGGTTGGCAACCGCCCGCGCTACGGCCCAGTCGTATTTCTCGCGGTGTGCTGGCTGATGTCCTACGTCTTCGGCGCGCGCGGTCAGCACTTCTACCCCCTCCAGTCCCAGTGTTTGAACGATGTGACCGCAGAAGTTGGCCTTTTTGCCGACCGATTCGACCAGCGTCAGTTTCAGCGCCGGATACACGATTTTCAGTACGATGCCCGGAAATCCAGCCCCGGTGCCAACATCCACCAGCCGGCGGGGAGGCTGTTCACGCCAGGCCAGCGCGCACGACATCGAATCCAGAAAGTGTTTGGCGCGAACTCCTTCCACGTCTCGAATTGCTGTCAGGTTGAATTTTTGATTCCATGCAAGTAGTTCGCGTTCATAAACGGCCAATTGTGCCACTTGCCGGGCCGAAAGCGCAATTCCAAACAGCTGCAGCGCATCGCGGACGAGTTTTTCCATGCCGGTCTAGAGTGTGTGACGATAGTAACGGTACACCCAAATCGAGCGCAGAATGGCAAGCGTCAGGGTGAAGAACAACATGATGCCAAAGGAAAAGTTCCACTCTGGCCGCGCCTGGTAATACAGGTAAATTGCCACCAGGTGAACCAAATCTCCGAACAGGAGCGCTTCGACCGCCGGGGAGAGCAGGCGGTTGTCTCCAGATGGCAAAATCCGCAAGACAAAGAAGGTCAGTACCCACAGGAGAACGCCGTACCAGCGAATCAATTCCAGCGGCACGGGGGGCAGCGTTTCGGCGGCGAATTGCGCTACAAAGGAGGCTGGCGCGGCCAGACACAACAGGCCGGTGCCAAAGTTCAGGGCGATGGCCTCGAAGGTGAGAACGTATCGCATAAACTGGTTGTATGTCATGGTGATTTCCTTTGGGTTGAGTTGGGCGAATTATACTTTGAGCCTTTTCATCTTGCTGATAGAATTGACCCGCTATGAACCAATCTGTTCCCTTTTCGACCTGGATGCAGGCTGCCCGTCCACGCACCTTGCCTGCTGCTGCCGCGCCAGTGCTTGTGGCGACGGCTCTGGCCTGGCGTGATGGTGTTTTTCACCCCTGGGCGGCGCTGGCTTGTTTGTTGATTTCTCTCCTGCTGCAAATTGGCGCAAACTTTGCGAATGACTTGTTCGACCACGAACGTGGTGCCGATACCCCAGACCGTCTCGGCCCGCCGCGTGTCACTGCAACCGGGCAGGTCTCCCCGGCGCAGATGCGTCTGGCTTTGGGGGTGGTCTTTGGCGTTGCCGTGCTGTTGGGCCTGTATCTCATCACCTTGCGCGGCTGGCCAGTACTGGTGTTAGGAGGGGCGCTCATCGTGGCGGCGCTGGCCTACACCGGCGGGCCCTTCCCCTATGGCTACAACGCCCTGGGCGACCTGTTCGTATTCCTCTCTTTTGGCGTGGCCGCTGTGTGTGGGACGTATTACGTGCAGGCCGGAACCGTCACTCCAACGGCGTGGTGGGCTTCCGTGCCGATGGGTTTGCTCATCGTCAACATTCTGGTCGTCAATAATACCCGTGATATTCCCACCGATGCCCGCACGAAGAAACGCACCCTCGCCGTTCTGCTGGGCGCTCGGGCGATGCGGATGGAATACCTGGCCTGTCTGCTGGGGGCGTATATCGTTCCGGCTGGGTTGTGGGCGTTGGGGGTGGCCTCGCCTGCCCTTTTGTTGACCTGGCTGTCTCTCCCGCGCGCACTTGCCCTCTACCGCGAATTTGCCCAAACCGAAGGCCGCGCGCTGAATCAGACCCTGGCGCGCACGGCCCAACTGGCCTTGCTTTACGCTGGATTGTTTTCGGTGGGAAGTCTTCTCCCTTGATGTGCGTTGTTTGCCGCCCAGAAAATGCCCTTCTCCGTCACAA
>JANWWK010000086.1 GCA_025056175.1 Anaerolineales bacterium
GAGAGAGAGGACGAGGGTGAGGGGAACAGGAGACCATCAGACCATGCAACTCTCCGACCTGCTCCAAAAATCCTCCCGCCATCACTCCCACCTCTGCCCGCGTCAGATTCTCGGCGTGCGGTTGGGACTGCTGGGCATGAAAACGCTCGGCTTCGACTCGCCGCCGCCCAAAAAGCGCCTGCTGGTCATCGTCGAGACGGACGGCTGCTTTGCGGATGGCGTCAGCGCCGCCACCGACTGCACGGTGGGGCATCGCACCCTGCGCGTGGAAGATTACGGCAAAACCGCCGCCGTCTTTGTGGATACGGTCACCGCGCGGGCGGTACGCGTCGCCCCGGCGCTGGATGTGCGCCAGAAGGCTTATAACTACGCTCCCGGCGAAACGCGCCACTACTTCGCGCAAATGCAGGCATATCAAATCATGCCCGATGACGAAATGTTCACGGTCGTCGAAGTAACCTTGACGACGCCCCTTCACTCCATCCTCTCGCGCCCCGGCCTGCGCGTCCACTGCGACCGGTGCGGCGAGGAAATTATGAACGAGCGTGAAATTCGGCGCGAGGGCCTGACCTTATGCCGTTCCTGCGCCGGAGAGAGTTACTACCGAATTTCAAAATCCGCTTTACCGGCTGCCCTGCTCCGGCAAGACTGTACCATCATCGGATAGAGGAACAACCATCCTTGCGCCATCTTCAGACGGCATCGCAATCTTTGGAGAAGATAGACTTGAATGAACTGCCCAGACATTCACGTCTGGGCAGAATGATTACTTTTTGAAGAAGTTCGACACAAAGAACCAGATATTCGCCGGGCGTTCGGCCAGGCGGCGCATGAAGTAGGGATACCAGTGGGTGCCAAATGGGACGTACACACGCACCGGATAGCCTTCTTTTGCCAATTCTTCCTGCAAATCACGCCGAATGCCGTACAGCATTTGGAACTCCAACCCGCGTTTGGGCAGGCCAACCTTATCGGCATACGCTTTGGCAAACGCAATCCGCCGTTCATCGTGTGTGGCAATCGCCGGAATAGCCGGAACACGGCCATCCGGGCTGATTTCCGTCTTTTGGGCCAGCGAGGCATCTATCAAAATCGAAGTCAGGTTGTCGAAATTCGCATCTACATCGGCTTTTTTGGGATAAGCCACTTCAGGCGGCTCTTTATACGCCCCCTTCACCAGCCGGAACTTCGTCCCCTTTTGCAGCAGGGTGCGGACATCATTCTCGGCCCGATAGAGATACGACTGCACCGCCATTCCCACCGTTTGGGGCGTAAACCCATCGGCCAGCTGCTCCTCGTAGAGCTGGATGGTTTTGTCAACCCAGGGACTATCCTCGATGTCAATGCGTATGAAATTGCCATATTCACGTGCGCGTGTCAAAATGCGCTTCAGGTTCGCACGGCAGACCTCGTCATCCAGCCCCATGCCAATTTGGGTAAGTTTAATGGAGACGTTTGAGCGTACCCCGGCCTGTTGAATGCGGTCGAGCGTGGTCAGAATGCCCTCGGCGGCGCGGTTGGCTTCTTCGGGCGTGGTGGTGTGTTCGCCCAATTGGTCAAGCGTCGCGTTGATGCCTTTCTCATTCAGCGCGCGCACAACTCGAATAGCATCATCAATGGTCGAACCAGCCACAAAGCGCGAAGCCGCCCTCCAGGCCACGCTCCAGCCCGTCACGATGTTTTGCGCCCAGGCCGCCTTCGAGAGATAAATCAGGAAACTGCGAAGCATGAACACCTCGTTACAGGAAGAATGGGGAAATGCCGATGAGAGTGAATCTCTCTGTGTTATACTCTTGCGCGTCCGAGAAAGCAAGGATAAACCGACACAAGTCTTGTATGACAAATGAACTGTTTGGCTGGAGGCCGCGTGAGAGTCGTTCGTGACGCTTCCTTTCTTTTACGATGGATTTCGCTCTTTTTTATTGCTGCTGCTATTGGGTTGACAATGGTAGAGTTGACCCGCTATTCGCGCCTGCGCGCCAACTATCCCGAGGGCATGACGATTGCCGGTGTCGCCGTCGGCGGGGTGGACCCGCAAACTGCAGCGCAACGGCTGTTACAGGTGTATGAAACCCCCATCGAAATCCAATATGCCGGTGCCATCATCCACATGGACCCAAGCCTGGCCGGTTTCCAGATAGACACCGAAGCCATGCTGGCTGCCGCCGATTTACAGCGTACCGGCAGCCCCTTCTGGAGCGGGTTCTGGGATTACCTGTGGAACCAGGAAACGCCCACCACCGATGTTCCGCTGATTGCTTCCTTTAGCGAGGAGCGCCTGCGCGCCTATCTGCGCAATGAAATTGCCGCCCGCTACGATATTCCCGCTATCGCCGCCCAACCCATCCCCGGCCAGCCGACCTTCGCCGCCGGCAGCGCCGGCCAGGAATTGGACATCGAGCGCGCCGTGCTGCTCATCGAGGATGCCTTGCGCTCCCCCAACAAGCGTTCTGTTTCGCTCACCTTCCAGCGCACCTCGCCCGGGCGGCCCCCCCTTCAAAACCTGGAAACCCTGCTCAAACAAATCATCGAAATCAACCGCTTCGATGGCGTGGTGGGCGTGTACATGCTCGACCTGCAAACCGGCGCAGAAATTCACTTTGGCTACAACCGCCTTCAACCCATCCCGGTCGAGCCGGATATTGCCTTTACGGCTTCCAGCACCATCAAAATTCCCATTCTGGTTTCCACGTTCAAGAATCTCGGCCCAACGCTCAGCGAAGCCATCGCCGCCGATGCGCTGGAGATGGTGACCAAATCCGAAAACCCGGCCTCCGACCGGCTGATGGAGCGCATTGCCGCCGGACGCGGGCCGCTGGTCGTCACCGAAGATATGCGTGCGCTGGGGCTGGAAAACACCTTCATTGCTGGCTACTTTTACGACCGCGCGCCCTTGCTCCAGGTCTTTAAGACTCCTTCCAACCAGCGCACCGACATCAACACCGCTCCCGACATCTACAACCAGACCACTCCTTCCGAAATGGGCGCGCTGCTGGCCGATTTGTATCAATGCGCCCAAAACGGCGGTGGCGCGCTGATAGCCGCCTTCCCCGGCAAAATAGACCAGGCCGCCTGCCAGCAAATGATTGAATACCTTAAGCGTGACAAAATCGGCGTCTTGCTCGAAGCCGGCGTGCCAGAAGGCACACAAATTGCCCACAAACACGGTTGGATTAGCGGTCCCTCCGGCATCATCCAGAACATCTCCGATGCTGGCATCGTCTATACCCCCGGTGGTAACTACGTGCTGGTCGTCTTCGTCTATCACCCGGTGCAAACCGTTTGGGAGCCGGTTTCAACGATGATAGCGCAACTCTCACAGGCGGTCTATAATTATTTCAACCTGCCCACGCAGTAAAGGAGCGAGCCATGAATGCCAAATCTTTTGTATTCTTCCTGCTGATTGTCTTGTTACTGCTGGGAGGCATTGCTTACCTGCTGAACTCAATTCAGGAAAGCGCACAAACCAGCATTGAGCGAGCCGTCGCGCCCTTTGAGCAAAGCAACGCCGCCCTGCAAACCCAGGTGGCCGAGTTACGCAACCCCACCCCCACCATCATCCCCGACCCGGTCACATACATCCAGGAAGTGCGCGCCCTGGCGCGGCTGGAGACCATTCAATACACAGTAGAAAAGGTCATCACAGCCGAAATCGGGCAGGGCAGTTTCAACTTCCTGTTTGGCGATAGCCTGTTATTCGTGGCGCACGGCATTGCCATCGCCGGCATTGATATGGGGAAAATCCAGCCCCAGGATATGACGCTGGTCAACGGCGTTCTCAACGTGCGTCTGCCACCCGCCGAACTCTTTGTGGTTACCCTGGACAATCAAAAATCCTACGTCTATCGGCGCGATACGGGCATCCTCACCAAGCAAACGGTTGACCTGGAAACCCTTGCCCGCCAGCGCGCCGAAGAGGAAATCCGCAAAGCCGTGCTGGAAGATGGCATTCTGTCCCAGGCGCAAAACAACGCCGAGCTGTTCCTGTACAAATTCTTCCAATCGCTGGGGTATCGGGAAGTGATTTTCGTCAAATAAAACTCAACGGTTCAGCGCACACTATGCCCGCCGCGTCCAATCGGGGTGGGCATATTTCTTTTGAAGAAGGTCTTCCGCACGGGCCAATTCGGCCGCGCTCAATTCCCCACGCTCCAGACAAATGCCCAACTCCCGCCGAAACGACTCGGCAATGGCTTGCGCCGCCGTTTCCCAGTCAATTTCCCGTCCCAAAACGGTTTGCGCCGTGGTGGCGCGTCCAAGCAGTTTCTCTGCCGCCGCTGCCCGCGCCTGCTCATCGGGAAAGGACAAAACCTGCGTGATGCGTGTCAGGTCACCAGTCAGCGGAAACGAGCCATGCTGCAAAACGCCTTCCTGCTTTCGCGCCTGGGCCGAGCCAATCAGTTTTTTTCCATAGACAACAATTTCATACGCCGAAGGTGCCTCGAAGCACACCGGTCCTTTCGACGCGCCGGTTGCTGGCGCCTGTTCGGCCATCTCAACCGGTATCCCCAGCGCGCGCACACCGGCTACCAGCGCCGCCGCCAAACGCCGGTAACTTTCCAAAATCGTTCCCTGCATCAGAGGGTGGTCCAGCGGTGCTGTGACAGAATACGTCAGCTCATCGGCGTGCAAAATAGCGCGCCCACCGGTCGGACGCCGCACCACATCCCACCCGCGCGCCATCAGACGTTCCATATCCACATCGGCAAACGGCTGAGCATATCCCAGCGAAAGACAGGCGGGCTTCCAGGCATACAGGCGCAAGGTGGGTGGCGAATCGCCGCGCCCCGCTGTGGACAAGATGGCTTCATCCACCGCCATATTCCAGGCCCCCGGCGCGGGTGGCGTAATCAGCAATCGCCAGACGTTGTCAGAAGACGGTAATCGATTCGAGGGAGTCGTTTCAGCCATCGGCAGCTCTCAATCTCCAGGAGATAACGCGCCCCTAGCGCGAAGAACGCATCTCAAAGCGGTCGAACTCCCCCGAAGGGGTTTCCTCCTGCACGCGGCATTCATCCACCCGTGCCATGCGTGGGCCGCTCTTGAGCGCCTGCACAAAGGCCTCCAGTGCGGCAGCGCTGCCTTCGGCCACCGTCTCCACCGTATCCCACCCCACATTACGCACCCAGCCGGTCAAACCCAGGCGAAGGGCAGTCTCTATCACAAAAGCGCGGAAGCCAACACCTTGCACGCGTCCACGCACCCAGACATGCAAACGTTTCGCTTCATGTTCATTCATTGTGAGCAGGTCTCCAGAACAAAAATGCATTGGTCAACGGAATCATGACCAGCACGGCCAGCAAAATGAAATACGGCAGAAAACTGCCCAACGCAGCCAGCCCCGAACGTCTCCCCAGAGCAGCATTCTGCCATTCGGCCTGGAGTTGACTGAGCGGCTTGCCCAGTGCGCGGACAGTGCCTTGTTCGCAATCCAATCCATCGCCATAGGCATTCAAGAGCGCCAACAGCCCGGCCTGCCCATACTTTTCGATGAGATAGCGCGTCAACGCTTCAGATTGCGCGTAAGCCAGAAACGCCCGTCCACTATCGGGAGGAAACGAGCCGCACAATTCGTTCATCGCCAGGAGTGTGCCGTTTTCAGTCGAGAGCGCAAGCGCACGGCCATAATCGGGATTGAATGATAGTTCCGCCCGCGAGGCGATTCCCTCTCGCAACCAGACCGGCAGTTTGAAATAACGTTCGCGCGTCAGGTCATAGGTCAAAATGTGTGCCAGTTCGTGCGGGATTTTGCGGTCCATCTCCAGGCCTTGTTCGGGGCCAGGGGCAATTGCCATCAGCGCCACACGCAAATCGGGGCTGGCATGTCCGCCGGCCCACGAAAGGCCAGACATCTCAAAGACTCGCTGCAAATCTACCACCGAGGCGTAAATGTACACATCAATCGGCGCGGCAGGCACAACCAGAAGTAACTCGCGGATTCTCTGCATTCCCCGCCGTGCGGCATCGAGCGCGGCCTGCCCAAATGGCTCGCCACCCGCGTACCAATGCACCTTAACCCCATCCGTTTCGCGCTCGCTCCAGGGGAAACGGTTATCGAGATACTGAAACGAAAATTCGTTCGTCTGCAATTCGCGCCCATCCTGAAGTTTGACCACATAGAAGTAGCGCACCGGAGCAAACGGGCGCAGCGGGCCTTGCTCAAAGGCATACGTAAAGCGCGTCATGCCATCTGCTTCGATCGTCACCGGAAAAACACGGGTGGCCGCCTCGCCCTCAGCCCGAAAAACGATATACGCTTCGGCCACCGGGCCGGGCAGGTCGCGCAGACGCGCCTGAAATGTGACCGGTTCGCCAAACAGGTACGAAATGCCGAGGTCCGATACCGGAATCTCGGCGCCCGATTGCGCGCCAGCAGACCCAATTCCCAGGAAAAAGAGCAACAGGAGCAAAATCAATCGTCTCATGTTATTTTCCCAACAACAGAATGAGCGGCGTCAGCGTCAGTGGGCTGAGCAGCGTGCTGACCAGCACGGTTGCCGCTACCAGCGAAGTATCCAGGCGGTATTCAGCAGCCAGGTTGACGTTGGCAACCGCCGAAGACATGGAGGCCTCCATCACAGCGGCCTGGCGCGCGCTGCCGCTCAAGCCGAAGAGAGCGGCAAACGCAAATCCGAGCAACGGCCCGGCCAGCAGACGAACCGAAACCCCCAGCCCCAACGCGCGGCGGCTGTTCGTCCAGCGGATGTGACGCAATTCCAGGCCCAACAGAAAAATCATCACGGGCAGGGTGGCGCTGGCGGCCAGGCTTACGGTACGCTCCAGCGGCATCGGCAGTTGCAGCCCGCTCTCGTGAACGAGAACCGCCAGCAAGGCGGCGTAAATGGTCGGAACTTTGAACAAGCCAAGGAGGGCCTCCCGCAGGTCAAGATGCCCCAACGACGCAATCAGGACGCCCAGCGTATTCGTCAACAGAGAAGCGAACACAAAATAAATCCCAGAGTGCGCCAGTGCCTCAGGCCCAAAAGCAAAGGCTATCAGCGGCAGACCATAGTTCCCGTTGTTGGCAAACATCGCAATCAACAAGACCGAGACAAGGGTCGTCCGTTCCAACCGTAGAGCCAGGCCGCCCAGCAGGGCAATCAGTCCCGAAGCCAGGATAACGCCTGCCGCTAAACCGCCTATCCGCAGAACTTCTACCGCAGGCAGGCGATTGGTCATCAGTAAATGAAAAACCAGCACGGGGGTGAAAAAATAAAACAACGAACGTCCAAATGCGCGGGAGTCAATCTGAAATGCCCGGCCAACGCCAAACCCCGCCGCACTGATAAGCAAAATCGGCAAAATGTTGTTGGCAAAGGTATCGAAAAGTTCGGAAAAAGACATGACGGCTCGATGCACAGGGAGTAGTCATAATTGTAACATGTGCCAACCCCCTCCCCACGCATCGCAGGGCAATTCATGAACAGTCTCCCCCTGCAGCCTGCCATCCCACGAATGCGGCGGGATGAGTGCATCTGCCAACCTGCTCGAAATGAAACCTCACGAGCGGCGTTTTCCGTTTTTGCGGTTCAGCGGCTCGTCTTCATCGTAGGCCAGCAGGTTAAATTGTTCAGCATCTTCAGTAAAATCCAGGTTGAGGAGCGCCGTTTCCAGAAATTCAAGCAACTCCTCGTCATCGGTATCGTCCATCAGAGTCTGGATGTATTCCCGCACATCCTCTCCGCCGATGAGGGAGAGAGACCAGATGAGCGCCTCCAGCACCTCGTCATCTTCTTCGTCTTCCAGCATATTCAGGAGCGACTGGCGCGCCGGGGCCAGTTGCAGTTGCCCGGCAGCACGGACGGCAGCCAGACGAACCGGCTGGTCTTCGCTGAGCAGGGCTTCCAGCACCTGGTCTTGCCAGCGCGTATCGGCAGAACGGCCAATCGCCGTCAGCGCTGAAGCCTGCCAGCGCGGGTCACGGTGACGAAGCGCAGACTCAATCAGCAGCGGCACCTCGCTGTGGCTGGAATAACCCAACGATTCGAGCGCAGCGCGGGCAATCTGTCCATCCGGGTCACGCGCGGCTGCCAGCAGGCAATTCACGACCTGGTCGCGATGTGCGGGGGAGATTTCTTCCAATTCCCCCAGCATAACAAACTGCCCCAGCAAATCGGCGGCGCGGGCGCGGGAGGCCGGCTCCGGGTCGGCGGTGGTCATTTGCGTCAGACGCGGGAGCAGGCGCGTATCGGTCGTCTCGTTTAACAATTGCAGAGCATACAGGCGCACCTGCCCATCGGGGTCTTCCAGCAGACGAACTGCCAGGTCATCAAACGAGAGCAGCAAATCCTGCTCAAAGCGTTCCACCATGCGCTTAAGCAGGAGATGTTTACGCGCCTGGGGCAGGCGCGGCCAGACCTGCATAACTGCTTCCAGGTTGACGGGCGAGAGGTCCGAAAACTGCTCAATGTAACGGCCTGGAAAGGCGCGCGAGGTATCCTGCAGCGCAGTCAGAACAGTCGAAAAAGGGATGGTTTTCATCCAGAGATTCCTTGCGTTTGCATCCTACGGCAGGGTGATGTTGGCGGGGCTGATGAAGTCCATCAAGTTGACAGCCAGCATCAGGCCAATCAGCAAAAGAAACGCCACGCCGTTGATAACGTTCTCCAAACGGGGCGGAATGCGGCGGCGGAAGAGGATTTCTGGCAGCGTAAACAGGATTCTACCGCCATCCAGCGCAGGAATGGGCAGCAGATTCATCACGCCGAGAGAAATGCTCAACATCGCAATCAAAGAAAGCACATAGCTGGTTGGGCGAGAGGCAGCCGTCGCAGCGCCGCTTGCAGGCGCAGCCGATTCCTGGCGGCTGGCGGCATCGCGCTCAACGGCCTGTCCAAAGAAATCGTAAATCCCTTTCAACCCCACCAGGCGCGCCTGTTCAGGGGCAATGACCCCCTGAATCAGCCCTACCGGGACATATAACAGATTGAGCGATTGCACGACCGTGGCCGTCACACCACCGGAAACAATTTCCAAGGGAGTGGCATCGCGACGCGGATAGGAGAGCGCCACGCCCAGCGCACCCTGTTCCGGCGTGCGGCTCGAAAGCGGGGTCGCCACCAGCGTTATCGTCTGTCCGTTCCGCTCAAGGGTCAGTTCCAGTGGACGGTCGAGGTTGGCACGAATCAGAGTGCGGGCGGCCTGAATTTCGGTCACCGGCTGTCCTGCCACCGTCAACAGCACATCCCCCGAACGAATGCCGGCCTGTTCGGCGGGCGAGTTGGGGGTGACTTCTTCAATCAGCACCTTACCGGGAACAGACATCCCTACCTGTGCAACAATGATGGACATGACCACCACTGCCGTCAGCAGATTCATGAAGGGGCCGGCAAACAAGACCACCAGGCGCTTCCATGGGTTGGCAGCGGCCAGGCCGTCCGGCACGTCGGGGTCACCTTCTCCTTTCGGGCGCACAAAGCCACCCAGCGGAAGCAGGTTGAGGGTAAATTCCGTTCCCAAACGCAAATCACGCACCATTCCACTCAGGCGCAGTGTGCCGTCAGGTTCCTGCGTCAACGTTGGAGAAGCCAGCACATACCGGTCAGACTCTGCCGCGCACAAATTCATGGCTTTGAGAATCAGGCTTTCGCCTTTGCGCTCCAACGTCAAATCCACCGGGCGGTGTTGCAACTCATTCACATCCACGGGCAAATCATAATTCGCCGGTATTTGGATGGAATGATTGCCCACCTGAAAGCGTCCTGGCAAACGCCAAAAGCGCCACAAACGCGGGGGGATGCCAAAGCCAAACTCTTCGACTTCGATTTTGAACAAACGCGCGGCCAGGTAATGCCCCAACTCGTGCAAAAAAATCATCCCCCCAAAGACCAGCAAAACCAGCAGGAGAGTCATCGTTTTTCCTTTCCAGATGAAGCGAAAGAACTATCCAGAACGACAGCAGGTAACAAATTTCGCCTGTTCCATGACCGTTTCATCCGATAACGAGAGTGATTATATCCGTTTTTGGTTAGTAAAGCGTTAGAACAACCTGGCCGGGCCGCCGACCGTTGCACGCAACACCTGAGTCACGCCCGGAATTTCGCGCAGGAGGGTGGTAACGGCATCCATTTCGCTCTGTGGACAAATGACATGCACGTTCGGCCCGGCATCTACCGTATAAGCGGCCTGCAAACCGTCACGCCGCCAGGCGCGCACGGCCTCCATCACGGCCAGGGTGGCCGGTTTCCAGTAAAACAGCGCAGGTTGGCCGGTCATCATCACAGCGTGCATCATGTCAGAATCGAGTTCGATAATCGCGGACAGGCTGCCAAAATCACGCTCCAGAATGGCACGCCGGCAAATCTCCAGCCGGCGGGGAGCATCAGCCACGCGGGCTGATTGTAACGGACTGGTCGGCGCAAGCGCATGGCCTTCGGTTGAGCCGGTGGCTTTGTGTCCACTGGAGACCACCGCCACACAGTCTGCCAAATCCCAATGGCTGGGCGGAGCAATCGAGACGGCAAACGAATCGTCGTCACCTGCTCCCATCTGCCATTCGACGAACCCCCCGGGGATACTGCGGCAGGCCGACCCCGACCCGCGCCGCGCCAGCCGTGAGATGGCAGATTCCGACCAACTCAGGCCGGCGGCTTTGACCGCCGCCAGCGCCAGGGCCGCAAAGGCCGAAGCCGAGCTGGCGATACCGGCGCCGGTGGGGAAATTGGTTTCGGAGAGCACTTCGGCACGAAAGGGAATGCCCGCCGCTTGCCGAACAACCTCCAGAATGCCGCTGACCCGCTCCAGTCCCGGCCCGGTCACCTCGCGGCCATTGATGACCAGTTCATCGAACGCCAGGGAGGGCTGAAAACTGACGGTCGTGCGGGTGAACAACCCCTCCAGATTCATCGAAATCGAACCGTTGACCGGCAGGCGCAGGGCAGCATCACGGTTACCCCAATACTTGATGAAAGCAATGTTGGGATGAGCGAGAGCAGTGGCAGTATATCTGGTCATGAGTAAATTCTAACATTGTTAGGGCGATTTTTTCCCTTCTATCGGCGGCAAAAGCGCCGCCATTTGCCTGGTAAGGAATTCCACCGCGCCTTTGGGGTTCAAGCGGTAGAGCAGGTTCATGAAAGCCGAATCGCGCCCGACAAACGCCTGATAGCGGTTCTGCTCCATCGCACGGACAATCTGCTCCGCCGCCTGCTGCGCCGTAAGCATCGGAAACGAGCTGCGCATCTCCTGTTCGTTTACAGTCAACGTACCGGCCACGCCGGAATTTCGGGCAATTTCGGTTGCCGTTGCGCCCGGAAAGACGACCGTCACCCGCACGCGTGTATGCAACAGTTCAGCGTAGAGCGCCTCAGTCATCAACTTGACCGCCGCCTTCGATGCGCCGTAAATACCCTGCCCCGGCACGGGCAAAAAGCCTCCCATGCTGGCAATGTTCACAATGTGCGCCTCGGGGCGTTGGAGCAGATACGGCAGGAACGCTTTGGTCATATACAGCGTGCCGTAAAAATTCACATTCATCACCCGTTCAATCGCCGCATCCTCCAGGTCGTGAATGCGAACAAAGGGCTGAATAATCCCAGCATTATTGATGACCCCATCTACTGCGCCGTGGTGAGCCAGCACATCGTCTGGCAGCCGACCCACAGCGGCGCGGTCGGCCACGTTCACAACGTGTAAAGAGAGCCGCTTTGGCGCTGCCGCAAGCGCAGCCATCTGCCGTAGAGCGGCTTCATTTACATCTACGGCAGCAACGTGCGCCCCTTTCGCAAGCAGTTGCGACGTCAGTTCACGGCCAATTCCGTTCGCTGCGCCGGTCACCACAATCACTTTCCCTTGCACTTTCATAAAAAACAGCCTCCTCCTTGAAATTATCGGCGCCTGCCAGAGCCGATAACCGCATTTTACTCTGCAGCGGCCTCAACACCACAAACATTTTCAGGCTTCTGCAACAATTTACGAACATGCAAACGTCCACCCTGTTCCACCGTATCCGTTACGGAACACACGAAAAGAAGCAAAACAAACAGATACGCCGGCATGGTATGATTGAGCCGCTTTGTCTGGAAACCCACCTCCCACTCAGTTCAGTAAGGATTCCGCCATGCTTTTCGACCTGCCCCTCGAACAACTCAAAACCTACCTGCCAGAGCGCCCCGAACCGGCCGATTTCGACCTCTTCTGGCAAAAAACCCTGGCCGAAGCACATCAACACCCGCTCAATGCACGCTTCGAGCCGATTGAAAGCGGCCTGAAAGTGATTCAGGCCTTCGATGTCACCTTCAACGGCTATGGCGGGCAGCCCATCAAAGGCTGGTTTTTGCTGCCACGAGAAACCCGCGAGCCGCTGCCCGTCATTGTCGAATTCATCGGCTATGGAGGCGGACGGAACCTGCCCAATGATTGGCTGGGCTGGGCAGCCGCCGGATACGCCCATTTCGTGATGGATACGCGCGGACAGGGTTCCTCCTGGAGCCGCGGCGATACCCCCGACCCCGAACCTGAAGGCAGCAACCCCCAGATTCCGGGCTTCATGACGCGCGGCATTCTCAAGCCAGAGACCTACTACTACCGGCGCGTTTTCACCGATGCCGTGCGCGCCATCGAAGCCGCCCGCTCCCACCCACTGGCTGACCCAACCCGTGTCGCCGTCACTGGCGGCTCACAAGGTGGCGGAATCACGCTGGCTGCTGCCGGCCTGGTGCCAGATGTGGCAATCGCCATGCCCGATGTGCCGTTCCTGTGCCACTTCCGCCGCGCCGTTGAACTGGTAGATAGTGACCCATACAACGAAATTGCACGCTTCTGCAAAATTCACCGCGATAAAATCGAAGCCGTCTTTCACACGCTTTCATATTTCGATGGCATGAACTTTGCCGCCCGTGCCCGCGCTGCCGCCTTATTCTCGGTAGGTCTGATGGATACCATTTGCCCGCCCTCCACCGTTTTTGCGGCTTACAACCACTATGCCGGGTCCAAAGACATCCGCATCTGGCACTTCAACAACCATGAAGGCGGACAAAGCGTCCAACACCTGGAAAAAATCCGGTTCGTCAACGCGCGGTTTGGTCAATGAATCGTTCCTTCTCCCTCTGGCTGTGGACTGTCGCGGCCTTTTATGCTTTCTTCGTCTTCGGCTTTTCCGATAACCTGAAAGGCCCCGTCCTGCCGGCTCTGCTGCGCGATTTACAGATTGATTACACCACCGGCAGTTCCATCCTGCTTTGCCTGTACATTGGTTTCATGGCCGCCACACTCACCACCGGCCCCATCGCCGACCGGCTGGGCAAACGCGCTGTTTTACAAATCGCCGCTCTCAGCCTGGCAGCAGGCGTAGGCGGCTTCAGCAGTTTTCAGGCGCCCCTTTGGCTCGGTCTCTCGATGTTCGTGCTTGGCTACGGATTGGGCGCAGTTGAACTCGGTGGCAGCGCGCTCATCATCGAACTGCATCCCAACGACAAAGGCCGCTACCTCAGCCTGGTCTCGGTCATGCACAGCATCGGTTCAATGGCTGCCCCGGCGTTTGCTGGTCTTCTGCTCTCCAGCGGTGCATCCTGGCGAACCGTGTACCGTTGGGACTTGCCTCTCATCGGCATCCTGCTTGCACTGACGGCGTTCCACCTTTCCCCGGTCACCAGAACCAACCCAGGCCGCCCTCTCGACCTTCAACACATCACGCAGACCGCGTTCACGCCGCGCATGGTCTGGTTTTACACGGCTATCATCGCCTACGTTGCAGCAGAAATCGGCCTCGCCGCATGGCTGGTGGAATATCTGCAAACAGTCCGCGCTCAAAGCATCCAGAGCAGCAACACCGCCCTCTCGCTATACTTTGGTCTGATGATGGCCGGACGCTTTGCAGGCAGTTTCTTCCTGGAGCGGCTCGGATACGTGCGTTCCATCCTGCTCGCCATGCTCGCCAGCGGCATTTGCCTGGTATTCGGACTTGTTGGGCCAGCCCTGGCTTTGTCTGTGGTCGGCTTCTTCTTTTCGATTGTTTTCCCTGCCATCACCGCAGCAGCCAGCGAAGACCTGACCGAAAACGCCAACACTGTTTTAGGCTTGCTGTTCACCTTTGCCGGGTTGGGCGGCATGGTCGGCCCATGGCTGGTGGGCTTCGCCGCCGACCATCTGGGGATTGCGCACGCTTTTTGGCTCAACCTGGTATCCATTCTGGTCACCCTCCTGGCCGCCGTCTTCCTGCTCGGTCTCCGGTCACGCATCTCGCCGGAACATGCCAAACACATTGAATAAGACAATATGCCTTCAAGTTACACCGAATACACGCAGAATCGCATTACCCACTGGAACCACATTGCTCGCACCCGACCGGCAGAAACCTTCTTCAGCCGTGAGTACCACCGCCGTCTTCGAGAAATTTACCAGCATCTCGTTTCGCCAGGCCTCAGCGTGCTGGAACTGGGCTGTGGACGCGGTGACTTACTGGCCGCCCTGTCACCAGCGCGCGGCGTAGGGGTAGATTTCTCCCCCGCGATGCTGGAAATTGCGCGCCAAAAGCATCCTCAACTCACCTTCCTGCAGGCCGATGCTCACGAACTGGCACTCGAAGAAACCTTCGATGTCATCCTGCTCTCTGACCTGGTCAACGATGTCTACGACGTACAGACCCTGCTGGAGCGCATCCATCCGCTTTGCCGACCGGATACGCGCCTCATCCTGAACACATACAGCCGCCTGCACCAGCCCACTCTTACGCTCGCCGGAAAACTCGGCTTTGCCACCCAACTCCTGCCACAAAACTGGCTCGCACCAGAAGATACCGAAAACCTCCTGCGCCTGGCCGGCTTCGAGGTCATCCAACGCCTGCGCGAAATTCTACTGCCCCTGCCCATCCCTCTCGTGCGCGACGTGTGCAACAAAATACTGGTCAAACTCTGGCCTTTCAACGCGCTCGCCTGGACAAATATCCACATTGCGCGCCCTGCACCTACCGAAACGCCGGTTGAACCAAGCGTGAGCATCATCATCCCGGCACGCAACGAAGCCGGCAACATCGAAGCTGCTTTTCGGCGCATCCCCAAAATGGGGCGACATACAGAACTGATTTTCGTCGAAGGACATTCCAGAGATGATACCTACACCGCCATCGAACAGGCCATCGCCGCCCATCCCGAATGGGATGCCAAACTCTTCAAACAGTGCGGCAAAGGTAAAGCCGATGCCGTGCGGCTGGGGTTCGAGCAGGCTTCCGGCGAAGTGCTGATGATTCTCGACGCTGACCTGACAGTACGTCCCGAAGACCTGCCGCGTTTTTACCGGGCACTCGTCAGCGGCAAGGGCGAATTCATCAATGGCGTGCGGCTGGTATACCCTATGGAAGAAGAAGCCATGCGTTTCCTCAACCTGGTCGGCAACAAATTCTTCAGTCTGGCCTTCTCCTGGCTGCTCGGACAGCCCATCAAAGACACCTTATGCGGTACCAAAGTGCTTTACAAACGCGATTATGAACGTATTGCCGCCAACCGCGCCTACTTCGGCGAATTTGACCCTTTTGGAGACTACGACCTGATTTTCGGCGCCGCCAGGCAAAACCGCAAAATCATTGACCTGCCCATCCGCTACCAGGAACGCACTTACGGGCAAACCAACATCCACCGCTGGCGGCATGGCCTGCTCCTGCTCCGCATGGTTCTCATCGCCGCTCTGCGGCTCAAATTCGTGTAAAACATCTTCCTGCTCAAAGCGTTTCATGCCTCCTATCCGCGTTCTCTCCGTCATCGGCACCCGCCCCGAAGCCGTCAAAATGGCGCCGGTAGTGCAAACCCTGCGCCGCACCCCCGGCATCGAATCCATCGTTTGCGTTACCGCCCAACACCGGCAAATGCTCGACCAGGTCTTGAACCTCTTCGAGATTACCCCGGATATTGACCTCAACCTGATGCAGCCCAACCAATCGCTGGCGCAAATCACCGCCGCCATCTTTACCCACCTGGACCCCGTTATCCGAAACGTCAAACCCGACTGGATACTCTCGCAAGGCGATACCACCACCGTTATGGCAACCGCGCTGCTGGCTTACTACAACCGCGTCAAATTCGGGCATGTCGAAGCCGGGCTGCGCACCGGTGACAAATTTCAGCCCTTCCCCGAAGAAGTCAACCGCATGGTTGCCGGGGTGGTGGCCGATTTACACTTTGCCCCCACCCAGTGGGCAAAACAAAACCTGCTCCGAGAAAACATCCCGGCAGAACGAATTATCGTCACCGGGAACCCGGTCATAGATGCTCTGCGCCAGGTCGCCCAAAAAAATGCCCCGCCGGAAGTGGAAAAACTGCTGGAGCAAATCCATCCGCGCCGCCTGATACTGGTGACCGCACATCGCCGCGAAAACTTCGGACAGCCGCTCGAAAACATTTGCACCGCCCTCAAAACACTGGCCGAAACCTGCGCCGACCAGATTCACATCGTCTATCCCGTGCATCTCAACCCCAACGTACAAAATACTGTGTACTCACGCCTGGGCGGCATTCCCAATATCACCCTTCTGCCTCCCTTAGATTACCTGCCTATGGTACACTTGATGAAGCACGCCACCCTCGTTCTCACCGATTCAGGCGGGATACAAGAGGAAGCCCCCGGCTTTGGTGTGCCGGTTCTGGTAATGCGCGCTACCACCGAACGCCCCGAAGGAATCGCCGCCGGAACGGTCAAACTGGTCGGCACAGAAACGCAAACCATTCTGAAACAGGCACGCACCCTGCTGGATGACCCCACCGAACACGCCCGCATGGCGCAAGCAACCAACCCCTATGGAGATGGAAAAGCTGCGGCGCGTATCGTACAGAGCATCCTCAATTACCATCAGAAAGAACGCGATTGAATCCCATCATCGCGTCATCCAAACCCTTCAAGGAGTTTCCTAAAATTATGGAAGAAAACCAAACCCCCAACCCCGCCAACCAGGCGGAAGAAGAAAAGGGACCTGCACTTTACAACCCCAAAGCGCTTAGCCTGGTCTCCAGCCTGTTGAGCATTCTCTCGTGGGTCGTGCTGATAGCATTCATCGGCGACACAGTCGCTCAATACCTGAACATTCAGAACATGATTGGCCCACAAGGCACAGCCTTCACCGAACTATTCCAGGACCCCGGCGCACTTTCTTACATCATCACCAACCTGAGCACTCCCTTCTTTACCGGCGTTGCCTGGTTCCTGGTCATGCAAGGCGTTGCCATCGGTCTGAACGTGCTGATGGAGATGGACTTGAAACTCAGCGAAGAATAACCCTGCCCAACATCATCCGGCTGTGCCAGGCGGGGCTGATACAAACATTCCGCGTAACTATCTAGCCTCCCTCACCCCCGGCCCCTCTCCCGTAGGGAGAGGGGAGAAATGGCCCAGATTTTTGCCGCTTTTGGCAGCGACATCGCCGATTTGCGGCTGCTTCCCGCTCCTACCCAGAGAGGCTCAAGAGGTTG
>JANWWK010000006.1 GCA_025056175.1 Anaerolineales bacterium
TTCCAGATGGCGAATCGACTCACGCACGACTTTCATGCGCTCGAAGGCATCCAGGCTGGAATAAATCAGATGGCGGGCCGTTGCGCGCAGATGGCGGATGAACGGCACGCCCGAAACCACGATTTTCAAGTCTGAACGCGGCAGACGGCTGGCAATCGCCAACCCGTCAATGGTGCCGGGATGGTTGGAAACGATGAGCAACGGCCCCTCGGTGGGGATATGTTCCGTTCCTTGCGCGTAGACATCGTGCGTGAAGTAGGGCAAAATCCGCTCTGCTGCTGTGCGGAAGCCCTGCCAGGCCACATCGCGGTCGAAGCGCACGGCAATTCTGGCAAATCGGCGGCAGGCCGCGGAGAAGAGCGGGGTCAGCGGCGCACGCAAGGGATGGCCTGCTCCCCAGCCCAAAGCCTTAAAGACTTCTGCCAGCAGTTTGGGGGTCAGTTCGCGCTCATCGAGTGGATGAAGGTCGGTCGGTATCTCCTGGCTCTGCATAAACAATTGCGTTTTTTATCACTAGCATATCATGCCCTGTCAGACTTTGCAATTTCGCGTTGGCAGGTTTAACCCAGTGATAACAACGCTTTTGCTGTTTTGTTTACGCCTTCTTAACTGAATGTTAATTTTCTGTCCAAAAAGACTTAATACAAAGCCTCTATCATTCCCTTGTCGTCAACAAATCTGTAAACCGAAGGAGAAGATATGCGTTCCAAAATGACTTTGCAAGTTTTCTCATTATTGGCGTTGCTGGCGGTGGTGTTGGCCGCTTGCGGCCCGGCGGCTACGCCCACTCCTGCCAAAGTGGACTGGAGCCAGGTGAAATCGGCTGCTGAAGGCGGCGGCATGGAATCTCTCATTGCTGCGGCGCAAGCCGAAGGGGAATTGAACGTCATTGCCTTGCCCGATGACTGGTGTAACTATGGTGAAATGATGAAGACCTTTAGCCAAAAATACGGCATTAAGGTCAATTCCATCAACCCGGAAGCTGGCTCTGCGGATGAATTGCAGGCGATTCGTGATAACAAGGAAAACAAAGGCCCGCAAGCACCCGATGTGATTGACGTCGGCCCGGCGTTTGGTCCACTTGCCAAAGAAGAAGGTCTTCTGGCTCCCTATAAGGTCATGACCTGGGATACGATTGATGGCCTGAAAGACCCGGATGGCTACTTCTACACCGATTACAACGGCGTTCTGGTCTTCGAAGTCAACCTGGATGTGGTCAAAGACGTGCCGCAGGATTGGAAAGACCTGCTTGACCCGAAGTATAAGGGTCAAATTGCCCTGGCTGGTGACCCGCGCTCCTCGAATCAGGCTGCTCAAACCGTGTATGCGGCAGCGATTGCGAATGGCGGCTCGTTGGATAACGTTCAACCTGGCCTGGAATTCTTCAAGGAACTGAATGCACGCGGCAACCTGCTCCCGCTGATTGCCAACACTGGTTCGATTGCCAAAGGCGAGACGCCCATCACCTTCCAGTGGAACTATCTGGCGCTCGCCAACGCCGAAGCCTTCAACGGCAATCCGCCGCTGGCTATCATCTATCCCAAATCGGTGAATTGGGGTGGGTTCTACCTCCAGGCCATCAGCGCGTATGCTCCGCATCCCGCTGCTGCTCGCCTGTGGCAGGAATTCCTCTATTCGGATGAAGGTCATCTCATCTGGATGAAGGGTTATTGCGCTCCCGCCCGTCTGGCCGATATGCTCAAGCGCGGTGTGGTGCCCGAAGATTTGAAAGCCAAATTGCCTGCGCCAGAAATCATCAACAGCGCCATCGTCCCCAGCCGCGATCAGTTGAGCGCCGCCCGCGAACTCATCAAGAATCAGTGGGATAGCGTCGTCGGTCTGGACATCAAGTAGCCTCGCCCTTCTTCTTTATTCGCACATTCGCCGTCCCGAAGTTGCTCTTGTGGCCTTCGGGACGGTTTCCGGCAAATTTATGAATCTCTCCCTTTTGCGTCTCTCCTCTAAATCGCTCTGGCGCGAACACCCGCTCTGGAACTGGCTGGGGTTGCTGCCCTTTTTTGCTTTCATCTTGTTTTTCCTGCTTGTTCCCTCACTCAATCTGTTCAGCGGCGCGTTTGTAAACCGTAGCGGTGCGTTTACTCTGGAGAACCTGGCTGTTTTTGCTAATCCGAACGTCATCAAAGCCTATCTGACCAGCTTACAAGTCAGCCTGATAACTGCCCTGATGGGTGGTGTGTTCGGTTTCTTTGTTGCTTACGCCGTAACAATTGGGAATGCCCCGCGTTGGATGCGTAACGTCATTCTGACCTTCTCCGGCCTGGCGGCGAATTTTGGCGGCGTGCCACTGGCCTTTGCTTTTATTGCCACGCTGGGGCGTACCGGTTTCATCACCGCGCTGCTCAAAGGCATTTGTTTTTCGAACGTGGCAGGGGAGGCGGTCTGCCCCTTCAATCCTTACGACTATGGTTTTAGTCTATATAGCCTGAGCGGTCTGGTGCTGGCATACACTTATTTCCAGTTTCCGCTGATGGTATTGACAATTACGCCTGCGCTGGAAGGGCTTCGCAAGGAATGGCGTGAAGCGTCGGCCAATTTAGGCGCTTCCGAATGGCAGTACTGGCGGGATATTGCCTTGCCCGTGCTGACACCTTCTCTTCTCGGCGCAACCCTGCTTCTCTTTGGAAATGCCTTTGGTGCGTATGCCACCGCTCAAGCGCTGACTGGCGGCAGCATCCCGCTCGTTACCATCTTCATCGGTCAGCAAATTCGCGGCGACGTGTTGGGAAACCCGCATGAAGGCTATGCCCTGGCGTTGGGGATGGTCGTCATTATGGCGCTGACGATTGTGGCATACACTGCTTTGCAAAAACAATCTTCGCGGTGGATGAAATCATGAACGCACGGCGTAGTAACTTCTGGGCGTTGTTTTGGGGCGCGCTTGCCATTCTGTACTTCTTTTTGCCGCTGTACGGCACGCTCGATTTCTCGCTGCGGATGAAACGCGGCGAGTTGAGCCTGCAAGCATATCAAATCGTTTTCAGCGACCCCCGCTTTTGGGAGGGTTTTCGCTATTCGACCTTGATGGCGCTGATAACCATCGTCATCAGCGTTCTTATTTTTGTTCCCACTGTCTATTGGCTGCATCTCAAAGTGCCGCAGGCGCGCCCGGTTGTAGAAATCATCACCATCCTGCCTTTCATCATCCCGGCGATTGTGTACGTCTTCGGGCTGATTCGCACCTTCTCTCGTCCCCCGCTCCAACTTACCCTCAGTCCCTTCACCACCGACATTCTCATCGTGACCGGTTATGTTGTTATCTCCATGCCCTATATGTTCCGGGCTGTAGATGTAGGCATGCGTGCCATTGACGTGCGCTCCCTGACCGAAGCGGCACAAAGCCTCGGCTCTAACTGGTTCCAGATTCTGGCGCATGTCATTCTCCCGAATTTGCGGATTGCCATTTTGAGCGGTGCGCTGATTTGTTTTGCCACCGTCATGGGCGAACTCATCCTGGCAAGTTTTCTGGTGCGACCGGCGCTGGGGCCGTATATGGCCTTGCTCGGTCTCACCAAAGCCTATGAGCCGGCTGCGCTTGCTATCATCAGTTACGCGCTTACCTGGTTCAGTCTTGGTTTAATTCAACTTATCAGCCGCGGTGGCACCGCCCAGCAATTCACCGGACGCTAACCTGATTACGGAATGACGATGTCTCACCTCGAACTTATTCACCTCCACAAGTCCTTCGGCCACTCGGTCGCTGTTCAGGATTTTAACCTGTCCGTCCAGCCGGGAGAGTTCGTCTCTTTTCTCGGCCCCAGCGGGTGTGGCAAGACCACCACGTTGCGCATGATTGCCGGTTTCGAGCTGCCGACTTCCGGCGTCATCACCCTCGATGGCCGTGACCTGACCTACACCCCGCCCAACAAACGGAATGTTGGCATGGTCTTTCAGTCCTATGCCCTTTTTCCGAACATGACTGTTGCCCAAAATGTGGGCTATGGCCTGAAAATTGCCGGTAAACCCAAAGCCGAAATTGCTGCACGGGTTCAGCAAATGCTTGCGCTGATTCAGATGGAAAAGTTCGCTGCCCGCTACCCCTATCAACTCTCCGGCGGACAGCAGCAGCGGGTTGCGCTGGCGCGTGCGCTTGCCATTCGCCCGCAGGTGCTTTTGCTCGACGAACCGCTCTCTGCCCTGGATGCCAAAATCCGCCTGGAACTGCGCCAGGAAATTCGCCGTATTCAACGCCAGTTGGGAATTACGACCATCTACGTCACGCATGACCAGGAGGAAGCGCTCTCGCTCTCCGACCGGATTGTCGTCATGAGTCAGGGCAAAATTGAACAGGTTGGTACGCCGACTGAAATCTACAATGAACCGGCCACCGAGTTTGTGGCACAGTTCGTTGGACATATTAACCTGCTTCCGGTTGAAATACTCTCTCCGGCAGAGGGTCTGGTGCGGCTTGGCAACCAGGTTCTGCGGGCCGGGCGTTTCGGTCATCTCAACGGCAAAGCGGTTCGCCTGGCCGTACGCCCCGAAGAGTTGAACCCCGGCCGGGTGGATGGCCTGAACAATTTGAGCGGGCGGGTCGAATCGGTAACCTATCTCGGCTCCATTGTCCGCATTCGTTTGGAAGTTGAAGGCCACTTGCTGGCGCTGGATATGTTCAACGAGCGGCGGCTCAAACTTCCGCGCTCTGGCGAACCGCTCGATGTACATTTTCCGGTCGAAGCGTGCTGGTTGTTGTAGGGAGACTTTTAGATGGAAAGTTTGCATCGCCGCGCTTATCGCGGTCCGATTCGCGCCGTCTTGCTCGATTGGGCCGGCACGGCCGTAGATTTCGGTTCGTTTGCCCCTGTTGCTGTGTTTGTCCGCCTGTTTGAGACGCGCGGCCTTTCTCTTGCCATCGAAGATGCCCGTTCCGGGATGGGACTGATGAAAAAAGACCACCTGCGCACCATCCTTACACGCCCGGCGGTTGCAGCGCTCTGGCACTCGGTGCATGGCGCGCCGCCTTCTGAAGACGATGTGGAAGACCTTTTCCAGAACTTCATTCCTTTGCAGATGGCTGTCTTAAGAGAATACGCGGAACCTATCCCTGGCCTGTTAGAGACGGTGGCTGAATGCCGCGGGCGCGGCATCAAAATCGGCTCCACCACCGGCTATTTGCGGGCGATGATGGAGATTTTAGCCCCGGCTGCCGCAGTGCGCGGCTACCGACCCGATAGCCTGGTCTGCCCGGATGATGTTCCTGCCGGACGCCCCGCGCCCTGGATGTGCTTTCAGAACGCGATGAATCTGGGCGTGTATCCGATGTCCGCAATCGTCAAGGTAGGCGATACCCCGATGGATATCGAAGAGGGGTTGAATGCCGGTATGTGGACGGTGGGAGTAACGCTAACAGGGAGTTTAACCGCTTTGACCGAATCTGAAGTGAAAGCACTCTCGCCTGCCGCGCGCGAGGCCGCGCACGAACGTGCCGCTGAACAACTTTACGAGGCCGGAGCGCATTTCGTCATCGAGGGCATTTGGGACCTGCCCGCCGCTCTGGAAGCCATTCAACGACACTTGAGTTATGGGGAACAGCCATAAAAAAGTCCTTACGCCCTCCGGCGCTGCTCCGCTGGCCTTGTTTGACCTGGATTACACCCTGCTTGAAGGTGACAGCGAAGCCATGTGGAGTCGCTTTCTCTTTGAGAAGGGCGCGGTAGATAAAACCTTCCTGATGCGGATGACGGATTACTACCACGCTTACGAGAATGGCCACCTGGATATTCACGAATACCTGGCATTTTTTCTGCGCCCGCTGACGATACACCCTCTCTCCCGGCTTTACGAGTGGCGCACCGAATATCTTGGGCGCATTCGTCAGGCGCTGCGTCCGGCCCTGATGCGCCGCGTGCGGAGATTTCGCGCTTTGGGGTTCAATCTGATGCTGGTGACTGCCGCCAATGACTTTCTGGCCGAACCAATTGCCAGACTGTTGCGCTTCCCGAATGTCATTTGTACGCGAATCCGCCGCCGTTCCAATCAATTTACGACGGAAGTCGAGGGTATCCCCGCCTTCCGTGAAGGAAAAGTGCAACGGCTGGAAGCCTGGTTGGATGAACACGGCGAAACGCTGGAAGAGAGTTGGGGCTATGGCGACTCACACAACGACCTGCCGCTTCTGACCCGTGTGGAGCATCCGGTGGCGGTTTTCCCCGACCCGATTCTGCGTGCGTATGCTCATGCCAACGGGTGGAAGATTATCGAACAGGCAAATTGATATTGCCAGACGCCCGGAACCCTGCTCTGGTGTTCTGGCGTCTGGCAATTTATAATGGCGCAAGAAACGCCATGAAAAAACTTTTCCTGCTTCTTCCCCTGCTTCTTCTCCTGGCGCATTGCGCCCCTGCTCCTGTTGCTCCACCCACGCCAGATGTCGGCTGGATGGTGAGCGCTACGCTGACGGCAGTTGCCTCCGATGCCAGCGCGCTTGCTGCTCCGGGCGGCGGCATTGAAGGCCGGCTTGCCTACCCTGCTGAATCCACCCCTGCTTTGCGGATTGTGGCCTTCCAGGTCGCCACCGGGCAATACTACGTGGTTGAAACTACTGCCGGCCAAACCTTCTATCGGCTGGAGGGCCTGCCCGAAGGCAAATATAATATCGTAGCCTATACCCTGGGAAGCGAGGGGGTAGCGGCAGGGCTTGCAGGCGGCTACACTCAGGCCGTGTTATGCGGCATGGGGCCGGAATGCACCGAACATGGTCTGGTGGATGTCATCGTTTTCGAGGGAGAAATTACGCCCGGTGTGGACATTCTCGATTGGTTTCAACCCAACTTTCCGCCGATGCCGTAACTTACTCCACGAAAATTTCGACGTGTTCGCCGTCTTTCTCGTCCACCACGTCCACAATTTTACCGGTTATGCCGGAGCGCAGGGCTTCCATGATGCTCGCCATATCCACGCCTTCCACTTCGGGGGCAAAATGCGCGCCGATTTTCATGCCGGCATCCAGCAGTGCCAGGGGAATTTGCACGGTGGCTTTGGCCCGTCCAGTCGCCACATCGGTCACACGTACCCTTAGCCACCGTGCCGAACCGGCCATCCGCGGCGGGGGCGGTGGAGTTGGGCTGCGCCGCCCTTCGCCGAGCGCCGCGAGAAGCTTGGCCCCTTGTTCCGCGCTGATTTTCCCTTCTTCTACCATTCTTAAAATTCGCATCCGTTCTTCAGCTGTTGCCATCAAGCGCCTCCTCAGCCGATGTAAACTACAACCTGTTCGTTTTCTTTGTTGACTGCGACGAAAACTGGCTCGTCTTGTACCATGCTCTGTTGAAAGCTACCCGCTTCAAAACTTGCTCTTGTTCGCTATGAGACATCCAGGTTCTCTCCTGGTCACTTGCCTTCAAGCGCAGCCAGCAGACGGTCGGCTTCCTCCAGAGAAATTTTCTTTTCCTGGAGCATCTTCAAAATCATCAGGCGCTCTTCATCACTGACCGGCTCGGCGGGTGGAGAAGGAGGAATGGGCGGGCGGCCTGGTTTGGGGCTGGCCCAGTTAGCACTCCAGCCCCCCATTGAAACACCCATGTGGGCCGAGCGGCGTTCGGCAGAACGCATCTTCTCTTCGGCACGGCGGATGGCAGCTTCAACCCGTTGCTCTACCCGTTGCCCGTATTCTTGCGCGCGCATCGAGGCTTTCACTGCGTGGCGCTCCAAGTTTTCGGAGACCTGTGCCTGAATTTTCTGGGAAATGTCGTAGAGTGACTCACTCCCGAAAGCGACATCACGCCCCCAGGGGTCGAAATCGGCTACTGATTGCCAGTCATCCTCGCGGCTGGTGACAATCACCTCGCCTTCAGCCAGCAGATGAATGTTGGCTCCACCCTGTCCGGTTCTGAACTGGCGCACGCTGCGGCTTTCTGTCTGCTCAACGCCTGGCAAATCTACCCGAATCGATTCGCTATCCCCGCCTTGCAGCGTGAAATCGGCCTGCACTTCGGGCGGGACGCGCAGGAGGATGTCGCCGCCAGCCTGCACCTTGATGCTTTGACCGGGTTGCGGGTGCAGATACAGGGCGGCATCTGCGCCCAGGTTGGCCGTCACATCGCCGTTTACTTCTCGCAGGTACAAATCGGCCCCTGCCGAAACGCGCACTGCGCCGCGCATACGGTGGAAAGAAACATCTCCGCCAACGCTTTCGGCTACGAAATCTCCCGCGCAATCACGCGCGGCAAGGTCACCACCCAGTGCCGAGACAAACACGTTGCCGATGTTCCGCATCTGCAAATCGCCTGCTACCTGCAAAATCTCCAGGCGACCAGCGATAGCGCGAAGGTCGGCATCACCGCCTACGCGGGCGATTTGTATGGGAATGGACTCGGGAACATACAAAATCAGGTCACTGCCGCTGGAGGCAACGGCTTGGTCTCCATCCAGAGTCAGAGAGAGTGAGTCGCTGTCGGCGCGAGCGATGATTTCGGGGCGCTGCCACCCAACCACCTGCAAATCGCCGCTTACGTCAGTTATCACCACCCGCAGTGCGCCGGTAACGGTTGCGGTCATTGGTTTCATGCTTCCTCCCCGCGCAACAGACGCATGGCTTCGTCTGCACTCAATCGCCCGGCGTCCAGGTCTTCCAGCACCTTGCGGCGCCGTTCCTCGTCCAGCTCAGCAGCGTTTTCTTTGCCGGGTTCGTAGCCGAGCGCGCGAATGATGTCGTGCAGGCGGTTGCGAAGCGTCGGATACGAGAGGTTCATCTCTTCTTCCATGCGGGTCAGTTTGCCCTCATGGCGGATGAACACCAGCAGAAAACGCATTTGTTCGGGCGTCAAACGTGAGAATACATCCCAATCGAAGCGGCCTTCCAGCGTAATATCGCAGGCTTCGCACCGCAGGCGGGTAATCGTCAATTCGTCCTGGCATACCGGACAGCGTTTTAATGGGTATCTCATGGTGTTTCCTCCAAAGAACGCCGCGTAGCGGCAGTCATGCCGGTTTCTGCTCGACACGTTTCCAGAGTGCGGTACAATCGCGTAGATTGTTTGCGCTGCCCCCGGCTCTAACTGCTTTGTGACGGCAGGCTCGATAAAAACCGAAACGCCAATTCTGTTTCCTGAATTGATTATATAAAACGCTTCTTCTTTTGTCAACAACAGATAAATTTTTTTAATGCGATGCCATATCGAATCTGTAATCAAACCAGACCAACGCCAAGGGAGAACAAACCATGCTTCGCGCGCTTTATTACCTGCCAGATGGAGAATTACGCTCCGAAATTCCCATCAAAGAATTTGCTTCTCTGCTCAAGCAACCCAATGGTCTTTTGTGGGTGGATTTCGAGGCCGAACCGGATGCTTCTGTCGAACCCATTCTGACAGGCATCTTTCGTTTTCACCCGCTGGCTGTGGATGACGCGTTGGAAGAGACCCACACCCCGAAAATTGACGACTGGGGAGAGTATGTCTATATTGTTCTCAATGCCATGAACTTCGATGCTTCCGATGGCCTATCGCTCTCAACCACCGAACTCGATATTTTTCTCGGCCCGAACTACATCGTTACCCACCACGACCAGCCCATCCCGGCACTGGAAAAGGCACGAGAAGCCTTTGGCCGCGACAAACGCTATACCGCCCACGGCCCTGACCATTTGCTTTACAAAATCATAGACCATCTGGTCGCCGATTACTTGCCGATTGTTGAAGCCATAGACGAACAAATTGACCGCGTGGAGGATGAAGTGCTGGTCAAAGCCGCGCCCGATACCCTGGAGCGCATTTTCTCCCTCAAACGTATCTTGCTTGCCATGCGACGCATCATCACCCCGCAGCGCGAGGTGTTGAATAAACTGGCGCGCGATGATTACGGAGTCATTGACCCGCACGACCGCGTCTTTTTCCGTGATATTTACGACCATCTGGTGCGTCTACATGACCTGAACGAATCCATGCGCGATTTGGTGAGCGGTGCGCTCGATACTTATCTCTCTGTTATCAATAATCGGATGAATGAAGTGATGAAAACTCTCACCATCATTACCACGCTGTTCATGCCGATTACTTTTATTACCGGGTTCTTTGGCATGAACTTTTTTGAGCCGGTAGCCGGGTTGACCACCTGGACGAGTCTGTTGGTCTTTGTGCCGGTCATGGTACTGCTCATGGTTTTGCCTGTGATGATGTTCCTCTGGATGAAGCGCCGTACCTGGGTGTGAAATGTCAGGAAATTCGCTCTTGACATAGAACAAAATTTCGCGTATCATCTATTCATAGAACGCATGAGCGATTTTTGAGTGCGTCGGGAGCGAATCTATGATGATGGTGCGTAAATCCAAAGGATTGAGCGAGCGGCACATGAAAATCCTGTCTCTGCTCGAAGAATATGCCGATAAGGGCTATCCCCCCTCCATCCGCGAAATTGGCGAAAAGACCGGCATTTCCTCCACGTCGGTCGTCAACTACTACTTAGACCAGCTTGAAAAGTGGGGGTATATCGAGCGAGACCGGCGTGTTTCGCGTGGTCTGCGCGTAGTACCAGAAATGCTTGCCAACCTTGGCATGGCCGTCAATGATTTACTCCGCATTCCGCTCGCCGGGCGTATTGTTGCCAGTGAACCCGTTCCCGTGCCGGCTTCTGACTTCAGTTACTACGATGCCGAATCCAGCATTGAAATTGCCCGCAGTCTTCTGCCCGGACGCAATACTGACGGTCTGTACGCACTCGAAGTACAGGGGGACTCGATGATTGACGCCATGGTCAACGATGGGGACATCGTCATCATGCGCCGGGTCAATAGCAATGCCGAAGCCAGAAATGGTGATATGGTTGCCGTCTGGCTGCCCTCGCGCGACGAGACCACCCTGAAATACTTCTACAAAGAGGCCGATGGCTATCGTTTGCAACCTGCCAATCCCACCATGAAACCGATTTATATCAACAAAAACGACGGGTTGGAAATTCGCGGCAAGGTGGTCATGGTCATTCGCAAAGTTGCGAAGGCAATGTAAAAACGTCTTTCCACTCCATTGCCATCGAAAACGGCGACCGTCGAAAACGGTCGCCGTTTTGTTGGGCGGAAGCGTGGCTTAAAAACGAAACGCGGAGGAACGCATCGCTGCTTTCCTCCGCGCGTTATCTGTTTTTATCGCAGGCTGGCGCGCAGGTTTTCCAGTTTCCCGGCCACCGAGCCGTCCAGAACCTTATCGCCGACTTTGATGACCAGACCACCCAGAATGGAGGGGTCTACGCGGAACGACACTGCTGATGCGCCGGTTCTGGCAAGCACATCGTTTTTGACGGCGTCCTGCTCCTCTTTGGTCAGGGGCAGGGCGCTGGTCACTTCGGCGGTCGAACCACTCACCGAAGCGCCTTCCAGCACCACCACCTTGCCGGCTTTGACCCCAGCAAAAAACTCATCAATCAGCGCGCGCTGGCGCTTTTCGTCCAATGCTTCACCGACCAGTTTTTGCGTTGCGACAATGGCGAGTGCCGCAACCTGTCCGCGCAGATCGCCCAGAATGCGGTTGCGCTCTTCTTCGACTTCCGCCAGCGCCTTTTCGGCAGATTTTTTGGCTTCGGCTTCGGCAGCGGCGCGCACGTCACGCGCAGCGGCTTCGGCGCGGTCTTTGGCGTCGCTTACAATCTGGTTGGCTTGCGCTTTGGCTTCATTGATGATTTTTTGCGCTTCTTTTTCGGCATTTGCACGTGCTTCAGCGGCGATGCGGGCGTCTTCCAGCCCGCGCGCAATCGTTTCACGGCGTTTTTCCAGCAACCCGCTGATGGGGCCGACAATCCACTTGGCGACCACCGTATAGACGATAATCAGGTTAACGACCTGAACCAGGAAAAAGGGAAGGTTGAGACCCAGGGCTTCCAAGGCATCCTCCCGTGTTTAGAAGACGAACAGGATGAGCAGGGCAACAACCAGACAGTAAATGGCGATGGCTTCGGCGAATGCGATGCCGAGAATCATGTTGGTCTGGATGGTGCCGGTTGCATCGGGGTTGCGTCCCATCGCCTGCACGGCGCCACCAACCACGATACCAACGCCTGCGCCTGCGCCAATTGCGCCAATCATCGCCAGGCCTGCGCCAATCAGTTTTGCGGCTGCAACTTCCATTGTGTTTATCCTCCGTAAGTTGATTTCGGGCGGGAGACCGCCACGCTGAAAGGGTATTTTCCCGGGCGGGATACTACGCCCGAAATTTACGCATGTGCTTCTTCGTGATGTTCGCCGTGTCCCTGCGTCGCCTGAGACATGAAGACCATCGTCAACATGCCGAACACAATCGCCTGAATGAGACCGACGAAGAACTCTAACAGGTAGAACAACGCCTGTGCAAACACCGGCACCAGCGAGCCGATAACGAACAGGAGAACCGCGCCCGCAAACATGTTGCCGAAAAGACGGAACGCAAACGAGAGAATTTTGGAGAACTCGGAAATCAACTCCAGCAGGCCGACGCCGAAATCAATGAACCCGAAAATCGGCTTGCTGAACAGCCCTCCCACGTTCCAAAACTTCCACAGGTACGCAATTCCTTGCGCGCGAAAGCCCATCACCTGAATCATCACCACCGCAACCACCGCCAGAGCAAAGGTGAAGTTCAAATCGGTGGAAACCGGGCGCATGAAGGGGATGACGGCATAACTTTCGCCATGCTCACCTTTGGCCTCGCCGCCTTCATCCCAAATGGTGGTGATGGGCCCAATGTGCTTGAGGGTGTAGCCATGTCCCTTGTATTCGTGGATGATGCCGATGGTTTCGTTGCCCGGCACTAACCCCGACCAGTTGGCGGCCAGCACCAGCAGGGTAATGGTAGCAAACCAGGGGAAGATTTGCCGCGTCCATTTTCCCGCGGTACTTTCAGTGATGCCGTAGAGCATTTCCAGCAGGGCTTCCACTGCGCCAGAAATGCCGGTCAGCACCATTTTGCCGCTTTTCACGCCGCGCGAAACACCAATCGCCAGCAGGATGACGATGATGTCCGCCACAATCAGGCCAAAAGTGGTATTGGTGAAGTAGAACGGCCCAATGAAGGGGATGGTGAAGAGCGGGGTTTCGCTGTATTTCTCGCCGGGAAGGTACACATGCGGCATGATGGGCTTGATTCCCAGACCGATACCGAAGAAATCGGTGAACAGGAACAACCCCAAAATGATGGCCGCAAGCACAACCCAACGACCCCAAACGCGTTTCTTGGGTGTTTCACTCACGATTCGCTTCCTCCTCAGAAAGTTTGGCTGACTGACTCGTAGTTTTCAGATGGCGGGTGGCCGATTTCACAATGCGGTACAAGACCAGAAGGGAAACCGGGCCGCTGCCGACAATGAACAAGATGGCGAAAAAGGGTCTGGTATCGAACTGCCGGTCGAGCCACAATCCCACGAACAGCGCTCCCAGTAAAATGACCGGCGTCACGCACCCGACCTGGCCGACAACCGCCGCCAGCGTGGTGTTGAACGAATGGGCATTTTTGCGATTGTCTGGGGGAACAGGTGCTGCCATCGGTTGCGGATTATATCACAACGATTTTTATCGGCAAAGTGAAATTTATTATCCTGCCTGGACAGGCGGTTTTTTGGCTTGCCAGGCGGCGCTATTTTCTGTTATGCTATGCCGCATGAGCAAAATTTTTACGCGTTCTTTTCGTGTCCGTTATTCAGAATTGGATGCCGCCGGTTGGGTTAGTCCGGCGGCCTATCTGCGCTATCTGGTCGAAACCGCTTATGATTGGGGCGAAGCGCTGGGGTTGGGCGCGCGCGATAGCGAACGGCTGGGGATTTTCTGGCTTATCCGCGAAACCGAAATTCGCCTTCTGCACCCTTTGCGCCACAACGACCGTTTCGATTTCACCATTTGGATGGTCAACTGGCAGCGTGTACGTGGTACGCGCTGTTTCGAGCTGACCAGCGGCGGCGAAGTGCTGGCGCAGGGCAGTCAGCACATCGTTTGTATGGATTCGTCTACGCTACGCCCCACCAGCCCGCCAGAAACGCTTCTGGAAAACTTTCGGTTGGAACAGCCGCGTGTTTTTCCGTTTGAGCGCTTTCCGAAGATTGAACCTCCGGCCACCTGTTTTTCGTTCTCGCGTCGGGTAGAATGGGGCGATTTAGATACGCTGGAGCATGTCAACAATGCCGCTTACGTCACACTGGCCGAAGAGGCCGCTGCACGCTGGCGGGCAGAGCGCGGCTGGAAACCGGCAAAATTTGCTGCCATGGGGCTAACCCCACGCACACGCCGGGTTCATATTCAATATCTTTCCCCGGCCCTGTGGGGGGAAGCCCTGACGTTTTCCGTGTATCCACGCGAGAGCAACGCAACCAGCAGCAGCCTCTACGTCGGCCTGACCCGTGCCGATGGCTCGCTGGTGTGTGAGACGTTGCTGGATTGGGAATTGGTTGAACGTGGCAATGGCCAGGTGTGCCCGCTTCTGCCGGAATTCTCTGAATGAACAACGCATCTATGTTTCGAGCAGCCATCCTCGGCGGTGGCCCTGCGGGGTTGATGGCCGCTGAAACGCTTTCCGCTTCCGGTTTAAGCGTCCATCTCTACGAGGCTATGCCTTCGGTCGGGCGCAAGTTCCTGCGCGCCGGGGTGGGCGGCCTGAACCTGACGCACTCCGAACCCCTGGAGCAGTTCATTTCGCGCTACAGCCGGCCCGATTTGCTGGCGCCGATGTTGCGCGCTTTTGGACCGCGCGAAGTCATCGCCTGGGTACATGGCCTGGGCTTCCAGACCTTTGCCGGCACATCGGGGCGCATTTTTCCGGTTGGGATGAAGGCCTCCCCTCTGTTGCGGGCCTGGCTGAGTCGTTTGCAGCAGGCGGGTGTTGTCTTTCACACCGGCTGGCGCTGGAAAGACCTGCACCGCCAGGCGGATGGTGCGCTGGCTTTGTACTTCGATACCGCCGCTGGGGAGCAAACAGCCCTTTTCGATGCTGTTTTGCTGGCTTTGGGCGGCGGCAGTTGGCCGCGGCTTGGTTCGACGGGGGGGTGGGTGCCCATTCTGGAACGACTGGGAGTCCCGGTTACCCCGTTGGAGCCATCCAACTGCGGCTTTGATGTGGACTGGAGCGGCTTTTTCCGCGAACGGTTCGATGGTGCGCCGCTCAAAGCCGTCAGCCTCTCATTTGGCGGAATCAGGCGGCAGGGGGAGTTCATCATCACCCGTGAAGGTGTCGAGGGCAGTCTCATCTACTGGTTTTCTGCGGCTCTGCGTGAGGAAATCAAGCGCAACGGAATAGCGCGTCCCCTGCTCGACCTGGCGCCCGACTGGAGCGTGGAAAAACTGACGCAACGCTTGTGCCGACCGCGCGGTTCCCGCTCGCTTGCCAGTCATCTACAAAAAACGGTGGGAATTGCTGGTGTGAAACTGGCCTTGTTGCGCGAGTTCTTGCCGCGCGAAGTTTTTGATTCGCCCGAACGGCTGGCTGCTGCCATCAAAGCTCTGCCCCTGCCGCTCCTGCGTCCCCGCCCGCTGGCGGAAGCCATCAGCAGTGCGGGCGGCGTGCCGTTCGAGGCGCTCGATGCCCGTCTGATGCTCAAGGCGTGGCCGGGCGTCTTTTGCGCTGGAGAAATGCTTGATTGGGAAGCCCCTACCGGCGGCTACCTGCTGACGGCGTGCCTTTCTACGGCGCGCTGGGCGGCTCAGGGTATGCTGGCGTGGCGCAAGATGGAGTAAAAAAGCCCGGACACTTCTTCCGGGCTGAGTGGTGTTTACGATTGTGCTGCTTTCCTGGCTGCTTCTTCGACCATATCGGTTGTCAGGCTCTTGGGTCGTTCGATGGGTTGACCCAGCGCGCGCGCCCACACATAGTTGGCCGTGACGCCTAATGCGCGTCCCACTCCAAACAGGACAGTGTAGAAATCGAACTCGCGCACGCCGTAGTGATATTGTAACGCGCCGGAGATGGCATCTACATTTGGTGCGGGATTTTTGGCCTTGCCCTGCTCCTTCAACACGGTGGGGACCACCTCGTACACCAGGTCGGCCAGGCGCACCAGGTCATCTTCAGGGAAGCGCTGTTTGGCAAATTCCAGTTGCGCCACAAAGCGTGGGTCTGGCACCCGCAGTACCGCGTGACCGTAGCCAGGGATGACTTTGCCGCTGTTGAGCGTATCCCAGGCAAAACGGTACAGGTCTTCTCGGGAAGGCACGCTTTGTCCGAACTTGTGATACACATCCAGCAGCCACCCCAGGCATTCCTGGTTTGCCAGGCCGTGCAACGGCCCGGCCAGGCCATTGAGCGCGGCGGAGAAGGCCAGGATGGGGCTGGAAAGTGCCGACCCTACCAGGTGCATGGTGTGCGCCGAAACGTTGCCCGATTCGTGGTCGGAATGGAGCAAGAAATACAGGCGCGCCAGGTCGGCGTATTCTTTTTGATTTTCCACGCCCATCATGCGGGCGAAGTTCGCACCGTAATCCTGTCGGGGGTTGTATTTTGGCTTGCGGGTATCACCGAAGTATTTCATGCGGTAGATGAACGCCGCAATTACCGGCAGTTTGGCCGTCAGGTTCAGACTGTCTTCCAGCGCCGGTTCCCAGTAGGCGTCTTTCTTCATGCCTTCGGCGTACTTTTTGGCAAACAGAGACTCGTTTTGTAACGCCAGCACGGCCTGCGAAAGCAGCGTCATCGGGTGAGTCTCTTTGGGCATGGCCTTGAGCATTTTGAAGACGTATTCTGGCACGCTGGCGCGTCGCGCCCATTCCGCTTCCACTTCCTGCGCCTGGGCGCGCGTTGGCACTTCGCCTACCAGCAACAGGTAGTATAGCCCACCCACGTAGGGCATTTGCGCGCCGCGCGGTTTGGGCAGGGCTTTCAGCACCTCGGGGATAGACATGCCCCGAAATTTGATGCCGGTGGCCGGGTCTACAAACGAAATATCGGTCACGAGCGATTTGATGTCACGCATTCCGCCGATAACCTGTCCCACTGTCACATGGTCAATGACCACTTCGCCGTATTCTTTTGCCAGGGTCTTATAGCGCTCGCGCCAGGCCGGGAGTTGGGCTGAGATTTTTTCATGGATGAGCATAACGAACTCCTTGAGAGGGTGGGGAGAAAGAACGGACAATCGGCAAAGCGCCAATCCTCCGTGACGGATTTACTCCAGATGCATCAACCGTTTCAGGGCCTCATGCGTTTCACGCACAGCCGCCGCCGATTTTTCCAACTGCTGGCGTTCGTCTTCATCCAGTTCGTATTCCAGGATGCGCTCCACGCCGTTCCGCCCCAACACCACCGGCACGCCGAAGTACATATCCGTCAGCCCGTATTGGCCTTGCATGTAGGCTGCCGCTGGTACGATGAGATGCTTGTCCTTGAGAATGGCTTCGACCATTTGTGCTACGGCTGCGCCAGGGGCATAGTAGGCCGAGGTCTTGAGCAGATTGACGATTTCGCCGCCGCCTTTACGGGTGCGCTCAACAATCGCTGCAAGTGTATCGGCAGGCAGGTAATCACGCAAGGGGATACCGGCAATGTTGGAATGTCGCGTCAGCGGCACCATTTCGTCGCCGTGGCCGCCCATCACGTAGCACTGGATGTTTTCTACGCTGATGCCGGTCTCCATCGCCACAAAGGCACGCATGCGGGCCGAATCCAGCACGCCGGCCTGTCCGACCACGCGGTGCGGCGGCAGGCCGGTTACCTTCAGGGTCATGTAAGCCATCGTATCGAGCGGGTTTGTCAGGATGACGTAGACGGCTTCGGGAGAGTATTTCAGAGTTTCGGTAGCAGCCTTACCAACGATTTCGGCGTTGGTTGTCAGCAGGTCATCGCGGCTCATGCCGGGTTTGCGCGGCATGCCGGCGGTGATGACCACAATATCCGACCCGGCGGTGGCTTCGTAACCGTTTGAGCCAACCACCTCGACATCTTTGCCCAAAATGGGCGTCGCTTCGTACAGGTCGAGCGCCTTGCCCTGGGGGACGCCCTCCACGATGTCCACCAGAACCAGGTCGGCGATTTCGCGCCCGGCCAGCCAGACAGCCGTGCTGGCACCGGTCATGCCGGCGCCGATAATGGAAACTTTCGCCATATCTCCTCCAAAAAAAATTGATTGCGAACGTATTTTATCCCTTCCGCTGGCGGGCGGAACAGGACTTTCGTCACCCTTTCGGATGAATAAAAAGAGACCTACCGCCTGAGGGCAGGTCTCTCACGGATGCAAACAAACAAATCGAACCGGAGTGATTCATAAAAAGGTGGCCTGGTGTTTTCGCTGTGTCGTGGGCGCTTGCCGCCTCAGGCTTTTACGGCTTCCTCTTTTTCCAGGAAGTGCGTGGCCTGGATGGCTGCTGCGGCGCCCATGCCTGCCGAAGTGACCACCTGACGGAAGTGGTTATCGGTCACTTCGCCGGCGACAAACACGCCCGGCACGCTGGTTTCCATGTATTGATTGCTGACGATGTAACCGCCGTCGCGCATTTCCAGCTGACCTGTGAACATTTGCGTATTTGGCGTGTGGCCGATGAAGATGAAGACGCCATCGGTTTCGAGGGTAGATGTCTCGCCGGTCAGCACATTCTTGAGCGCTACGCCCGTCACCTTATCCTTGCCCAAAATTTCAGTCACAACGGTGTTCCAGATGAAGCGGATTTTGGGGTTGCTGAAGGCGCGGCTTTGCAACACTTTGCCAGCCCGTAACGTATCGCGCCGGTGAATGATGGTGACCGAAGAGGCGTAGCGCGTCAGGAACAGGCCTTCTTCCAGCGCCGAGTCGCCACCGCCAACCACAACCACCTTTTTATCTTTGAAGAACCAGCCATCGCACGTGGCGCAGTAGGAGACTCCTTTGCCGGTCAGTTCGTATTCGCCTGGCACTTCCAGGTGGTTGGGACGCGCACCGGTGGCGATAATCAGCGCCTCGGCCAGATATTCGCCGTTTTCGGTGATGACCCGAAAGGGGCGCTGGCTTAAATCTACCGCCGTGGCTGTGTCGAACTCGACCACTGCACCGAAGCGTTCGGCCTGTTTCTGAAACAGTTCGCCCAGTTCGGGGCCGCCGACGCCTTCAGGAAAGCCGGGGTAGTTTTCGATGGTGTGGGTCAGACCGGCCTGGCCGCCCAGTTCCATGCCGGTCAACACCACCGGAGCAAGTTCGGCGCGGGCGGCATACAATGCGGCAGAAAGTCCCGCCGGCCCTGAACCGAGAATCAGAACTTTGACGTGTTTGGGTTCCGTAGTGTTAGAAGAAGATGCAGAGATACCACTCAGACTGAAAGACATGGTTTTCCTCGTTTGGCAAAAGAAGTGACAGCATTTTATCAGATGAAGCAGGAGGAGAAAAGTTTCACGCTTATGCCGTCAACAATTCTCTTACTGCTGTTTTCCACTCCAACTCTGGTGCAGCAGCCAATTGCGCTTCGGCAGCGGCAGGGGAGATTTGCCATTCCCGAAATATTTGCTCCACCAGGCGCGCCAGGTCACTGCTAAAGGCCGGTTGTCGGCGCGCCAGGGCGATGAGTGCAAAGGCGCGTTCACATTCACCTTGTTGATAGAACAGGCGCGCATAGAACAGCACCGCCGCTGTTGACCATGGGCCAGCGCCCAAATGGTCGGCCAGCGCCAGGCCCTCACGCAGATGTTCGGTGGCCTCCTGGAACTGTCCCAGGCGAATTTCGCTGTGACCAAGATTGATGAGATACAGCGCCAGCGATTGCTGGGCGCCGATTTCGCGCGCCATCTCAATTGCTTGAAGGTAATATCGCTGCGCCTGCGGCAGGTCGCCGCGCTCGTCGGCCAGTGCCCCCAGATTGTTAAGCGCAACCGCCGCGCGCTCGCGGTTTCCGACTGAGACGGCCAGCGAGAGCGCTTCGCGGTAGAGTTCTTCTTCGGTAGGGGCATCGCCGAGCGTACCCATT
>JANWWK010000044.1 GCA_025056175.1 Anaerolineales bacterium
ATGGCAGACCTCCAAATTCGATTATAATCCTGGTCAGGAGCTCGTCTATGGCCTTTGAAGTGCGCGATTACTACGACTTTATGCGCCTGTTGCACCAGCACCCGGAGTGGCAGGAAGAACTGCGTCGGCTGGTGCTGACGCGCGAGATTTTGGAACTGCCGGAAATTGTGCGGGAACTGGCGCAAGCCCAAAAACGCACCGAACAGCGCGTGGAAGAACTGGCCGAAGCCCAGAAACGCACCGAACAGCGCGTGGAAGAACTGGCCGAAGCGCAGAAACGCAGCGAAGAGCGGTTGACGCGGCTGGAGCAGGTCGTTGCTGAACTGGCCGAAGCGCAGAAACGCAGCGAAGAGCGGCTGACTCGGCTGGAGCAGGTCGTTGCTGAACTGGCCGAAGCCCAGAAACGCACCGAAGAAGAGCTGCGTGTCTTGACCCGGCGCGTGGATAAGCTGACAGGAGAAGTGGGAAATCTGCGCGGCGATATGCTCGAAATGCAGTATCGGCAACGGGCTTTCGGCTTCTTCGGGCGGATGGTCTCGCGTGTGCGCGTGGTGGATTTGCAGGAAATCTGGTCTGAACTGGAGCAGCGCTTGACCGAGCAAGAGATGGAGGCCTTGCTCTCGCTCGATATTTTGCTCTCCGGGCGCTTGAAGGCGGGATGGGCTGCGCAGGCCGGGGTTTCGGACATCTGGCTGGCAGTGGAAGTCTCAGGCGTGGTGGACGTGGAAGATGTCCGGCGTGCCTGGAAGCGTGCCGGGTTGTTCCATCGAGCCGGGTTCTGGACGCTGCCGGTGGCAGCCGGAAATCAATGGACGGAAGGAGCCAGAGAGGAAGCAGCGGAGAAGGGGGTTGTGCTGCAACGGGACGGGCAGCTCGAATTTGTGGAGCAGGCGCTGGAGGCGGCCAAAAAGGCGGCGCAAGCGGGCTAAACCATCACACAGCATTTGCATTCAAAAATCTTCGTACGTGGCTTACTCGTTTGAAAAATCGGCTGTATAGATGGCCAGACCGTGCAGTCAAGCGTCCATCCCCTGCAAGAAAAGAGCCCGCGCCTTCCGGTTATAATCGGCAAAATGTCTATCTCCAAACGTTATTTGTTTCTCTTTTTGTTGCTGATTGTGTTCAGTCTGACAGCCTGCTCCGGGGGGAACGGGGCTGTGGCCATTCTTCCATCGCCCTCTGCGCCTGCACCCACCGAGACCCTCCCCCCGCCCACCGAAACTCCCCTGCCATTGGCGGCTCTGGTCAACGGCGAGCCGATTTTTCTGAGTGACTTTCAGGCCGAACTGGAACGCTACAAGGTTGCCCAAACTGCGCTGGGCAACCAATTGGACGAGCGCGAAGCCCGCCGAGTGGTGCTGGACGACCTGATAGCACAGACGTTGCTGGCGCAGGGCGCAGCAGAAGCCGGCTTCGTCCTGGAAGAGGCGACGCTCCAGGCACGAATTCAAACGCTCTCCTCACAAATCGGCGGCCCCGAAGCCCTGCGTGCCTGGATGCAGACGCATGGATACACCGAAGAGTCCTTTCGCGTGGCCTTGCGCCGGGCCATCGCGGCTGCCTGGATGCGTGACAAAATCATTTCCACCGTCCCCCAAACAGCACGGCAGGTACACATCCGTCAAATTTTGCTCTATAATGAAACCGTTGCCCAAAATTACTACCGTCAACTCCAGGCCGGGGCCGATTTTGACGAACTGGCAATTCGTGTGGACCCGATTACGCGCGGTGATATTGGCTGGTTTCCGCGCAATTACCTGCCCAGCAAAGAAGTGGAAGAGGCCGCTTTCAACCTGGAAATCGGCGGCGTGAGCGAAATTATTCAGAGCGAGGCCGGTTTTCACATCCTGAAATTACTGGAAGTGCAGGAAGACCGTCCCCTCAGCCCCGATGCCTTACTCACGCTCCAGAACCGCGCCCTGGCCGACTGGCTGGCCCAACGCCGCCAGCAAAGCAACATCGAAATACGATTGGAATAAATGGAGTTTGGAAGCGATGACAAACTACGACGATTTCTTGAATGACACGCCACGTCCTGCCGCGCCGGTCAAGAAGAAAAAAAAGAATAGCCGTGATATGCTCTGGAACGTGCTGACCGGCGTGATGCTGCTGATGACCGTGTGTGTATGCGGCGTGTTCTTCAACATCTTCAACAATCCCTATTCGGCGCTTAATCCCTTCCAGCCTCCTACGCCCTTGCCGCCTACGTTGACGCCGACCATTACCCCCATCCGCTTTGACCCTACCTGGACACCGGAACCCACCCTGCCGCCCACGGCATCCAACACGCCGCGCCCCACCATCACCCTGGAGCCGACCTTTACGCCCTTCAAACTGATGACCCCCACCAAACCGCCGACCAACACACCGGTGGTCTCGCCGACCCGCACGCCCAAACCCACCGGCGCCCCGTATGCCGTTACGGTCAACGCCGTTGCGAGTACCGTCTATCGCGCCGACTCGACCTGTGACCGCATGTACATTGCCGGACAGGCGCTCGATAGCAAGAACAACCCCGCCATGGGTCTGATTGTCAAACTCGGCGGCAGCCTGCCGGGCAAATCCTTCAACGAACTCACCATGACCGGCCTGAACCTGGCCTATGGACAAAGCGGATTCGAGTTCGATTTGGGTATTGCGCCGGTTGCTTCCAAAAACACGCTCTGGATTCAATTGTTGGACCAGGCCAGCGCTCCCATGTCCGAACAGATTTATCTGACCACCTACGCCGACTGCAACCGCAACCTGATTTACATCCGCTTTACACAGAAATAAAAAAGACCAACCCCAAAAAAGCCCGGAGGTCCATGTCCGGGCTTTTCTTTGTTATTCCACTGCCACATTCCAGTGACGGTATTTTGGATTTTTGCCCCGCACGACGTCGTTAAACAAAGCGCGCAGCCGGGCGGTAATCGCTCCCATCTTGCCGTCTCCCACCGGGCGGTGGTCCACGCGGGTCACGACCGTAATCTGCGCGGCCGTGCCGGTCAGGAACAGTTCATCGCACAAAAAGGCTTCGGTTCGGTCAATCGAACGTTCCACTACCTCCAGGCCAAGTTCGTTGCGCGCCAGTTCGATGACCGAACGGCGGGTAATGCCTTCCAGGATGTTGTCCCACACTGGGGGCGTAATCAAAACCCCATCTCGCACCAGGAAAACGTTCATCGCCGTTCCTTCAGAGAGATGCCCATTCTGGTCCAGCACAAGCGCCTCATCAAATCCGGCGCGGATGGCATCGGTTTTGATGAGGGCCGAGTTGGCATACGCACCACTGATTTTGCCGCGCGCCGGAATGATATTGTCATCCACACGCCGCCAGGAGGAAATGGTCACATGGGCGTTGTCCTCATTCTTCCCATACGCGCCAAACGGCACAGCAAAGATGGCAATCTCATCGCGCAGGTCATGCAGACGCACGCCAATACCGGGGTCGGCTTTGTAGGCCAACGGGCGAATATACACATCCTGCCGCCAGGCATCGGTTTTGAGGAGTTCGATGGTGATTTGCGTCAGGCTTTCGGGGGTGTGGTCAAATTCCATGCACAGGATTTTGGCAGAATTAAGAAAACGGCGATAATGGTCAAACGGACGGAAGAGCAAGAGTTTCTCTTCTTCCGCATTCCAATAGGCCCGCAGGCCGCCAAAGGCCGCCGTGCCATAATTCAACCCGTGCGTGGCGATGCTGATTTTGGCCTGGCTGAAGGGGACGATTTTGCCCTCAAAAAACGCATGCTGTTCCATAAGTTCCTCCGTGAAAATTTACATCTCCTGGCTGAAAAACGTATGCAACCCTTTCAACATCTTCTTCCATTCGGATTCGGCTTCGGTCTTGCGGCGGATTTCCCCCGCCCGCCGGCGCATGAGGGACAGCACATGCTCGTCTTCTCCGGCTTCCAGCCAGAAACCGTGCTTTTGCGGGCAGACTTCCAGTTTCAGGTCATACAACCGATACTGAAATTCCAGCAATTGGCTTTCACAGGCCGGGCAGACGAACAGCACCGGTGCTTCACGGTGAATCAACGACCCTTTGTAGTGGTCCTGGTCAAAGACAACATCTTCCAGGCGGTCGAGTTCATGAAAATCGAGCCACATCCCCCGACAGAGGGGGCAGTATTCCACCTCCATCATCCCTTTGTAATACTTTTTCGTCAACGCAGCCTGACAGCGAGGGCAGTTCATCGGGAACTCCATTCGAGAAGCGGGATGATTATACATCCGTGTCAGATGTTTTAGCGATACAAGAATAAAGATACAATTGAAGAATGACACACGAACGCGACAAGAAAAGCCTGTTAGCAGTCAACCTGGGTCTGGGAGTCAATATCGGGCTGTCTGCACTCAAAACCCTTTTTGGCATTCTCGGCCACAGCCCGGCGCTGCTGGCTGAGGGCATCAATTCCACGTCAGATGTCGCCTACTACGTCGTGGCGAGCATCTTCGTCCGCCTGGCGAACAAACCCGCGGATGAAGAACACCCCTACGGTCACCGTCAGCTGGAAAGCATCGCCGCGCTGGTGGTGGGGTCGTTTATCGTCACCACCGCCGTTGCCGTTTTTTGGGGTTCGGTCGATAAAATGTGGGACATCATCGCCGGCACGGCAGACTCAGAAGGCGCCCTGGATATTGCCCTGTGGATTGCCCTGCTCACAGTTGGGATTAAACTCTTTCTAACCGTCTACGTGCGCAAATTGGGACAGGAAACGAAAAATCCGGTCGTCGAAGCCATGGCTTATGACCATCGCAACGACCTGTTTTCAGCCTCTGCCGCTTCGCTGGGCATCTTTCTTGGTCAACGCGGTTTAGCCTGGGTAGACCCGCTGGCTGGCGCCCTGGTAGCCTTGCTCATCCTGCGCACCGGCATCTACATCTTGCGCGAATCCTCGGTGGATTTGATGGACGCCGTTCCCAGCCGCGAACTGACCGAACAAACCTGCCGCCTGATTCAAGACGTCCCCGGCGTGCTTCAATTGGAAGAGCTGCAAGCCCATCGTTTCGGCCCGCACATCGTTATCAACCTGACGATTGGCGTGGATGGCACACTCAGCGTGCAAGAAGGCAATGACATTGCTCACCAGGTAGAAGCCCTGGTTTGTCGCGGGTTGGCAAACGTCCGGCGCGTGCATGTTCACTACCATCCAGCCCGTTCCGACAGGCCAATGACGATAGACGACATCCTGGCAGAATCGCGCAAACCGGTGCTGGTGGATGAAAACCCCGCCGCCTAGCGCAAAACCTGCTCAATTTGCCGGGAAACTTCCCATTGGCTGGGGTTCAAATCCAGCCAGGCCAGAAATTCCACATTCCCTTTTGGCCCAAGCAGGGGCGACCGAATTAACCCCCGCACACCCAGCCCTGTTTCAACAGCAAAGCTCAGCACTTCACTCAAAATGCGCCGGTGCGCCGCCGGGTCGCGGATAACGCCTTCGCCCCGTGCCGCTTCTTTGCGCCCGGCTTCAAATTGGGGTTTGATGAGGGTAATTATCTGCCCTTCGGTTTCCTGCGAAGAGGCAGAAAGTGGGCGCAGCCACCCCTTCATCACCGGCAACAGTATCTTCAAAGAGATGAACGACGCATCGCACACCACCAGATGTACGGGCTCCGGCAGAGATTGGACATAGCGGGCATTGGTCGCCTCCATCACCACCACGCGCGGGTCATTGCGCAATTTCCAGTGCAAAATGCCCTTGCCTACATCAATGGCATATACTCTGGCCGCACCATGCTGCAGCAGACAGTCGGTAAACCCGCCGGTCGAAGCGCCCACATCGGCACAAACCTTTCCATCGGGGTTAACCGCAAAGGCCTGCAACGCTGCCAGCAATTTTTCTCCGCCGCGCGAGACAAAACGCGGGCCGGCCTCTACGGTGAGCATCACCGTTTCCTCGAAAAGCGCCGAAGCCTTATCTACCACCTGCCCATTGACCCGCACCTGTCCGGCCAGAATCACCGCTTGCGCCCTGGCACGGCTCTCCGCCAGCCCGCGTTCCACCAGCAACACATCCAATCTCATTTTCGACATGCCCGCATTCTACCACCTCCTCTTTCCCATTTTGCATTCATCATTCTGCATTCATCATTCTGCATTAAAATACCTCCATGTTCCTCGCCCTGCTCAAAACCATGCGCCCCCGTCAGTGGACGAAGAACGGCTTCGTCTTCTTTGCGCTCATTTTTGATAAACAACTCTTCCAACTCGAACCCTTGCTTCGCACACTGGGCGGTTTTATCCTGTTCTGCCTGATTTCCAGCGTTGTATACCTGGTCAACGACATCGCCGACATCGAAGCCGACCGTCAGCACCCCGAAAAGAAAAAACGCCCTCTGCCTTCAGGCCAACTTTCCGTCAAACTTGCCTGGAGCGTTGCAATTGGGTTGATTGTGCTTGTCCTGCCGTTGGGATGGCTGCTCTCTCCGGCCTTTGCAGGTGTGCTGACGGCTTACCTGGTGCTGAACCTGGCCTATTCCAAATGGCTTAAACACATTCCAATTGTGGATGTGCTGGTCATCGCCGCCGGATTTGTCTTGCGCGTACACGGCGGCGTGACGCTCATCCAGGTGGAACGCTTCTCACCCTGGCTCTACGTCGTCACCACACTTGGCTCGCTTTACCTGGGGTTTGGCAAACGCCGCGCCGAACTCTCCCTACTCGACCAGGGCGCCGGCTCACACCGCCGAGTCCTGGAAGGCTACACCATCCCCCTGCTCGACCAGTACGTCACCATCGTCTCGGCGGCCACCATCCTGGCCTACTCCCTGTACACTTTTTCAGCCCCAAACCTGCCAGAAAACCACATCATGATGCTCACCATCCCCTTCGTGGTGTACATCATCTTTCGCTATCTCTACCTCATCCAGGTCACGCACGAGGCCGGCGCGCCAGAAGAAGTGCTGCTCAAAGACATTCCCATCCAGATTGCCATTTTGCTGTTTGGCCTGACCGTATTCATCGTCTTCTATCTATCATGAGCATTGCCTGCGCCCCTGGAAAAATCATTCTGTTCGGCGAACACGCGGTCGTCTATGGCCGCCCGGCGCTGGCCGTTCCAGTGACACAGCTTCAGGCAACGGCAGAAGTACAGGAGTCCCCTGTGGCTGGAATCTGGGTCGAGGCTCCCGACATCTCCCTGCACAGTGAACTCACCTGCCTGCCCGCCGGTCACGCACTGCGTACCGTTATCGAAAGCGTGTTTCGCACCCTGAACCTTCCTGCGCCTCCCCCCTTGCGAATTCGCGTGACCGCCACCATCCCGGTCGCTTCGGGTCTCGGCTCCGGCGCCGCCGTCAGTGTTGCCATCATCCGCGCGCTTTGCTCCTTCCTGGGACAATCGCTTTCGGATGAACAGGTCAACGCTTTGGCCTACAATGCCGAGAAACTATATCACGGCACACCTTCTGGCATAGATAACACCGTCATCACCTACGGCAGACCGGTGTATTTCGTGCGCGGGCAACCAATTGAGACCTTCCGCACCGCCCGCGCCTTCACCCTGCTGATTGGGGATACGGGCATCCCGGCGCCAACGCGCGAATCAGTGGGCGACGTGCGTAAACTATGGGAAGCAGACCGCCGCCAGTGGGAAGCCGTGTTCGATGCAGTGGGAGAAATCGTTCGCGCAGCGAGAGACGCCATCGAAAGCGGCCATATCCCTGCCCTGGGCCCTCTGATGAATGCCAATCACGCGCTTTTACAGGCCATGACCGTCTCCGGCCCGGAACTTGACCGCCTGGTACTGGCGGCACGCCAGGCCGGAGCGCTGGGGGCCAAACTCTCTGGCGGAGGACGCGGTGGCAACATGATTGCGCTCGTCACGCCCGAACGGGCCGAATCGGTTGCGGCGGCGCTGCGTTCTGCCGGCGCAAAAAACACCATCATCACCACAATTCAGGAGAACCCATGACCGAACTCACCCCCGGCCTGCGGGCCGAAATCGAAACAACCGTGACCGAAGCCGATACCGCTGCACGTTGGGGCAGCGGCCTGGTGCCGGTATATAGCACACCTGCGCTGGTCGGCCTCATGGAAAGCGCCGCCGTTGCTGCTCTCGCCGGTCACTTGCCTGCCGGACAAACCACCGTTGGCGGGCGCATTGACGTTCGTCACCTTGCCCCTACGCCGGTCGGCATGAAAGTCCGCGCCATTGCGGAACTCACAGCCATCGAAGGACGCAAATTCATTTTCAAAATCGAAGCGTGGGATGACGTGGAACGCATCGGCGAAGCCCTTCACGAACGTTTCCTGGTGGATGAAGCGCGCTTTCTGGCGCGCGTAGAGGCGCGTTACGCAAAATCGTAACGTGTTGGCAGCGATTCAACCTGCCCTGCCTTTATCCTGACAGGGGAGCAAAACGGCCACCCATCGGCGATTCAGCGATTTGAAACAACAAACATCCCCGCCCTCTGCAAGCACAAGTGGGAGAGGGAAACGGCCGCGAATCACTGCGCTGCAGACAGCGTCCGAAGGGTTGACCGGAAAGGCGGTTTAGATTATTATCGAAGTGTTAGACGATTATCTAAAAGCGCAACCCAAAAACGTATGAGCCTGATTTTGAAAACCTACCTGCGCCGCGTAAGCGCCTTCAGCCGTAACGCCCGGCTGTACCTGCTCAGCGCGGTATTGACCGGAGCCGCTTTGGGCGTCTTCCGGTTGTTGTTCAATTTTTATGTGTTGAGCCTCGGATATGATGAAAGCCTGCTGGGACAATTGATTACCATCAGCAGCCTTGCAGCCCTGATAAGCGCCGTTCCAATGGGGTACCTGGCCGACCAGCTCGGCAGAAAAGTTTCTTTGCTGTCCGGCGGATTCGGCGCAAGCCTCGCCATTTTGGGGATGATTTTGTGGCCGTCTCCAGCGATGTTCTATCTGATGAACATCGCTTTAGGGTTGGCGCAAAGTCTTTCGACGGTCACCATGTCGCCCTTCCTGCTGGAAAATTCCGGTGAACAGGAGCGCACCTATCTGTTCAGCCTGAGCTCGGGCCTGCAAATGGCGGCGGCGTTCGTCGGCAACTCGGTGGGTGGTTACCTGCCGGGCTGGGTAGGGCAGACGCAAGGGGTTGAAGCGACCAGCAGTACAGCGTATGCCGGCGCCCTGCTCCTGATTACGGTCAGCTCACTGGTAGGGCTGCTCCCCCTGTTTGGATTGCGAACGCCCCGCCTGCACAAGAAGGACAAAGCCCTGTTCGACCCGTTTGCGTATGCCCGCAAACATCCGGTGTTGCTCGCCAAACTGGTGATACCCATGCTGGTTGTTTCGGTGGGCGCAGGGCTGTTCATGCCGTTCATGAATGTCTTCTTCCGTGTGCAATATGGCCAACCAGACCCGGTGATTGGCAACGTGCTGGCATGGGGTGCCCTGGCGATGGGAATTGGCCTGCTGATTGCCCCACCGCTGGCCGACCGCTACGGCAAAGCCCGGCTGGTGATTGTAACGCAGGGGCTTTCGATTCCCTTTCTGGTTTTGCTGGGGTTTGCGCCGGTTTTCTGGATGTCGGCTCTGGCGCACTACGTCCGCCTGACGTTGATGAACATGTCGGGACCGGTATATCAGACCTTTGTGATGGAACATGTCGAACCAGAGTCGCGCGCCACTGTCGCCAGCCTGGTTTCGATGGCGGGTAACTTCGGGTGGGCTTTCAGCCCAACTCTCAGCGGCTGGATTCAGGTGCATTCTGGCTTTGGGCCGGTATATGTTTCGGTGATTGTTCTCTATTCGCTGGCGATATTTCTGTATTGGAAGTTCTTCTGGAACGCGCGCACCGAAGCAGAATTACGGCTGGCGCTGGTCGGCGGCTGAACCGAACGCGCCGGAGAGAGAATAGAAAAACGGGCGGAAGTCGTTCCGCCCGTTTTTTTGCAGGATGCTTACCAGGGACGTCGTCCGCGGTCACGGTTGCCACCGCCGCCGCGCCGGTCACGATTACCGCCGCCGCGTCCATAGCCGCCTCCGCCACGATTGCCGCCATAGCCACCTGCGAAGCCGCCGCGTTCCTCGCGGGGCAACGCAATTTTGACGCTCAGTGCGCGGTCACGATGCGTTTGTCCGTTGAAGCGGTTGATCGCGGCCTGTGCTTCGGCCTGAGTGGACATTTCGATGAACGCAAAACCCTTTGAGCGTCCGGTTTCGCGGTCTTTGATGATTGCCACCGACTGAACCACTCCAGCCTGCGAAAACAGGTCTTTGAGTTCTTGCTCGGTGGCATCATAGGACAGATTGCCGACATACAGTTTGGTTTCCATATCTCTCCATCAGGAAGGGTGTGTGAAAGGCCTCGTCTGGTACTGTGATGCGAGAGAGGGGAAAACCATCTGCGCTCCAGCCGGACAAGTACAGTGACATTTTAGCACGAATACGCGGATTTTTTCTGCCAAAATTTTGCCGAAAGCAAACTTTTTACAAACGCTCGAAACGTGCCTGGAAGAAGCGTAAATACTTCGGCTCGTAAACCATCTTCAAACCGCGCGTGCTTTCCCGGGCGTCATACACGGCTTTGACGGCTTCGGCCACCACGTCCATGTGTGCCTGGGTGTAAACACGGCGCGGAATGGTAAGACGGGTCAATTCCAGTTTTGGGTAGTAGTGGTCGCCAGTTTTGGGGTCACGTCCGGCAGAGACGATACCGCGTTCCATCGAGCGAATGCCGGAATCCAGGTACAGTTCGGCGGCCAGGGTTTGGGCCGGAAATTCGACCTGTTTCAGATGGGGGTAGAAGGCTTTGGCGTCCAGGAAGATGGCGTGTCCACCGATGGGCTGGACGATGGGAATGCCCCAATGGAGAAGGAGTTCCCCCAGATACAAGACCTGCCCGACACGCGAACGGATGTGCTGGTCATCCACCGATTCTTCGATGCCGATGGCCATTGCTTCCATGTCGCGTCCGGCGAGGCCGCCGTAGGTGTGCAAGCCTTCATAAACAACCACCAGGTTGCGAAGTTCCTCAAACAGTTCCCAATCGTTCACGGCCAGCCAGCCGCCGATGTTGACCAGATTGTCTTTTTTGGCGCTCATCCAGGCTGCGTCAGTGTAACTGCAAAATTCCCGCACAATTTCGGCAATACTCTTCTCTGCGTAACCTTCTTCCCGCTGTTGAATGAAGAAAGCATTTTCCATCATGCGGGTAGCATCCAGATAAATTTTGACACCATACCGGTCGCACAGCGCACGCAACGCTTTGATGTTCGCCATGCTTATCGGTTGGCCACCGGCCATGTTCACCGTGCCGGCCACGCTGATGTAGGCGATGTTCTCCGCACCATGTTTGTCTATGATGGCCTGCACCTTATCCAGGTCCACGTTGCCCTTGAAGGGATGTAAATTGGCGGGGTCGTGCGCTTCGTCAATGATAACATCCTGGAAGATGCCGCCTGCCAGTTCCTGGTGCAGGCGCGTGGTGGTGAAATACATGTTGCCCGGCACAATCTGGCCTTTTTTGATGACCGCCTGGCTGATAAGATGTTCTGCCCCACGCCCCTGATGGGTGGGGACGATGTATTTGTAGCCATACACTTTCTGGATGGCCGCCTCGAGCCGATAGAAGTTGCGGCTGCCGGCATAGGCTTCATCGCCAAGCATCAAGCCGGCCCACTGGCGGTCGCTCATGGCGCTGGTGCCGCTATCGGTCAGCAAGTCAATATATACATCTTCCGATTTGAGCAGGAAGGTGTTGTAACCGGCTTCTTGCAGCGCCTTCTCGCGCTGTTCGCGCGTGGTGACGGCCAGCGGCTCGACCATCTTGATTTTCCACGGTTCGGCCCACGAGCGGCGGCCAAACTGTTGTCCCATCGTTTTTGGGGTTGGTTCGGACATCGTTCATCCTCCGTTTGGGAAAGGTGAGAAAATTACTCCAAAGGCAAGGCCATCGAAGCCTTGACTTCGGTCAACACCAGACTGGTATGGATGCGCGCCACGCCGGGGATAGGCGTCAGCCGGTCCACCAGAAAACGCTCCAGGTCTTTTCGGTTGCGTAACGCTACCTTGAGCAAGTAGTCGTACTCTCCGGTGATGTGATGACACTCGAGCACTTCTGGCATTTGGCGGGTGGCAGTGCGAAATTGCTCGACTTGTTCCAATTGGTGCATTTGCAAACTGACGTGGATGAAACACAACAGGTCGTAACCGGCTTTTTCGCGGTCGAGCACGGCAGTATAGTGACGGATATACCCTTCGCGTTCCAGCCTTCGCAAACGGGCATGCGTAGCCGGCGGAGAAAGATGAACCAGGCGCGCCAGTTCCAGGTTGCTCATGCGTCCATCCATTTGCAAGGCGCGCAAAATACGGCGGTCAGTCTCGTCCAGAGCCAATTCTTGCATCTCTTTTACCATAAAACTCTCCAAACTCACTTTATTTTCTAAAAAATCAAAAAATTGAAATAAAACAAAGTATAAATGCGTTATTGCAAAATTATATTCGCAAACATTAGAAAGTGCCGCAACCTGGCAAAAGAACATGAAGCAACAAAAAAGGCCGACGTGGCGCCAAAAAAGTATTTCACGCCACGTTGGCCAGGCATAGAGCGCGCTGCCGATGGAAGCCGCCGTTCACCGCCCCATCATTATCCGCGCTGCCCGTCTCCCAATCTCGACCGCAAAGTTCGTCCCGCGGTCCCAGGGGTAGACCTGGCTCATCGAAGCGAAATACAACCCTTCGATAGGCGTCTGAATAGATGGGATGTTCCTGGAATGATTGACCAGCGGCACGGGCTGGGCATACGCCGTGCGGAACAGCCAGACCTTCTTGACCCAATCCCTTTCGAAATGGGGGTTGAAGCGCTTCAGGCTGGGAGCGAACTTCTCAAACAGTTCGTCCTGGGTCAGGCGGAAATGCTCATGCTCCGGTTCAAGATAATCGCCGATGTAAACGATGTGGTCACCGCCGAAGTGTTCTGGCGGCACGAAATTGGTGTGTTCGACCACCGCCAGGAAGGGAAACCCGGCGCTTTTGGGGATGTTGTACCAGTAATAGCCTTCCTGCGAGAGTTGATGCCTGAGCGCCAGCACCATTACTACCGCCCCCATAGACTTGAGCCGTAACAACCCTTCCAGATAGTCCTTCGGCAGCGAAGGCACCATCTTCGCAGCAGCGCCCGGCGAAAGCGTCACCAGCGCCTTCTCGGCAGTTTCTATTCCCTCAGCGGTGGTCAGCTCCAACAGTCCGTTCGAGGTGTTACGCCGAATATGGGTAACGGGCGTAGAGAGTTTTATCTTCACGCCATCGGCCTGTAAGCGCGCCGCGAACTGGTCGGCAAAGGCCTGAAACCCGCCCTCGAACGTTCCCAGTCGGGTGGTGCGGGCGTGCAGACGCGCCCACATCCAGGCCATGTTGACCTGTTTGTAATACTTCTCACCAAACTTGCCGATGACGAGCGGCTCCCACATCAATTGATACACCCGTTCGCCCACCCATTTCCGCATCCACTCATCCACCGTAAATCGTTCAAGCGTTTTCCAATCGGTGGTCAGGCGCAGATATAGCCCCACCAATCCAAAGCGGAGCTTATCTACACCCCAGCCCAAACCTGGAAACAAAATGGCCTGCAGCACAGAATCGAGCGGATAGAATTTCCCTTTGTGATAAACCACCGTGTACGGACGAGGAAAACGCACCTTGTGGCTCAGTCCAAGTTCTTCGATGAGACCCAGCATGTGCTTATCGCTGGCAAACCAGTGATGGTAGAACTTCTCGACCGACCAGTCCCAGCCGGGTTCCTTGAATCCGCTGGCTAAACCGCCGACGTAATCCGCCGATTCGTAGATAGTCACTTCATGTCCGGCGCGCCGCAAATCCCACGCCGCTGCCATGCCGGTATATCCCGCGCCAATGATTGCTATTTTGGACATAGTTCTCCGGTATTCAGTATTCAGTGTTCAGCATCCAGTCATTCGGTCATCCGCTTCATCCGCTGTCCAATCCGCTTCTCTGTTTCATCAGCCGTTTCCTTCTTCTGTTTCCGCACGCAGAGAATCGCTCCAGCGGATGCCTTCGCGGGCCAGGAACCACGCGCCAAGCGCAGTAACAGGCAGCCACAGTGCCACGTGCAAAACAAGCGTATACCCGGCGGCCATCGCCTGTTCCACGCCGTAGGCAGTCAAAACCGCAATGCCGGGCGCGTCGAACGTGCCGATATATCCCGGCGCGGAGGGGATGGTGGTCGCCAGGTTGACAATGCCGTTCATCAGCATCAGTGCAAAGAAGGAGACCTCGAAGTCAAAGGCGTGCATCACAAACCAGTATTTGGCGGTCTCAAACAGCCAGATAACGAGCGAGGTCAGAAAAACCATCAACACATTGAACGGCGAACGGAGGGAGGCCAGGCCATGCAGGAATTTGTGCATGATTCCGCTGACTTTTCCGCGCAGCCGGGCGGGCAGGAAACGTAGAATGAACCACTCGCCAGCCCGGGATGTCACCTGCGGGAACATGGCCGCCAGCAAAAAGACGACCAGCGCGCTCAGAAATGCCGCCGTGCCGTAAAGCGCCACCTGCTGAATGTTACCCACAAACCCCGACGAAGCGGTCAGGTTTGCCAGTTCCGGCAGGTTAATGAACACAAAAGCCAGCATGACCACTCCATCGAAGATGCGCTCAACGATGATGGTTGCCAGCGAAGCCGAAACCGGCACGCCCTCTTTGCGCTTGAGAATGACTGCCCGCAACACCTCCCCGGCGCGGGCCGGGTAGATGTTGTTGCCCATATAGCCAATGGTGGTGATGGGGAACATCTTTGCGGTCGGGATTTTCTTGATGGGACCCAGCAGGTAATGCCAGCGCCAGGCGCGTGCCCAGACGCCCACAAAGTAGACGGCCACGCCTGGCAAAATCCACCAGTAGTTGGCCTTCGTCACCGCGCTCCAAAAATCGCCCAGATGCAACCCGCGCAGAGCAAGCCATAAGAACAGGATGCTGATAAGCACCCCCAGCCAGAATTGCCATTTTTTCATAGGCATTGATTTTACCATTCCAGAAACACCGTGCAGGTTTCACTCCAGTTATAATTCATTGCATGAATCTTAACGCCCCTGCTCCCGATTTTGCCCTCCCCGACCTGGAGGGGACTCTCCACCGCCTGAGCGATTATCGCGGACGGGTGGTGGTCATCAACTTCTGGTCGGCAGAATGTCCCTGGAGCGAACAATCGGATGCCGAACTTCAGCAGGAGAGTGAAGCCTGGAACGGGCGAGTCGTCCTGCTGCGCGTGGCCTCCAACGTCAACGAATCGGAGGAACAAATTCGGCAGACTGCTCGTTTGCGGGGATTGAATCTCATTCTGAAAGATACCGGCGCAATGGTGGCCGATTTGTATGCAGCACAAACCACACCTCACTGCTTCGTGATTGACCCGGAAGGCCTTCTGCGCTATTGCGGCGCTTTTGATGACCGCACCTTCCGAAAACGAACCGCTTCGCGCATCTATTTGCGCGAAGCGGTCAACGCCGTGCTGGCCGGACACCTGCCTGAACCGCAGGAAACCGCCCCTTACGGTTGTACGATTGTGCGTCCGATGGATTAGCGCACACCCAGCAGAATATCCATCGTCAACTGGTCGAGCCGCTCATACTTCAACCCGCGCTGACCAATTGCCACGCGGTCGAACGGTTGCGCCTTCAGGGCCGCAGCTTTTTCGGGGGAGTATTTGCCAAAGAATGCGCTCATGCTGCCATCATCCGCATTGATTTCGGACAGCAGCGCCTGCACTTCGGGGTCAGCATTGAATTGGGCGGCTTTTTCCTTCAGGATGAGATACGTCCGCATACAGCCGCGCGCGAAATCTTTAACGCCCTCGAAATCTTCGGTGCGGTAGGCGTGCGCATCGAAGTGACGCGAGCCCTGATAGCCGACATCTTCCAGGAATTTGACCAGATAGAAAGCGGCTTTGATGTCGCGCGAGCCGAAGCGCAAGTCCTGGTCGTAACGGCCGGGGTACTGGTCGTTCAGGTCAATGTGAAAGAGTTTGCCCGCTTCCCAGGCCTGGGCCACGCCGTGCATGAAGTTGATTCCGGCCATGTGTTCGTGCGCCACTTCCGGGTTCACGCCAACCATTTCGGGGTGGTCGAGGCTCTCGATGAAGGCCAGCATGTGGCCAGTGGTGGGGTTGTAGATGTCGCCGCGTGGTTCGTTGGGTTTGGCTTCGAGGGCGAATTTCAGGTCATATTTCTGGTCAAGGGCGTATTCGCACAAGAAATTCATTGCTTCGCGCATTCGCTTAATTGCCTCTACTGGATTCTTGCTGGAATCCGTCTCCGTGCCTTCGCGCCCGCCCCAAAAGACGTAGACCTTCGCGCCAAACTCAACGCCCAAATCCATTGCCCGCATGGTTTTTTGCAACGCATACGCACGCACTTTGGGGTCATTGCTGGTAAACGCGCCGTCTTTGAAAATTGGGTCGCTGAATAGATTGGTGGTCGCCATCGGCACGGTCAGGCCGGTATCGGCCAGGGCTTTGCGAAACTCTTTTTTGATGGCTTCGGCTTCAGCGGGGGTGGCGTCAATCGGAATCAGGTCGTTGTCGTGAAAGTTGACGCCATACGCGCCGACTTCGCCGAGCAGGTACACCAGTTCGGCAGGGCTTTTGTGTGGACGCACCGCAGAACCGAACGGGTCAGACCCGCGCGAGCCGACGGTCCACAGGCCAAAGGTGAATTTGTGTTCGGGTTTGGGGGTGTAATCGGACATAGGAAGCTCCTGGAATCAAGAAAGTTGAAATTCAATACTCACCGGCTGCGGCGCACCGAGGGCTACGCCGCGCGCACCAGGCGAGCAGCCGCCCGCGGTCAGGCGAAATTTACCCGCTTCCAATCTCGGCTTGCCATCATCATCGTACAACATGAGCATTTCCGGCGTCACGCGGAGTTCCACCTTTCGGCATTCGCCGGGCTGCAAATGGATGCGTTGAAACCCCACCAGACGGCTGAGCGGTGCGGGCAAACGACTTTCGAGCGCGCTCAGGTAAAACTGCACCACTTCGTCACCGGCCACAGTGCCTGTATTTTGCACGGTCACTTCGACGCGGAAACCGTCACGCGAGGCGGTTTCGGCGCACAAATCCCGGTAGGCAAAAGTCGTATAGGAGAGGCCAAACCCAAATGGATAGAGCGGCTCTGCGGTCATGTAGCGATACGTCCGCCCGGTCATGTTGTAATCCTCGAACGGCGGAAGCTGCTCTAACGATTTGGGGAACGTGACCGGCAACTTTCCGCCCGGCGCGGCATCGCCGAACAAGACGTCCGCCACCGCGCGCCCGCCTTCCATACCCGGATACCAGACGAACAGAATGGCATCCACCAGGTCTTCCACCTCGCCCAGCGCAATCGGGCTGCCGCCGGTGAGAACCAGCACAATCTTCGCGCCATGCGCGGCCAGTTCCTTAATGTAGTTTACCTGCACGTCTGGCAACGAAATGCTCTCGCGGTCGCCGTTGAGCGGAGTGAGCAGCGATTCGCCTTCCTCGCCTTCCAGGAAGGGCGAAGACCCGCCGCACACAATCGTCACATCCGCCGATTGCGCCATATAGGGCGCCCACGTTTGCGGAACTTCGCGCGGATGTTTGAGCAGCGTGCCGGGGTGATATTCCATGCCCATCCCTTCGGGCAGGCGTCCGGTGATGCCCTCCAACAGGGTCACCATACGGTCGTTGAAGCCGTAATAGTTGCCGAGCAACACCTCCAGGCTGGCAGCGGTTGGACCGGTGACGAAAATTTTGCGGACATCTGATTTGATAGGCAAGAGATTGTTTCTGTTTTTAAGCAAAACAACCGATTTTACGGCGGCCTGGTAGGCCAGTTGACGGTGGGCTTCGCAGGCCACCACGTCCAACCCAATAGAAGCAAACGGCACGGCTTCGGGCGGGTCGAACATACCCAGCTTGAAACGCGTAGCGAGCGTACGCGCGAGGGCGCGGTCTACATCCGCTTCAGTAATCAGCCCGCGCCGAATGGCTTCGGGAATTTCGTTGAAGACATGGTCACAACCCAGGTCACAGCCCTTCTTCAAGGCCAGCGCCGCCGATTCGGCTGCGTCAGCGGTCACTTTGTGGTTGGTGTGGAAATCATTCAGCGCGCCGCAATCCGAAACGACATGGCCCTCGAAGCCCCATTCGCCGCGCAGGATGTCCTCGAGCAGGAGCTGACTGGCGCAGCAGGGTTCATCGAGAGTGCGGTTATACGCGCCCATGACCGCTTCGACTTTTGCTTCTGTCACCAGTTTCTTGAAGGCTGGCAGGTAAGTTTCGCGCAAATCGCGCCGCGAAACGATGGCGTTGAAGTGATGGCGGTCTCGCTCCGGCCCGGAGTGGACGGCATAATGCTTGGCGCAGGCCGCTGCCTTCAAGTATTTGGGATGGTCGCCCTGCAAGCCGCGCACAAAGGCCGCCCCCATTTCGCCGGTCAGGAAGGGGTCTTCGCCCCAGGTTTCCTGGCCGCGCCCCCAGCGTGGGTCGCGGAAGATGTTGATGTTCGGTGACCAGAAGGTCAGCCCCTGATACTGGTCGGTATAGCCGTTGCGCTTCAAGGCGGCGTGATACTTGGCGCGGCCTTCATCGCCGATGGCCGAACCAATCTGACGAATTAACGCCGGGTCCCAGGTAGCAGCCATGCCAATCGCCTGCGGAAAGACCGTAGCGCGTCCATTGCGCGCCACGCCGTGCAGGGCTTCGCTCCAGTAGTTGTACGCCGGGATGCCCAAACGCGGAATGCCATGCGCCGGGTGACTCATCAGGCCGACTTTTTCTTCGAGCGTCAGGCGCGAAATCAGGTCGCGTACGCGCTCCTGCATGGGAAGTTCAGGGTCGAGATAAGCGGGTTGGGTCATAAATCCTTCTTTTACGGTTGAAGCGTATCGAAAAGGCCAGGATTAGCCCGCAGCCAGAACGGCTGCGCAGTTTCGGCCTTCCAGCTTTTCGCAAACTCCGGGTCATCGAACCGGGCGGGGACGGCGTTCCAATACATCAACGCACGAACCACATCGTTATTGGCGCGCACAAAAGCGAACAGGGGCGCGAACCAGCCCATCCAATCGGCTTCTGCCGCCGGAACAGCCGCAATGATAACCGGTTTTGAGCGTTCACGGGAGAAATTCAAGACAGATTCAAGCGATTGATTTTCACATGCGGAAACCTGTTCACGATACGAGACCGCCACCCAATCCACAAATTCATCGCCGGGATACCAGACCTCGGGCGATTGGCCGCCAAACGGCGACTCACACGCCCCGGCAGTATGCCACACCCAGGCAATCTGCTTCGCGCCGGATGCTTGCGCCCGTTGGTAAACATACCTCCACGCTGAAACATAACGCTCCGGCTCATCGCCATTCCCTGCCTGGTCGAACTCCGGCCCCAGCCGCAGGAACACCGGGCGCTGGAGCGCAGCCAGCGCCGCAAGCAAGGAATCAATTTGGGAATCGAATTTTCCAGCCAAAACGGAATCGGCCTGACCGGAAAACAACAGTCCCACCGAGAGAACGCTGTTCGGGTAACGCTTCGCCAGAGCATTCAGCGCGTCCAGGTCGAGCGCATCAAGCGCGAGTTCCAGGCTCACCCCGCCCGGCGCGCTGACGACCTTATCGAAATACGCATTCACCGCTTCCGCATCCGGCCCAACCAGGAGCAGGGCTTTGCCCGTGATGGGCGCGAATTTGCCCTCGATGGCGCGCGGTGGGGGCGGGGCCTCCACGCGCGGCGTAACGCCCGGCTCATAAATGCGGAAGTTGCCGCTGGCTTGCAGAAGACCAAGCAGGTAGAGCAAGCCATCATAATAGCGATACTTGCCGGTGGGGATGGCGGCATCCCACAAGGCCTGCACAAACGGCTTACCGATTTCCGGGTCGGCGGCATGCGCCAGGACAGCATTCGTAGCAATCAGGCCAGTAGCGCGGTGACCGGCAAGGGGTTTACCATCCAGCGAATACTCGGCCACGTACTGGTCTATGCCCTGCGAGGCAAAGAACGACAACTGGCGATTGGCCTGTTCCCGATACCAGGCCGAAGGATAGAACCAGACATAATCCATGCCGATATTTGCGCCCACGCGAAAGGCGTCATAGCGGAACTGGCCATGATAGTCGTCATTGTATGGGCGGCCATCGAAATACGAATAATTCGGGGCCAGACCAGTTTCGGGATGAACCGCTTTGGGCAGGAAATCGCGGCTGGCGGCGGCGGCTTCTTTCCAAAAATCGTTGTTCTTATCGGCCCAGCGCGCCCACAATTCGTAGTAGTGCGGCATGTGATACGAAGCATCGGTAAATTTAGAATTTTCCCCCAACTGCGGCACAAAGACGACCTGCTTCGTTTCCGGGTCGAACAGGTTGGTTGCCAGGCTGCCGCCCAATTCTTTGGCGTTCAGGGCGACATCGAGAATCGATTGTGCTTCGGCGCGGTAATTGAAAATTCCCTCGCCGCTGCCCCAGCGCGCATCGGCAAAGAACAGCGCCATCACAAACCACACTTCGCCATCCGAAGCCGGGTTGGCGGCCAGTTGCGTGCCATCGGTCTTGCAGTGCCAGGCAAAGTAGCCCTTGTAACCGCCGTCGGTCTGGTACATATAGGTTTTTGCCCATTTCCAGAGACGGTCAAATTCTTCTTTTTTATTTAGCTGAACGGCAATCATCATGCCGTAGGACATGCCTTCTGAGCGTACATCGTCATTGCCCGTATCGAGCATATAAGCCATATCACTGCCCACCGGGTAATAAACGCGCTCCGAAACGTCATCCCCATAAAAGAGTTGCTGAAAAGCCGCTTCGATTTTGGCTTGCGTTTCGGCTTCGCTCTTGCCGAGATATTTTGCAAACAGGTTGGGGTACTCGCCGGTCTCATACGCGCCTGCCTGGGGCAGTGGGAGCGGGGTGGGGGTCGGTGGCTGGGTAGGCATAGGGGCGGTTTCCGTCACAGAAGGAGCCGGGCCGGCACAAGCGGCCAGCAGGGTCAACAGGAAAAAAAGCGAAAGGAAACGGAGGGGCGTGGTGTGCATTCTGAATTGCCTCGTGATTCTTCAATTCTGGCATCCGGGCTTCGCGTAATCTGCATGCCTGAATGCCCCAAAATTAAATCAATTCGCCATATTCAAACCAGTCGAAATCAGCCCAATTGCTGCCCGGCTGTCCATTGCTGCTGGCATACATGCCCACATACGCGCCGATGAAACCACCCGCTACTGGCGTACTCAAAATGCGCCCATCAGCATTCTCAAACAGCGCGCGCCAGGTGCCGGCTTCATCGGCAAAGTAGAAACTGTACTCCTGCCCGCGCGCTTCGATTTTCAGGCGAATTTCGGGAACGGAAATCGGCGTTTGGGCCAGAATCTCATCCACGCCTGCGGCGCGCTTCACCAGCCGAAGGAGGGGTTGCTCTTCGCGCGTGACGATGAAACGGTAGTGATAATCGGGGCTTTGATTGAGCGCCAGTCCGGCGCATTCGTGCGCGGAGGCAGGCGTGAACTCGAACGCGGCTTGCGCGGTGAACGAAAAGTGCTGCTGTCTGCGGCCGATGAAAGCCGGACCGGCGTGTTCGGAGAGCTGCTCCGGGCGCAGATACAGGCGCAAAAAGCCGGGGCGTTCTTTCAGGCTGCTAAACCGCTCCGGCGAAACACGCAGGGAATTCCACACGAAGGCGAGCGTCTCAGCATCGAAATCATCGCGCGCCGGAAGGGAAGGCCAGGGATGCGACGGCAGATTGGGCGCCGGGTACTCAAACTCGACCCTGCCCGTGCCGGGACTGAAAATGGGCCAGCCTTCCTCCCAACGGACGGGGACGAGAAAGGTTTCACGCCCCAGGTTGTAGAAATAGCCGCCATACGGACGCATTGCCAGCAAAACCGCCCACCACTCGCCTGCGGGCGTCTCCACCAGGTCAGCATGGCCGGTGCCGACAATCGGGTAATCCAGCCCCAGGTGGCGGTGCGTGAGAACCGGGTTGCCCGGATTCGATTCGTAAGGACCGGTCACACTGCGGCTGCGGGCAATTGTCACCGCATGGTGATGCCCGGTGCCGCCTTCAGCAATCATCAGGTAATACCAATCACCAATTTTGTAGAGATGCGGCGCTTCGGCCCAGCGCGCGCCTTTGAGCGCGCCATCCCATAAGACCAGCGGCTTGCCCACCAGCCGCATGGTTTCTAAATCCAACGCTTGCAGCCAGATTTCGGTATGTCCCTCAAATTGAGGATTGGATACCATGCGGCTGCCAACATACCAGACGCGGCCATCGTCATCGAACAGGAGCGAGGGGTCAATCCCCTCGGCTCCTTCCAGCCAGTAAGGCTCAGACCAGGGTCCAGCCGGGTCGGTTGCAGTGACGATGAAATTGCCGGCTTGCTTTTTGCCACTGACCAGGGTGTTGATGATGTAAAACATTCCGTTGTGATAGCGAATGGTGGGAGCATACAGACCACCGGAGGAGGGAACGCCCTCCAGCGGCAGTTGCGATTCGCGCGTGAGCGCATGGCCGATTTGCCTCCAGTGAACCAGGTCACGGCTGTGAAAAATGGGCAGGCCGGGGAAGTACTCGAAGGTCGAAGTGACCAGGTAAAAATCATCCCCTGCGCGACAGAGAGAAGGGTCGGGATAACAACCAGGCAGGATGGGGTTGCGGAAGGTCGCTGGCATGGCAGGTTAACCTTTCACGGCGCCAGCCGTCAGACCGGAGACAATTTGGCGCTCGGCGAAGAGATAGAAAATAATGGTCGGCAGAGCCGAGAGCAGAACGAAGGCGGAAACCAGCGCCAGGTCTTGCCCATACTGCCCCTGGAATTGCATGGTGCCAAGTGGGAGCGGCCAGAGTTTGTCGTTGTTGATGACCACCAGCGGCACGAGCAGGTCATTCCAGCTCATAATCATCGTCAGCGCGGCCACGGCAGCCAGAGCAGGTTTGGCGAGCGGCAGCAGGATGCGCCAGAAGAAATCGAAGGCGGTACAGCCGTCAATGTAAGCTGCGTCCTGTAATTCGGCGGGAATAGCGGCAAAGAATCCGCGCAAAATCAGGATATTGCCCGAAAGCTGGAAAGCGGTTTGCACGATGATGACGCCCCACAGGTTATCGAGCAGGTTCAACTGACGCAGGACGAAATAGACCGGCAGGATGGCGATGTTGATGGGAAACATCAGACCAAGCGTGAAAAGCTGGAAAACCCAGTTCTTGAAGCGAAAATCCATGCGCGAGAAGATGAAAGCCGCCAGACTGCAAATGACCACCACGCCGGTCGTGGTTGCCACCATCACCATCACGCTGTTCCACAGCATCGGCCAGAAAGAATAGCGCGGGGTGGTCAGGATGGAAATCAGATTTTCCCAGCGCGGCGGAATGGGCGGCGTATAAGGGCTGGACATCAATTCGCCGCGCGTCTTGAGGGCGCCAAAAACCAGGATGACGATGGGGACGAAGACCAGGATGACGACCGTCACCAGCACAGAATACTGGAGAAGGCGTTGAAAGAACTTTCGCGCGTTCCAGGCAGGGCGGTAAGTGGCAGTGGCTTGCATAGGGCTATCCTTCCAATCCAGAGAGATAGTCGGGTTTGCGGGTGAAATGCAGATAAATGAGCGAGAAAATCAGGCACAGCAGAAACATGTAAATGGCAACCGCCGAGCCATAGCCCAGCTGAAAGCGCACAAACCCAAAGCGGTACATGTAAGTTGCCATCGTCTCGCTGGCGTTCACCGGGCCGCCTTTGCTCATAATCCAGACCATGATGAACTGCTGGAGCGAACCCAGCACAGAAATGTAAACCGAAGTGCGGATGGTGCTGCTCAGGAGCGGCAGGGTGATGTAAAAGAAATTTTGCAGGGCATTGGCGCCATCTACACGCCCGGCTTCTTCTATTTCACTGGGGATGTTTTGCAAGCCGGTCATGAACAGGAGCATGTGATAGCCAAAATATTTCCAGGTGAGCGCGGCAAAGATGGCAATCAGCACCAGGTTGGGGTTGCCCAGCCAGGCCTGGGGCTGCCCGCCCAGCGCCACGATAACAGCATTGACAAAGCCCCGGTCAGGGTCCGGGTTCAGGATGAACAACCACATCAACGCAGCAATGACTTCGGAGAGAACGTAAGGCAGAAAAAACACCGTGCGAAAGAACACCCGCCCGGGCAAATCGCGCCCCACCAGCACCGCGAGCAAAAGAGAGAGCGGCAACTGAACCAACAGCGAAAGGGCAATAATCAAAAGGCCATTCCGCAACGCAATCAGGAACACCCTATCTTTGAGAATGTTCTTGAAATTATCCAGGCCCACGAAATCCACCGCCGGACCAAAACCTTTCCAGTTAAACAGGCTGTAATACACCGATTGCAGGATGGGGTACACCACAAACAAGAGAAACAAAACAACCGCCGGAAGCAGGAACAGGAAAATCATCAAATTGTCCTGAAACCGGCGGGGCAGCCCGGCAGAAGGTTTGAGCTTAAGGAGATTTGAGATTGCGGGAAGCGATTGCATCGCGGCACTCCAGGAGAAGGATAGGAGCGGAGGAAACGAACAACAACATTTTCTCAAAAAAGGGCGGGGAAGAAGCCCTTGCTACAACCTGTTCCCCGCCCCAGGTGAAAGGCAGATTATTTGATTTCCTGTGCAGCAGAAGCCTCAATGGCCTGCATAGCCTCTTCAGGCGTCATCGTACCGGCAAACACAGCCTGAATGCTATCGTTGACCACCGAACCAACCGCCGGAGGCAAAGCCTGGTCGTAGTACAACTGGAAATACTGGGCTTTCGAGAGCGTCTGTTGTAAGGTAATCATCAACGGGTCCGAAAGACCGGCTTCGCCGCCCTTGACCACCGGAATAGCAACGTTGATTTGGGCCAGCTGAACCTGCGACTCAGCGCGAGTGAGATACTTCAGGAAATCAATCGCTTCGGGGGGCGCATTTTTGCCGACGGCAAAGCCGTTGCCACCGCCAAAAGCATCGTTCGGGTCACCCTTGCCGCCGGGAACCGCCGGGAAGGGGAAGAAGCCGAGCTTATCCCCCAGGCCCTGCTTGTTTTCGCTGTTATCGCGCTGCACGGCAGGCGCCCACTGGCCCATCAGTTCCATCGCGGCTTTGCCATTGCCCATCAGGGTCGCCTGGTCACCATAGGTTGCGCCCAGATAACCCTCCTGGAACGGCTCGAGGGCTTTGAGCTCGAGCAGTTTGTTGGCAGCCTCAACGAAGCAGGGGTCGGTAAAGGAGCCGGTGCGCGAAGCGGCCTTGCGGAATCCCTCGGCACCGCAGATGCGGGTGGCCAGGTAACCAAACCAGAAGTGACCGGGCCACTTATCGCCTTCTCCCAGCGCAATGGGGGTAATGCCAGCGGCCTTGAGCGCCTTGACGGCGTCGAGCAATTCGGGCCAGGTAGTGGGCGGAGTGGTGATTCCAGCCTGAGCAAAGAGTTCCTTGTTGTACCAGAAGCCCACCATGCCCATATCCCACGGCACGCCATAGTTCTTTCCATCTAAGGCATACACACCAAGCGCACCGGGAGAGAACGTGTTGCGCCATGCGCCGCCATCGGCATCCAGGTCAGCAGTGATGTCTTTGAGCAGACCGGCGCGGGCATATTCGTTCATCACGCCGCCGCCCCAGCTCTGGAAGATGTCGGGCGGGTTACCCGATTGCATCACGGTCGTCAGTTTGGTCTTGAAGGCTTCGTTTTCGAGGACGGAAATTTCGATAGTCACGTTCGGATGTGCAGCCATGTATTCATCGGCCAGTTTTTGCCAGACGGCCTTGTGGTCTTCAGCGGTCGAAATATGCCACCAGGTAACCGTGACCTTTTTACCCTGCGAAGGGGACTCTCCGCCCGAAGCGGGCGCCCGCGGTGCAGTGGGCTGCTCCGCAGGGGCGGAAGGTGCCGCAGTGGGTGAGCCGCACGCGGCTAACGCAAAAGCCGCGATGAGAAGCAGGCTCAATACGGTAGAAATCTTGCGGGACATGTTCTTCTCCTTGTGAATTTCAGGGAAACGGAAGGGAACGAATGGTCAGGGCAGAGTTTGAGCGTATAATTGACGGGTATTGGGGTCCTCCTTTCGTGGGGATTCCATACAAGCAAAACAGGATTGGCGCGGCTGGACGGGCTAGCCAATCCTGTTTCGATATGGCGCGGTAGATTGGCGCACAATCAACTCGGTGGGCAATTCAATGCGTGAGGTGCGCTTGCCCGGCTCCTGGAGCATATCGAACAACATTTGTGTTGCCACCCGCCCCATCTGCTCCAGCGGCTGCTGGACGGTCGTCAGGGGGGGCAACAACACTGCCGACTGGGGGATGTTATCGAAGCCGATAATCGAAATATCATCAGGAACGCGCAAACCGCGATGTCGAACGGCATCCATCGCGCCCATCGCCATCACATCGTTCGAAGCAAAAATGGCCGAGGGCGGCTCGGGCAGGTCGAGCAGCGCATTGGCGCCCTGCACGCCGGCATGTTGAAAGAAATCTCCTTCGTAAATCAGTTCGGGGCAAATGGGAAGATGATGAGCGCGCAGAGCGGCTTTGTAGCCTTCCAGACGGTCTTGAGCGCACCCCAAATCCATCGAACCGGTAATAAAGCCGATGCGGCGATGCCCCAACCCAATCAGATACTCCGTCGCGACAAAGGCTCCCTGCCAGTTGGTGGCACCGACTGCCGGACTGGTGGTATCTATGCCCTGATGGTCAATTAACACATGGGGGAACTTACGCGCGCTCAGCACGCCCAGGTAATCCGCCGGGTTGCGCGGCAAAACGAGCAAAAGACCTTCCACCACGCCCTGCACGAGCGAAGCGACATAATTGGCCTCTTTGGCGGCGCGGCGATGGGTGGTGAAGAGCATCAGGTCGTAGCCGGCCTGGTCCAGTTCGCCGTCAATGCCGCGCATGATTTCTCCGATGTAGCCATTTCCCAGCTCGGGGACGAGGACCCCGATGACATGCGTTTGTCCGCGCGCCAGGCTTTGCGCCTGTCGGTTAATGACGTATCCCAAACGTTGAATGGCATCCATCACGCGGGCGCGGGTGGCCGGACGGACGTGCGGGTCGTTGTTGATGACCCGCGAGACTGTGCCATAAGAAACCCCCGACGCTTCGGCCACATCAAAAATGGTTACCTTGCCGGTCGTTTGCACATCATCGTTGGGCATTTCGGCCTCCATCTTTGTAAGCGATTACAAAACCTGGCAAAAACAATGTTTGTGACCGCTTACAAACACATAATAGCACCAAAAAACACAAAAGTCAAGCACTTTTTGTAAGCGTTTACAAAACATCCTGAAACGCCCCCTTTGTGGGCGCAGGGAATAACCAACAGCGCGAAAAGCCTTCTCGCGCCGGATAGAAAACACAGGTGCGTTTCACGGGGAAAAATAACGCGTCAGAATCTCTTGCGCCTGGCGGCCATAAGGACCAGCAGGGTCCAGACGGGTCACCTGCTCAAATTCCGTTCTGGCTTCCACAACCCGGCCGGTTTGCAAATACAACAACGCCAGATGAAAGCGCGGTGCAGGCAGGGCGGGGTCCAGGTCAAGCGCACGCTGATATAAGACACGCGCGGTTTCCGCTTCTCCGGTCAAGGCCAGCATGCGCCCCAACAGGTCTAACACGGCGGGGTTTTGCGGCGCAAGGGCATAGGCGCGCAAGGCGGCTTCCAGGCCGACCTCTTCCAGAAAGGCTTCATGCTCCAGGCAAAAAGCGGCCAGCGACATCCACACAGAAACATCTTGCGGCGCAATGCGCGTGGCGGCCTGGTAATGTTCGAGTGCGGCGGGCAAATCGCGCCGGGCAATGATGCGCGCCAGCGCCAGCCGCCAGGCCGGATTTTCCGGTTCCAATTGAGCCGCACGCAGATATTGAGATTCGGCTTGAGCGTAGTTCCCCTGCCGCTCGTAATACAACCCCGCCATTGCCTGAACCCCAGCAGACTGGGGATTCAACGCCAGGGCACGGTCATATAACGCTTCGATAACGACAGGGTCGTCGGCTGCCATCTGGTAAAGGGCTTCGGCCTGCCAGGCCCAGGCTTCAGCATAGTTCGGGTTGAATTCGGCAGCCGCGCGAAAAGCGCGCAAAGCCAGCGGCCATTCGTCAGCGTTCGCCAGCGCACGGCCAACCAGCAGGGCGCGATAAGCAGGGTCTTCTTGCATCAGCGCCTGTTGCAGGGCGTTTCGGACGGTTTCTGCCGAAGGGTCGGTAAGCATGGAGAGGTGAGTCAAGGCCGTTTGCAGGTCTTCGGGCGCCAGTAACAGCGCCAGGCGGTAACGGGCCGAGGCACGCGCAGGGTCAAGTTCCAGCAGACGGGTGAGGGCGCGCACTTCCAGGGCGGCATCTTGCCGCTGCGCAGCGTATTCGGCCAGGCGGGCAAACAATGCCGGGGATGCGAACCCGGTTTGCCATAATGGAAGCCAGGCCTGTGCGTAGGCGGCGTCCCAATCCCCCTGGCGGGCATAAATTTCTCCAAGCGCAAGCCACCCCGAAGGCGTCAGCGTCTCCGCCCGACGGGCTTCCAGCAAAAGCGCCAGAGCGCGTTTGTCTTCGCCGGCTTGCAGGGCAGATAACGCGGCCTGTTCGCGCAGGCCAGCCTCCCAAAACAGCAGATGCGCGGCTATTTCGTAGTGCCGGGAAGCACGCGCAGGAGCAGTCTGGCGCAGCGCTTCGGCCTGGAATCGGTTAAAATAGGCCAGGCCGACCGGCGGGAGGCCAATCAACAAGAGCAGGCTCAGCAGAATTGCGGCGTTTCGTTTCACGGTGGGTGTTATTATACGTCCATCCCTTAAGTTTCTCGTGAGCCGTGCTATAATCTTAAGAAGCCATGGAACTCATCAATCAACTCCTTACTTTTCTTGCCAATCCCCCGGGGAACTTCATCTACAACCTGGTCGTTCCGGCCATTCTGGCCGGGGCGCTACAAGGCGCAATCGGTCAATGGCGTGCGACGGGGTATCCGCAGTCGCAGCGCATGGTGTTGGGGTTGGGGTTGGCGCTGGCCGGGCAGGCGGTGTTGCTCCTGCTCGGCATTTTAATGTATCAGAACATTTTGCCGGGGCTGTCGGTTTTGCCGGTGTTAGACCGGGCGGTCATCGTCTTCAGCATGGCATGGATTTTATGGGTATGGGCTTTCCCGGAGCCTTCGCGCCCGGCCGATGTAGTGATTGTGATTGCCAGCCTGGTTTTGCTGGGGGCGGCTGTGGTAGGCATCTTAGAGCGTTCGATGTCGCCGGTTGCACCGAATTCGTTCAATGCGTCATTGCAGGCGCTCCTGTGGAGCATCGGTGGCCTGGTGGTGATGCTGCTGGGTGCGCTGGCGCTGCTCTTGCGCAGACCCCAAGGCTGGGCAACCGGCCTGGCCGTGGCGACGCTGGGGATACTCGGTTTTACGCTCGATTTATTTCTGACCCCCGCCCAGGGCGATTTTTCGGGCGTGATGCGCTTCTTGATGCTGGCCGGTTATCCGCTTTTGCTCACCCTGCCAATGCGCTTCCCCATGCCGGTCAACTTTCCCAAGACCCGCACCGTAGCGGCTTACCAGGAAAAGGTGAGCGAAGCGCGCAAACGCGAGGTCGAGACCGGCGAAACGCCCAGCCAACCCATCCGCGAACGACGCCGTTACAGCACTGACCCCAAAACCCTGCAATCTCTGCTTCTGCTGGCGGCAGAAACCGACCCGAAAAACATTAACCAGTATATCGCCCGCTCGGTGGCACAATCCATGCTATCAGATTTATGCTTTTTGCTGTATGTAGGCGAGGACAAGAGTTCAATTTACATCGCATCCGGATATGACCTGATACGCGAAGAAAGCCTGGAAGGCGGCCTGCTGAAAAAAGACGAAGTGCCGATGCTGGCCAACGCCATTTTGCGCGGGCGCGCTCTGCGGCTCCCGGCCAGCACAACTTCTTCGGATTTGAAAGGGCTGGGCGATATGCTGGGGCTTTCCAATGCCGGCAACCTGCTCAACGTGCCGATTACGTCCGAAAAGGGCATCGTCGGCAGTTTTCTGTTGCTTTCACCTTACTCTAACCGCGTCTGGAGTGCAGACGACCAGACCTTCCTGGCAAATATCGCTTCCTCGTTCGTTTCCATCATCGAGCGCGGCAAACGGATTGACGAAATTCGCCTGGAACGGGAACGCGCCCGCCACGCCGCCGAAGAAGCACAGGCGCAGATGGCGCGCTTGCAGGCTGCCAATGCCGATTTGAACAACCAGATTGAAACGATGAAAAGCCAGGCCGAGCAAGCCGTGCGCTTGACGGTGGAACGCAATGAGATGACCTCTAAACTGGCCGAACTGCAAGCAGAGAACGAGAAATTGCGCGCGCAGCTTGAGTCTCTCTCTGGCGGCACAACGCCGGTTGCCACCAACGAACAGCTGGAAAACGAACTACGCATGACCCTGCGCGAGATGGCGCGCCTGCAAAACGCTCTGGCCGAATCGAACATGCGCATTCTGGAACTGGAGAACAAAACCTCTCCCAGCGCCAGCCTGACCACCGAACAGGCCGAAGTGATTGCTTCCATCTCGCAGGAATTGCGCCAGCCCATGTCGTCCATCATCGGGTATGCCGACCTGTTGCTGGGCGAATCGGTCGGTATTTTAGGGGCACTTCAACGCAAGTTCATTGAACGCATCCGCGCTTCGACCGAGCGGATTGGCAGCCTGATTGACGACCTGATTCAGATTAGCACGCTCGAAACGGGGTTGATGTCGCTCAAGCCAGAGCCGGTGGATTTAAACCTCATCATTGACAACGCCATGGCCTACACTTCCAGCCAGCTGCGCGAGAAAAACATCACCCTGCGGATTGACATTCCCGAAAATATGCCACCGCTTCATACCGACCGTGAGGCGTTGCAGCAAATTCTCATCCATCTGCTGCAAAATGCCGGAGCGGCGTCGGCGGTCGAAGGTACGGTGACCCTGCGGGTGCGCACGCAGCGCAAAAACGGCAACGAGTATGCCCTGATTCAGGTCACTGATACCGGCGGGGGCATCCCCAAAGAAGACTTGCCGCGCGTGTTCTCCCGTCTCTACCGCGCCGATAACGTCCTGATTCAAGGTGTGGGCGATACCGGCGTCGGCCTTTCCATTGCTAAAGCCCTGACCGAAGCGCAGGGGGGACAGATTTGGGTGGACACGGAAATGGGCGCAGGGTCTACCTTTAACGTCTTGTTGCCGTTCAAACAACCGGCAGATGACCACAAGGCAGGGTAAGCATGGACTGGCTGCGACAGGCAGGCTCTGGGCTGTTGTTTGGGCTGGTGTGTGTTGCAATTGTCATCGGCGGATTTGCCCTTTCGATGGTGGAAGGAGGCATGGGGATGAGTCCGGCAGCAAGCGCCACCCTGCCTGTTTCGACCCCCGCCACGCGCATTGTTGCCCTTTCGCCGACCCTGCCGCCAGCGAGTTTCACCCAGGCGGCCAACCTGAGTACCGATACCCCGCTCCCCACGCCCACGCTCACATTTACCCCCCCGCCGCCGCCCACCAACTGTCCGCCGCCGCTCGGCTGGGTGGCCGTGGTGGTGCAACTCTACGACACCCTGCCCGGCCTGGCACAAACCTACAACATCAGCATTGAAGCCCTGCGCCAGGCCAACTGCCTGGTGAGTGACCAGCTGGTGCCGGGTTCGTTCCTCTACGTCCCGCCCCTGCCCACCGCCACATCCATCCCATGCGGCGCGCCGAGGGGATGGGTGAGTTATGTCGTTCAGCCGGGCGATACGCTCTTCTCGCTCAGCCAGCTATTCCGCGTGAGCGTGGCAGACCTGCAGCGCGCCAATTGTTTGGGGAATTCAACCTTCATTCAGGCCGGGAAGGTGCTGAAAGTGCCAAATGTGCCGACCAGCACCCCACGTTACTCGGCCACACCCTCGGCAACGTTCATCGTGATTCGAGAGGAGACCGGCACTCCCACCGCAACCGCTACGCCGCTCGCTCCAACCACCGAACCCCCCTCACAGACTCCGGCGCTGCCCACCAGCACGCCATCGCCCTCCAACACACCACCGCCCCCAACGGCAACTCCCTGAAGGCCAGAACAAAGCGCCCGGCCCGTTGCCGTTTCATTTTCGTATGAAAAAGCCGCTCGTTCGCACGGTCTGGCATGCGCTTGTGGCCATTTTTTTGCTGACCTCCTGCGGGGAAATTCAGACCGCGCCGTCGCCTGTCCTGCCTTATTATTTCGTCACCGCACCAGCCAACGCTACCCCCACACCCACGCCGTTTCAACCCTTTATCCCGGCCATCGGCGGGCAGCCGCTGGCTGCCTTACCCCCTACGCTTCCGCTCCAGCTCTCTGCAACCCTGCCGCCCCAGGTGGTGACGGCCACGCCCCTGCCAACAGCCATCCCTGCCACTCCACCGGCACCTCTGCTCAACACGCCGCCGACCCTGCTGGATGCACCGGATGTGATTACATTTCTCCTGCTCGGCTCCGATTTGCGTCCGGGGTCTTCGTATCGCACCGATACGCTGGTGATTGCCATCGTGCGCCCCCACGAGGGACAGGTTTCCCTCGTATCCATTCCGCGCGATTTGTGGGTGAATATCCCTACCGTGGGCATGAACCGCATCAACACGGCTTATCAGAGCGGTGAACTGACACGCTATCCGGGCGGCGGTCCCGGTTTGCTCCGCGATACCCTGCGCGAAAATTTAGGCTTGACGATTGACCATACCGCTATGGTAGATTTCGACGGCTTTCGCCGCATCGTAGATACCCTGGGCGGAATTGATGTGCCAGTGGCCTGTTCTTACACCGACTGGCGTTTGATAGACCCCTCGCTTGACCCTTATGATGAAAACAATTGGACGCTCTTCACCACCGGGCAGGGATTGATTCACATGGACGGCGACTACGCCCTTTGGTATGCCCGCTCGCGCTCCAAATCGAACGATTTTGACCGTGGACGCCGTCAGCAAGAAGTGTTGCGCGCGCTGTATGGGCAGGCCTTGCGCGCCGATGTATTCTCGCGCCTGCCGCAGCTATATGCCGATTTCCGCACCACCATCCGAACAGATGTGGGCTTAGACGATGTGCTGCAACTGGCACCGCTGGCACTCCACTTGAGCAATGCTGATATTCGCAGCTACTACATCGCCGGAGAGTTGGTCACGCCCTGGACAACACCCGGGGGAGCCTATGTCCTGCTGCCAAACACGGCGCTCATCCAGGAGATGCTGCGGCAGGCCATCTCGCCTTCTCCCCGACAGCAGCAACGACAAACCTGGCAAGTCGAAATCCGCAACGGCACCCCGTACGACAATTGGGAGATGCTGGCCGCCGAACGGCTGAACTATGCCGGATACGAAACCACATTTCGCGCTTCGGACCACCGTAATTACGCCCAAACCCTGCTCTACGACCTGACTCCCGACCAGGACAGAACGCGCTCGGCCAGTCTGCTGGCGGTGCTGGGACTGTCCGAATCGGCCCTGGTGGCCGTGCCTTCTCCGGGCGCACAAACGGCTTACGTGGTGATTCTGGGGATGGATTACGACCCTTGCTTTCGCCCGCAAGAACTGGCTCCTTAATTGCAAACGCCGTGCAGGCGGGCTTTCCACGCGCCTGCACTGCACCGCACATTTGTCGGAAACCGCCGATTGCCCGGCATCCTCCATCGGTTATGGACGCCAGAAAAACCTGGTAGGGCAAGGCGGGGTTTCAATCCCTCAGTCGGGATAGGGGTGGTTTAGACTTATCAGGAGCGCAGGATATTATTTTTCGCTCCGTAGTTTCAATCCCTCAGTCGGGATAGGGGTGGTTTAGACTGTTGTCGGAAAACGACATGGTGTTATGTCGAGTTGTTTCAATCCCTCAGTCGGGATAGGGGTGGTTTAGACTCCGACCA
>JANWWK010000081.1 GCA_025056175.1 Anaerolineales bacterium
CGGCACACCGCCTGGAGAGCGAACCTTCTCCTGATGATGAGTTCCGCGACCTGCACGAAGCACCACAACAGATTCGCATCCTCAACCGCCAGGTGTTGACTTCGTCCCCGCTGGATACATTGCTTTACCTGATGCGCCACCTCGTCATCCACCTGTTTCTTGCACGCACCAACCGCCCGATTGCGTTGAAATGGATAGCCGACATTATCAGCCTGATCGAAGCGCAGGTGGATGCAGTGGATTGGAGCGCCCTCGACCGGCGTGACCCGCTCTTTCGACGGCGGCTCGCCGTTCTTTACAGCCTGACGCCTGCCTGTGAAAAGGTACGCGCCCGGCTTCATCTCGAATCTCCTGCGCCGATGGGAAAACTGGGAACATACCCCGAAGGTTGGCCACAGTGGCCGTTTCCCAACTGGCGAGAGGTGGGATTCTGGCGTTACGTTTGGATGACGTTTGCCCCCGCGCCAGAGTGGTGGCTGCGGCTGGGTTATGGGATAGACAAAGGCTCTACCATGTGGCACGCACACGTGGTCTATCGCGCTCATCTTCTGCGGCGGATGGGGTGGGCACTGGCGCGCCGCCTTTCTGCTTTCTTCTGACCTGTGCTATACTCTCCTCGTCAGGAGATTGGCGATGTCTATCGAACCGGATTACAACAGCCTCGACCCCGAAGAAAAAACCAACCGCTATCTGGCGATGGGCTCCGTCGCGCTGGGCGTTTTGAGTTTATGCGCTGCACTCGTGCCGATATGCGGCGGTTCGCTCAGCCTGGCTGGCATTGGGTTGGGGCTGTTCGGCCTGCGCGCCGATAGTCCCCGTATGGCACAGGTGGGCATTGGGCTGTGCATCATCAGCCTGGTCACTGCCATCACTTACGGCATCCTGGTGGCTTTTGCAGAGTGAGAAGCGCACATGACGACCGAAATCGAGAAGCTCAGGCAGGCCATTGCAGCGCTCGAAGCGCAACGTCCCGTTCTGGGCGATTCGGTCGTCAACACGGCCCTGGCACCTTTACGAGAGAAACTGAAAACACTCCAGAGCGAGGCCGAAGATACGGCAGAGGAGTTGCGTCAGCGCAAACTGGTCACCGTGTTATTTGCCGATATTCCAGCACTGGCCGTGCTGGGAGAAACGCTGGATGCCGAAGACCTGCACGCCGTCAACGCCTTGTGGAATCAACTGGATGCCCTTATTTTGAAACATGGCGGACGGATCGATAAACACACTGGCGAGGGTGTGATGGCGTTGTGGGGCGCCGAAAGGGTGCATGAGGACGATGCCGAACAGGCCATCCGCGCCGCGCTGGCAATGCGCCAGGCGCTGCAATCTCTGCCCATCCTGGCCGGGCAGGAACTGCGTCTCCGCGTGGGCATCAACACCGGGCCAGTCATCGTTGGGCCAGTAGGAACCACCGGAGAGTTTACCGCCCTGGGCGACACGGTCAACCTGGCTGCACGCCTGAACGACACCGCCACACCAGGCGACATCCTGATTTCTCACGATACCTACCGTCTGGTGCGCGGCGTGTTCGATGTGTCCATTCAGCCGCCTTTGCACGTGAAAGGCAAAAGCGAGGCAGTACAAACGTACCTGGTACATGCCGCCAAGCCACGCGCCTTTCGTCTGCAAGAAGCACGCGGGGTTGAAGGGATTGAAACCAGTCTGATAGGCCGTCAAACCGAACTCGAAGCACTGCAAGACGCCTTCCGTCAGTTGTTTGGCCGCCATCCGTTGCGCCTGGTCACGCTCATTGGCGAAATGGGGCTGGGAAAGAGCCGCCTGTTGCACGAATTTCTGGCCTGGACTGACCCTCTGCCAGAAGACTTCTACCTGTTTCAAGGACGCTCTCACCCTTCTGAGACGACCACCCCCTACGCCCTGTGGCGCGATATTTTCTGTTTTCGCTTTCAAATTCAAGACAGTGATACGCTCGCCACGGTCCACGAAAAAATGGAACGCGGTTTCGTCGAATTTCTGCCGGATGATGAGCGCGCCATCGAAAAAGCACACATCATTGGACAACTGGTCGGCTTCGATTTTTCGGCCAGCCCCTATCTGCGCGGCATCTTACAAGACCCCAAACAACTGCGCAGTCTGGGGCTTAACACGCTGACGCGCTTTTTTGTCACCGCCGCCGAAACCTACCCCGTCGTCTTAATCACCGATGACATCCACTGGGCCGACCGCGGCTCGCTGGATGCCTTGCTGTATCTGTGCGCGCATGTGCCGGCCTCCACACCGTTTCTGGTCATCAGCACAGCGCGGCCAGCCTTATTCGAGCGCATTCCCGATTGGGGCCTCGGCCTGACGGCGGCGCGCAAACTTGAGCTCAGACCCTTGCAGACAGAAGAAAGCCAGGCATTGGTAACGCAAATTTTGCAAAAGACCAGCCATATCCCCCCTGCCTTGCGTGACCTTATCGTCAACGGCGCCGAAGGCAACCCTTTCTACCTGGAAGAACTCGTCAAGATGCTGATTGACAATCACGTCATCCGCCCGGGGGAAGAGACGTGGCAAATTGACATGACACGCCTGCATACAGCCGTCATTCCACCCACTCTTTCGGGCGTTCTCCAGGCGCGTTTAGACCGGTTGGGCTTGCTGGAGCGCGCTTCTCTTCAGCGTGCTTCGGTCGTCGGGCGCGTGTTTTGGGATAGCGCGCTCAAAGCGCTCAGTCCTGAAGCCGAAGCCGAGCCGACGCAACTGGAAGAATCGCTGGCAGCTCTGCGCGCCAAAGAACTCATTTTCCAAAGTCCCGATTCAACCTTTGATGGCACCCAGGAATACGCTTTCAAACATGCGCTTCTGCGTGATGTCACGTATGAAACCGTCCTTAAGCGTCATCGTCAGCAATATCACGCGCTGGTTGCAGACTGGCTGAGCAAAGCCAGCGGCGAGCGGCGCGGAGAATATCTGTCCGTCATCGCCGAACATTATGAAAAAGCCGGCGACCACGACCGCGCCGTGGCGGTGCTGCTCGAAGCCGGCGAGCGCGCCCTGAACCTGAGCGCCTTCGACGAAGCCTTCCGCTTCTTTCAACGCGCTCTCAACCTGCTTCACCCTCGACAGACCCGCGACCTGGCTCACGTCCACCTGAAAATTGGCGAGGCGTTCTACCGCGCCGGGGAATTCGTCGATTCGGTCAAAAGCACCGAAAAAGCACTCAGCCTGGCAAGACAACTCTCCACCAGCATCCTGCTGGCGGCGTGCCTGGCGCAGCTGGGACAAATATATGCCGAAATGGGCAATTACCTTGAGGCTGAAACAACCCTCCGACAAGCCCTACCGATGGCGCGCGCAGCCGGGATTCCGGCACGGCCCACGCTGGCGCGCATTTTGTACGGACTGGGAAACGTGTACTGGCGGCTGGGTCAACCAGAACAGGCGCGCACGTTTTGCGCAGAAAGCCGCGACCTGGCGCGTCAGATTGGCGATACCCACACACTCTTGCTTGCGCTCAACCGGCTGGGGGTAGTAATGGGTACGCTCGGCGATGCCCCTACCGAAGAAGAACTCTACCGCGAAGCGCTCTCGCTGGCCGTCTCAGTCGGAAACCGCGAGCGCGCGGCGGTTGCGCTTAACAATCTGGGGGCACTGGCCGACGAGCGCGGCGACCT
>JANWWK010000090.1 GCA_025056175.1 Anaerolineales bacterium
AACGCATTGGCTACCCCCTGCCGAAAGAGTGGATGGTCGTCTATGACAACGAGTGTAATTTGTTCCATGTCTTAAGTCCGGTGAATTATTTTTGAGTATAGCATATCTTATGCCGATGGGGAAATTTCTGACTCATTCCAAACCAGTTCGTGGCTTACTGTCTGGATGGGAGGTTAGTTCATGGTTCGATGCGAAACAGGCGCACTTCGTCAAACTCTCCCAGATACGTCAGCCCGGGTTGAGCGTATGGGTTTTGATACACCGGAATCATCGGGTCGGTGTAGTAGGTTTTTTCCAGGATGAGGAAACGCGCTCCAAACTGACGCGCCAGGCGGCGGGTGGTTGCCAGGTCTTCATCGGGGACGATGATGGCCGGGCGGCGATTGGTGGCAAAATAGCCCGGTGCATTTGCGACGATGACGACATCTTCAGGGCGCGCTCCGTTTTCGCGCAGTATCTGCTCAGCACGCTGATAGACGCGCTGGAACTCGTTCCAGTCTTTTTCGATGAGGCTGATATACAGCAGCGCCAGGGTGATGCAGCCCATGAAGGCTATCAGCGCAAACCGAAAGATGCCGAACGCCTGGGGGGTGAAGCGTCCGCGCTGACGGGCTTTGCTCACCAGGAACTCGACTGCAATTGGCGCTGCTGTCCACCAGACGGGTTGAAGTGCCGCGGCAGCGTGGAAGAAACTGCCGCGTGAACCTGCGAAGGGAAAGATGAAGGTGAGTACGAAGAATAACGCCAGCCAGGCCAGCACTGCCAGGAGAGCGCGCAGGTCGTTTCGCACCACCCACAGGCCAATTGGCGCGAAGACAGCCAGCAAGACGACGCCTTGCGCGGCAATCGAGTTGATGACGTTGAGTTGGAGCGCTTCGCGCCGGGCTTCGAGCGCGGCCTGCCAACCGGCGGCGCGCCAGGCTTCGTAATTTACGCGGTCGGGCGGCCAGGCAAAGGTTTCATCGTAACGCGTCATCCACAAGACGCGGTTGCCAGCCGGGGTAAGCGGCGTTCCCCAGATGGAAAGATTGCGCGCCATCCAGGGGCCCATCACCAGGGCGTAACCGAGCAGGAATAGAGACACGGGAAGAATGAAAGAGGAGAGAAAAGAGGAGGTTTTTCTCTCCTGCAACCAGCGCAGGAATAGCCCACCGCCGCCCACGGCCAGCCATAAAAGGCCATCGGAGCGCGCCAGGTTCATCAGCCCGGCTATAACTCCCAGCAGGAACGCTGCTTTGCGTTCGGTGCGCGGAAAGAGCAGAAAGAAAAGCGCCCCCAGAAGCATGAAAATTCCGAAATTGTCGGTGGTCGGCAAAAAAGGTGCATGGTAACCGCAGAAAACGCCGAGAAAGCCCGAAGCCAGCGCCAGCGGACGTTTGTGCGTGAAGGAAAAAGCCAGTGCCGCACTGGTGGGCGGGACGAGCGCTGCAATCAACACGAAACCCAGCCGCCCGGCAGCGAAGGAGTCGCTTCCAGTCAACCACATTCCTGCTGCTGCCACCATTGAAGCAAGCGGAAACCAGTATCCATGCGAGGGGTGCGGCAATGTTTGTGGGTTATCCAGGTAGTTCCACAGGTAAATTTCGGTGAAGCCGTGTCCCTGAAACAGGCGCACGCCGCCGGCGTAGTAGTAGTCAGCATCCATATAGCCGGGGGCGTGTTGAAACCAGGCGATGGCGCTGTTCCAGGCCAGGCCAACCAGGAAGAGAAGAAGGTAATCACGGCGTTTCATGGTTCATCTTCCCTGTGTAAGCATATCGGCCCACAGGCGCGGCGGACGGGTGGCCCACCAGCGTACCCAGTAGAGCAGAAGAGTCATGCCAGGTGGATAAGCGAACAGGAAAACTGAATCGAACCCGGAGAGATAGGCCTGCCACAGGCCGACGAACAGCGCCGTACCTATCAGCAGGGCGGCCAGCCGTCCCAGCAGACCCCAGCGTTGGCCCATCACCGAAAAAACCAGAATGATGGCCGGCAGGCTGAAGGCCGTCCAGGCGGGGGCATATTTCATGCCGAACCAGGGTGTCAGCACGGCGGTTAATGAGGCCGTCCAAAACAACCAGTGAACACCTTTGCCGCGCACAGCCTGCCATTCCAAAAACAGGATGACGATGGCAACCGCTCGCAATCCTTGGGCCAGCGGGGTGCCGAGGCCCGGGAACCAGTGTTCCAGGGAGCGGAAGGTGGAGGGCAAAACCTGTGTTCGCCATTCGATGATGCTGCTGAAGAAAAATTCGGTGAACCAGCCAGGATATACCAGAAAAGCAACGGCAATCAGCACGGTGATGGTCATCAAAAAGCCAGCCAGGATGCGGTAACGGCCTGTGGAAAACACCCAAACTGCCAGCAGCAGCAGCACCAGGCCGCTCACGCGCAGGGAAATCAATCCCAGGGCGGCCAGCGCTCCGGCCAGTTCATCCGCCTCGCTTTCGATAGCGCGCAGTGCGCCGAAAACAAGCAGCGATTGTGCCAGCACCAGGTTGCCATCCACAAGCGCGAGCGTGCCTGGCTGCCAGAAGACGGCAAATAATGAAATCAGCGGCAGAGCGAACCACGAGGCCTGCCAGCGGCTGAGGCGCAAAGAGAGTACAATTAGACCGCTCACGGCCAATTGCAACAAGGTCATCCACAGTGCGTGCGCCAGGAAAAAATCGCGGATGGAGGCCAGCGGGAAGAATAACAGGGCAAAATAGAACGGCAAAACGAATTGAAACGAACGTTCTCCTGTGCGCGCAACGCGGCCATAAACCAGCCGTTGGACTTCCAGTGTATTTTCTACATTATAGGGTGAAATACCCTGCAATGCGAAGTTTTGGGCAGGCTTCCACACGGCCAAAAATTCCACCCCCGTGTGTGTGTTACGACTGAATTGCAGGTTGCCCCAAAACAACCCGCCGCCAATCGCAACGGCCAGGCACAGCAGAAACAGAGCCAGAGAGAGCGCGGCAAGTCGGTTACGCATTGGGTGTATTTTACCAGCCGCGAGAACATCAACCGGCTGGATTTCACAAAGTGAAAAGAAGAATAGCGGTACAATACAGTACTTTTGACAAACTTATGCTGAGTACAAATCAGAATTTGCAGATTTATGGCTCGACAGGAACACGAACAGTTTACATTCAAAGCCCAACTCTCCAGTTTTGTGAGTGGTTTGATGAATTATGTCTCTACTCCTTCTGGAGAACAGGAATGACCCCCACCAGCCTGCGCTTTTTAAACCACAGGTGGCATCTTCTTTCAGCAATCTTCTAATCCATCATTAGATTACCCCTGAAACTTCCCCTACGGAGACTGCATGGACTGGACCAACAAATCTGTACTCGTCACCGGTGGCACCGGCTCATTCGGCAAAAAATTTACGCAACTTTTGCTGGCCGAAAAGAACCCCAAAAAAATCATCATCTTCAGCCGCGATGAACTCAAACAACATGAAATGCGCGTGCGCGGCTTTGATGACCCGCGTCTGCGCTATTTTATCGGCGATGTGCGCGACCGCGACCGCCTGTTACGCGCCATGCATGGCGTGGATATCGTCGTCCATGCCGCTGCCCTCAAACAAGTGCCGGCCTGTGAATACAACCCAATGGAAGCCGTTAAAACCAACATCCTCGGCACCGCCAACGTACTCGAAGCCGCGCTGGATGCCGGTGTGAGTAAAGTGTTAGCGCTCAGCACCGACAAAGCTGTCAGCCCGGCCAACCTGTATGGCGGCACCAAACTCGTGGCCGAAAAACTTGTCATTCAATCCAACAACTATGCCGCCGGGTCAGCCACCCGCTACGCTTGCGTTCGTTACGGCAACGTGGTCGGTTCGCGTGGCTCGGTCGTGCCGCTTTTCCTCAAGCAGCGCGCCAGCGGCAAAATTACCATCACGGATGAGCGCATGACGCGCTTCTGGCTCTCGCTCGAAGAAGGTGTCCATTTCGTCATCCGGTGCATCGAACAAATGGAAGGCGGCGAAGTCTTCATCCCCAAAATTCCCAGCACCAAAGTCATTGACCTGGCACGCGCGATTGCTCCCGAAGCCCGCCTCGAAATCATCGGCATTCGTCCTGGCGAAAAACTGCACGAAGAGCTGCTCTCTGCCGAAGAATCTCGCAATGCCGTAGAACGCGAGACGATGTACGTTATCAAACCGCCCGAAACGCTCTGGAACCGCAACCAGCACTACGAAGGCAAGCCCCTGCCCGAAGGCTTCAGTTACACCAGCGATACCAACACCTGGTGGCTGGATGTAGAAGGCATTCGCAAATACATTGCGCCCTTTGAGGAAGCCTTTGCGAATGGCACGCTGGAAGGATAGAGAGGCTCAGGTATCAGATGTCAGGGTTCACGTGTGCATGCCTGGCATCTGGCACCTGCCCCTCAACCTGTTCTCGCCTCCCACCTGACCTATGGCACGCATCCTGGTTACTGGCGCCTCTGGCTTGCTTGGTCTCAATCTCTGTTTGGGGAATTGGGACTCTCATTCTATCCTTGCGGTAGACCGCGGAAAACTGCACCATACGCCCTTTGAGGTCGTGCGCGCCGACCTGACCAGGCTGGAGCAGGCTCGCCGTTTAATCGAAACCATCCGCCCCGATGCCGTGATTCACGCTGCCGCAAATGCTAATATCGACTCCTGTGAAAGCGACCCCGAAGGCGCACGTTTGCTGAATGGAGAGATTCCCGGCATTCTGGCCGAATCTGCTGCGCGTGCCGGCGTGCGCTTCCTGCACGTCTCCACCGATGCGGTTTTCGATGGAACCAAAGAGGGGTTTTATGTAGAAACCGACACTCCCAACCCGCTTTCGGTCTATGCCCAGACGAAGCTGCTCGGCGAACAGAACGTGCTTGCGGCCAATCCACAGGCCATTGTGGCGCGAGTCAACTTCTTTGGCTGGAGTCTTTCCGGCACGCGCTCGCTTGCTGAGTTTTTTTTCAACAAATTATCCGCCGGGCAGGCGGCAAATGGCTTCACCGATGTCTATTTTTGTCCGCTCTTTGTTGCACATGTATCGGCGCTTCTGATTCAGATGCTGGAGGCTGGTCTTTCAGGCGTGTACCATGTTGTCGGACGTGAAGCACTGAGCAAATATGAATTCGGGGTACGCCTGGCGCGTCAGTTCGGGTTCGACGAACGCCTGGTCATCCCCCAATCGGTGGAACAGTCTGGCCTGAAGGCGCGCCGGTCGCACAACTTGCGGCTTTCTACCCACAAGTTATCCACCGACCTGGGAACAGAAATCCCCGCGCTTTCCACTGGAATCGCGCAGTTTTATGCACAATATCAGCAGGGTTATCCACAGAAAATACGGAGTTATGCACAGGTTGGTCAGGCGTAATATGCAATCATCCCCTTTTGCTTGAGAATCCCTTCAGGAGGAACCTATGGAATTCAAAATCAACAACCGTCTCATCGGCCCAAACCATCCTACCTATTTCATCGCTGATATTGCCGCCAATCACGATGGCTCGTTGGAGCGCGCCAAACTGCTCATTCGCCTGGCAAAAGAAGCCGGCGCCGATGCCGCCAAATTTCAGCATTTTCAGGCGCCCAAAATCGTTTCGGAATACGGCTTCAGCCACATGAACAGCAAAGTCAGCCACCAGGCCAAATGGAAGAAATCGGTCACAGAAGTATATGCCGCGGCCTCTCTTCCGCAAGATTGGACACCAATTTTGAAGGAAGAGTGTGATAAGGTCGGGATTGACTTCTTCACCTCACCTTACGATTTCGATTCTATCGAACATGTAGACCCCTACGTGCCGGCTTACAAGGTTGGCTCTGGCGAAATTGACTGGATTGAAACACTGGAACACATGGCAAGCAAGGGCAAGCCGATGATTATTGCCACCGGCGCCTCGACGATTGGGGAAGTGCAGCGCGCCGTTCACGCCATTTTGCGGCTGAACCGACAATTGTGCGTGATGCAGTGCAACACGAACTACACCGCCAGCCCCGAAAATTACGACCACATTCACCTTAACGTCTTGAAGACCTATGCCACCATGTTCCCGGATGTGGTGCTGGGACTTTCTGACCATACGCACGGAAACGCTACCGTGCTGGGCGCCGTGGCGCTGGGGGCGCGCATGATTGAACGTCACTTTACCGATGACAATGACCGCGAAGGACCTGACCACAAATTTGCCATGAACCCCGATGCCTGGGCGCACATGGTGGAAGAGACCCGTTTACTGGAACGTGCGCTTGGTTCTGCTGACAAATTCATCACCGGCAATGAACAAGAGACGGCCATCGTTCAGCGCCGCTGTTTGCGCGCCGCACGCGACATCCGTGCGGGCGAGGTGTTCACCCGCGAGATGATTGACGTTTTGCGCCCGGCCACCCCCGGCGCCATCAAACCCGACCAGATTCAAAACGTCATTGGCACGCGCGCGCTGACCGACCTGCCCAAAGGCAAAGAACTGCGCTGGACGGATTTGGGATAAACCGGTATCTGGTGCTTATCAGTGTCCGGTGTGGGAGAAACCCCATACCGGATACCTGCCGCTATGAAGCTCATTTATTTCAGCCTGGACTACACCCCTCACGACCACCGTTTTCTGACTGCCATTGCGGAAAGCGGACATCAGGTCTTCTATGTTCGGCTTCAACGTGGCGCGCGGCAGGTGGAAAGCCGCCCCGTACCGCCGGAGGTGGAGATTGTCCTGTGGGCCGGCGGACAAAAGCCCTTCGCATGGCGCGACTTGCCAGAATACGTTCTCGACTTTCGGCGCATCGTCCGCAGAATTCAACCGGACTTAATTCACGCCGGCCCCATTCAAACGTGCGCGTTTATTGCCCTGTTGAGCGGCTTTCGTCCGATTCTCACCATGTCGTGGGGATTCGACCTGATGCAGGATGTTCATCGCGGCAAAGGCTGGGAATGGGTCACCCGCTACGTCCTGAAGAACACGCAGTACTTCACTTCCGATGCCGAAGTCACCCGGCAAAAGGCCATTGCGTATGGAATGAACCCGGCCAGGACGGTGGTTTTCCCCTGGGGGGTAGATTTGACCCACTTTACCCCCAAAGACTGGGAAACCAGCGATGCGCCAGCAGCGGAGATGACCCACTCGCAAAACTCTGATTCTGCTGGAACGACTCACGCACCTGCCGAACTATCGGACGACTGGATGACCCTGTTCTGCAACCGTGCGTGGGAGCCCATCTACGGTGTGGACGTATTGGCACGGGCTTTTGTCCGGGTAGCCGCAGAAATCCCCAACCTGCGTTTGCTCCTGGTTGGAAGCGGTTCACAAGGCAACCGCATTCGAGAAATTCTGATGCAGGGGGGCGTTCTGGAGCGAGTCATCTTTCCTGGACAGGTGCGCAATACCGACTTACCACGCTTCTATCACATGGCCGACCTGTACATCTCCCCCTCGCACATAGATGGCTCTTCGGTCTCTCTCATGGAAGCAATGGCGTGCGGGCTGCCCTGCCTGGTTTCAGACATTCCGGCCAACCGCGAATGGGTGCAGGAGGGGTATAATGGCTGGTTGTTCCGAGATGGCGATGACGCCGATTTGGCGGCAAAACTTCGGCAGGCCCTCCAGCAGCGTCAACACCTGCCACAAATTGGCCGCAATGCGCGTAGAATTGCAGAAGAACGCGCCGATTGGCGCAAGAATGTCCAGGTTTTACTCGAAACCTATCAAAAAGTGAAGGAGGCGCGCTAATGGCTACGGTTTATCTCATTCTTGCTTTGCTGGTTGCCATCGTTGCGGTTATCTTTGCTTTGCAAAACACGGCGGCCATCACCGTTTCGTTCTTTCTCTGGCAAATCAGCGGTTCGCTGGCGCTGGTCGTACTGGTGACGCTGGTGGTAGGGGTATTGGTCGGCTGGCTGTTCGTGGCGCCTTCGATGCTGAAAGGCAGCCTGCAAGGCGCAAGTCAGCGCAAACGGATTGCCGCGCTCGAAAAAGAAGTGAGCGACTATAAAACCAATCTGGAGAAACTCCAGGCGCAGGTCAAAATGCTCGAAGCCGAACTTGCGGCTGCCCGCGCTACGCCTGCTCCGGCCAATCCATCCCCGGCTGCGCTGGAAAAAACCGCCTGAATGAGTTCCGATACGCTTGCGATTGTTCAGGCCCGCATGGGCTCTTCGCGTTTGCCTGGCAAAGTGCTGCTCGATTTGGCCGGCAAGCCGATGATTCAGCGTGTCATCGAGCGCGTTCGTTGCGCCCAACGGGTAGACCGCGTGCTGGTTGCCACCACCACCGACCCAACAGATGACCCCATTGCGGCGTTCGCTGCCGCGCAAGGGGTGGAGTGTTACCGCGGTTCGCTGCATGATGTTCTCGACCGTTACTACCAGGCCGCAAAGACGCAACCGCCCAGATGGGTCGTTCGGATTACTGCCGATTGCCCCTTCATTGACCCGGCGCTGATTGACCAAACCGTGCAACTGTTGACCACTCACCGCGAGCCGCCTCTCGATTTCGCCTGCAACCGCCTGCCCCCGCCTTTCACACGTTCCTTTCCAATTGGGTTAGATGTGGAAGCCTGCACTTTCGACGCGCTGGAACGCGCCTGGCGGGAAGCCTCTGCACCCTTCCACCGTGAACACGTCATGCCGTTTCTCTACGAAAACGTCATCCTGGCTGCGCCCGAAGTGATAACACAGACCTGCTCGCTCGCGGTTGGGACTTCTCCGCGTGGTTTCCGTGTTGCCCAACTTCATCATACTCCCGATTACGGACATCTGCGCTGGACGGTAGATACCCCTGAAGACCTGACCTTTGCGCGCGAACTGCTTGCTCACCTGCCCGATTCCGAATCCTTCACCTGGGATGACGTTCTGCGCGTTGTCCAGCGTCATCCTGAGCTCAACCAAATCAATGCGTCGGTAACTCATAAGACGATGATGGACGTGGATGAAAGGGCAAATACGGACTCCAGAAAATCGTGACACGCATTACTCTCTTTTCTGCCCCCAAACCGTTTACCCATCCGCATATTGCCATCCTGCAGCGCAACGCCCTGCGTTCCTGGATGGAATTGCCGGATGTGAACATCGTCCTGTTGGGTGATGAACCCGGTCTGGCCGAAACGGCTGCCGAATTCGGCCTGACCCATGTGCGTCAGGTGCCGCGCAGCGAGAGCGGCGCGCCCCTGATGGATGCGATGTTTCGACTGGCGCGCCAGGCCAGCTCCACCCCGTTGTATGCTATCGTCAATGCTGATATTCTCCTGTTGGGGGATTTTGTTCAGGCCGCCAACACCGTTTCAGCGCAGCTCCAACAATTCGTCCTGATGGGTCAACGCTGGGATTTGGACGTGACCGAATCGCTCGATTTCTCTCCCGGCTGGCAGGAGCGCCTGCGCGAGCGCGTTCGGCGGCAGGGAACGCTTCACCGTCCCGCCGGTTCGGATTATTTCCTCTTTCCCGCGCGTTGTTTTGTCGAAATTCCGCCTTTTGTGATTGGCCGCGCTGGATGGGATAACTGGATGATTTACCACGCTCGCAAGAGTGGTTTTCCAGCCATTGACGCCACACACGATGTCATGATTATCCACCAGAATCACGATTATTCGCACCTGCCCGGCGGCAGACCGCACTATAAACATCCCGAAACCGAACTCAACATTCGCCTGGCGGGAGGCCGCCCAATGACCCGCTTCACCCTCCTGGATACGGATAAACGGCTGGTGAACGGCAAAATTTTGCCCCAAATGCTGAATGGGCCGCGCCTGTGGCGCCGTCTGGAAACCTGGCCGTTGATTCGGTTTGGCTCAATCTCCTGGAGTGAACGTTTGAACAAACTCGGAAAAATCCTGTGGAAGCGGTAAGATGCACACGATAACACGTTGGGTTCGCGGGCTGATTGCCTGGCTTGAGGAAGCTTTCTTTGCAGAGAGCGGCCATCAGCCATCTGCGGTTCAGACAGGCGGCTTGCTCGGCTTGTATGCAGTGGGAATTTTTCTGTGGGGCAAAGTGTTCGAGTGGGGCAAAGCCCCGCTCGATTTCTTCGATTGGGCGCTCATTAACATCCCGCGCCTGTCGTTCGTGCGCGATTCCATTTTGGCGGGCGTTTTGCCGTTACACATGCGCGACACGGCTTCGCTGCATGATGTCACCAACCGTTTCCTGGCTTTGCCAGACGTCATCACAACGCCGCAAATGTTGTTGATGAGATTTTTCTCCGTTTCGGAATACGTTTTTTTCGATGTCCTGCTGCACTACAGCCTGGGTTTTTTGGGGCTTTTGTGGTTTTACCGCAAGTTTCATCTCTCGCTTTACACGTTTTCCTGGCTGTTCTTCTTGTTTGGTTTCAACGGTTACATTGTTGCTCATTACAGCGTGGGGCATTTCACGTGGGCTGGCTATTTTCTGTTTCCCTTTTTCTTCGCGCTCGTCCTTCAACTGTTTGAAGCAGGGCCTTCGTGGCGCTGGGTTTTCCAGTTCTCACTCCTGTTTTTCTACATGATTCTGGCTGGCTCGCAACATCATTACGTCTGGCTGGTGTTGTTCCTGTTCTTTCTGGCACTTATCTCCTGGAAACATCTGCCCTGGCTGGCGGCGGTGGTGTTCTTCTCTGGGATGATGAGCGCCATCCGCCTGTTGCCGCCGGCGTTGGAGCTGGGCGCGTTTACCACCAAAGGAAATTTTCTGGCTGTTTTTGGGTATCCCTCGCTGGGGCATCTGTTGCATGCCATGCTTTTCCTTCAGGTGCCGCTGGAATCGCCGGTGACGTATCATTCCCTGAACCTGTATGCTGAAAACTTTTGGGACTTCAATTTCTACCTGGGCATGGCCGGTACTGGCTTTGTTCTGGTTTTTGGGGTTTATTTCTGGCTCAAAGAACGGGAGATGCCCTTCAAGCAGATGGTGTTTCCGGCTCTGATGGTGCTGGCGCTGGGAATCGACTCGACTTACTGGCTGTTTCGGCTGACGGGTGTTCCCCTGTTTGCCAGTGAACGTGCCATCATGCGGATTGTTGCTGTCCCGATGGTTTGTTTTATGCTCATGGGTGCAATCGCGTTTCAGCAATGGTGGAAAAGAGCCAATCTCACCAGCGCGCACAAATTGGCCGCGCTGGTCTTGCTGGGGTATCTGGTTATTGATTTGTGGGCGCACCTGAAAATCTGGCGTCCGCGTGAAATTAAGGCGTACTTTCCGCCGGTTGCTTTCGAGTTGCCGCCGCATTCGATTGCGATTGTCCACGACCCTGTTTATCTGAACGTCCTGCTGGCTGGCTTGCTGCTTACCCTGGCAACGATTGCCGTGCTGGCGGGTTTATCATTTTACGAACAGAGAAAGAAACATGCGTAAAGGACAAAATCCTGCCAAGTTCCTCAAAGAAGTTGCCAAACCGCAGCGAATTACCGTTGCGGTACTGAATTACATCCCCTTCTTGAGCGGTTTCTACGCAGAAGGGTTAGAGGTTCTCAAGGTCTCGCTCGAATCCATGCGGCAGGACGCCGGCTTACCTTTCGACTTGATGGTGTTCGATAACGGCTCCTGCCCGGAAGTGCGCGATTATCTGCTCGGCGAGAAGGATGCCGGACGCATTCAGTATCTGATTCTTTCAGAAAAAAATCTTGGCAAGGGTGGGGCGTGGAACATCATACTGGCGGGTGCGCCAGGCGAAATCATTGCCTATTCCGATAGTGATATTCTCTATTACCCTGGCTGGTTGTCTCGTTCGGTTGAATTGCTCGAAACCTTCCCAAATGTGGGCATGGTCACGGCACGGCCTTTCCGCACCAACCCGGAATATCACAGCGCCACCCGCGCGTGGGCGCAGCAGCATGCCTTGCTGGAAGAAGGTCAGTTCCTTCGCTGGGAAACCTTTTGGGAGTTTAACCGTTCGCTGGGACAGGACGAAGCCGAAAACCGTAAAATTTACGCCGAAACGTGCGATTGGCGCATTACCTATCAGGGCAAGACGGCAATGGCTGGTGCTTCGCACTGGCAGTTCGTGGCTTATAAAGCCGTCCTGGCGCAGTTCCTGCCCTTCGATATGGATAAACCCATGGGACAGGTGAAGCAGCTCGACCAGCGTATGAATGCCGCTGGCTATTTGCGTTTGATGGTGAGCGACCCGCTGGTGATGAATCTTTCTAACACCACAGAATATGTGCGCGGCGTGTATGCCAGCCCGCAACCTGCAGGCCGGCGGCCTGGTTTGCTCAAGCGGCTGGTGCAGTTGCCACCGCTCAAAAAGGCTTTGCTGGCGGTGTACGACCAGATTTTTCGGTGGTATTATGCCTGAAGTTTGCGGCATTCATGGTGATTTAATCGGACGATGTTATAGTTATCCACAAATTTGGAGGTTGTCGTGAACAAGTTCATCAAATACACACTGATAACCGCTCTGGTTTTGTTTTTGGTGTTGAGCGCATTCGTCGGAGGCTTCGCCGTCGGGCAGACGGTGCCGCTTTCAGCACTTGTACCGGGGCTTTCTATGCCTTCTATCGCTCCGCGTGCGGTCGCAACACCGCAGGCTGCTGCCGAGGCCACTCCGCAAGAACTTCAGGAACTCTTTGCGCCGTTTTGGGAAGCATGGAAGCTTGTCCATGAACAGTATGTAGACCAACCGGTGGATGATACGGCGCTGATGCGCGGCGCCATTCGCGGAATGCTTGGCGCGCTTGGGGATGACCACACCTCGTACATGGACCCGGAAGAATACAAAGATGCCAACGCCAGTTTAGCAGGCAATTACGAGGGGATTGGCGCGTATGTGGATACCACCGGTGATTATCTGACGATTATCAGCCCGATTAAAGGGTCGCCTGCCGAAGCCGCCGGGTTGCGCGCTGGCGATAAAATCATCGCCATTGATGGGGAAGATGTCTCTGGTATCAACCCGGAACTGGTGCGTAAACGGGTGCTTGGCCCGGCAGGGACAACCGTTACACTCACCATTTTGCGTGAGGGCGAAGAGAAGCCCTTTGATGTTGCCATTACCCGCGCCAAAATTGTGGTTGCCAGTGTGGAATATGAAATGAAAGGCGAAATTGCCTATGTCAAACTCAACACGTTTGGTGAGACAACCGGGCGCGAATTGCGTGATGCGCTGAAAGAGTTAATGGCGCAAAAGCCGAAAGGGCTGATTCTCGATTTGCGGAACAATGGCGGCGGTTACCTGCGTACTGCGGTGGAAGTTCTCTCCCAGTTCCTCAAACAAGGGGAAGTGGCGCTCTACGAGCAGTATGGTGATGGACGGCGCGATACGTTCAACACACTCGGCGGTGGGTTAGCGACGGACATTCCGATGGTGGTGATTATCAATGAGGGGTCGGCTTCGGCTTCCGAAATCGTGGCCGGTGCTTTGCAGGATTATGGACGTGCCACGCTGGTGGGTGTCAAATCTTACGGCAAAGGCTCGGTGCAAAACTGGATTCCGCTCAACGGCGAGCAGGGCGCGGTGCGGATTACGGTTGCCAAATGGTTAACCCCCAAAGAGCGCACCATCCACAAGACCGGTCTGACCCCGGATGTTATCGTCGAACTGACCAAAGAAGACCGCGACGCCAAACGGGACCCGCAACTGGATAAGGCGCTGGAACTGCTCTCCAGGCCCTGACCGGCGCGATTAACGCAATTTCGATGAAACGCTAACGCAGTGCTTACGTAGAACAGGTATAACCATGCTGAAGAGTTGAAGAGGTACGGAGGTTGCTTATGTTCTTTTTCGATATTAATTACCTGATTTTCATGATACCCGCCTTTATTCTGATGGCGATGACTTCCTGGTACGTGAAATCAGCGTATAACAAGTGGAGCCAGGTGCGCGCTCGCAGCGGCTTGACCGGTGCAGAAGCGGCCCGACGGTTGATTTCGAGTGGCGGCCTGTATGGCGTGCGATTAGAAGGCGTTGACGGCGAAATGACGGACCACTATGACCCGCAGGCAAAAGCCTTACGTCTTTCGTATGACGTTGCCAACCGCCCTTCGGTCGCTTCGCTGGCGATTGCTGCGCACGAACTCGGTCATGCTTTGCAAGATGCTGAAGGTTATTTCCCCTTGCGCTTGCGCGGCGCGCTGGTGCCGGCAGTCAACATCGGTTCCAACCTGGGCTGGATTTTTATCATGATTGGTCTGTTCCTGGGCTGGACTCAGCTGGCCTGGTTGGGCGTGCTGGTCTTTTCAGCCGGTGCGGTGTTCGCTCTGGCAACGTTACCGGTGGAGTTCGATGCTTCGGCGCGTGCAAAGCGTTTGCTTGCCGATTCCGGGATTATTGTGGGCGAAGAGGAACAGCGCGGCGTCAATGCCGTCCTGAACGCGGCCGCGTTGACTTACGTTGCCGCGCTCGTCACCGCCGTGATGCAGTTACTCTACTTCGTCAGCCTGGTGGGTGGCCGCTCGCGTGACTGAGCGAATGCAACGCCGAGGAGTGTGATAAGGACACCGTGGCCGTCCAGAGTGGGGCGGCCACTTTTTATTCATCTGAGATGTTCAATACCCGTATCCACACTTCACGCTGGTGTGGATACGCACGATGCTCGAACAGATACACACCCTGCCAGGTACCCAGCGTCAGCTGTCCACCGTCTATTGGAATCGCCAGACTGGAATCGGTCAGCATGGCACGGATGTGTGACGTGGCGTCATCGCGGCCTTCGATGGTATGCGTGTACCAGGTATCGTTCTCTGGCGCCAGCCGTTCCAGGGCGGTTTCCAGGTCGGCGCGGGCGCTGGGGTCGTAGTTTTCGTTAATGGTCAGGGAGGCGGAAGTGTGGGGGCAGTAGAGAAAGCACATTCCCTCGCGTGCGCCCCAGGCGCGCAGCTGGGCATTGACTTGCCCGGTGAAGGCATACAGGCCTTTGCCGCGCGTATGGATGGTCAGTGTGGTTTTGTGCCATTTCATGCTGTTTTCCTCGTTTCCAGCCAACCGGCCAGAGCTTGTAGCGGTAGGGCGGGGAATTTATCACCGCGCCGCCCGCTGTTCCACGTGAGAATCAGTTCGCGCCGGGCGCGGGTGATGCCGACATACAGCAGGCGGAGACGTTCGCGAACGTAATCTATGCGCGCTCGTTGTGTTTCAACACCCTCTTCGTACCAGTGATATTCGTCTCCCATTTCGAGGGCGTTGAGTTGTCCCAGCGCCTCGGCTTCCAGGTTTAAACTGTCGCGCACAAACCATTTTTCGCTGATGTACTCATCGTACGGCTGCAGGGATGGAAAGTCGTAATTGTTGACTGACATCAGGTAGACCCGGTCCCACTCCAGGCCTTTGGCTTTGTGCATAGTGGTCACCACCACCTGGCCGCGATAGCGCTCCGGGTCGAAGCCAGAGTCGTCGGCAGCAAAACCGAGAAAGCGGCGTTCATTGCGGGCAATGATTGCCAGTTCTTTGGTAAGTTCGGGCAGACGCCAGTCAGGATGCTGGTCTGCAGTCTGGCGCAGAACAAGCGCCAGTTTGTGTGCCAGAGCCAGTTCAGCCGGTTCGCTGAAGAGTTCCTGGGCCAGGGTGAGAATCGTCTGGTCAACGGGCAGGAGCGCCGTTCCTTGCCAGCGGCGCAGAACATCCCGAAAGGCGAGCAGTTCCTGCAGTGCGGCCACATCCAGTTCTGAATCTGTCAGTGTTGGAAAGGTTTCGTAACATTCGATATGCTCAGGCGGAAAGACATATTCTTCCACTCGTTCCAGTTTACGGAGTAGTTCGGAGGTACGTTTGTATACTTCCACCTGCACGGCAGTGGTTTCGGGGGAGGTTTCGCTTTCGTCGCGTGTGTGGCGGGGCGCTGTCTCACGGCGCCAGGCGCGCCGCCAAACCTGATAAGCAAGCGACAGTTTGGCTGCAGAGGCGGGGGCTGCCAACCAGCCTAAAACGTTTGCCAACGCCCCCGCCACATTTCGGGTGCTGAGGGTGCTGTTAATCATTTCGATAAAGGGCAGGCCGCGCCTTTTGAGTGCTTCAACGACCTCAATGCCGCGTTTGTTCTGCGGAACGAGAATGGCTACCGTCCAGTCCAGATGGTGGGGCAGCCAGCGTTCGAGCGATTGAACAACGGCTTCGATTTCTTCCTCCGGCGTGTATTTTTTGGCAATGATGTGAATGCCTTCCGGGTTGGGCGGTGGGTTGGGCTGCGGGTCATCTGGTTCGGTGGGTTGAATGTAGGGCAGGCTGAGGGCATCGCGGCAGGGTTCGGCGGGGTGTTCGGTGTTGACCCAGTCAATCAGCCGATTGGCGAGTTCGATGATGAAGGGTTGAGAGCGCCCGGAAACGGGCAGTTCCCGCCTGAAATCGGCTTCGTACGCGATGAATGCTTTCAGCAGGCGGGGGTCGGCCGTGGTAAAAGTCTCAAAGATGGCCTGGTTTGGGTCGCCGACTCGTACCCAGTTGCCATGACCAGCCAGCAGACGTAGAATTTCCTCTTGAATGCGGGAGGAATCCTGGGCTTCGTCTTCCAAAATGTAAGGAAAGCGATATTGCAGGCGCGCAAGGTAGTGCGGCTCGGATTCCAGGACGCGATAGGCCAGCGCAATCAAGTCGTCGAAATCCACTGCGCCGCGATAGGCCAGAGCGCGCTGGTAATCGGCGAAGATAGCCCAGCCCATTTCGGCCAGTGGCAGACTGGGGGCAGTATCCAGTTTTTGGCGCAGGGTTTCGGGTGTCAGACGGCGATTTTTTGCCGAACGGATGAAGGCTGCAGCCAGGCTGTGAACCAGGTCGGGCAGGCTTTCGCGTTGTGCTTTGTTGCGCTGGTAATCGTCTAACTCGTTCTTGAAGTAATTTGCAATCAGCAGTTCGGTGTGGGTCGCCAGCCAGGCATCGGCCGCCTGAGCAATCAGGAATTCGGATTCGCGCTCGTCGAGTATCTGGAAACGTTCTTCCAGCCCGGCTAGAGTCGGTTTTTCGCGGACGATGTCGTGTGCTAACCCGTGCAGGGTGCGGACGCGGTAACCCAAATGGGGAATCAGTCCGCGCTGCTCGACCAGATGCCCAATACGGGCGGAGAAGTTATCTACTGCGGCGTTGACCAGCGTGACAATCAGGACCTCCTGGTCGGGTTGTAACACGCCGCTGGCGATAATTTGGGCGGCCAGTGCGCTCAGGGTAAAGGTTTTGCCTGCACCCGGCACGGCGGCAATGCCCATTTTCCCGCTGCGATAGCGCAAGATTTCGGCCTGGGAAGGACGGAGGGTGAAAATCATCAATTCTCTCCGCGCGGTGATTTATCACCATGCTATGCTTGCGAAGCCTGCTGAAGTGGGCTATCTTTATCGCCGCACTCAATCTTCCGTCTGCGTGATGTCGGTTCTGTTGCGAATATATCGTACCACAGCTGGCAGGTTTTTCTCGCCAAACGTCAACACTTTCGTCCTGCCAGTAAAAAGCAACGTCAGGACGGATAACGCGATTAAGAAAATGCGCGGTGTTGCGTTTGACCTCGCCAATGAAATGTGCCGGGAACAATTTTGGCGGGAGGAAACTGTCAGAGGCACGTGGCCTGGAAAGCCACGCATGGGATGAACAAAACTGTGCATTACGCCGGCTCTGTCAGCCAGCTCCAAAACAAATCTACCAGACGCCGCATGACCTGCCCGGTGCGCTGTTGAAACAGGTCGAAATTGCCGTAGGCTTCGCCGCCGTGTTTGCCTACCAGGTCGGTGACGCCACGCAGGATGAGGCAACGGACACGGTTTTTGTTTGCCACCCAGGCAATCGCGCCCGATTCCCAATCGGCGGCGGAGGCCCCAAAGCGGCTGACCAGCATGGGGATGTCCTCGACGATGATGTCGCGGTCGCCGGAGACCAACAGGCCGCGCCGCACGGGAGATGGGAAGGATTCTGGCAGCCACGACAGGTCAATCTCGGTTGAATAAGCGTCAATCGCGCCCTGTGGGTCGCCCATTTGCTCGAGGATGTCGTAGACAATCGTTTTTTCGACCAGGAGGATGGTTCCGGTTTCGATATGACCCTCGAATCCGCCGCAGGTGCCGAGGTTGACGAGCAAATCGGGGTGAAAGTGGTCAATGACGTATTGGGCAGTGGCCGCCGCTGCGATTTTTCCCCAGCCGCCGTGGAAGAAAGTGACCAGTGAGCCGTTATGAGTATCAGGTGAAACGCGAAAATATTCGCCAAAAGGGGAGCGTTCAATTGCGACATTGGGAAAAAGTGGTTGAATGGCGTGCCATTCAGCGTTGGCAGAGAGAATGACAACGATGTTCATGAGAAACGGTAATCCCCGTTGAGCGGATGGAAACTGGTCAGAGCATCGAGGACGAATTGCAGAGCGGCCTGGGCCGAATCGGCTTTGTTCTGCGCCCGGTCACCGGAGAAGCAATAGACGCGCGCCCATTCTCCCTCCGCCGTTGAGAGTCCAAGCCAGGTGGTACCGACCGGTTTGTTGGGGGTTGCGCCGCCCGGCCCGGCAATTCCACTGACCGAGATGGCGATGTCGGCCCCCAGCAGAGTCCGCGCACCGCGCGCCATTTCCAGCACCGTTTCGCGGCTGACCGCACCGTATTTTTGCAGGGTTTCCCACGAAACGCCCAACAGAGCGACTTTTGTCTCGTAAGCGTAAGCAACCACCCCTCCCAGATAGTACTCAGAGCAGCCAGGAACGCCGGTCAGGAGATGGCCGATAAGGCCGCCGGTGCAGGATTCGGCGGTTGCCAGCTTCCACCGGCGCGCGCGGAGTAAGTGTCCAATTTGAATTTCGAGGGGAGTTTCCATCACTTCGGTCTGTTTCCAATCCTGTCAGTTTTGCCAATCAATCATAACCGATGCTATGGAAAGGAGGGAATATCTTTTGGGGGAGATGAAAAAAGCGGCGGGAAGCATTCCCGCCGCCTGAGACACAGTGCGTTACATGCCTGCCATGTAGGCGACCCCCACCGTGCCAGGACCAATATGTGTGCCAATGACCGGGCTAACGGTGGAATGGATGCTTTCGATGGCATTGACGCGTGTACGCAGGGTTTCGAGCATGGCACGCGCTTCGGCTGCGGCGTTGGCGTGCAGGGAGGCAATGCGCATGGGAGATTGACCGGCAGTTTTCTCTGCCACAATTTCAATGAGCCGTTCAATGGCTTTGGTTTTGGTGCGTATTCGCTCAACCGCTTCCACCTTGCCATCGGCGACGGTCAAAATTGGTTTCAGATTGAGTGCCGTGCCAAGCAGCCGCTGCGCGCCGCCAATCCGCCCGCCGCGGTGCAGAAATTCGAGCGTATCTACCACGAAGTAGACGCCAGTGTGCGCCCGGGTTTTCTCGGCCAGGGCTTTACACTCAGCCAGAGAAGCCCCTTGCGCTGCCGCGCGGGCAACTGTCAGCACCTGAAAACCCATCGCCATCGCGGTTGTTTGCGAATCCACAATTTCGACATGCTCCCTGTCTTTTTCCAGCAATTCGCGTCCCTGAAGCGCCGATTGGATGGTGCCGGAAAGTTTCGAGGAGATAAAAATCCCCAGCACATCGTATCCCTTTTCCAGCAAACCAGAAAATGCCTTTTGCATGTTCGGCACAGACGCCTGCGAGGTGGTGGGCATCACTTTGGCGGTCTGAAGTTTTTGGTAAAACTCATCGGGTTTGATGTCAATGTCGTCTTCGTAGGTCTTTTCGCCCCAAATGAGAACCTGTGGCACAACCGTAACCCCGTACTGCTCCCGCAGGTCCTGGGGAATGTAGGCGGTGCTATCCGTGACAATCGCAACTTTTCTCATCGCTGTTCCTCCCGAAAGAATTTACGTTAAAAAACCCTTCCAGAGCGGAAGGGTTACGGCATTCAGGCGGGTGAAATACGAGGGATGCGCTCGTATTTCACCTTGCAGCCAGGAAATCAGCGATTGTTGTGCAGCGCCTGAATGAGTTCGCCGTTGCTGGTATCGCCGGAGAGTTCCCAGAAGAACACGCCGCGCAGCCCTTGCGCTTTCAGGTAGTTCATCTTATCGGCCAGGGTGGCGGGGGTATCGTAACTCCACCAGTTGTTGCCGCAGTAAGCATAGGCCGTGCCGCCAACCGTGCCGGTGGGTGGACAGGTGTTCTTCAGCACTTTGTAGTCTTCGATGCCGGGTTCATACGTCCCCTGTGCGGGGCCGGTGGCGCTGCCGCCCGGTGCGGACTGGGTCACACCCGTCCAGCCGCGCCCGTAGAAGCCAACGCCAAGCAGCAGTTTGGAGGCCGGCACACCCTTGCTCTTGTAGAGTTGAATGGCGTAATCGGAATAGAATTGCGCGATGGGAATGCCCGGGTAACTGTAGAGCGGCGAATGCGGAGCGGTGGTTTTATCCCATGCGCCGAAGAAATCGTAAGTCATCACGTTGTACCAGTCTACATACTGCGCTGCACCGCCATAGTTGGCCGCGTTGATGTTGGCATAGCCTGCCGGAACAGCCGCCGTGACCAGTTCAGACCCAAAGCGGGCGCGCAAGGCAGCCATCAGGTTTTTGAAGGCCTCGAAGCCGCTGTTATCGCACGTCAGGCCGCACGCGTTGGGGTATTCCCAGTCAATGTCAATGCCGTCGAACAGTCCATCCCAGCGCGGGTCGTGAAGCAGGTTGTAGCACGATTCGGCAAACGCAGTGGGGTTGGCGGCAGCCTGCGCGAATCCGCCTGACCAGGTCCAACCGCCAAAGGAGTAGAAAATTTTGATGTGGGGGTACATCTGCTTGAGTTTGCGCAGCTGATTGAAGTTGCCGCGCAATGCGCCGTTGTCCCAGGTGTCAGCGACGCCATCTACACTGTCTGCGGCGCTATAAAAACGGTCGTAGGCGGCGTAGGGGTCACCAATCACACAACGTCCGTTCTGCACGTTGCCGAAGGCGTAATTGATAAAGGTCAGTTTGGCTGCGGAGCCGCTGGTGACGATGTTTTTGACGTGGTAGTTGCGTCCGTACACACCCCACTCGGCAAAATAACCGCCGATTTGCACCCCCGAAGAAGGCGCGGTGGTTGGGGTGGCTGTGCCGGGCAGCGAAGTGGGCGTGCGCGTGGCCGTTGCCGGAATGGAAGTGGGCGTAGATGGCGCGGTCGTGGCTGTACGTGTGGCGGTTGGGGGGATGGAAGTGGGGGTGGCCGTCGCTCCACCACCTCCGCAACTTCCTTGTGGAATCCAGGGTTGACCACTGCCGGCCGGGCCGCTGTTCTGGTCAGGACGCTGGCCTTGTGTCCAGTAAGCGGCCTGATAGTTGATACCGTTGTAACTGACCTGGGCGCCGCCGGTATAGGCTGTGCTGGCGTTCCATGCCGGCCAGCATGTTCCAGAGGGGGTATTCGTTGCTCCCGGCTGCGTGGGTGTGCGGGTGGGCGTGTTGGTGGCCGGGGCAGCGGTGCTGGTGCGGGTGGGAGTGGCGCTTGGGCCGCCTTGCGTTGGCGCGCCGAGCGGCTGCCACAGCGCCGGAACGTTGGGCGGCTCCCAGCCGGTCAGCGAGGTGTGCGCCTGCAAACACTTGTAGGTCGTTCCCCCGTAAGTCACCGTATCATTGACGGCGTAAAAGGTGTTGGGTGACCATGCGCCCCGGTCTGCCCGCAGGGGGGCCGCGCAGACCGAGCCAACGACCAGAAGACTGGTCAGAAGCAGGGCAAAGAAGGTAAAGCCGAACGAACGTTTCATCTGTCTTCTCCTTTCTCTTTGTTTATCCCCTCTCCGAACACGAGGGGGTGGACGACAAAAGGGGACGAGAACTCCTGCGGAGGCGATGTGTGCTGCGTTCGTTTCCCTCACACCTGGAGATGAGGGGAAGGGGCAGGATAACTATCTACCCTCACCCTCTCCCGCCCCCTGCGGGGGCAAGCGGGAGAAGGAAACGCCCGCCAATTGGCGATTTTGCTGCCCCAAATGGCGAAAAACTGTGCAATTTCTCCCCTCTCCCGTAGGGAGAGGGCTGGAGGTGAGGGAGGCTAGATAGTTACGAGGCAAGAATGCGTGTGGCAGTGGGCGAAGGACTGACCGCAGGGCGAAAATCAGGCGGCAATCGCAATCGCTGGAAGCGACACCGGTAACCGACCGGCGGGCTGCAATTCTCCAAAAATGGCTTGCGCGAGCGCGTGCAGGGAGGGTTCCAGGATGCTGTAGGTGCAAACAACGGTCGCAGCGACAGGCAAACAGGCCGCGTCATACGGCAGGCGCAGGGGGGTGACGATGGATGGAAGGCCGGTTTCAAGCAGGGCGCGGACGAGTGCCAGTTGAGATTCTTCCTGAAAGGCGTTGAGCGTGCCAATGACGAGATAATCGCACTGCCGCGCCTGTTCGCGCAGGGCGGCGATGTCTTCGGCGGTGGGCGCGAAGGGGAAGAGAAATTCCTCGACGTTGGGGTGGTATTCGCGCAGGAAGCGTGCCAGCGAGGGCGTGACTGAGGCGGAAGTATCCGCCGGGGTCAGGTTGATGGGACGGGGCAGGAAAACGCCAATCCGTTGGCCGGGGCTGGGGCGCAGCGGCAACAGGCGGTCTGGGTCTCGGACGAGGGTGATGGCGCGTTTGGCGATTTCTTCGGCCACCTGGCGGTGTTCGGATGAACCAACCGCTTCGAGCGGGGGCTGGTTCCAGCGCGCATTCAGCCAGGCGCGCAGAGAGAGAACGCGGTAGGCGGAGGCGCGCAATCCCGCGGCGCTCATCTGCCGTTTTCGAGCCGCTTGCAAGAGCGCGGCATGAACGTTTTGCCAGCCCTCAGAGTTGGCGGTGAGCAGGAGTAAATCTACTCCTGCGCGAGCGGCGCGCACGGCTTCCACGCCCAGGCGGTCTTGCCGGATGGCGCGCATGTCCATCGCATCGGAGACGATGACGCCCTCGAAGCCCAGTTCGCGCCGCAGTAGCGTTTGCAGAATGTTTGGCGAAAGGGTGGCCGGAGGGGCGTTCTCACCATCCAGGGCAGGCAGGGCCAGGTGCGCCGACATGACCAGTTGCACCCCGGCGGCAATCGCCGCGCGGAAAGGCGGCAGTTCCACGGCGCGCAGACGCTCCAGGCTGTGCGGCAGGCTGGGCAGACCGTGATGTGAATCGCCGGTTGTATCGCCGTGGCCGGGGAAGTGCTTGGCGGTGGCTGCCACGCCCTGCGATTGGATGCCCGCGACCATTGCGGCGCCCAATTGCGCCACCAGCAGCGGGTCTTCCCCAAACGAGCGGACGCCGATGACCGGGTTGCGCGGGTTCACGTTCACGTCCACGCTGGGGGCGTAATTTACGTTGATGCCCATCGCTGCCAGTTCGCGCCCCAGCACCTGCCCGGCGCGGAAGGCCAGGTCTTCGGAACGTGCCGCGCCAAGCGCCATGTTGCCAGGCAGGGGGGTCACGCCCTCGCCAATGGCCATCAGTTGCCCGCCTTCCTGGTCGGCGGCAATCAGCAAGCGCGGCAAACCGAGCGCGCGGGCTTCCTCCTGCAGTTGGAAGGTGAGGGCGCGCACCTGTGCCGGGGTTTCGATGTTCAGATGCCGGAAGAGTGTCACCCCTGCCGGGCGGAACGCGCGCAAGGCGGCGCGAAACTCCTCCGAAGGCGCGTCTTTGCCCTCGAAGGCGAGCAGCAGGCGTTGCCCGATGGCTTCCTGAAGTTCCATGCCCTACCCTTTCAGCCCGGAGATGACCACGCTATCCAGAATGTAACGCTGGGCGAAGAAGAACAGCACAATCAGCGGCACGGTGGTCAAAACGGCGGCGGTCATGATGGTCGGCCAGGGCTGAACGGTCTGGTTGATGTTGTAGAGCGTGGCGGTGAAAATCGGCAGAGTGTACAAATCGACCGTTTGCAGGTACATGAGCGGGGTCAGCAGGTTGTTCCACTGCCCCACGAACAGGAAGGTGGCGATGGTGGCAAGCGGGGCTTTGCTGAGCGGCAGGATGACTTCCCACCAGATTTGGATGTGATTGGCCCCGTCTATGAAGGCGGCTTCATCGAGTTCTTTGGGGATTTGCGCCATTGCCTGCCGCAGCAGGAAAATCATGGCCGCGCCACCCGCAAAGTAGCCGGGAATGACGATGGGGTTGAACGTGCCGACCCAACCCAGCCGGTTAAAGAAGACGTATTGCGGCACGATGAGCGCCTGCGGCGGAATCATCATCGTGGAGAGCATCAGGAAGAAAACCAGGTTGCGCCCCGGCCAGTTGAGACGGCTGAAGGCGTAGGCCACGGCGGCAATCGAGATGAGCGTACCGGCCATCGCCAGGGTGACGACGAAGACCGAGTTGAAGTAAGCCCGCAGGAAGTTGACGTTTTGGAAGATGCTGATGTACGCATCGAGCGTCGGCTGGCGCGGAATCCATACGATGCCGGGCGAGTTGGTCTCCTGGATGGTTTTGAAGGAGGAGGAAATCATCCAGAAGAGCGGGAAACTCATTGCAACGGTGGCGGCGGTCAGCAGCAGGTACAGCGTCACGCGCTGGAGGATGTGCAGGAGGTGTTTGACGCGCATATCTCACCTGGTAAATCTAGTAAATATCGTAGTGAACCCAACGGTTTTGCAGGGCAAACTGGACGAGGGTGACGCTGAGGATGATGACCAGGATGACCCACGAAATGGCCGCGCCGTAGCCAATCTCGAAGTGGCTGAAGCTCTTCTGCCACAGGTAATACACCATCGAAATAGCGGAGGAGAGCAGGGGCTGGTTGTCGCGGTAGAGGACGAAAATCGGCTCGAAAATTTGCAGGGTGCTAATCATCCCCACCACCAGGTTGTAGAAGATGTAGGGGGTGAGCAGCGGCAGGGTGATTTTCCAGAACCGTTGCGCGGGTGAAGCGCCATCCACTTCGGCGGCTTCGTGCAGTTCTTTGGGGATGTTGTTCAGTCCGGCAATAAAGATGAGCATCATCGCGCCGCAGCCCCACACCATGAGCAAGATGACCGACATCTTTGACCACAGCGGGCTTTGCACCCACAACGGCACGCGGTTCACTTCCGGGAAGCCGGCCTCGATGACTTTGTACATCAAGTTGAATGAGCGGTTGTTCAGCCCCAAAAAGAAGGCCGCAGAGACTTCCTGAACGTAGATGATGCCGCGCAAGAGTTCGCTCACGCCCGGAATCTGGTAGGCGGCGCGCCATAACTGGTTGATGATGCCCGTGCCGGTATTGAGCATCAGCCGCCAGATGAGCAGGACGGCGGTGTTGAAACCGAGAATGACCGGCAGGTAAAAGGCCATGCGAAAGACCCGTTCGCCGCGCATTTTCTGGTTGAGCAGCACCGCCAGCAGGAGCGCCACGACCATTTGCAGGGGTAACCCCAGAACGGTCAGATACAGGGTGTTGAGCAGCGAGGCGCGAAAGCCGTCATCGGCCAGCAACAACTGGCGGTAGTTCTCCAGGCCGACCCACTGCGGCGGCGCGCTGGCAGTGACGCGGTAATCGGTGAAACTCCAGTAGAGTGAGAACCCCAGCGGCACCAGGACGAAAATCAGGAAGCCGGTAATCCAGGGCGCGGCAAAGAGATAACCGGCAAACGCGTTTTGCTGTTCGCGCGCCGTCTGGCGGAAGAGCCGGGCAAGCAACCAGGCGAGCGAAGCCAGCAGGATACTGCTGACCAGGATGAAGACAACCGTCAGCAGGGCTGTGAGCAAAACATTCAAGTAGGGGTTTTGAGGCATGAACTTTCTCCAGGCTGCGTAGCGACCTGCGGGCAGGGACAGGCGTAGCGTTACCTTCGGGCAGGGACAGGCTGAAGCCTGTTCTACAGTTGCAGTTGGGGTGACAGGCTGAAGCCTGAAGGACAGAACGGCGGGAGGGATTTGCTTTCCCTCCCGCCTGTGTTCCGTTCGTGCTATTTCTTCAAGGCCGCGCTGTATTCGGATTGGATTTTGGCATTCACCTGTTCAACCGTCAGTTCTTCGGTAATCAGTTTGCCAAGCGCATCTTGCATGATGGTAGAGAGTTTAGCGGCTTCTTTGATACCGGCAAAGCCGACGCCATACTTGGCAGCCAGTTCGGCCTCGCGCTTCAACTGCGGCGATTCGGTTACGAAGCCGTATTGCGCGTCATTGCGGGCCGGGATGAGACCCATCGTTTCATTCCACTTGTGGTTGGCTTCTTTGCTGAAGGCCAGTTTCAGCCATTCGGCGGCCAGTTCTTTGTTCGGGCTGTATTCCGGCACAGCCAGCCAGTCGTTGAAGGCCAGCACCACCGGGCGGCTGTTGGGGAAGTTGGCCGGGTCACCATAGAACGGCTCAATCGAGATGTCTTTCCAGATGGGGCGGTCGAAGGCAGGAGCAGCCCAGCCGGAGTGTGCCAGGCAGACCGCGCCGTTGTCTTTGCCGGTTGCGTCGTCACGGTCAATCACCGAACCCTGACCAGTGGGCAAAGAACCGACCGCATTGGCGGCGGGGCCGTAGGTCGCCACACGCATGTCATACAGGAATTTGGTGGTGGCGAGCGCTTCGGGCGAGTCGAAGTTCGGAGAACCATCGGCCTTGTAGAGTTGACCGCCAAGCGAGTAGAAGACGAGGAGCCACCACTGCCAGTCAGCCATGGAACCAGCATCTACCGGCACGAGTGCCTGTTGCTTGAGCGAATTGGTCGCGGGGTCAATCACGGTCAGTTTCTTGGCGAAATCCACCCATTCGGCAAAGTTCTTGGGCGTGCCGCTCGTCCAACCGGCAGCCTGCATCAGGTCGGTGCGGCAGAAGACGTAGCGCGGGGCGGTGAAGATGGGCAGACCGCGAATTTTGCCTTCGTATTTGGCGTTTTCCAAAGCCGGGCCAAAGTTCTTGATGTCAGGCCAGGCCGCTTCGCCCAGATACGGCTCCATATCGGCCAGGCTCTCACCGTAGAGAGTGTTCATTTCCGAACCAAGGTTGATGATGTCCGGTCCTTGCCCGGCGGCGAAGAAACCGCTAAAGGTGGTATCCCAGCCAGACCACGAGCCTTCGGTGATTTCCACTTTCACGCCGGGGAATTTGGCCTCGAAGGCGGGGTTGATTTCGCTCTTCAGCCATTCGATGGTGGCGGGGGTGTAATCGAGCAGGTAGATTTTGAGAACTTTGCTCTCGCCAGCGGGTTGTTCGGGCGCTTTGGTGGGCGCAGGTTGTTCAGGCGCTTTGGTGGGCGCAGGTTGTTCGTTGGAAGCCGGCGCTGGAGTAGCCGCGCCGCCGCCACAGGCCGAAAGCACCAGGCTGGCCAGGACCAAAACCGAGAGCAGAGCAAACAGGGTCTTACGCATGGTTTCTTCTCCTTCTTCGTTCGAGAAAACAGAGATTGGGATGAAATGTGTGGTTCAAGCAAACGGATGTGGTACGAAACAAATGGCTTGGGGGATGAATCACCTCCTTTTGCTCAGGCATTGACCCGCCGGATGCGGTTTTGCACGTCTTGGGCAAACCGTTCGATGAAGGCAGCAATGAACTCCGAAACTTCTAACTGCGGATTGGTCATCAGAACGGTCATGTCAATTCCGTAAGAGAGACCGGCGGCATCGTCCACCCCATGCGACTCGAAGTAGGTGGCATTGGCGCGGCGGCGTCCCATCGAGGCCAGGTCGTAGCGTTTACCGCCGGCAATTTGCGAATCGAAGACACCCAGCAGGGCATGTTGCAAACTCTCATGCGCCGAAACATCCATCGCCACTTTGTCTTCGTCTTGCACCCAATCCAGGGCGCGCCACACTTCGCAGCCAATCAGCCGCGCCGGGCGCTCTTCGGGCGCGAGTTGCCGCAACGCGGCCACCACCCGCGAAGCCACCGCTACGTGTGTATCGTGCTTATCGGCAAAATTGTGGGTATAGACGACTTGCGGGCGCGTCAACCGTAAAATGTGGACTAAATCTTCCACCGGCGCGGTTTTAGAGCGGTCTTTGATAATTTTGCTGGGGTAATCGAGCAGGATTTGAGCGGCATAATCGCCCACGAAGGCCGCCTTGCGCTGTTCCTTGAAACGCACCAGGCGCATTTCCTCGTCGGTGTAATGTTCGTACACGCCGTTGCGCGGCGAACCGCGGCCATCGGTCACCACCACGCCGGTAAACCACTTGTCGGGGTGTTGAAAACACTCCAGAATGGGCGCGGCGGCCATGATTTCGATGTCGTCCTGATGCGCCGCAATGCACAGATGCGTGGTGCGTGCCAGGGCTGGCTCAGCGGGCAGGCCATCGGGGATGTAGAGTTCGGCAGTGTCCAGGTGGAATTTCATGGGAATATGTTCCTATTGCAAAGATGGGCTTTTTTCCAGTGCTGGCAGGCTGGCCGCGGCCACGGCCTGCCCCACGCGCCGAATCTTCTCATCGGGCAGGTGCAGCGTGATTTGGTTCAGCAATTCGGGGAACTCGGCCTGAAGGACGGCGCGCGCGCCTTCCAACAGGAGATTGCCGCCCCGTCCCGATGTGCAACGGCCCAAAATCAGCAGGTGGCGAATGTCATAGAACGCGGCAAAGTGCGCCAGGCTGTAACCCAGATACACGCCCATCGTCTGCCAGATTTTCTCGGCTCCGGCATGACCGGCTTCGAGATAGGACTGGGCCGCTTTGAGTTTTTCGGCGTCGGTCACGCCTTCGGGCAGCGTAATGCCTGCCTGTGGCGCAAGGCGGAAGACACATTGCTGGGAGAAATAGGTCGCCCCGCAGCCGAAGTCCTTCGACCATTCTTCTTCCGGCGCGCCGGGCTGGTAATCTACCGGGGCAAAGGCCAGTTCGTTCAACCAGCCGGTAATTTGTCCCTCGGGGTTTACATAGCCCGCCGCCAGGCTGGAGCCGAGCGCAATGCCCAGAATGCCGTTGTCTTCGATGGACATCGAACCGGCCAGGGCGGTCACATCGCCATCGTTGATGACTTCCAGCGGCGCGCCCATTTCCTGCTCCAGACGCAAGAACAGGGTGCGGATATGTTCGTACTGTTCTGGCGGCACGGCGCGGAAGAGCGAAGCCACCATCGGGCGGTTGTTGACGTAAATTCCTGCCGAACTGCCGCCGATGGCATCTACGCGCGGCAGTTTGGAGGCTGCCGTCCGCAGGGCGGTCAGGATTTCGCGATAGTGGTAGGCCGGGTCGGCGTGTTTTTTGGGTTCCCAGATGACTTCTTCGCTATAGACCACTTCGCCATCTATCACGGCGCTTACCTTGCGGTCAGAAGCGCCCAAATCGAAGCCGATGCGGCATCCATCCAGGTGGCGGCCCAGGTTTCTGCCAAATTCCAGCGCGGGCGGTACTTCGGAAGGACGGCAGGGGATGATTTCAAAAGGACGTTGATAGACCTGCTCGCCCATGAAATGGGCATCGAATTCGCGCGTGCCGCCCATGCGATATTGCTCACGCAGGTATTCCCCAATGGCAGGCGCGCCGCCCACATAGACGCGGAACGCGCCCCGCTGCCAGAGCAGGAATTTGAGCGTGCGCTCGGCAAACGGCAGGCTGCGATGAAAGAGCGGATGCGATTCGGGCAGGATGCGCGTTTCGTAGCGCGAAATTTCGCCGTTGGCGCGTTCCAGCCCGAAAATGAGCGGCGCGCCGTCTGGTTCGGTCAGGGTGCGCATGGCGCGGCTGACCAGCGCCGGGGGCAGGAAGTCCGGGTCAAGCGGAGGCAGAATGCGGGGGCGGGGCGTTTCGATGTGGTTCATGGCTGGGGTTAGGGCTGTGAGAAAAGTAGAGAGTAATCTTCCAGCAACAGGTGCGCAGCGGCGCCCAGAATGCAGGCATCGTTATCGAACTTGCCGAATTCAACACGAACGGGAGTGGTCATTGGCTCCAGCGCTGAGCGGCGCATAGCAACGCGGACGGTCTCCAGCCAGGCTTCGCCAAAGCAGGTCATTTCGCCGATGAGCAGGATGGTTTCGATGTCAAAGGCCGCCACCAGGCCGCCGAGTGCTTCCCCCATCGCCTGACCGGCTTCCTGAACAATTTGGCGAGTCTGCGGGTCGCCGCGCTGAAAGTCGGCGCAGATTTCCGGCAGTCCCAGTGCTTCGCCGCGCGCCTCTTGCGCGCGCTGGAGGATTGCCTTCACACTGGTCAGCGTTTCGAGACATCCCGCGCGCCCGCAGCGACACAGCCGCTGATTGCCACGCACCGGCACATGGCCGATTTCGCCTGCCCCGCCGCCATCGCCCTGAAAGAGTTTGCCTTCGATGAGAATGCCGGCGCCAACGCCCTGACTGATGTTGACGACAATCAGATTGCGACGCGCGCGATGCCCGCCATAGGCGAACTCGCCAATGGCTGCTGCCTGACTGTCATTCAGCACCGAAACGGGCAACCCATAGCGCTGCGAGAGCAGATTTCCCAGCGGCAGGTTTTTCCATTCCAGGTTAACGGCCTGGATGACCACCCCTTGCCGGGTATTAACCAGCCCCGGCGTGCCAACGCCGATGCCAATGAGCGGTTGCCAGCGGCTGTGCGTCAGGTGGTCGAGCAGTTCATACACGCGCTGCAGGGCCAATTCACCATCGCTGTTTTCGGCAGGAACTTCGCAGGTTTCTTTGATTTCGCCCCGCAGGTTGATGACTGCGCCGATGAATTTGTCTTGCGCCAGGTTCAGCCCAATCAGATAGCGCGAATCAGCCACCAGTTGCAGCAGGATGGATGGCTTGCCGCCGCTGGAGACGCTCGTGCCGATTTCTTCAACCAGGCCGCTTTCTATTAACTCGGCCACCATATCCGAAACGGTGGTGCGGGTGAGATGCGTGCGCCGGGCAATCTCGATGCGGCTGGTCGTACCGCTTTCGTAGATGGTGCGGAAGACCAGGTTCAGGTTGTGCAGGCGGGCTTGCTGCTGGTTGGCTTTTTGCGAGATAGGAAGCATAGTGCGGCGCTCCATTTAGTTAGTCCATTGGACTTACAAAGTCATTTTAACGAACTTTTTACTGAAATGCAAGAGGGTTGACCTTAAAAAATCGTGCTTTTGGGAAGCATCTCTCAGGGCTTGTCCTGCGGGCATTCTCCCCTTACAATAACAGAGATATGCGCGACTGGAATCTCGGTCCTGGTGACCCGTTGCAACTGACCATTGCCGCCGATGCGCGGCTGACGACAACCGACTACCTCAATGACCACATCTGGGAACTGGACTTGAGCGGCGGCGACCCGGCTGCGCTTGCCCTGCGAACGACTTATGGCTTGCGCGCGCGATTGATGCGTCTGTTTCCTCGCTTTACCGAGAACGGAAAAACCATCAACGACCCGGCGGCGTTTGTGGGACCGCCGCGTGTGCGCCGGTTTTATCCCAATTTTCTCACGGTCACGTTTTCGCCACTGGCCGGACTTGAAGTCAGCGCCGATTACTGGGTGGCCGATTCGCACGTTGTGGCCGGACGGTTGACCCTGACGAATCGCAGCGTAACCCCTCGCCCGCTGCGGTTAGAATGGGTGGCACAACTCAGCCCGCTGGAGGGGCGCGGCATGGCCCCCGAGCAAAAACAATCGGCGGTGGTGTTGCAGGGACAGGTCGAAAACCTGTTTCCGGTTTTGTTTCTCACGGGCGGCCCACAGGCCGGACCAGGTCCCTATTCTTCGCTGGCGCTCTTGCTCGATTTTCCTCCCGGTGGTACGCGACAGGTCACCTGGGTCCTGGCTGCGCTGGATGACCCGCAAGCCTCCTTCGATCTGGCGCGCCGCACCGCCGCACGTTCTTTTGAGGCTGAGAAAACACGTATTGCGCTGCTCAACACCAGCGAGGGCGTGGACATTTTTACCGGTGACCCCGATTGGGATGCCGCCTTTGCCTTTAGCCAGAAAGCGGCTTATGGGTTGTTCCATTCTCCCACTGAGCATTTGCCTCACCCCAGTTTCGTCTTTTCTCGCCAACCCGACCAGGGTTTTTCACGGCTGGGCAACGGCAGCGATTATTCCTTTTTCTGGAGTGGACAATCGCCCTTTGAGACGTATTATCTCGCCAGCCTGCTCCCCTGCCATTCAGAATTGATGCGGGGTGTATTGAAGAATTTCCTGGCCGTGCAAGACTCACACGATGGCTCAATTGACAACAAGCCGGGTCTGGCCGGACAGCGGGCGCGCTTTCTGGCCGCTCCCTATCTCGCCAGCCTGGCCTGGAGGCTCTCCTGCCGCGGGCGCGACCGCGAGTTCATCAGCGCTGTGTATCCGGCCCTGGCAAAATTCTTCTGGAGCTGGTTTTCTCCCACCCGTGACCACGACCGCAACGGCCTGCCCGAATGGCAGCACCAGCTTCAAACCGGCTTTGAGGACAATCCGCTCTTTGAGGGCTGGCACGCCTGGGCGCAGGGAATTGACATCACCACCGTTCAAAGCCCGGCGTTGGCCGCCGCCCTCTACCGTGAAGCCCAATCGCTGATGCGCATGGCCGAACTGTTGGGGCGCACTTCGGATACCATCACGCTCAAAGCGCAGGCGGCGCTTCTGCGTAAGGGTGTGCAGGCCTGCTGGGATGCTGATGCCGCGCTCTACCGCTACACCGACCGCGATACGCACCTGAGCCCGGCTGGAAAAGTGCTGAGTGAGCGGCAGGCCGCGCCGGTCATCGAACTGCAAAAAGATTTCAAGCACCCGGTGCGCCTGGTCATCCGCATTTTTGGACAGGGAGAAACCCTCAAGCGCCCGCGCGTGACCATTACGGGGGAACTGGACGAAAAGCCGCAATTCGAAGTGTTGGATACGCGCGACTTTGCTTTTAGTTCCAGTGGCGCTGTGGCAACCACCGAAAAAGTCTATACCTCGCTGGGAAAATTCGAGTTCGAGGGTCTTAGCCGCCGTGACCGGGTAAGCATTCAGACCGCCGACCTGACGATTGCTGACCATACTCTGCTCCTGCCGCTTTGGGCAGGTATTCCCGATGAACACGAAGCCCACGCACTGGTCTTCCGCACCCTGCTCTCGGCCGAACATTTTGACCATCCATACGGCATTCCAGCCCTGCCGCGCCTGTTTTTACGTGAAGCTGACCCGGTTAGTTTGGGGGTGCACTTACCCTGGAACCAGCTGATTGCGGAAGGCCTGTTGCAATACGGCTACCGACGCGAGGCGGCGCGCCTGACGGCGCATCTGATGGCAGCCGTTATTCAAAATCTCAAACGTTCACATGCCTTCTACCGCACTTACCATGCTGAAAGCGGTGCAGGACAGGGAGAACGCAACGCCCTGCATGGTCTGGCGCCTATCGGGTTGTTTCTGCGCGTCCTGGGTGTGGAAATCCTCTCTCCTCAGCAAGTCCTTCTACGGGGCGAAAATCCGTTCCCCTGGACGGTTACGGTAAAATATAGAGGCCTGACGGTGACGCGCCAGATGACCCAGACAGAAATCATCTTCCCGAACGGTCAACCGGTCGTCCTCAATGACCCAACCAATGCGCTCGTCACTGGTGGGTAAGGAGTTGCTATGCCAGAATCCAGCAAAATTCATGCGCTGATGACTGCGGTCTTACAAGAACAGGATATTGACCTGGCAATGCGCGCCTTAGGACAACTCAACATTCCCATCGTTTATCTTGCCAGCGCCGGTGGCTTTTTGGGGCGGCGCAATGCCACCGTCCTGATTGGCCTGCCCGATGGTTTGGAAACACAAGTTATCGAAACCCTGCGAACCTCCTGCCGTCAACGGGTCGAATATCTCGCCATCCCGCTGGAAGGCTCGCCTTTGCCCATGCCGACTCCTATGCCGGTTACGGTTGGCGGTGCAACGATATTCACTCTGCCGGTTGAGCGCTTTGAGGAGTTCTAGCCATGAAACTGATGATTGCCATTCTGAAAGATGACGACGTGGAAAACGCCGTACAGGCGTTGACCTCCGAAAGTTTCCGCGTGACCCGCGTGGCCTCCACCGGCGGCTTCTTCCGCAAAGGCAGTACTACGCTTCTGATTGGCGTAGAGGATGACCATGTGGATGCAGCCATTGCCCTGTTACGCGCCAATACCACCGCCAGCGGTGACCAGAAACGCGCTACCATCTTCGTCGTGCCGGTCACGCGGTTTGAGCAGCTTTAGCACCTATCTACTGAACCCCGGTTTCTGTTGCCCTCTCGCCTTGTTGCGGGAGCGAGCGGAGAGGAGAACGGAAGGCAACGACGGATGGATACCAGCAGCCCATCCCCACCCCCCTGTGCTATCAACGTCCTGGTCGTTATCTTTAGCCTGCGTGAAGACACGTTGCGCGTATTATTGTCTGCAAACGGTAACGATTGGCAATTGCCCGGTCAACCGCTGGCAGAAGCCGAACTGCTGGAAGCCTGCGCCTTGCGTGCCTTTCAACAGCAGGTGGATAGCCCTGAAGTGTACCTGGAGCAGTTATACACCTACGGCGCAATTAACGCGCCTGGCCGACAGGCGGTCAGCGTGGTCTACTTTGCGCTCCTCCCTGCCGATTCGCGCATTGAAACGGCGGGTGGTTTGCACTGGTTTCGGATAGACGAACTGCCTCCGCTCCGCGACAATCATGCTGAAATTGTCGCCTATGCGTTACGTCGTCTGCGCTATAAACTTGAGTACAGCGCCGTTGGCTTCGAGCTTCTGCCCGAAGAATTTACTTTGACTGAGTTGCAACACACCTACGAAGTAATTCTGGGTGAAAAACTCGATAAGCGCAACTTCCGCCGCCGTATCCTCGAGGCGGGCATCATCGAAGAGACGAACCGCCGCCGCATGCGCGGCGAAGGGCGCCCGGCACGTCTCTACCGTTACCGCCCCGATGCCGTGGCTGAAGTTAAGGCTCGCAGGTTATTTCCATGACCCAAATTATCCCCACTGCCGAACCGTTCCTCTTCCCGGGCACTTCGGAAACTGGCGTTTTGCTCGTTCACGGCTTTACCGGCACGCCCAAAGAAATGCGCTGGATGGGCGAAACCCTCAATCGAGAGTACGGCTTCACCTGTCTGGGTGTGCGCCTGACCGGACACGCCACCCGACCTGGGGATATGATTCGCTCCAATTACACCGACTGGCTGCTTTCGGTTGAAGACGGCTATCGTCTGCTCTCTGGCGCGGCGCGGCGCATTGTTCTCGCCGGGCTTTCGATGGGCGGTGTGCTTGCGCTCACCCTGGCTGCGGAACTGCCCCTTGCTGGCGTGGTTGCAATGGCCACCCCTTATGCCCTGCCCGCCGATTGGCGGCTGGACTATACCGAATGGTTAAGCAAACTCCAACCTTACATGCCCAAGAGCAGCGACCCGCCCGGCACAGGCTGGTTCGACCCGGACGCCTGGAAAGAGCATGTGGCATATCCTCAAAACCCGGTGCGCTCCATCGGCGAATTGAAAAAACTGCTCGACAGGATGCGCGCCACGTTGCCCGGGGTCACCTGCCCCACGCTGCTCATCTATTCCAGAGATGACCGATACCTTCCCTTCGGCAGTGAAGCCAGCATGAATTACATTTTCGACCATCTGGGTGCGGCGCGCAAAGAAAAACTGCTCATCGAAGGCTCCGGCCATGTCCTCACGCGCGATGCGCAACGTGAAACGGTCTTCCGCGCTGCCGCTGAATTCATTCAAAGCCTGTAAGCCAAGAGGCTTTTGATACCGCTGATGTCGCGATGAACGCGACATCGGGAGAAACTGCTTGAATCGCAATTTGCTCTTCATCGCTCTCGCTTTGCTCTTGTGGGGGTTTGGAGAAGGAATGTTCATCAACTTTATCCCCATCTACCTGGATACCGAATTTCACCTGACCAAATCTCAGATTGGACTGGTACTGGGGATATTTGGCTTCTCGCTCATGCTCACGCACCTGCCCGCCGGCTGGCTGGCCGACCGGTTGGGGCGCCGTCCACTCTTGCTGGCTGCCTGGCTGATAGGGCTACTCGCCACTGTGCTGATGGCGCTGGGACGTGTTTTGACGCTCTATCTGGCAGGGTTGTTTCTCTACGGTCTCACCTCGTTCGTCTCCTCCCCCCTGAGCAGTTACGTCACTGCCGCACGTGGCAAGTGGTCGGTCGGAACGGCACTGGCGCTCACCACCGCTACCTTCAGTACCGGGATGGTGTTTGGGCCACTCATGGGCGGCTGGATTGGCGAGCAGTGGGGCATGCGTGTTGGCTTCCTGACGGCTTCTGCAGTGTTTAGCGTTTCGACGTTTTTCATCTTCCTCATCGCCGCCCAGCCGCTCGACCATCACGACCCTGCCGCACCGCCACCTGGCTTGTGGAAAAACCGCCGTTTTGCACTCTTTTTGAGCATCGTGGCGTTTGCGGTCTTCTCGATGTACCTGGCCGTTCCGCTCACTCCCAACTTTCTGGAAAGTGTGCGAGGACTTTCTCTCAGTCAGAACGGCCTGGTCTTCGCTGCCGGTGCGCTCGGGAATGCGCTGGTGGCAATTCTGCTCAGTCGGTACGAACCGCGCTTTGGGTTTCTGGTAGCACAAGGTCTGGTTCTCCTCTTTGCGCTGGCAATCTGGCAGGGAAACAGCCTGCCGGTTTTTGCGCTTGGCTATTTTCTGCTGGGCGGTTTTCGCGCAGCGCGGCCGATGTACCTTGCGCAAGCGCGTGCTCTGGTGCATGATTCGCAAATGGGTCTGACCTATGGCGCTCTCGAAACCATCAGCGGGTTGGTTTTCTTTTTGACACCGCCGCTGGCCGGGTTGCTCTTCGAGTGGAAGCCAGAAGCCGTCTATCCCCTTTCAATTATTCTGCTAAGCTTTTCGATTGGTATCGGTTGGTTGTTTTTGCCTTCCAGGGAACCCCATGCTTGAGATTGTCTCGTTTTGTCTTGGACCCGTCCAGACCAATGCGTATCTGATTGCCGACCCGCAGACGCGCGAAGCGGCAGTGATTGACCCTGCGTGGGATGGACACCTGCTCCTGGCAGAAGCGCAGCGGCGCGGCTGGCGAATCGGCCATCTGTGGTACACTCACGCTCACTTTGACCATATCGGCGGAGCGGCGGCGATTGCCGATGCGCTTAACCCCCTGCCGCTGGTGGCGCTCCATCCGGCAGACCATGTCTTGTGGCGGGCCGGCGGTGGCGGGCGGCTGTTCGGTCTGCCAATTGACCCCGGCCCTGAGCCTTCGATTGATTTCGTTCATGGGCAAATTTTGCGGCTGGGGTCAAATGTGTTCGAGGTGCGGCATGTCCCCGGCCATACCCCCGGCCATGTCCTGCTCTATTGTGCTGCAGAACGGGTATGCTTCTGTGGCGATTTGATTTTCGCCGGCGGCGTAGGGCGCACCGATTTGCCCGGCGGCAGTTGGGAGAGCCTGGTTTACAGCATTCGCACGCAGGTTTATACCCTGCCCGATGACACTCGCCTGCTCTCTGGTCACGGCCCAGAAACAACGGTCGGCGAAGAGAAAGTCTCCAATCCATTTGTGCAGGAGTATTGAGGAGAATGAAAAAATTACCGATATTGTCTCTGTTATTAGCGCTTCTGACCGCCTGTGCCAGCGACCCTGCCCCGCAGAGCAGCCGCAAAGCCACGTTTGCGGTTGTTCTGAATGATGTACAAGCCCGCCTGGTTGCCGAAGCCGATTTGAAGCCTGCCGTACCGGGCGACCAGTTGCAGGTGGGTGGCCAGGCGCGCAGTGGCGAAACCGGCCGCGCCCGGCTCGACCTGCAGCCAGATGGCACGGTCGTCCGTCTGGCGCCCAACACGTTGTTCACGCTCACAGCACTGGAGTCACAAGAGCAAACACCTTTTTCGCGCCTGAGCCTGATGTTTGGGAAACTGTGGATTATTCTGTCAGGAGGCAGCCTGGAGGTTGAAACACCCTACGGGGTGGCCGCGGTACGAGGCAGTTACATGTCGGTCGCCTTTGACGAAACGCAGGGGATGGTGGTGACCTGTCTGGAGGGGCAGTGCAGCCTGACCAACCCGGCTGGGACGGTGGAACTGACCGATGGACAAACTGCCTCCATCCCGCAATTGAACGCTCCGCCCTCGCTGCCTCAGCCGATGTTGCCAGAAGCGTATCAGGAGTGGGAACAGGCCAGCCCCGAAGCAGTGGCGCTGCTTCACCCCGAAAAAGCACCAGAACTGCGCTATGACCAGAATGGAAACCCGCTTCCCACTCAGTCGGAAGGGGCGTTGAACACCCGCCCGTTTACTTTTGAACTGAGCAACAATTGCCCGTCTGAAATTCCCGAAGGCGGCGATTGGACATGGGAGTTTGAGCGGCTGCCCGACCAGAGGGGCGCGGGCTTCGTCGAGACGGTCATCGTCTCGAATGGTCAGACTGTAAGCGGGACGCTCCCACCCGGCCAGTATCTGGTCACTGATTGGTTTGCCACAGGCGAGCAACACGGCCCCAACCTCATCAACTCCGATACCATGCAGACGCTGCAAGTCCAGAATTGCCGTAAATAACGGTGCGAACGGTGACTTTCTCCGCCAGCAGGTGTTTTGAAAACAATTCGATGTTTCAGGATTTGTGTGGAAGCATGGGCTTAATTACCCAGGCACAACGGGTCGAAAATTTTTTAAGGCCTGGATGGCGCGTTGTAAACTGGGGGCATTCACCTTGGCGCGTTCAGCCTGCCAATCTTCAATCACAAATCTTTCGATCTGTCCCCGGTAGTTTTTGCCCACCAGCCCTGGCGAATGAGGGGCAGGGACGATGTCTTCAAGAATGATTCTGGAAGTGGAGCGCCGTGCCAGGTTGACCACCGTCTGCTTGGGATGTTGTTCTAGTTCGGGCTGTTGGGGAATATGGTGAACAGGAATGCTCAAGAATTTTGCAAATTCGTCCCGGTCAGCCAATAACCAGGCCTCTACTGTACGCACCGCAATACGGATTTGCAAATTCGGATTTTGTCCATTTGGAAACCATTTTTGTAATAATTCTGGTGGACAGGCATTTGTTTCCAGGTCAACCAATGCTACATAAGGCCAGGAACGCGCTGCGTTGTTATAGATGCCCACGTTTTTCTCTATCCATGCACGCCCGCGTCTCCCATAGCAAACCCGCGCTTCCAGATGTGGAGACACCTGTCTGATTAGCTGACGCAAGACCAGTTCATCAAGCAGCCCTTCAGCAATCAAGTTAATCGGAATTCGGCTCACAGTTTAAATAACTCCAACTGGTGCAAATCACGTGGTTCAGTGTATGGGATGACAACATCTGCGGGCGATAAGCCTTCATCAAGCAACTTCTGGATTTCAGGCTGACTTGCGGCAGTTTTTACCTGGGTTCCTTCCTGGTTGGGCGTGAGCATTAAGATTTCATCGCCAGCAATGCCTTCATCGGACAATAATTCAAAACTATGGGTGCTAATAAAAATCTGCCGTTTGCGCTCGCGCTGAATCCGATGAATTAATCCGGGCAAACGACGTATAACGCCACTGTGTAGAGAAAGTTCAGGTTCTTCAAGCAGGAGTGGACCATCACCATCCTGTAATGCCCACAGTAAGCCTAACAGTCGCAGTGTCCCGTCAGAAAATGACTCTTCATTTTGCTTAGCAGGCAACTGCCGCCAGTGCTCATAAAGGCCAACCAGGTGCGGTGTGCCAAATTCATCCTGGTCAAGGCGTAACTCTTTCAATTGAGGCACAGCAATTTTCAAGGCTTGCAAAATACGTCGTAAGCGGGCATTGCGTGTTTTCTCCTGAGTTTTTGCGACGCGCTCCAGAAAGTTATACCCAAAAGCTTCTGCCTGTTTACTCAAAGATGACCAGTCGCGTCCGCCGCGAATGATTTGTGGAACAAGGTGAAGATACGCTATTTTCTCGAAGAATTTTGCAATTTCACGAAATGGGGCATTCAGGTTGATTTGTTCAAGCGCAGTTTGCGTAAGCCGGATAGGGTCCTTCATATCATCATCGTCTGGCCGCTTTAGGATGATTTCGTTGTTTTTATAAACAACTTCATGCCTAATCACAGGCAGACGATGACCACGTGACTGTTGATTGAATTTAATTTCATATTTCCATGAATCATTACCGCCATTAGAGAGTACCACGGTGATACCAACGTCCGGGTCCTGGCGTGCTGCCAGACAACGAATTTTGGACACACCACCGCGTTCATCTACTGCTCGTTGCAACCCTCCACCAGGAGCAGCCAGGTCTCGTAAAAAGCGTAAGGCATCCAAAAAATTCGATTTCCCAGATGCGTTTGGTCCGACAAGAAAAACACGCTCTTTCAGATTAGCAACCACTTTGCGAAAATTTTTCCAACTATAAAGTTCGACCTGGCTGATGTACATATTTCGTCTCCGAGTCACTGCAAAAAAGGTTCAACGACAACGGACAGAAAAGAATTTTGAAGGTGAGATACGAACTTTGTAGCTATCTATTTGGCGTAATCTACCGCGCGCGTTTCGCGGATGACCGTTACTTTGATTTGACCGGGGTACTGCATGGTTTCCTCAATTTTTCGGGCAATATCGCGCGCCAGGCGGGCCGAGGCCAGGTCGTCAATCTCTTCAGGGCGGACGATGATACGCACTTCGCGTCCGGCCTGGATGGCAAAGGCCTGGGAGACGCCCGCGAACGAAGTCGCCATATCTTCCAGGGTGCGAATGCGCTTGATGTAGGCTTCCAGGTCTTCGCGCCGCGCGCCGGGCCGTGCGCCGGAGATGGCATCGGCTGCTTCAGCAATCACCGCCTCGATGGTTTCCTGTTCCACTTCGTGATGATGCGAGGCAATCGCGTTCACTACCACCGGGTGAACGCCATAGCGTTTACAAAATTCGGCGCCTAAACTGGCATGCGTCCCTTCCTGGTTGTGGTCCATGGCCTTGCCAATATCATGCAAAAAGCCGCCTTGTTTGGCCCATTCCACGTTGGCACCCAGTTCGGCGGCCAGAATGCCGGCCAGTTTTGCCACTTCCACCGCGTGGGCCAGCTGGTTCTGTCCGTAAGAGGTGCGAAATTTCAGGCGTCCCATCATGCGCAGCACTTCGGGGTGTAAGCCGGTCACGCCGGCATCAAAAGCGGCCTGTTCGCCGGCTTCGGCGATGATTTTTTCGACCGCTTTGGTTTCATCGTTGATGATTTTTTCGATATGGGCCGGATGAATGCGCCCATCCAGGGTGAGACGGGTGAGGGCGCGGCGGGCAATTTCTCGGCGCACCGAGTCGAAGCAGGAGATGGTGACCGCTTCGGGAGTATCATCCACAATCACATCTACCCCGGCAGCCTGCTCAAAGGCGCGGATGTTGCGCCCGTTGCGGCCTACGATGCGGCCTTTCATTTCCTCGTTGGGCAAAGGCACTACCGCCGAAGTGACCTCGGCCACATGCTCCGAAGCCACGCGCTGAATAGCATCGGCAATCAGTTTGCGGGCGCGCTTTTCGCCCTCCTCGCGCGCTTCGGTTTCGATTTGGCGAATGATGCGCGCCATATCGCCGCGCGCTTCTTTTTCGACTTCGTCCAGCAAGAGTTTGCGTGCGTCTTCCTTGCTCATCTCGGCAATCTCTTGCAGTTTTTCCATCTGTTGGGTGTAGATTTTGTCCACCTCGTTGGCGCGCCGGTCAATACTGCTCTGACGCTTGTTGAGGTTCTGTTCGCGCTGTTCCAGCCGTTCAGCGCGGCTATCCAGCTCGGAGCGGCGGCGGTCCAGGCGTTCGATTTCGCGGTTGAGTTCGCTGCGCCGCTGATTGATTTCGCGTTCACCCTCCTGGACGATTTTCAACGCTTTGGCGCGGGCTTCCAGTTCGATTTTGTTGGCTTTATCGGTCGCCTCCTGAATGATTCCCTGGGCTTTGGCCTGCTCCTCACGCCGTCGTTTTTCGACCTGATAACGGTTGAAGAAGTAGCCCGCAGCAAAGCCCGCAATCAAGGTCAAAATTTCAAGAATGAAAATTATCGGGCCGTTCATTTCGTTTCCATGTCCTCGTTTTCGGTAAGATAGGTCTTGCTGTTCGAGCGCGTCTCTGCCCACAGGCCGCGCAACACGGCGTCAACCACTTCGTAGGAAAAACCGCGCCGCGCCAGAAAGCCGCCGAGTTTTGCGCGGAAGGTCGGCCAGTCGAATCCTTGCACCTTACGCAGATACTTTTGGGCTGCCTGGCGCGCCAGGGTTTCCTCGTCTGTATTTTGCGCCAAAATCTGATGGATGACTTCTTCCTGCAATCCTTTGCGGCGCAGTTCCAATGCCAGCAGGCGGCGCGAACGAGGACGGAAAACATTGCGGTTTTCTACCCACGTTTCAGCAAAGTGGCGGTCATCGAGCAAGCCCGTTTCCTGAAGGCGTGCTATCGTCTGTTCGATGACCACATCCGGCATGGCGTGCTTTTGCAAATGTTCCCGAATTTCGCTCACCGAGCGGGCGCGATAACCAAGCAGGCGCAGCGCCTGCTGTAACGCCGTTTCCCGCGCATCGTCTTCTTTGAGAGCGGCAATCCGTTCTTCGGTCAGTTCCTGCCCCACACGCAACCAGCCAGCAGTGACACGGGAGAGACCAAAAGCGAAGTGCCCGTCCAGGTGGATGTTGACGCGCTGCGGGTTTTTCTTTTGAATCTCGATGGACGTAATTTTTGCCATTAAAGCACGCAACCGTGAGCCTGCCTGTGCAAGCCACGGCTGCAAGAACATACCCGGAACACTTCCCTTTCCTATCCGGTCAGGAAAAGGTACGCAGATAGGGGTGGAACCAGCCACCCTACCGGCAGTTATGGGATGCAGTCTATTTCTCGAATATCGTCCCGTCCTGAAAGAAAGGCTTACCAAACGGAGGGGTTGATTTCTCAAATGCCCGTATATACAAAACGGGCAGACCTATTTCGTATCCAGGTAGTACCAACAACGTGGCCGCAAATCATCAGGCGGCGCTCGAATTAACAAGTCTTAATCCAATTATACCCGGAATGTTAACAAATGAGTATCGTTTCAGTCCCCTTCAAAACGCCGAACCATTGCAAACTCCTGGCAAGAATCGCCCTGACGAATGACAAAAAGAACTAACCGCAAAGCCGAATTTGTGCCATAATGGATTTATCCCCACACCCAAAGGAGGAACTCAATGGCAAAAATCAACATCACGCGCGAAGATGCCCTGGAATATCACCGCCTGAAGGGCAAACCGGGCAAAGTCGCAATCGTTCCCACCAAGCCAATGGATACCCAACGCGACCTGAGCCTGGCTTACTCGCCGGGCGTGGCGCACCCGGTGCTGGAAATTGAAAAAGACCGCGACCTGGCGTATGAGTATACATCCAAAGGCAACCTGGTGGCTGTCATCTCGAATGGCACAGCCATCCTTGGACTGGGCGACCGCGGCGCGCTGGCAAGCAAGCCGGTGATGGAAGGCAAGGGCGTCTTGTTCAAGAAGTTTGCCGATATTGACGTGTTCGATATCGAAGTCAACGCACACGACCCCGATGAAGTCATCCGCGTTGTGGCTGCAATTGCTCCTACCTTCGGCGGAATCAACCTGGAAGACATCAAAGCGCCCGAATGTTTCTACATCGAAGAAACCCTGAAGGGAATGCTCGATATTCCCGTCTTTCACGATGACCAGCACGGCACAGCCATCATTTCCTCTGCCGGGCTGGCCAGTGCGCTGGAACTGGTTGGCAAGAAGCACGAGGAAATCCGTATGGTCATCTCCGGCGCAGGTGCTTCGGCCATCTCCTGCGCTGAGCTTGCCATTCGCTGGGGTGTGAAACGCGAGAACATCATCCTGTGCGACAGCAAAGGCGTGGTCTATAAAGGCCGTACGGAGGGCATGAACAAATACAAAGAACGTTTTGCAGTCGAAGACACCGGACGCCGCACGCTGACCGATGCGATTCAGGGCGCCGATGTGTTCTATGGCCTGTCGGTCGCTAACGTGTTGACGCCAGAGATGGTCAAAATGATGGCCGAACGTCCCATCATCTTTGCCATGGCAAATCCCGACCCGGAAATCCGCTATGAACTGGCAAAAGAAACCCGTCCCGATGCAATTGTTGCCACCGGGCGCTCCGATTACCCCAACCAGGTCAACAACGTTCTGGGCTTCCCTTTCATCTTTCGCGGGGCATTGGATGTTCGTGCACGCGCCATTAACGATGAGATGAAATTTGCCGCTTCGCAGGCGCTCTATCACCTGACGAAAGAAGACGTTCCCGATTCCGTCCTGCGTGCCTACGGGGTAGATAGCCTGAAATTCGGCGATGAGTACATCATCCCCAAGCCGTTGGACCCGCGCGTCTTGCTGTGGGAAGCCCCGGCGGTTGCCAAAGCCGCAATGGAAACCGGTGTGGCGCGCCGTAAAATTGACCTGGATGAATATCGTGAGCAGCTGGCTTACCGTCAGGGGATTGGTCAGCGCGTGCGCTACTTCATCATGAACAAGGCGCGCGCCAGCAAAGGGCGCAAGCGCCTGGTCTTTGGCGAAGGCGAGGAGACCAAAATCATCCGTGCCGCCGCTCAGGTGGTCGATGAAGGCATTGCTCATCCGATTCTGATTGGCCGCCCCGAAATCATTCACGAGAAAATCAAATTGCTTAATCTGAACTTCACCCCCGAAGTGGTGGACCCCAATCGGATGGAAAAACAAGAGAAATATGCTCAGGCGTACTACGAACTGCGTCAACGCAAAGGGATGACCCTGGCGCAGGCACGCAAGCGCGTGACCGAGCCAAATGTGCTGGGACCAATGATGGTGAAAATGGGCGATGCCGATGCTTTCATCTCCGGCCTGACCTACGAGTACCCCGAAGTCATCCGCCCGGCGTTGCAAATTCACCACACCGCCCCCGGTGTCATCTGCGCGGCGGGCGTTTACATCATGGTCGTTGGCGAGAAAACCTACCTGTTCACCGATGCCACCGTCAACATCGAACCCTCCCCCGAAGAACTGGCACAGATTGCCTGCCTGGCTGCCAATTTTGCCCGTCAGCTGGAAATTGAACCGCGCGTGGCGTTTCTCTCGTTCTCCAACTTTGGGTCTACGCCTCATCCGCTTTCGCAAAAAGTGCGAAAAGCGCTGGAGCTGACCAGAGCCCGCTGTCCTGATTTGGTGGTAGATGGTGAAATGCAGGCCGATACCGCCGTTGTGGCCGAAATCATCGAACAGCGCTTCCCGTTCAGCGCCGTCAAAGATGCCAATGTGCTGGTCTTCCCCTCGCTGGAGAGTGCCAACATCGCGTACAAACTCCTGGCCCGTTTGGGAAACGCCAAAGCCATCGGCCCAATTCTGCTGGGGGTTGGTGCGCCGATTCACGTCCTGCAAACCGGAGACGAGGTCAACGACATCGTCCAGGTGGCGGCTGTGGCCGTGATGGACGCGATGAGCCGGGCAAAGTAGTTTGCGCAAACTGATTCGATTTCCCCTCGCCATCTTTGCGGCGAGGGGAAATGTTTTTCTGTCATTTTGAGCGTTCGGGGAATTGTCTGGCCTTTCTCTCCCCGCCTTGTGGGGCTTTTCCGCCTGTCCTTCGGTGCGCTTCGCAGTCCTGATGGGAGAGACGAGAAATTGCCTGAAATTTGGCCGTAGACTAGAGTTTCAACCGCCCAAACAACCAGGGCGCACCGGCACTTATCCATACCCCCACCAGGGTGTAGCGCAGATAGCGTAAAGCATACGAAATGATTTCTTCCTGGCGTGGGAAGATTGCCCCCAGCCCATACCACAAGACCGCAATTCCCAACAAGCCCACCAAAAAGCGCAGCAGGCGCTGTTTCAGCGTGCCGCCAGCAGAAAAACCGCCGTGCATCTGAATCCACGCCAGGCCGGCCAGCAGTCCAAACACCGTAGCCGCGGGGCTGATAACGCCATTGAGCGTCACGGGGGCCGGAAGTTCCTCTGCACCGGCAGCCCGTGCATTTGCTGCCCATTCCGCAGGAAGAGGCATTTTGCGTGCTGCCCCAAAGGCAAGCGCCCCCGCTACCAGCAGGAGCGCCGAGAGCAGAAAAGCCAGCCCAACCTGCTGCCCCAGCGATTTGGTCTTCAACCAGGCTGCCGCGCGCTGCCATAGTTTCAGTGTTGCCCACAGCGTCAGCGCGCCCAGCAACCAGCCCAGCAGAACATCATGCAGAAAGTGAACACCCAGATACAACCGCGAAAAACCAATCATCAGGACAAGAAACACTGCCGCAGCCCACGCCCAAAACCGCCCGACCTGCGAAGCCGCCATGCCCCACAACCCGGCAGCCACCTGTGCGTGTCCCGAAGGGACGCCAAACGACGTTTCAGCGGTCAGGGCTTTGATTTGTGGGTTGACCCAATAGGGACGCGGGCCAAAAAATGCCAGTTTCAACACACCGTTCAACGCGCCGTTGAACAGCAAAATCACCCCCATCCGCAACCCCAAGCCTGCATCCACACACCAATACACAATCGGCAGAACGAACAGGAAGAACTCTTCCGAACCGAGAAATGTGAAGCCGCGCATGGGGAGCTCCAGCCAGCCCAGACCTTGAACCCAGAGCGAAAACGCGATTCCAAATTGAATGATTGACTCCATTCGATGCCTCCAAAACGAATTGACGAGACCAACGCCGATATTGTACACTGAACAAGGATGAAAGCGAACACCGCTCGCGTATGGGATTGGGCTTCTGCTTTGCTGACGATGCTGCTGGCATACACAGCCGCCGTGCGGCTTTCCGTCACTGGCTGGGCTGCAGGCTTGTGGAGTGTAGATTTGCTGGCCGTTTTGGGAAGTTTGCTTGGCCTGGCATTGGGATTCAGCCTCTTTGAGAAAGCGCCTCTTCGCTGGCTGATGGCTGGCTACACCTTCCTGCTCCTGCCGTGGGTCTGGAGCGCATTGATTAGCGGAGAAGCCTCCGCACTGAGCCGTTGGGCCAGCCTTGCAAACCGGTTTCACGCTGCGCTTGTCACGGCTGCGCGCGGCGAACCGGTCACCGACCCGCTCTTGTTTGTAACTCTGATGGGGTTCCTGTTTTGGAACATTGGGCTGTTCGGCGGGTACCGCGTGGTGCGCCATTTCAGCGCAACGGCCATGCTCCTGTCTGCCATGCTTCCTCTCCTGGTCGTCCAGTATTACGATTCGAGCAACAGCAGCCGCATCTGGGCTGTCGGTTTTTTCTTCCTGCTTGCCATTCTGCTGGCCGGACGATTGAACTTTTTGCAAAATCGAGAACGATGGCAGCAAAAACGCATTTTTCTTGGCGAAGAACCGGTTTTCGACCTGACACGTGGCCTGGCAATAGCGTCGGTTCTGGTTGTCCTGGTTGCCTGGTTGACGCCAACGCCGGCGGTGGTCGTACCGGCGGCGGCGCGAACGTGGATACGCATCAATCAGTCGCTTGAAACCACCCGTCAGCGCCTGGATGACTTACTGGCTGCGTTACAGGGACGGACGGTGACCATCCCCGGTGAATTGTACGAAAACACCCTGCCGCTGGGGCGGAATGCACAGCAGGGTGACGAAGAAATTTTCCGGGTTCGCCTTTCCACTTTCCCGATGACACGGCTTTACTGGCGCGTGCGGGTGTATGATACCTACGCAGGTGGTCAGTGGACAAGCTCCCCAGGCGAAACCCTGCTGTTTTCCCCCGAAAACGCACCGGTTTTCGATTGGGGCGTGCAGGCCGCACAGGAAATTGAATTTTTTTTCGATTGGAAATCGCGTCCTGCTACGCTGCTGGCAACCCCTGCTTACCCGTTGTGGGTCAGCCGCGCAGGGAGCGTGCAGGCCATCCGTCTGCCCGATGGCACCTACGACCTGCAAACCTGGTCGGCCGCGCCGGCAATTCGCAACGGTGACCAGTATCGGGTACGCGCGGCGCTCTCTCAGCCGACCGTGCGCCAGTTGCGCGCAGCACCGCAAACTTACCCCGCCTGGGTGACCGAGCGTTACCTGCAACTGCCAGAGAGCGCTTCCGGCGGCGTGCGACGCCTGGCCGAACGCCTTACCCGCGACCAGGAAACCGCCTATGACAAGGTCATCGTCATCACAAACTATCTGCGCTCCGAGATGGAATATAGCCTGGAAGTGCCGTCTCCTCCGCAGGGAGTGGACCCTGTGGACTGGTTCCTGTTCACCTGGAAAAGTGGTTTTTGCAATTATTATGCCAGCGCGCAGGTGCTTTTGTTGCGCGCGGCGGGCATTCCGGCGCGCCTGGCGGTGGGATACGCCCCCGGCGAATATCAACGTGAAGAGCGTGTGTATCGGGTGCGCGCCCGCGATGCCCATGCCTGGCCGGAAGTCTATTTCCCTGGCATTGGCTGGGTCGAATTCGAGCCAACTGCCAGCCTATCGCCCATCTACCGCCCGGCGGGCGAAGGGAGAAGTGAAGAAGAAGATGAAGCCTTAATGCGCGGCCCCGAGGGCAGGGAACGCTCCCTGCCCGACCTGACGGGGATGCCGCAACAGCCTGACTCTGCCCCAGACGGGGCATCTTCTCTTTCCGATGCAGCAAAAACATCTTCCGCGCTTCGATTCCGTTGGGTGTGGGTTATAATTTTTGCATTCCTGGCCTGGGGCGCGGCAGTGGGCGCATGGCAGCTGGAGCGTCGTCTTTCTCTTGTCAGAAAAATACCCCGTGTCCTGGAACGGTTCTATCTTCGTTACCATCTCGATACGCCTTCCTGGTTGAGCAACTGGATACGATGGAGCGAAGTGTTACCGGTCGAGCGTGCGTTTCATGCCATCAACCAGGCGCTCACCTGGTTAGGACACCCTCAACCGCCTCACGCTACCCCGCAGGAAAGAGCCGCCTTGCTCAAGGAACTGCTTCCGCAGGCAGCAGACAGCATTGACTTTTTGACTGTCGCGCATGAACAAACGCTATACGCTGGTGCGCCATCTACCCCAGACGAGGTAGGGCGCGTTGCATGGGCACTCCGCTATCAGGCATTGCGCGCATGGTTTCAGCGCCGCTTTTATCAGGGAGAATAGACATGATGACCGACTCGACCCCCGTAAGCGTAGATTTACAAATCAAAGCTCTCAGTCAGGCTGCCGGCAAACTCCGCGCTGCCTTGCTGCCCGTGCGCGCCAGCCTGCCGCCCAACACGCTGGAGGAACTCTCGCAACTCGAAAGCCGCCTGTACCGCGTTTCACAGGAGGTGGCTGCATTTGCCGAAGAGCGCAAAAACCTGATTGCGCTGACGGAAATCGGTCAGGTCGTCAACTCCTCGCTTGAACTCGACCAGGTCTTGCGGATTGTGATGGACAACATCATCAAACTGACCGAAGCCGAGCGGGGCTTCCTGATGTTGCGTGATGAATCCGGCCACATGACCACCCGCATCGCCCGCAATTGGGAACAGGAATCCCTCAACGAGAGCGAATACGCCGTTAGCCGCACGGTCATTCAACGCGTCATCGAAACCGGCGAAGCCGTCCTCACCACCAACGCACAGGAAGACCCACGTTTTGGCGGTCAGGAAAGCATCATCGCTTTCAACCTGCGTTCCATTCTGTGCGTTCCGCTTAAGGTGAAAAACGACCTGATTGGCGTCATTTACACCGACAACCGCATTCGCACCGGTATTTTCACCGAATCGGAGCGTGATTTGCTGGTGGCCTTTGGCAACCAGGCTGCCATCGCCATTGACAATGCCCGTTTGTTCGCCTCGCTCAGGCGCACCCTGGCCGAAGTGACCGAACTCAAGAATATGATGGATAACATTTTCGCTTCCATCGCCAGCGGCGTCATCACAGCCGACATCGAAGACAAAGTCATCCTGTGCAACCGCGCTGCCGAAAACATCCTGGGCCAGAGCATTCCCCAAATTTTAGGACGGAGACTGGATGAAATTGTCCCAACCGTCGCCGGAGACCTGTTGCCGCGCGTTCAGGCTGTGCGTATGACTGATATGCGGATTGCCGACCTGGAAATCACCCACACCCTGCCCGAACGCGGGACGGTGGATTGGCGCTTGAACCTTTCGCCCCTGAAAGACGCCGAACAAACCACACAGGGTGTTGCGATTGTGCTGGATGACCTGACCGAACGCAAACGGCTGGAAGCCCAGCGCAAACTGTTCGAGCGCATGGTCTCACCGGCGGTTATTCAACAGTTAGATCCCAATAGCCTGGCGCTCGGCGGTAAGCGCACCGACATTACCGTCCTGTTTGCCGATATTCGCGGTTTCACCAGTTTCAGCGAAACGCTCTCGCCAGAGCAACTGGTCTCTATTTTGAACCGTTACCTGGCCGCTGGCGCCGAAGCCGTGCTGGACGAAGAAGGCACGATAGATAAATTTCTCGGTGATGCTGTGATGGCCTGGTTCAACGCTCCTATCCCGCAACCCGACCACACCCTGCGTGCCGTGCGCGCCGCGCTCAAACTCCGCGACCGGATTCACGAACTCCATGCCAGTCTCCCGCCCGAAGCGCATCTGGCCTTTGGCGTTGGCATTCACTATGGCGATGCCGTGTTGGGCCTGATTGGCACCGAAAAACGCCTGGAATACACTGCGATTGGCGATAGCGTGAACACCACCAAGCGTTTGCAGGAGAACGCTGCCAGGAATCAAATCGTCATCAGCCAGGCAGCCTACGAGCGCGTGCAGGATTGCGTGGATGTTCGTCCCATGGAGCCGATGACCGTCAAAGGCAAACGCGAATCGATTCCGGTGTACGAAGTGTTGGGCTTGAAATAACAGCCTTTTAGCCCCACATCCCCAACAACCAGAAGACCACCATCCCGACTACAATCGTCCAGACCACGTTTTTGGTGTAATAGGCTACCAGGGTTGCTACAATTGCCGCCAGCAGGCGCGGGTTTTGGAGAGAGAGAAAAAGCCTGTTATCCAGATAGCCTACTTCTGGAGCAATGATGGCACTCAGCACCGCAATTGGCACAAAGCGTAACGCGCGCTGGAGAATTGGAGGCAGGCGAAACCGCTCCAGCAAGGCAATAAACGATAACCGGGTGAGAAACGTCAGCAGGCCAATAGCGCCCATCATCAACCACACGTTCACTGGCGCACCTCCGTCCACATTCCGGCGGCGATAGCGAGCGCGGCGGCAACAATCAACCCCAGTTTGTAGGGTAACCCGAAGAATGCCAACGCTGCCACACTGGCGGTGATGGCCGTGACGAGCCCGGCTCTGTCTTTGAGTGCCGGCACAACCAGGGCAATGAACGTCAGCGGCAGAGTAAAATCCAATCCCCATGCCTGCGGCACCTGCGCGCCGAGAAAAATTCCAACCGCTGTGCTGACCTGCCACGAAGACCACAACGCCAGGCCGGCTCCCAGAAAATACCAGTGACTGAAACGAGTAATCCCCTCGCGCTGATAGTTCAGCGACGCAACGGCAAAGGCTTCATCAGTCAATAGATACGCCAGCACCGCCTTCCAGCGGCGGGGAAGATGTTGAAGATAAGGCGCAACTGTTGCACTGTACAGCGCGTGCCGCAGGTTAATCACGAATCCCGTGAGAACAATGACTGTCCAGGGAACAGCTTCCTGTATCAGTTGCACGGTCATCAATTGTGATGCGCCCGCAAAGATGACCGCCGACATCGCCTGTGCCTCCAGAGCAGGCAAGCCTGCGCTCAGAGCCAGAATGCCGTAAATCATCCCAAACGGCGCTACGCCCAACAGAATCGGCAATTCGTCCTTAACGCCGCGCAAGAATTGTTGAGATGCGGTATTTTGCATACGTTGGAATTTTGTTGGCAAACATTCGAGCGCAGACACTGACTGTTGCGCTGGCAAAAATATCGCCGATTATAATGCAATCATCGAAATTCTCTGACCACGCTCAACCCGCTGTGGGGGGCTTGCTCCGTCTTTCTTGCCTGCGATACGCTGCCTACCTCTGCAGACAGGTGGAAACAACCACCAATCGGCGTTTTCCTGTCAGATGTTCCTCAAGGAGTTATCATGAATTCCTTCCTCGCGCTCGTTCTCACCTTTGTAATTGCTCTGACCTGGCTGCGAATCATGGATTTTGCTGCCCATCGCGGCTGGGTTGAAAGCCGCCTGAGCCGCAAAATCATTCATATCGGCACCGGACCGATTTTCGTTTTGTGCTGGCTCTTGTTCCCCGGCGCCTGGTATGACCGCTATCTGGCCGCGTTCGTGCCGGGACTGATTACCATCCAGTTTGCGCTGGTTGGCCTGGGGGTCATTCGAGATGAAGCCTCTGTCAAAGCCATGTCGCGCAGCGGCGACCCGCGTGAAATCCTGCGCGGGCCGTTGTATTACGGCATCATGTTCGTCTCGATGACCATCTTCTTCTGGAAAGATTCCCCGATAGGAATTGTGGCTTTGATGATGATGTGCGGAGGCGACGGCATTGCCGACCTGGTCGGGCGCAGGGTTGCCTCGCCCAAATGGCCACACAGCCCGCAAAAATCGCTCGCTGGCTCCCTGGGCGTGTTTTTGGGTGGGTGGTTTTTGGCGGCTTTCGTCTTGTGGGTGTATGGGATGACAGGCGTCTTCTCTGAACCGTTTCCAGCGTACCTGGGGACTCTGACCGTCATTGCGGCGGCTTCAACCCTTGTCGAATCGCTTCCCCAGCGGGATATAGACAACATTACCGTTACAGTGACCGCCGCACTGATGGGGTGGTGGCTGTTGGGGTGAAACTCCCCGGCACGCAACTTTTTCTGGCAGGGTGCGTAAGCTTAAAAACAAACCCCAACCAAACGCATGGAGGTTCAATATGCCCAAACCTATCCTGCTGGCTCTCCTGGTGTTTGTACTGGCAGCGAGCGCCTGTCGAATTGATTTTGCGCAATCGAACACCCCTGCCCCTGAAGTTACCGAAGAAATCAACATTCCCATTCCCGACTCGGAATCAATTCACCTGACCCTTGAATTCGGCGCGGGAGACCTTTCTCTCTCGCCCGGCGCCGAAGGCTATCTGGTTCGCGGAACAGCAACTTACAACCTGCCTGCCTTCAAACTGGAAATTGAAACCAACGCAGGAGACATCGTTTTGCGGCAGGGCGAAAGCCGCGTCAGCGGTCTCCCGAATTTTGAGAACTTGAAAAACGAATGGGCTCTGCAACTTGGCAATCGAAGCATGGCGCTGGAAATTCGCGCCGGCGCCTATCAGGGCCGCTTCGATTTGGGCGGAGTGCCGCTTACCAGCCTGGACGTGAGTGATGGGGCATCTGATGTTACCCTGGATTTCTCAGCCCTTAACCCTGAAAAAATGAGTCTGTTCACCTATAAAACGGGGGCATCCAACATCAGTCTCAAAAATCTTGCCAATGCCAATTTCGTTTCGATGGTCTTTGAGAGCGGTGCCGGCAATTACAAACTGGATTTTAACGGCGAACTGCAACGCGATGCCAGTGTGGTCATCCGTTCCGGCATGAGCAACCTGACGCTGGTCATCCCCGCAGGGTGTCCGGCGACGGTACGGGTCAACGAAGGTATCTCGAATGTACAGTTTCCAGAAACCTGGTCAAAAAATGGAACGCTGTACACCCAAACCGGAGAGGGCCCGGCCTTGATGGTGGTCATCGAAATGGGGGCAGGGAACGTACAGATTCTTCCCTGACAATCTATCGCAACGTTTGCATCCTGCCTGTCTGCTCACTGCTCCTCCTGTCACGGCTTAATCACCAGCATCAGGAACAAAATAGCGGCAACCAGCGCCCCGCTGAACAAAATGGCCGGGGCGGGGTTGTTTTGTTCCACCGATTCGGCACGGATGGCCTCCAGCGAGTTGAACCCCATCAACCGCATGACCGCAGCCACAATTGCACCGGCGATAAGCGCAACAATTGGCCCCCAGAACGCAATCATGCTCACAATGCGCGGCAGCGCAGCAAAAAACGATTGCCACGACTCCGGCGAAGCCAGGTACGAAAGTCCCTGACCGACAATCACCGCAATCACGAACCAGCCTGACAGAGAAATTTTCTTCATTGCTGCCTCCTTGAAGCAACCTGTCTCGTTGACTGCGCCTTAGCTGCCGGGCGCATATTCAATATCACTCTCTTCAACCTGGTATCCCATCCAGACCCTGTCCTGTGCGGCTCCACCGGCGCGATAATCTTCCACCATCAGGCGCAACTCTCCGCTTTCAGCATACAAAAAGCGTGCCTCGGCCCCGCGCTGAACGTGCAACCCCTGTCCTTCGGTAAAAATCACCTGTGAGCGGCCAATATCGGTCAGCTGCCAGCGGCGGCCTTCATACGGGAACTCCACCCGTCCCATCTGGTCGCTTTGCCCAAACGCGCGTGCGTGCGGCAAAAAATGCTGTTGAACGTACAGGTCATTCACCGTTTTGCCCTGCTCGAACAAATAGAAACGGTTTTGCCAGTTCAGCAGATAGGCCGTCTGCACCCCGCTCAGCGCAAATCCGGCGTACAGGTTGCCCGTAAACGTCCAGGGAACATTTGGCCCGCGCGTGGCCTGCCACAACTCGGCCAGCAGCGCCCGCCCCTGCACGCGAAAATCGCGCTCTCCTTGTGCCAGCCGTACCCGAACGCCCTTGCCAATCGTCAACCCGGCCAGGTGAACCGGGTCAGGCAGGTCTATCACTGGCTGAAGAATCGAGCCGCAGTATTCACATTTGCGGGTGGTTGGACCAATGCTCGCTCCGCACGAAGGGCATTTCAAATCGGTGGGAATGTGTTCCGGGAGATTGAATTGAAACGGGCGCACCGCGGCCGTCGGTTGCGCCGAAGCCGGACGAGAAGAAAACGCAGGCGGCGTGTGTACCCATTGACGGCGAGCAGCGTTCACTTCCTCGACCCCTTCGTTTATCAACGAAATGCCCCGCCAGAGCGTCCAGATTGCTGCCGCTCCCCAGGTCCACGGCCCGATGTCTGTCGGAAAAAATGCGACCAGAAAGATACCTGCAATGACATACTGAACGAAGGTATCGAATTTCATCGCTCACCAATCACTATCCCAGCTTCCGCTGTCAGAACCGCTATCCCAGCTATCCCAACTGCCGCTATCAGAGGAACCGCTGCTCCAACCGTAATCGTCATCGTCCGAACTGCTCCAGCTGCTATCGTAACTGCCAGAGTCGCTCGACCAACTCCAATCACTTCCATCGGAAGAACTACTCCATCCGTCATCGGAGGGAGAAACATACGAATCGCTCCAGCCGGCCGAAGGTGGATTCTGGTCGCGTGAGACGCGATTCTCGTGGAAGCTCATCAACGCCCCCGTAAGGAGCGCAATCGTCAAAAAGAAATGGAAAACACCGGCAAGCACTTTGAGCCCGGGCATAATGCCTCGCACGAACTGTTTTATCTGGACTGTTTTTGTCTTGTTTTATTATAGGTGTGATACATGCGAATTTCAATATCCGGTGTCATTCTCTGGTCACGTTTTGCCACCTGAACTTTCGAAATGGACTAAAACCCAATCCCCGCAGCCCGGCGAGGATTGGGTGGTGCGAGCCAGGAGCGGCGGGGCAGTGAAGATTAAGTTTTTTCGTTGTAGCAGATGAAGCAGAACGGCTCCTTCCTGATTCACGGCCCAAACACCAGCGTCAGCACCGCATCGGCGGGGAGCAGAACCCCTTCGGGGCTGACCTGCGCCGGGTGGCTGAGCAAGCCCTCGTGCGAAAACCAGGCCTGGGACACAGCATCGGTTGAGGGGCAGGTGACCAGCCGGGCTTTGCCTTTGTTGTACAGGACGAGAACGGTCGTACCATCGGGATTCTCGAACGCCAGCGCCAGCAGGTCATCGGGGGCGGTCACCTGAATCCGTACCGCGCCGGGCTGGATGGCGCGGTAGAAATGCCGTGAGACGGCGTAGCGCGCTGTCGGCTGGTTATCGACCACCAGGCCAAATTCAGCGCCGCCGGAGGTCTCCGCCAGAGTCCACCACACCCAGGCCGAAGCGTTGCCGTAATGCAGGGCGTTGTAGAGGTTGCCGAAGAGCAGAGTCGCGCCCGACCAGGTGTTGGGGTGGCCGCTGGTTTCGGTCATCCACATCCGGCGCGGACGGGCGGCATTTGCCCAGGCGTACATGTCGGCCCATTCCTGCGCCCCGGCCCCGCCGACGTTGATTCCATCGGCGTCGTAATTGTGGATGGCGATGATGTCGGTCCCCTGGCTGGCTTCGGGAATGCGGTCGAGTTCGGCGATGTATTCGTCAATGCCCTTTTGCTGGGGCAGGGCTTCGGGCGTGAAGAGTTTCGTCCGAAGGCCTTCGGCCTGGAAACGGCGCGAGACGACCGCCAGCACCTGCGCCATTTTATCGGCAGGGAGCAGAGCCGAAGCATACGGCTCGTTGAATTGCGGCTCGTTCTGCACCGAAATCGCATACAGTTCGACGCCTGTCTCTTCCTTTACGACCTGCACGATGGCCGCCAGGAACTCGGCATATTCCTCATAGTAACGTTCTTCCACGAAATTTTCGCCCGAACCGCTGACAGCGGCGCGCGTGCGGCCTTTTTTCATCCAATCGGGCGGGCTCCAGACGGTGAGAATGTACTTGTCTATGGCGCTTTCGGCCTTCAAACGGCGAATCCAATCCAGGGGCAGGGCGCGGCGGTCGAAGGCGTCGTAGTCGGTCACGAACGGATTGGCGTTGTCGTTGCGCGGCTCAAAGTCAATATCAATCACGCCAAAGCGCGCAACGGTGATGTTCAGGTCTTGCACGAAGGGCAGGTTCAGGTCTTGCTTATCAAGCGGCCAGACGCCCGAACCCAGAAACGCGCCGAAGCCATCTATCTCTTGATAGCGGGCCGCGCGGTCGAGGGTCAGAACATCGGCGGGGGGCAGGTCGGGGACGATGATGTCCACGAATTTTTCGGCGCGGCGGCCATCGGGGGATTGGACGGTCACTTTCAGGCGGGTGAGACCGGTCTTGACGGGAGCCGTTTTCAGCGCGAGCAGGAAACGCCCTTCACCCTGCGGAATCAGCCGCGATTCGGCCAGCAGTCCGGGCGTGGAGTCGGTCAATTCCACCGTTTCATCCCCCAACAGGCCGGAAATTGTCACCGTTTCGGCGGTGGAACTCCCCGAAAGCAGGGTGAGACGCGGCGGAGCCTGGATGACCAGCGCGGGCGGGGCAGCGCGGACGGCGGCCTCGCTGCCCACGCGCATCTCGTCCAGCCAGATGGTGCCGCGGAACATTTGCCCGGGCGCAAAGTTGAACAAGAGCGCCTTCAGACGCGAGAAATCCACCGTGCGGCCTTCGGAATCGAGGTTCTTGCCCGAAAAATCGAGGGTGTATTCTTTCCAGTCGGTATCCACGATGACGGTGGCGGTGCCGGCGGTGTTGTAGCGGTCGTCGGCGTCCCACAGGAAGATGAGCATGGCGGTGGGGCGGTCGGCCTTCATCCGCAGGGTGATGACCGGGTTGGCGGTCAGGTCGAGCAGGCCGGGCGGGGTGTACCATAGACCAGCCCACTTGTTGTTGGTGGCGTATTTATCAATTTCTATCCGCAGGGCATTGTCTTCAATGGTGAGGGTGTGCGCGCCTTCGCCGCTGCCCGCAAGCGAGGGGGAGACTTCGGGGCCGTCGAAGGGGTCGCGGAAGCCGGTCAGCGCCGTCTGGAGCAGGCGCACGGTCACTTCGCGGCTGAAAGCAGCATTTCCCTGATTGCGCGCGTTGCCGCCATTGTCAACGGCGGTGACGGTGAGGCGGGCTTCACCCGTCAGCGCGGGGTCGGCGCGCAGGATGAGGGTTTCGTTTTCGATGCGCGCGCTCAGGCCAGGGGTATCACTTTGCGCCGTGAAGGTCACGCGCTGGCCCGGCTCCCCGGCAGAGATGTTCGTGATGGGCTGGCGCAGTTCGCCGCCGGAGGGCAGGGAGAGCCGGGCAGGCAGGTCAAAGGACGGCGGGCGGTTGAGTTCGGGGTAAACCGTGATGGCGAAGGTCTGGGAGGTGCTCGCGCCGCGCTCGTCGGTCAGGCTGAGGGTGACTTGGGACGTTCCGGGGGCTTTCGCGCTGAGCGTGAGATTCGCCCAGCGGCTGCGGCCATCGTGTTCGAGCGTTTCGATGGCGGCGATGGCAGGGTCGGCGCTGACGGCGCGCAGGGTCAGGGCTTGCGCTGAAGCCGGGTCGCCATCATCCAGGCCGGTGAGGCGCAGGGCGAGGGATTCGCCCACTGCCAGGGTCTGAGCATCGGTTTGGGGCAGGCGGGGCGGCTGGTTTTCGGAGACGGTCAGGTCGAAGGCCAGTTCAACCGTTTTGCCGTCCCGCTCGCCAATCAGGGTGACTTTGCCGCGTCCGGGCTGGCCGGTCAGGGTGTAGGTGAATTGCCCCTCCCGAAACTCGCTCGCCGCGATGAGTTCGGCAGGGAATTCGGCGCGCCACGCAGCGGCGACATCATCGCGGCTGAGGGGGAAGGGGACGACCGGCAGGGGTTCATCGCCAAGAACGACTTCGACATCCGGCAGGGGGGCGTAGGCGAGGGAACGGATGGCATTCGCGCCGAGGCGGATGTCGGTGAGGCGGAATCTGGCCTGGCAGGAGGGGCCGCCGCGGTTGCAGGCAATCCGCAGATCGGTGACGCGGCTCAGGTCTATCTTTGCGCCAGAGAAGTCGAAACTGTGGGTCAGGGGGTACGTGGCGTGCGCCATCTCACGGTTGGCGTAGTTGCCGATGAGCCAGGCTTCGTTTCCGGCGGCATCCACCAGGCCAACGGTGATGTTGGCCGAACGGTCGGAGAGCGCCGTCAGGCTGGCGTAGGGCGCGGCGCGCAGGTCGAGGGGCGGGAAGGCGGCTTCCAGGTAAGCATTTGGGCTGATTTTGTTGGCCTGCACCAGGAGCGCGCCATTTTCTACTGTGAAGGGATAATCGGCGCCGCCCTGCCAGCGCGACGGCTCGGCCAGGCCATCCCACGAGGGGGGAGTGGCCGTCGAAACGGGAGCAAGAGTCGGCGGGGCGGAGGGGCTGGGGCTGGGAGTCGGTTCGGGCGCGGGGGAACAGGCCGGGAGCAGGAGAATGCCGAGCGTCAAAGAAAGGACGATGCACAACCAGAAAACACGAAAAAAAAAGTGTGGGGTGTAATTCATGAAAGAGCTCTCAATCCTTCGAGAAAGACGTGAAAACTTCTTGAACGATTACGGTCAGGGTGCAGGTGTGGTGCAATTTGGCGTGCAGCTTCTATTTTTCGATATCCGCCCTGAAAATAGCCATATCGTTGAAGCCATCTTTCCAGCGCTTCCCACGTGCCACCTGACACGGCATCAGGGTTGCTGAACACCGCTGGCAAGCCAAGAGGCAGATTCGGATAGGCCGCACGCAGCGCTTCGGGGTCTCCTAAAAACCACGCTTCCAATTCTTCAACGATGATGCGATTCAAAACCTGAAAGCGCCCACCCTGCGTGCCGGTTTTTGTGGAAAGCCCTGCCTGCCGGGCAGCAGCCTCCAATTGCTCTTTCAGGTTGATGCAATCCTGACGGTCTTCATCTACCAGGACAACGATGCGGTAATCGTCTGGCATCCAGCCTGCATATCCCCGCAGTAATCTGGGCAATTTTCGCAGTAAGTCGTGTTTGCCGCTGAAGGTGAGAATGTGCCAGGTCGTTTGAAGCGGCAGGAGACGCGGTAAAAGGATTTCGAGCGTTACCTGTGCGGATGGTTCTTCGACGAGAAACTCGATGTGCATATCCCAACCCCTGGCTAGCGAAGCGTCTCCATGCCTGCATTTGTGAGGGGGTCGCCTGTATGGAAGTAGCCCTCCACCCACAAATCACCCAGTAAGGCACCTGCCTGAGTGAACTGCTCAATGCCAGGAAGGTCAGCAGTGCGTTTGGCCTGGGTAAAGCCTTTTTCGTCGCGGTATAAAATCCACACTTCGCTGGGGTTGAGACCATTCAAAAAGAAAGGGGAGTGGGTCGTTACCATCAGTTGTGTTCGCGCAGAGGCAGCGCGGCACTCTTCGGCTAACTCGGGTAGCAGACGAGGATGCAGGTGATTCTCTGGCTCTTCAATGCCAACCAGTTGCGGAGGCATGGGGTCATACAGAACTGTCAGGTAAGCCAGCAATTTCAAAGTGCCATCAGAGGCAAATCTGGCAAGAATCGGCTCACTGAACGGGGCATCTTTGATGCGAAGCAAAAGCCGCCCATCGGCCAGAAATTCGGCGTCCACTTTTTCCAGGCGAGGAACGCGGCGCGAAAGCACATGCAGAATTTTTTCCAATCGTTCGGGATGCCGCTCTTTGAGATACTGGATAACATTTGGGAGATTGTCACCGATGGCGGAGAGGCGCTCCTGGGGGCCGGCCTCTGGCACGTTGCGCGCGCTGTCAGCGGTCAGGTACGAAAGATACCAGCCTGTGATAAAACGTCTCAGCGCGCTGACGCGCGGATGACGGGCAAATTGTCCCAGGGTATTAACGGCCAGGACTTCGGGTGTATCCAGCGTTTCTTCGCGGCGTTCGTCCTTTTCATCCGGCATTTCCCCTGTGACGACCAGGCCAGAGCCGCGTTTGAAATCCAGAAATCGGAACGGTTTACCACGCTGTTGCCGTTTCCATTGCAGCCATTCTTCGGCAACAACGGGGCCGTTTCGGTCTTCTTCGATGCTCAAGTGATATGTGATAAGAGGAGCACTCCGTCTTTCGCGGTATTGTAACTCAAACGTAATAGGACCTTCTGCGCCACGCGTGCGAAGTTCCCGGAAGCGGCCTCGTTTGTCCCAGGCGCGGCGCAAACCGAAGGTAAAACTCTCCGAAAGAAACGCAAAGACATCAAAAATCGTAGATTTTCCGCTCCCGTTCGGGCCGACAAACACGGTCAGAGGGGAAATTTTTCGGATTTCCAGGTTTTGCAGGGCGCGATAGTTCTGCACCTTAAGGGATTCGATGCGCGGAATGTCCAGCGTTTCGTTCATGGTTTCTCCGGTCTGGGTCGGCAAGATGCTACATACACTCTACTCCTGGTTATTATACAGGTAATCGTTTCATGGCCGGAAGTGGAAGGTATAGGTGGATTCCCATTCGGGGTGCGCCGGGTCGCGCAGGACGAGCGAAAAGCGGTCGAAGGGCAGGGCAGGCAGGGAAAACTCCAGCGCCGGGCCGGGCTGGTTTTGACCGGCGGGCGCGCCGGAGTGCGGCCAGTTGCCCAACAGAAACTCATTTTCGCCGAAGACCAGCGCCGCCTGGGCTTCTCCGGCGGGCAGGTCAGTAAGCGAATCGTTGAGCAGGAAGAGTTCGGCGCGGAAGGTTTCGCCAGGACGCCAGGAGAACTTCGGCACGCGCGCCGAGAGCAGCACCGGACGCAAAGCCGCTGCCACCGCCTGAAGCGCCGGTTTGGGACGCGCGGGCCACGAAACCAGGCTGCCGTTGACCGCCGCCGGCCAGGGTTCGTTGAAACACCAGTTGAGCGCCAGCGAGCAGACCGGCTTCTGCCGCCGGGCTTCCTCGAAAACAAAGCGCAGGCCCTCGGCGTGCAGCCATTGGCCTTGCGCCACCATCTCTTCCAGGCTGGCGGCGCGGCCAAAATAGGTTTCCTGGTTGTGGAGTTGCAGCCAGGCGTCCTCGCCCCAGGCGTCGAATCCGTGCCGCACAGCCCAGTGCGTGCCAGGACGCGGCGGGAAGAGTTCCTCCGGCGGAATCAGGCGTCGAATGGTTTCGGAATCGGCCAGGCCTGGCACGCCAAACTCGGTGTAAGCCATGTAACGCGACTCGGCGAAGTATTGAAAAACCTCGCGTCCATCGGGCAGGCGGAAGGTGTAACCGCCATGCGCCCAGCCGCACAACGGCGAGGTCGGCCAAAAGGGGCGTTCGGGGTCGAGGTCGAAGCAATTACGGTCGAGCAGCCGCAGGGCCAAATCCTGGTCGGTCATGCGTGACCAGTTGTTGAACAGTTCGTTGCCGCCGCACCACAGGGCCAGGCTGGTGCGGTGGCGCAGGCGGCGGATGATGGAACGCGATTCCTGGTCGAGAATTTGCAGGTAGTGCGGGTCGTTCTCGTAGCGGGCGCAGGCCAGCGGGAACTCCTGCCAGACCATCAGGCCGCGCTCATCGCACAGGTCGTAGAACGCATCCGGCGGCGTGACCGCCCCGCCCCAAACGCGAATCAGGTTGAAATTGGACTGTTTTGCCAGGTCGAGCAGGGGGCGGTACGCTTCGACGCTCAGCCGACCCGGGAAAATATCGGGGCTGACCAGGTTCGAGCCTTTGCCAAAGACCGCCCGCCCGTTGACTTCCAGCGTCAGCGGCGGCTTGTGGCGGCTTTTGGGGAAGACTTCCAAATCGGGGTCTTCCCACTGACCGGGGTACGTCACCAGACGGATGCGCCGGAAGCCGATGCGGGCTTCGGACTGGCCGTGAACCTGCTCCCGTTCATCGAACAGTTCCACGCGGCTGAGGTAAAGCGCCGCCGGACCGCAGCCGTTCGGCCACCACAGTTCGGGCTGGTTGAGCGCAGCCTTCAGGGTGAGACGGGCTTCATCGCAGGGGGCTTCCTGCCGCAGGACGGGCTGACCGTGCGGGTCGAAGAGCGTCCAGCGCACCAGGCCCGGCCCCGGCTGGCTGAGTTCGACATCTACAGAAATGTCAGCGCGGCGCAGGTCGTCCGTCAAGCGATAAAGCGTCTCGGCGGAACGCAGATGACAGGCCGGACGAATTTCAAGATACGTCTCGCGCCAGATGCCAAGCGGCACCAGGCGGGGGTGGAAGTCCCAGCCGTAACTGACCAGCGGCTTACAAAACGTGACCACCTTGACCGGTTTAGAAATTTCCCACTGCGGCGCAGGGTGGACGAGAATCTCCAACTGCGAACCCGGGCGGGCAATTTCGGTCAAATCCAGTTCGATGGGCGTGAACATGCCCTCCTGGGCGTGGAGCGCGCGCCCATCCAGGCGGATTTCGCACTGATAATCCACCCCGCCGCACACCAGGAACAGGCGTTCCTCCGGCGCAAGCGGTGGGAAGTCGAGCGCGGCGCGATAGAGCCAGAAGGAATGCTCCATCCAGGCATAATCGCGCGCCAGGACAATGCCGCCCTGGGCGGTGAAATGCGGTTCTTCGCCCGCTTCGGTGTGGAGATATTCCACCGGCAGCCAGCCCTGGGCGCGCGCCCAGTCGAGTTGCACCGCGCCCGGCACTTCGGCAGGGATGAACGTTTCGGGTGGGCGGGCGGCTTCGGGGGTTGGGCCGACCTGGAAGGAGAGTGGGAGGCGGCGAGGGGGCATGAACGCTCACTTTTCGGCGGGCGGGGCGGTGCTTTCGCGCGCCATCAGTTTCGGGAAGATGATGCGCTGGTGTGGGGCCGAGCGCGGATTGGCGACCAGCGAAAGCAAATGCTGGACGGCGTTCGCGCCAAGAGCCTGATAATCCTGCTGGACGGTCGTGAGCGGCGGCGTGCAGTGACGGGCGAAATCCATATCGTCGAAGCCGGTGACGGAAATATCCTGCGGCACGCGCAGACCGGCCTCGTGGATGGCGTGAATGGCGCCCAGGGCGGTTTCATCGTTGGCGCACACCAGCGCCGTAAAGGGAGATTTCCCACGTTCGGCCAGCATCCGGCGGGTGATTTCGTAGCCCATGTCCATCGTGAAGTTGCCACTCTCGCTCAAAACCGGTTCCAGGCCGCGCGCGCCGAGCATCTCACGCAAAGTTTCGTGGCGAATGCGGGCGTCTTCATACTTATCTATTGTTCCGCTGATTTCGGCAAACCGGCGGTGACCCAAATCCAGCAGGTGCTGCACCACCTGCCTCATGCCGTATTCCTGGTCAATCAGGACGGAATTGGTCTCGTAGCCCATGCTGCACCCGACAATCACAATCGGCGTTCCGGCGACGATTTTGAGCAATTCGGCATACGACATGCCACGCCAGGGCATGACGAGAAGCAGGCCATCTACCTGGCTGGCGATGATTTCGGTCAACTTCTGGCGCAGTTCGGGGATCGAATAGGTCTCGTGCAGGGTGGTCAGCCGCAGTTGGTAACCTTCGGTGTAAGCAGCCTCTTCCATCGAGGGAATCATGCGGACGTTGTACTTATCGCACACCAGCACGTGAACCGCGTGCGAACGTCCCGTCACCAGGCTGCGCGCGGCGCGGTTGGGACGGTAGTTCAGCTCTTCAATGGCCTTCCGCACCTTTTCCAGCGTGTGGGGGGCAACATTGGGCATGTTATTGATGACGCGCGAGACGGTCTGGTACGAGACGCCAGCCAGTCTGGCAACATCTTCCAGCGTGGGGGGAGAATCGAGAGATTTTTGTGGCATATCTACAAACCCAACTTAAAGATATGAGCGTTCACAAATAGTATAGTACAATTTGCATATAGAAGTGCATTAGAACTTATCAAGAGCCCAAAAAAGTAGCAATACTTCGTTTTTTGCTGGTCAATTCGCCCAAAATGATTATACCAGGCAGATGAGCGTTCACACGTTCTCTCCATTATAGTACAGCAAGCCCGGTTTCGGCTCGCACAATCCTACCACAGACCCGCGCCGGACATCATTCCATCTTTGCGAGGAAACCCAAATGTCCCACTCTACTCCTTACCGCAACCCCGCCCTGCCTATCGAAGAACGCATCGCTGATTTGCTCTCGCGCATGACGCTGGCCGAAAAATGCGCCCAACTGCACAGCGATTTTGGCCTGGAAATGCCCGGCAGCGAGCCGCTCACCGACCGTTTGCGCCGTAACTTCCCGCATGGTCTGGGGATTGCAAATTCTTTCCATCGTGCGCTCGAACTCCGCGAAAATGTTCGTTTTATCAACGAAATTCAGCGCTATCTGCGTGAAGAAACCCGGCTGGGCATTCCGGCGCTGATTTTTGGCGAGGGTCTGCATGGCTACATGGCAAACGAAGCGACCAGTTTCCCGCAGGCCATTGGGCTGGCTTCGGCCTGGGACGCCGCCCTGCACGAGCGCGTCTTCAGCGTGGTCGCAAAGGAAATGCGCGCGCGCGGGGCGCATTATGTGCTTTCGCCGGTGCTGGATGTGGCCCGTGACCCGCGCTGGGGACGCACCGAAGAAACCTACGGTGAAGACCCGTATCTCATCGCGCGGCTGGGCGTGGCGGCAGTGCGCGGGTTTCAGGGCAAATCCTTCAGCGGCGCGCCAGAGAAAGTGCTGGCCACCGCCAAGCATTTCTGCGCGCATGGTCAGCCGGAAGGCGGCACGAACTGCGCCCCGGCCAACTACGCCGAGCGCGCCCTTCGCGAGGAACTCTTTGCGCCCTTCGAGGCGGTCGTGCGCGAGGGGAAAATTGGCGCGGTGATGGCCTCCTACAACGAAATCAACGGCATTCCGTCACACGTCAACACCTGGCTGCTCAAAGACCTGCTCTGTGACGAATGGGGCTTCGAGGGCTTCGTCATTTCCGATGGCTGGGGCGTAGATGACCTGTACCGCCTGCATTTTGTGGCTGCCGATGCCGCCGAAGCGGCCCAAAAAGCCATGCTCAGCGGCGTGGATGCCGAACTGGGGCAATGCTTCCGCACGCTGGAACAGGCTGTCGAGGCGGGCAAACTCCCGCTCGAACGGCTGGATGCGGCAGTGGCAAAAGTCCTGCGGGTCAAGTTCCTGCTTGGGCTGTTCGAGAATCCGTTCGTGGACGAGGAAACCGCCGTCAGAATCACCAACTGCGCCGAACACCGCGCCCTGGCGCTGGAAGCGGCGCGCAAGTCCATCGTCCTGCTGAAGAACGAGGGCGGCTTGCTCCCGCTCGATACATCCAAACTCCGAAAACTCGCCGTCATCGGGCCAAACGCGGCGGCGGTGCGGCTCGGCGGCTATAGCGGCGACCCGCTTCAGCCGGTTTCGGTGCTGGAGGGAATCCGTCAAAAAGCAGGAGATGCCCTGGAAGTCCTCTATGCTGAAGGCTGTGGACTGACCCAGGCCCCCGGCACCGCCGCTCAACTGTGGGTAACAGACGAAGTCATCCCTCCTGACCCGGCGCGGGACGCGGAATTGATTGCCGAAGCCGTTCAGACCGCCCAACAGGCGGATGTCGTCCTGCTGGTTTTAGGCGACAACGAACAGACCTGCCGTGAGGGCTGGTCGGCCAATCACCTGGGCGACCGCGACAGCCTCGACCTGCCCGGTCGGCAGGAGGACCTGTTACGGGCAGTCTATGCCACCGGCAAGCCGGTCATCTTGCTGCTGATTAATGGCCGCCCTGCCAGCATTAACTTCGCCGCCGAACACATCCCGGCGATTCTGGAAGCATGGTATCCGGGGCAGGAGGGCGGTCATGCCGTTGCCGAAATTCTGTTCGGCGAGGTCAACCCCGGCGGTAAACTGCCCATCACCTTCCCGCGTTCGGTGGGGCAAATTCCGGCCTATTACTATCACAAACCCTCGGCGCGGCGCGGATACCTGTTCAACAGCATCCGGCCGCTCTTCCCCTTTGGGCATGGCCTGAGTTACACCACCTTCGCCTATGGCGAACCACGCCTGGATAAAGCCGCCATCCGCCCCGATGAAACCGCCACCCTGACGGTCGAAGTGACCAACACCGGGCAGCGCGCCGGGGACGAAGTTGTCCAACTCTACATTCGGGATGTCTTGAGCGGGCGCGTCACTCGCCCGGTGAAACTGCTGAAGGGCTTCGAGCGCATCAGCCTCCAGCCGGGCGAGACCCGCGCCGTGTCTTTCCCGGTTGGCCCGGCGCAACTCTCGTATCTGGGCGAAGACATGCGCCCGGTGGTTGAACCCGGCGAATTCCTGTTGATGGTTGGCGGCAGTTCCGAAACCATCCGCCAGGTTTCGTTATTCGTTACTGGAGAATGACCTATGAAAAACCCTTTCGACCTCGAACTGGCTTTGACCGAAACCTACCAGCGTCACCTGCGCGATGACCCTGCCCTGCGCGAAGCGCACTGCCTGTGGGTGCTTCTGCCGCCGCTCTTCGACCCGCCCCAGCCCGATGACCTGTTCGTAAGCCGAATGCGCCACGCGGCGGTCGGTTTTAGCCTGGAACTGGCCTCCGGCGGCCCGATTTACTACTGCCATGCCGACCGGATTATCCCGCGCCTGGCCGAACTGCCGCCCGAAGAATGCGCCCGCGTACAGGCCATGCTCGACTTCTGGAAAGACGAAGCCACCATCGAAGGCCACCTGTTGCGCCGCCTGCCAGAGGAAACCCTGAAAGCCACCTCCAACCACGTCGCCGAGATGGGCGGACGCCTGGCAGGCACCCTGCTGGATTTTGAGAAACTCGTCCGGCTGGGCCTTCCGGGCCTGCGCGCCGAAATTGCCAAAGCCCGCCGCGCCAACGGCGACCTGCCGCTCTACCGGGGCATGGACCTGGCGCTCGACCTGTTCGTGGAGATTATCCGCATGTACGCCGCGCAGATGGGCGGCGAAATGCGGCAGACGCTGGAAAACATTGCCGTCCGCGCGCCGGAGACCTTCCGCGAGGCGGCGCAGCTGACCTGGCTGTATGCGCTTGTCTCCGGCACGGTCAACTACGGGCGCATGGACGTTTACCTGGGCGATTTCTACGCCGCCGACATTGACTCCGGGCGATTGAGCGAAGACGAAGCCCTGGCGCTGACCCAATCGCTCTGGCGGCTGATTGCGGCCCGCCAGACAGTCTTCAACGGGCGGGTGTATCTCGGCGGGCGCGGACGCCCCAACGAAGCCAATGCTGACCGTTTCGCGCTGGTGGCAATGGAAGCCACCCGCACGGTTATCGAAATCGAACCGCAATTGACCCTGCGCTTTTACGAAGGCCAAAACCCGGCGCTGATGGCAAAAGCCCTGCAAGTCATCGGCGAGGGGCGCACTTTTCCCATGCTCTACAACGATGATGTCAACATCCGAGCTGTGGCGCAGGCCTTTGACCTGCCCCAACAGGAAGCCAAACACTACCTGCCCTACGGCTGCGGCGAATACGCCCTCGACCATCGCAGCGTTGGCTCGCCCAATTGCTCCCTCAACCTGCTCAAGAACCTGGAAGTTGTCCTGCACAATGGCAAAGACGCGCAAACAGGAGAAGTTATCGGATTCTCCCTCATCCCAAGCCTCCCGGTGGGAGACAGACTGAGTCCGGGTGAAGGCGCGCTCCCTCTCCCTGCGGGAGAGGGCCGGGGAGAGGGACTGAGACCACAAACCCTTCGGGGGAGGGCGGATGGTCAGGGCGCCCTCCACACGCCCGATAGGATAGAGGACGGGGGAGAGGCCGCGCACCCCTCCCACGAAGAGAGAGGGGCCGGGGGAGAGGGC
>JANWWK010000061.1 GCA_025056175.1 Anaerolineales bacterium
GGCGATACCATCCGTTCTCGAAAAACTCATTTGCAGAACCGCGAGCCCATCATTAAAGGCCTGGTCTACAACATTCATCGCTAACTCACTCTATCTTTGCAACAGAGCAATTTTATGTTCGTTAATTGTTCGATACACCAGCGTCATACCTAATCTGTGAATTCGATGTAATATGCGAATAGTAAAAGAAACATCATGGGATTGTAAAATCATTTCTTCTTCTTCTACGTAAGCTTTTTGATGTCCCTGCAGACTAGTTTTGGACGTAGGGTGAACACGAAATCCGGCAAGAGGTTGATGTATAATGTGGGGGCGCCCAAATCTTTTCCAAATTCTAATCCAGTAATCATAATCCATTGCATAATGAAATGTTTCGTCTAATCCTCCTATTTTTTCCCAAACAGAACGTTTCCAGAATGTGGCTGGTTGAGAAATGAAATTCGTCAGGTATAAAAAATTGATATTAGGGAAATAGCGCAGAAAAAAGTTTTTATATTTTTCAATCAGCAAGCGAATTCGTTGACCTTTGGCATTAAAAATTTGACACTGTCCTGTAATCCACCAGATAGATTTGGATGTTTGGGCAAATGTCAAGCCAATTTTATATAAACTGCCAGGTAAAAGAAAATCATCTGCGTTCAAATATCCAAGAATTTCACCATGAGAGCGCACTAAGCCTTTATTGATAGCTTCAGACTGTCCTTTATCACTTTCGCTAACCCATGTGATGGCATGTTCCCATTTTCTTAATATGCTAATCGTTGCGTCGGTGGAATTTCCATCATACACAATAATTTCAAGATGCGGATATTTTTGATTGACCAACGATTGAATTGTCTCTTCAATAAATGCTCCACTATTCAGTGAGGGAATAACGATGGAAATAGATGGTAAAAAACTGGAAACGGACGCTTTGTTGACCATTGTAATTCCTGTGTACAATGAGGAAAAGTCGCTTGAAAGACTCGTCCCCGTCATTTTAGAGGTTTGTGAGCAGAACAATTGGCAAGCAATTTTTGTAAACGATGGTTCTTCTGATAACTCCGCAAAAATTCTTGAAATGCTTACTCAATTCAGTAGTAAAGCAACGGTGTTTCACCATAAAATTAATCGGGGATACGGCGCAGCTCTTAAGAGCGGCATTCGGCGAACGAAAACTCCATATCTAATTACAATGGATGCAGATGGACAACATCGTGTCGAGGACATCAGAGAATTGCTTGATGTTGCTCTCTCTACCAATGCTGACCTGGTCATCGGCAGGCGCGATAAGTATTCCTCAGAAAGTGTATACCGTACCATAGGTAAAAAGCTGATTTATTTGTTTACCAGTATTCTTATGCCTTTACCTGTTAAAGACATCAATTCTGGCTTCAAGTTATATCGTACACGGCTTGCAAAAATATTTTTACAGTTATGCCCTGATTCAATGGCATTTAGTGATGTGATGACACTCGTTTTTGTCTACCGTCGCCATTTGGTATTGGAACATCCAATTCAGGTTTTACCTCGTTCATCGGGAAGAAGCACAATTACTACGCGTACAGCGTTCGAGACCATCATAGAAATCTTCAACATTATTTTGCTATTTAACCCGTTACGAATTTTTCTTCCATTGTCATTTTCTATGATACTGGTCGGAATTTTTTGGTCAGCAGGTGTTTATATCATAGTTAGACGCGGTATGAGCGTTGGAGGAATGCTTGCAATTGTTACCGGTCTTGTTTTTCTAGCAATTGGATTATTATCGAATTTAATTTCTGACTGGAGAATGAGAGAACTGGAAGAACAAATCGAATCTTAAGACACGCTTCTCCTTACTTTATTCTTTATCGCAAAATCTTTTTGCTATGAGCAAAGCGTCTTCAGGTGTTTGTTTGGTCATTAATTGAAGGGTTTTAATTTCTTTTTGACAAAAGATGCGCTTTATATAATCGTCATTTTTGATTTTTTCCAAAAAATAATTTATAGCGCTAGAATTATCACTCATGATAGAAGCGCGAAGAAGTGGTAACCACTCAACATTATCGCGGGGGGCAAAATTTTGTGCTATCGCCTCATATCCAAAACGGAGAGCGGTTTCCCAATCTTCTCTTTGATTGGATAAGCTGATTTTTTGATAATAATAACACCACGTACGCAAAGGTTCGTCTCCAAACAAAAAATGAGGTGGATTATCAGGAAATGTGTCAGCCAAAATAACATCTTGTTTAGAATAGTCGGCAATTCTTCGGATTACATCAGGAGTATCCTTAGAAAACCATTCTCTTGTTACAATTTGGACGCAAGCATTTTTTGTTGGTTGCTGTAAAACTAACATTTTGTCAAAATGACGCGTCATTCCATGTGTACGATAATGCCACCATTCAGGTTTGAGTTGAAATTCTACTTTTTCTATGTCGGCGTCTGTAAGTGAAATCGCTGCAATCGGAAAGTGTATAAAACCATCTGGATCGCGTAGAGTGGGATAATATAACAAATTAGCCGGCCCCCAAATATTGTCAAAGTCCTCTCGGATGGGCATATCGTAATAATAGACTGCAAGAGTTGTATCTTGGTTTAATCCTGGAATACGCCAATAAACCTGCCACCAAAACTCGCGAATCATTTTTTGCTCTTGCAACGCGGCTAAACCAATTCCGTAATGCGTTAATGTTGCTAAACTTACCAGGATAGTCAATGTAACACGATGAATTGTGGATACGTTGATAAGCCCAAAATATCCTGCCAAAAGCACAAGAGCAGACGGAATAGAAGGTAACGAATAATGGGAAAATTCCTGAAAAGAGATGACACGATTCGATAAAATTATGGGAATAGGGCTGGCTAATAGCCCGATTGCACCAATTATGATTGCTTCAAATTGCCAATCAATCACACGAATTTCTGAATACGACCAGTCTGACGAATTAAGATAAATAAACAAGAATAAAACAACAAGAATCGGTAATACATTTACAAAACCTTTTGCTTGTTCAACTTTCGTAAGATTTAGAAAATGATTATTAAATGGCACAAACCAGGAAAGGATAGAGACGTTTAAGACAGATTGAATCCAGTTGGTTAGCCAAGTAGCAAATACCGGCAGCGGATTTTCAAAAAAAGAGCTTATCTGCATTTGAAAATCTGTCGCAGGACGTTGGTTTTCGAAAATCAAGAATCGCCAAACCAGAAATATGAGCGCAGGAATTGTTAATGCTGCGAACTTAATTTTGAATTTTTGATGCTGCCAAAAGATTGATTGTCTTCTTGCAAAGATAAGCACGCATCCCAAGCGAAAAATCTCCATTCCAATAGCATATTCCACCAGCAATAGTGAAATTAGAGTGCTGGTACCTGCCAACAAAAAAAATGTGATTTGATAATTTCTATTTAGTTCTATAATGAATTTTAGTGAGAAAATAATAGATACAATCCCTAAAAACAGACTGACCATCATCGGTTGATACTCTAAACCAGATACCCACCATAAATATCCTGGATAAATTACAAAAAGCAAAGCAACTAACCAGCCTATTTTTTTGTGTTCAGGCCATATCTGGTTGCATAGCCAATACAACGAAAGTGCCGTCAATATCCTCCATATGAAATTCGTTAAGTGATACGGAAAAGGATGTTCCTGAAAAAGAAAAAAGTAAATCTCAAAAAAGAGACCACGTGCCGGACGGTCTGGAGAAAACATCACAGGAAATATATGCGCCCCTCCTGCGATGCCATCCAAAATAAAATACCATTCATCTCGATAAAAACTGGCTTGAAAGACGAAAGGTAAATACACCAAACCAGCAAGAACCGTTAGAAGAAAAAAAGGAAACAAGGAAGAGTGTGCCAATTTCTTAATCATAAACACGTGCCTGTATTCTGCTTGAGGATCTTTGGTATAACATATCCAAAGGTAGTTTGATTTAGCGCTTCTGCCATATTCAGACCAAAGAATATAGTGATTTGTTTGCTAATCATCATCAGTAATTTGAATTCTAACCACTGAAAAAGACAGAGTAAATTACAAGTGGGAATTATTTCTGAATTAAGTTTTTGCTCCAAAGCGCGTGCCAACCTGCAACACACCCTGTTTGGATAAGCATATCTTTAGATACCACCATTCCATTTTCCAGCATACTTCCTGGTAACAACTCTCCAGGATTAGTATAACCGATTCGAATACCGGGGCCGCTGGATAGGCTTTCGACTTCAATTTCGTACACTCGTCCGATTGAATTCCAATCAGGAACACTAAGAGCAATTTCATACCACCCCGCCAGGGGTAAGTCTGCATTTGTTACCAATTCTTCAATGATGCGCGTTTCAGAATTTGTTAATAGAAACTTGGTTTTACCGCTTGAACTGGCATTTTCTGTATTTACCCAGATTGCTATTTTTTTTAGCCCATTACATTCAGGTAAAATTTGTTGTGAGATTTTTGTTCCGAGCAACAAATGAAAAGAAAGGGCAGGTTGAGGATTCCAATTTTTATAGCGCGGTAAGTAACACAGACCTTTTGTATAGTAATTCGAACCACATGTGACATAGTACGATAGATACATCCCTATACAAAAAAAAGTAAGAGAAGTAACCGCTGATATAAGGGAAATACGCACGGATAAGCGGAAGGGAATTTGTTGAAAAACCAAAAACAACCCTAATCCCAAAAGAGGCCATACTGTCAGGAAATACCGTCCTTGCACTCCATTAATTGAATTATGCCCAACTGGTGTGAAAGCAACGTACATCCCAATGATTGTAGCAAGGTAATTTGCCCAAAATAGCATGAATATACCAATAATTTGCCAGCCTGAATGATATGTATGGTATTCTAAGTGAGTAATTTTCAGAAGATGTGTTGAAAATTTGTTGTTTTGTTTGGGTAGAGGTTGGCTCACAACAGACTGTTGAGTTACATCCTGTGTAAACAATGACGCAAGCAATGAAAATGTACTCAAACCATACACTACACCAGGAACTTCCCAATAATTGTAGCCATAAATTGCTAGGCTATCTAAAAAGCGAGATATTCCGTTGGTTGCTAAGTCGTTCCAAAGAATTTGAACAAACTGTATCGGATGTAACAGAACAAATTCAATTTGTTCTAATGGATTAGCGTGAGAAACAGATCCCTGGTTATGCGTTCTCAAAACAGCATTCCAGCCACCAACTTCCACCATCATTAGCATAATCCCAATTCCTATTAAGACTGAGTATCCGTGTTTCACCCGAAATTGCGAAGGCCTGGTTAAGATGAAAGGCAAAAAAGCCAGAGGTATGATATTTATTTTTGCGGTAAAGAGCAGCGAAAACATCACGCACAAAAAAAACATTTCTTTTACACCAATCATTTTTTTATGAGATAGCCAAAAAGATATTGCTATCATCAAGAACGCTAATCCATTTGAAATTGAATCTGCACTGACAGTAGATGCCTGTAAAATAGCTGTTGGAAGAGTCGCAATTATTGCTAATGTCCACTTACCCACAGGTATCAGGCGTACTGCTAACCAGGATAGCAAAATATAACTCAATAAGCCAGCCCATCGGACAGCATAGAACACAGGAAGGGCAGGTATATCAAAGCGGCGTCCCAGATATCTCATTACCAGGGCATGGGGCAACAAAAGCGATGGAAAGTAGGTTGAACGAGTTCTTGCGCCTTGATAAACATAATCAAATTCGTCGAGAGAGAGACTGCCATATTTCTCCCAAAAATCGAGCGGCACTGTACGCACAAATGGTTGTCTGCGATACGATATTTCCCAATATATCGCCGGAAAAGGTATTTCTTTCCCTAATTTTTGATTGGGAATAAACTCCAGGGCTGACATTTCCCATACACGCATTAGGTGTGTTTCTTCATCAAAGCCACCCCCAACTGGTATTAAGATGGTGGTTAGCAATCCAAATATCATCAGTGTAAGAATCAAATAACGTTCTGGGAGACTGAACTGGACATTGATAACTTTACCTGCCAATTGGAATGAGCGCAAAAAATTCATCAGATACATCTCCAGACAACTCTTCGATGATGTCCCATCGTATTTGCGGGGAATTGGTTTTGATATAAAAAGGCAATCCCTCTATTGCCACTAATTGGTATTCAGACAAGTAAGGTTCAGCGCTTTTGTAGTCTTCTTCCCAAAGTTGTACTATTACATCTGGTCTAAGTGTGCCTATGGAATGAGCATAATCCCATTTCATGTGACCAGGACGTATATCGGCAAGACCAGCCAGACTAATCGGTGATTTTATAGGTTGTTGCGCGATGATTTTATCGGTTTTGCCAAGCAAGTCAATAAAATAACGGTCAGGTAGATAATAAGGGATAGTTCCTGCGGCGATGACGGCAATTTTTGTACCTGGTTGCGTAATCCTATTAAGAATTAAAGCTGTACGGATATATTTTTCATGTGATTCAACGTACAACGGCTTGCGTTGCAAAAGCCAACGTTCAATTGAACGATAGTCAGCTTTCAAAAAATTAACATTCCATATGCTAAAGCCTACTAAAATTAAAGCAACAACATAGGATGCTCTTATTCCCCAACTCTTAAATTGCATACTTTTTTCAACAGATTTTCGTATACTGGCTACAGTCATGCCAAAGAGAGTAAACCAAAGTGGAATAGCTATCGAAATAAATCGATTTGCGCCTCCACGGTGTTCCCACGCATCTCCTCCAACATATGTACTGTAGACAATTTGTCCAACAAAAACTAGCAACAGCAACCAGATGCTTTTATCTTGCCGGAATAAGAGCACTGCTAATGGAAGCAGAAAAAGAACCCAGTTCATTTGCCAGGCCAATTCGAACAGTACCCAAATCCCACGTGCAATCCGGAGTGTAGATGAAAATCCTGTTATTTTGAGCGTGTAAGTATTTGGTAACCATTCTTCATAATACCAATACCGAAGTAAGGTTTGTCCAACCAGGACAAACGCGAGAACACTGATGCCCCATCCAAGATGGCTATGCCATTTTTGACGGTCAGTAAAAACGAGAAAGCCAACTATCAAGACTGCCGTAACAACCATATCAATCCGAATGAGTGTAGAAAAACCAAGCAAAAAATAGAGCAAGTATCTGTAGTGAGTATTATGTGCCAGAAACAGAGTAATCAAAACCGAAAAACTAACCAGGAACGTTAGTACACTGACTTCTGTTCCTAGTAATCCCCAAATGTTCAAAGGCCCGTAAAAAGCGGTCATAGTTAGCGCTGTACCAATAGATAGAAGGTCATCAGTGAATTGCCGGATAATTTTGTAGATGATAACAAGATTTAAAGATAAAAAGACCCCACCGGAAATCTGCATAGCCAAACTAATTTCAGGCTGGCTAAGAGGCAATAGGTGCCAAAAGGCCATAAAAAAAACCCAAAGAGGATTGCTGAACCCCTCAACACGTTCACCCGTATTCCATACCAGGCCGTTGCCATGTGCCAGATTCCAGGCATACCGCATCGAAATCATAGCGTCATCGAAAAGATTGTAGTAGCGTGTGCCTTCAATCACAAAGCTGGTTGCCCGGATGTAACGCACAGCGTAAATGGCGAATCCAAATAAAATGCCAATAAGTACAATTAAGGGATAGTAGTCTCGAAAAGATTTCATCCCTACTCTCCCCCACGTTTTTCTTCCAGCGCGCGCTGGCCTCTCAAGGCGTCATCTACCAGTTGATTGTTTCCACTGCGTGGAAGTTTACGCCATTGATGCAAACCCGACCAGGCCAGCAGGGGCAACCCCACCAATGTCCCGGCCACCGGATAGGGGACTCCTGCGATGATGCCCATGACCAGGCCTTTTGCCAGCGATGCGCCCCAGTCATCTTTGGCAACAAAGCGTTGCACCAGCGCCGTCGCGGAAAACCCTAACGCACCCACGGCAACAACGGTGATAGGCAGACTGAACGCCGCCAGCTCCGGTACGGTGAAGACTCCATCCAGCGCAATGGTGGCCAGGGCAGCCAGAGCGTGAATGGGGGGAGCGGGAAAACCTCCCGAATCGGAGCGGGAAACGAGAGGAGCTTCTTCAGGGCGAGGTTCCAGGCTCATGGTAATCTCCAAATGGCTAGCAGAACAAATGGATGATAAGTCAGGCAAACGGGGAACTCCCCTTTGCAGCAGGATGCCTGGGGAGAATCACTCCCATTCGATGGTAGCGGGCGGTTTGCTGGTGATGTCGTAAACCACGCGGTTGATGCCGCGCACTTCGTTAACGATACGTGTCGAAATGCGCGCCAGCACGTCATACGGAATACGCGCCCAATCGGCGGTCATGAAGTCATCGGTCACTACCGCACGGATGGCACAGGCATCCTGATAGGTGCGCTGGTCGCCCATCACCCCTACCGATTTGACCGGCAGGAGAACCACAAAGGCCTGCGAAGTACCTGCCCCTTTCCCCAGCAGACCGGCAGCGGCCAATTCTTCGGTAAGGATAGCATCGGCTTCACGCAAACGGTCGGCACGTTCGGGCGTCACTTCTCCCAGAATACGAACGGTCAGGCCCGGACCCGGGAAGGGCTGACGCCAGACCATCTCGACCGGCAGACCCAGGGCCTCCCCAACAGCCCGCACTTCATCTTTGAACAGGTAGCGCAGCGGTTCAACCAGCTGGAAGCGCATATCGGGCGGCAGTCCGCCCACGTTGTGGTGCGTTTTGATTTTGTCGGCCTTGTTGCGGTCGGGGGCCGAGGATTCGACCACATCCGGGTAAATCGTTCCCTGTACCAGAAAGGGCGGTTGCCCAAGCGCTTTGGCCTCGCGCTCAAAAATACGGATGAACTTCTCTCCCACGATTTTGCGCTTCTTTTCGGGGTCGGTTTCGCCTTTGAGGGCCTCGAAGTATTCCGCTGCAGCAGGAACAGCAATCAGTTCCACACCGAGCATCTCGCGGAAGGCGCGAACGACCTGTTCCGGTTCATTCTTTCGCAGAAGACCGGTATCTACGAAGACCGCTGTCAACTGGTCGCCAACGGCACGGTGAACGAGCGCTGCGGCAACAGACGAATCGACCCCACCAGAGACGGCTGCCAGGACGCGTGCGCCGCCGACTTGCCGGCGAATGCGTTCGACTGCTTCTTCGATGATGGATTGCGGCGTCCAATCGGGCGTGATGCCTGCGATGTCGACCACGAACCGTCGGATAATTTCGGCGCCGCCCACTGTGTGATTAACTTCGGGATGGAACTGCAAGCCGTAACAGCGTCGTACCGGATCGGCCATCGCAGCGTAGGGACTATTGCCCGATTGCGCCAGCGGGACGAAGCCGGGGGGCAAATCCGTCACCTTATCGCCGTGCGACATCCAGACCTGGAACGATGGCGCGGGAAGCAGGGGATTTTCCTGCACCGTTTCAACCACAGCATGACCGTATTCACGCCGTGCTGAAGCATCCACTCTGCCGCCGAGCGCATGGGTGAGTGCCTGCATTCCGTAGCAAATCCCCAAAATGGGCAGACCACTTTCCAGGATGAAATCCTGAATATACGGCGCGCCCGGCTCATAGACCGACCTGGGTCCCCCGGAAAGGATGAATGCTTTGGGCTGGAGAGCCAGAATCTGTTCCCGCGGGGCATCCCAGGGGAAGAGTTCGCAATAGACGTGCGCCTCACGCACACGGCGGGCAATTAATTGCGCATATTGGGAACCAAAATCGAGAATGGCAACGGCGTTTTTCATCAGGCAAACACAATCTTTTCTTCGTTCAATTCAACAATTCTGGCCAGCGAAAAGACCGGCACCCCAAGATGTTCGAGCGCGCGCCGCCCGCCCTCAAAGGTTTTTTCGATGAGTGTGCCGATTCCGACAACGGTCGAACCGGCAGTTTGGGTCAGGCGCACCAGGCCGAGGATGGTTGCGCCGGTTGCCAGAAAGTCGTCAATAATCAGAACTTTTTCGCCGCCGCCAAGATGTTCAGGGGAGACTATCAGTTCCACCATGCGGCCTTTGGTATGGGAGGGGGCTAACGTCAGGTACACCTGGTCAGGCATGGTGATGGGTTTGGTCTTGCGGGCATACACCACCGGCAAACCGAGATGAATGGCCGTGGTCAGCGCCGGAGCAATGCCGGAAATTTCGGCAGTCAGGATTTTGGTGGCGCCCACGCCGCCGAACAAGCGGGCAAATTCTCGTCCACAAGCATCCATCAGAAGCGGGTCTACCTGATGATTGATGAACGAATCTACCTTCAGAATGCCGTTACCAAGATATTGGCCTTCTTTAAGAATGCGTTGTTCGAGTGCTTCCATACCTTCTTTCCTCTTCTGCTGAGGTCGTAGATGTTGCGATTGTACAACGATTGCCAGGATGCGAACAGAGGCAGGAGCAAGCCCATCAGACCGATTGCGTATGTTCCGTGTATCAGTTTTACGACAAATCCGAGAGTGCCGTCATGAATGGCATTGTGTTTCTGCGCCTGTGTTAGAATCTTTCTCTGTTTTAGTATGGAAACTTTCCCCGTTCTGATTCTGGCCTCGAACTCGCCTCGCCGCCATCAATTGCTGGCGTTGGGTGGTTGGGTCTTTTGCGTGCATGTGGCCGATATTGACGAATCGGTTCGTCCGGGCGAATCTCCATGCGACTATGTGGAGCGCCTTGCGCGCGAAAAGGTGAGCGCCGTTGCCGCGTACCATCCAGCAGATACGGTCATCATCGGTGCTGATACCACCGTTGTCATCGAAGGCGACATTTTGGGCAAACCTGCCGATGTGGCCCAGGCACGCGCCATGCTCACCCGCTTGCGTGGACAGGTTCACCAGGTCTATACCGGCATTGCAGCGCTGCGACTGCGCGATAGCCGTTTGTTGAGCGAAGTCGTTTGCACCGATGTCCCGATGCGAAACTACAGCGATGATGAAATCGAACGCTACATCCGCTCTGGCGACCCGATGGATAAAGCCGGCGCCTATGGCATTCAAAACCCGGAATTTCAACCGGTGGCACGCATGGACGGGTGTTATGCCTCGGTGATGGGGTTGCCATTATGCAGTCTGGCGCGCCTGCTCACGCAGTTACAGGTTCCACCTCGCGCCGATGTGGCGGCAAATTGCCAGAAGGCACTCTCGTATTCCTGCCGCTCTCCTTTACGGCTGCAGGCAGGATAAGTGGTGTACACTATCCTGCAACGGCTAATTGCGGCATACAATCAAGGTGAATATGAATCGAAATAAAACCTTTCCTCGTCTCCTGGCTCTGTTTCTGGCACTGGCTTTTAGCGTTGGATGCGCCGGTGTGGGCGGAAACGACGCTGGTACACAAACGCCCGCCGGAAAACTACTGCCGACTCCAATTGTAAATGTCACTGCAGCGCCCAGGCCCGATGGCACCCTGCGTGGCTACCTGGAAGCATGGAAAGCAGATGATTACGCCTCGATGTACAACCTGCTCACCCCCGAAAACCAGCAAACCATCAGCCTGGAAGAGTTCGATAAAAAATATCGCGCGGCCATGAACGCACTGACGCTTTCGGCGCTGCAATATGAGATTCTTTCGGTCGAGGCGGCTTCGCCTGCTGTTGCCGAGGGCCGCTTCCGTGTCACCTACGAGACCAACCTGTTCGGCAACTTCCAGCGCGAAATGCAAATCTCCTTCCGCATTGTTTCAGGATTGTGGCGCGTGGAATGGAACGATGGCCTGATTCTGCCCGAACTGGCTGGTGGTAACCGCCTTTCGATGGATTATCAAACCCCGCCGCGCGGGGTCATCTATGACCGGCCTCTGCGCGCCAATCAGGAAAAACGCCCCTTTGTGGCCCAAACCGACGCCTATGCCATTGGCCTGGTACCAACCAATATCCTGCCGGAACAAGAGCCAACTCTGCTGAGCGAACTTGGCATTTTGCTGGGTTTGTATCCCATCCAGGTCTTGCCAATTTACGATAACCGTCGGGATGTGTACTGGTACATTCCGGTTGGCGAAGCGCCTGCTTCTGAAGTGGAGCGGCGGCTGGGGCGGCTTTCGAGCATCAGCGGGTTGGTTCTCACCCCCTACACCGCGCGCTTTTACTACGGCAACGGCATTGCCCCGCAAACGGTGGGGTATGTCTCGGCAGTACCTGCCGAAGAGGTGGATAAATACCTCCGCAAAGGCACTTCTCCCGCCGCGCGTGTAGGCCGTGCAGGCATCGAACTGTGGGGCGAGCAATACCTGGCCGGCAAAACCGGTGGCACGCTCTATGTGGTAAAACCCGATGGTTCCCTCACCCAGCTGGCACAAGCCGCAAGCCAACCCGCTTCCGATATTCAACTGACAATAGACCGTGATTTTCAGGTACAGGTGCAGCGTGCCCTGGAGGGCTTTCGCGGCGCAATTGTGGTCATGGAACGCGATACCGGGCGCATTCTGGCGATGGCCTCCTCACCCAAATTCGACCCGAACATCTTTGAACCAAACAACGCCAACAGCCCCGATGGCATTCAGACTGTCTTCAACGATGTAAACCGTCCGCTGGTCAACCGCGCTGCGCAGGGGCAGTTGCCACTCGGTTCGGTCTTCAAGGTGATTACCTTTGCCGCCGCGCTCGAAAGCGGCACCTTCACCCCTGACCTGAAACTGCAGTGCGGTTACGAATGGACTGGTCTGGCGGACAAGATTCGCTATGACTGGACGTGGGAACGCTGTCAGAAGGAGTTGGCCGCCACCGGCACCTGCCGCACCCAGCCTTCTGGAGAACTGACGCTGACGCAGGGACTGATGCGCTCGTGCAACCCCTGGTTCTGGCACATTGGTCTTGACCTGTACCGCCAGGGACGGGTGACTGCCATTGCGGATATGGCGCGCGCCTTTGGGCTGGGTCAACCGACCGGTATCGGCGTAATTGACGAAAGCGCCGGTAACATCACCAACCCGGCGGGCGAGGTGGAAGCCGTCAACCAGGCGATTGGGCAGGGCGATGTGCTGGTCACGCCACTGCAAGTGGCGCGCTTTATGGCCGCCATCGGCAACGGTGGCACGCTTTATCGCCCGCAACTGGTTGAAAAAATCATTGCCCCCGATGGCAGCGAGACCACCGTCTTCAAGCCCGAAGCAATGGGCACCCTGCCCCTCAAACCAGAAACGCTGGCTGCTCTGCAAAAAGCCATGCGCGAGGTGATTATTAACCCGCGCGGCACGGCCGCACACCGCTTTCGCGGAATGCAAACCCCCATTTATGGCAAAACCGGCACCGCCGAATCTGGCTCAGGCCTGCCACATTCGTGGTTTGCCGGCTATACCGATGCGCAAAACCCTGACCTGCCCGATATTGCAATTGCTGTTGTGGTCGAAAACATTGGTGAAGGCTCGGAATATGCCACGCCTATCTTCCGCCGCGTGGTGGAAATCTACTTCACCGGTCAGCCACGCACATTGTTCTGGTGGGAAGCCAATTTTGGCATCACCCGAACGCCCACACCCTTCGGTTTCGAGGGGACGGCAACCATCGAAGCACAGCAGAACCCGTAAAGAAGAACCGTCCCGAAGCCTCACAACTTCGGGACGGCCGGTTTTTCCGGGTTAAAATAAGCGCGATGACTGCCTCTCGATACCACACCGGCCTTATCGTTCGCGCCCAATCGGGGTTTTTCACCGTCCTGACCGAAGAAACCGGCCAGGCGGTCGTTTGTCAACTGCGCGGACGCCTGAAGCAAGGACCGCGCCTGGGCGATATTGCCGCAGTGGGCGACCTGGTCCGGTTCAGCATCCTGCCAGATGGCAACGGCATCATCGAAGAAATTCTGCCACGCAAGCGGGAAATCGTCCGCATGGACCCGCGTCCGCAGGGAGAATACCGCCAAATTTTGCTTGCCAACCCCGACCAGGCGGTTTTCGTGTTCGCTTGTGCCAGCCCCGCTCCACGCCTGCGTATGCTCGACCGGTTTCTGGTGATTGCCGAAAAACAAGAGATTCCAGCCATCATCGTAGCAAATAAGGTAGATTTGGTCGGTCTGGAGGCGGCACGCGCCTTGTTCGGGTTATATCCACCGTTGGGGTATCCGGTCATTTATACATCAGTGACGCACCATCTGGGTCTGGAGGAGTTGCGGGCGGCACTGCGCGACAAACTCTCTGCGCTGGCAGGACCTTCAGGGGTGGGTAAATCCAGCCTTCTCAATGCCATTCAACCAGGGCTGGGGCTGGCTGTAGGAGAGGTCAGCCAGGCGGTTGGAAAAGGGAAACACACCACCAACTTTCGTCAACTCCACCGCCTGGAGATGGGTGGATGGGTGGCCGATACACCCGGCTGGAAATCACTGGCTTTATGGGATACAGAACCCGAAGAGATAGACGCCTACTTCCCCGAACTAAGGTCTTTGGTGGCTGAATGCCCCTTTAGCGATTGCACACACACCCACGAACCCGGATGCGCGGTACTCTCCGCCGTGGCAGATGGACGGGTGCACCGGGAACGTTACGAGTCGTTCTTGCGATTGAGAGAAGGACAGGAATGAGCGGAAAACAGGTCAGACTCCTGCAGAAAAACGTATGACAAAAACTCGCAACGAATGGGGTCTCTTCGCCCACGATTGGGCAGTGGATATGCTCATGCGGCACATCCAACAAGGTGCGCTGCGGCACGCATATCTGTTTACCGGGCCGGCAGGGGTGGGACGCCGGACGCTGGCAATGCGCCTGGCGCAGGCCATTCAATGTCCAACACCTGTTGCAGCGGGCGTGCCATGTCGTACCTGCCGCGTATGCAGACAAATTGAAGCCGGTCAACACATAGATTTGATGGTGGTACAGGCCGAAACCGAAGGCGGGACGCTTAAAGTGGAGCAGGTGCGCGAAGTAGCCCGATTTCTGTCGCTGAAACCATATCAGGCGGCGTTCAAAGTCGTTTTATTCTTGCGCTTTCAGGAGGCGAATGCCAGCGCCCAAAACGCCCTGCTCAAAACGCTGGAAGAAGCACCTGCCTATGCGCTGTTGATGCTGACCGCCGACAACCCCGAACAACTCCTGCCCACGATTGTTTCCCGTTGCGAAGTCATCCGGCTGCGTCCGGCAAGCATACCGGCGCTAACCGAGTTTCTGACCACGCAAGGCATAGAACCCACGCGGGCGCGCCTGTTGGCGCATCTCTCCGGCGGACGGCCTGGCTATGCACTCCGTCTGTCTGCCGATGAGCAGGCACTGGCCTTTCGGAGCGAAACGCTGGACGAACTGCGTGAACTGCTCTCTGCCCCTGTACGCACGCGCTTTGCTTATGCTGAAACACTCGCCAAAGACAAAGAAACCTTCCGGCGGACGCTGTTCGTCTGGCTCTCGTTCTGGCGGGATGTGCTTCTGCGGGTGGCCGGCAGCCAGGCGCCGCTGACAAACGCTGACCGCACCCAGGAGGTAGAAGCGCTTGCTGCGCAGCTTTCTCTGGCCCAGGCGCGTACACTGACCGAACAAGCCGAACAGGCGATTGAACGGCTGGAAAAGAACCTGAACGCGCGCCTGCTGGCTGAAGTGCTGTTCGTAGATTGGCCCAAACTCCGACAGCGAGGCAATTAAGGTTCCTTGCGCCGCCGTCCCGCCGCTGGTTGATGCATGGGGTTATATATCGCGGTGATAAACGCGGTTGTTCTTATATTCCACACCGTTCAGATTCTTCAAGTCAGCGCGCATCTGGCGGGTGGTTTCGGCCACCTGAGTCATTTCCACATGCGTAAACTGCCCAAACTCCAGCAGAGTTTTGCCCATTTCGTAATACAACAGAGCATTGCCGCCATGTCCCTGGAATTCGGGCAGAATGCCGATTCCGTTGACCGAAACTGCGTTTGTTCGGCGCATGGTGAGCAGCAAATCCATCAACGAAAGCGGGTTGAGATGTCCCCGCGCGCGTTGCATAGCCGCCGAAACATCGGGAAAAGCAAATAAGAAACCGACCACCTCATCACGATGGGTGATGATTTTAATCAGGCGGTGGTCGGCAACGGTGATGATACTGTCCACTACGAATTTGATTTCCCGCGGGGTCAGGGGATAGTATTCCCAATTGTTCACAAACGATTTGTTGTACGCCTCCCCAATGCGCCCGGCCCATGAAACTAACTCCCGTTTACTGGCAAAGCGCTTGACCTGAAGGTGACTGCGTTCCATGACTCGTTGGGCAATACGCTCTACGCGCTCGGGGATTTTGAACTGGTCGGCAGGCACATAACAAGAGACGAAATCTACCTCCTTCTCGAAGCCCAACGCCTCGACCAGCTCCATGTAATAAGGGTAATTATAGGTGAGCATGTTCATGGTTTGCCGATGCTCAAAGCCAAACGTCAACAGGCCATATCCGTCCAGTGGCCCCATCCCCTTGGGGCCGACGATGCGGTTCAGGCCGCGTTTGCGCGCCCAGTCAAAAACGCGCTCAAACAAGGCAGAGGCTGCTTCGGGGTCGTTTTCACAATCAAAGAAGTAGAAACAGGCCTCCCGTGTTCCATGATAGCGGTTGAACGGTCGGTTTTCGATAGCGGCAATGCGCCCCACATCGCGCCCATCGCGCACGGCCAGGAAAAAATCCACGTCCGAATGCTCGTAGAAGGGATGCTTTTTGGGGTTCAACTGAGTGTAAGCATCCACGTTCAGCGGCGGCACCCACTGCGGACAGTTCTGATACAAACGATGCGGAAGTTGAACGAACCGACGCACTTGCTGCTTGTTCGATAAATCCACCGGCTCGATGGTCAACATAGAGGCGCTCCTGACGTTGAGATAGTTGTAGTATATAACACTTCACCCGGTAGGAAGTGTTTTTGCCCTCTGCGCCAATACAAAAGCCTCCGCCCATGCAGGCGGAGGGAAAATTTAGAGTGGGAAGGTGGACCTGAGGGGATTCGAACCCCTGACCTCCTCAGTGCGATTGAGGCGCGCTCCCAACTGCGCTACAGGCCCATCAGTTGAGCGGGTGTTATTCTAACTGACGGGGAGATGAATGTCAAGCGCAAAACGAATTTGACGAATCGCCCTGCCTTGTGGTATCATCAGCCCGCTAAAAAGCCAGCCAAACGAGTTTTCTGTAAGGAGACGCATATAGCCGAGCAAGAGTTTCGAGTCAATGAAGCCATCCGGGTACCGGAAGTGCGCCTGATTGGGCCAGGCGGTGAAAACATGGGTGTCGTTCCCATTCGCCAGGCCATTCAAATTGCGCGCGATGCCGAAATGGATTTGGTGGAAGTCTCCCCCAATGCCACCCCGCCCGTTTGCCGTGTTCTCGATTTTGGCAAGTTCCTGTACGAGCGCGAAAAGAAAGAGCGCGAAGCCAAAAAGGCACAAACCAAAATCGAGGTCAAAGAAATCCGCCTGCGGCCAAAGACGAATGAACATCACCGCGGCTTTAAGGTGGAAGATGCCCGCCGCTGGCTGTTACAGGGTCACAAAGTGCGGGTGACCATCAAGTTTCGCGGACGCGAGATGGATTACCCGGAGCTGGCGCTGGAAGACCTGAAAGAAATTGCTCAATCGCTGGCCGATGTCAGCGTCATCGAACAGCCGCCGATGATAGAAGGCCGCACGATGCTGGTTGTGCTGGGGCCGGCGAAGAACAAACCGGCCAAAAAAGCCGAAAAATCTGCCGAAGCCGCTGCCTGAGGCTGTTCCGTCCTGGTTAAACGTGTATCCCCGCGGGAGAACGTTGCGCCCGCGGTTGATTTTGTCGAAAGGAGTGAGTCCTGTGCCTCGCAAGCCAAGAATTGGTAAGTTCAAGTTGAAGACCCATAAGGCTACGTCGAAACGTTTCCGCCTGACCGGGTCTGGCGAACTGGTTCGCACCAAAGGCGGCAAAAGCCACCTGCGCCGCCGCACGTCGAAGCGCACCAAAGCGTTGTTCACTGAGATGATTCCCGTCAACGGACGCGGTATCATCAAGCGCATTCGCCGTCTCGTGCCGAATCTCAAGTAGGCGTTCGTATCCATCTATCCGTTTTTCGTTTGCGGCTACCGGGTGTACGCAACTGGACGGCAAGGCGTTTCGACGTAGCGCACTTGCCCCGACGCCCGGGGGTTCGCAGGAGGTTCTAAACCATGCGTGTCAAAGGCGGTCCGAGAGGACATCTTCGCCACAAAAAAATCTTGAAATTGACCAAAGGTCAACGCGGCACCCGCCACTTCCTCTTCAAGCGCGCCAACGAGGCGATGCTGAAGAGCCTGTGGTATGCCACGCGCGACCGGCGCACCCGCAAACGCGACCTGCGCCGGCTGTGGATTGCGCGCATCAATGCCGCTGCGCGCCTGAACGGCATTTCCTACAGCCGTCTGGTTGCGGCCATGAAGAAGGCCAACATCACACTCAACCGCAAAATGCTGGCCGACCTGGCCGTGCGCGACCCGCAGGCGTTTGCCGCCGTCGTCGCGCAAGCCAAACAGGCGTAACGCCTCACACATGACCATGCCCGCCGGACGAGTATCTCGTCCGGCGGGTTGTTTTGTCATTTCAGGCGAATGAATCGTACAACGAACGGACGCTCACCCGGTTTTCCGGTGTCCAACCGGCAGGCAGGGGCGTGGAGACGGTCACGGTCGCGCCGGCGGGAAGGTCGAAGTAGTTGTCGCTGAAGACGGCATCAGCCCCTTCGATGGAGAGTTCTACGAAACGGGCCAGGGTCTTCGCCGAGACATCCACCAAGAGCGTGTCGCCCTCGATGCGGGTTTGGGCTTTCAGGCCGGGCTTGCGCAGTTCGAGGTGTTTGTTGGCGACAAAGGGCGTCACGCTGCGGGCGGCGAGTTGACCGTCTCGCCACAGTTCAGCCACGAACACGACCTTTTTCTGGTTTTCGGGCGTGACCCAGGTCGAAAAATCCTGGGTTGTCACGAGCGTATCGGCCAGCGCCAGCGCACGGACGAATTGCTCACCCTTTTGCAGAATTTTGCCATCCAGCGTCTCCAGCCGCCAGCGGACGGTGACATCCACCGGTTCGACCAGGTCGCTGGTGACGTGGACTTTCATCGTCTTGCCATAGTCTGCCACCGAGAGCAGGAGCGGGGCGTAGAAGCGTTTGGCGGCATAGTGGAGCGCCTTCCAGCGTCCGTAATAATCGAGCGAAGACCACGAAGCCACCGGCCAGCAGTCATTCAGTTGCCAGATGAGCGTGCCGCTGACGCGCTGCCGGTTGCGCCGCCAGTGTTCCACGCCATAACGGATTCCTTCGGCCTGCAAGACCAGGCTGAGATAGACCAGCGAAGCAAAGTCTTTGGGCATTCGGAAGGTGTCGGTCATCTGGGCAATCATCAGGCCGTTGCCCGAACCGCTGCGCTGGTGATGTTCCATGATGTAGGAGGTCATGTTCCAGTCGGCGGGGTCGGCGTAGGTGGCAATCGTTTGGAGCGGCGGCAGCGCCTGAAAGCCAAATTCGCTCATGAAGCGCGGGAATTGCGTGCGGTAGGCGGTGAACGGCTTGCGCCCGTGCCATACATCCCAGTAATGGCAATCTCCCTGCGCCTGGCCGTTGGCTTCTTTAAAGGGTGTGTCTGAGGAAGCCGAACTGGGCCAATAGGGGGTGTCGGGGTCCTCGACCTCGAGCAGTTCAGGTAGCATCTGGTGGAACATGCGGTCATAGCCGTCTTTCAGGCGTTGATTGAGCGGGTCATCGGGCTTGTTCCAGCCCCAATCGCACCAGCCCTGCTCCATCTCGTTGTTGCCGCACCACAGCGCCAGGCTGGCGCGATGCCGCAGACGGCGGATGTTCTCAATTGCCTCGATGCGCACGTTCTCGAAGAAATCCGCGTCCGCCGGGTAAATGCCACAGGCGAACATGAAATCCTGCCAGACCAGCAGGCCGTACCGGTCGCACAGGTCGTAGAAGGTCTCTTCGGGGTAATAGCCGCCGCCCCACACGCGCAGCATGTTCATGTTGGCGTCGGCGGCAGAACGGATGAGATGTTCAAGATGGGCAGGCGTCAGGCGGGTGGGGAAGGAATCGGCGGGAATCCAATCGGCGCCTTTGGCGAACAGGCGCACGCCGTTGACGTAGAAGGTGAATTCCTTGCCCCACTGGTCAGGTTCCTGGCGCAGTTCAATCGTCCGCAAACCGATTTGATAGACGCGGCGGTGGAGGATGGTTTCGCCTTTTTTCAGCGTCACTTCAACACCGTAAAGCGGCTGTTTTCCATAACCATTCGGCCACCAGAGTTGGGGGTTGGCGATTGATAATTCGAGATTGCAGATTTGCCCGGTATTTTCCTCGAACCAGAACAGCGTTTCTTGCGCCGACTGCGTGCTTCCGTCAGGGTGAACGACTTTCAGGCTGGCGGTGAGTTCCGCGCCAGGGGGAGTGGAAGCAGTGACATCGACGGTAACGGTCACGCTGCCATCGTCCTCGAAGCGCTGGCGCAGGTGAACGTCTTCCAGCCGGGCTGAAAACGCCTCGAGCCGGATGTCTTTCCAAATACCAATCGGCGGCAGTTTGGGACCCCAATCCCAGCCCCAATGGCAGGGCGCTTTGCGCAAATGCGGCCCGCCGGGGATGTCGCCGCCGCCCGTCAGGGGCAGTTGCGCCTGTTTGCCGGTGATGAAGCGCACCGGCGAGCCGAACACAATGCGAATTTCGTTTTCGCCCGCTTTGAGCAGGTCTTTCACATCCCATTCCCAGCGGCGGAACATGTTTTCGGCGTGGCCGAGATACGTTCCGTTGATGTACACATCCGCAATCGTATCGAGCCCGTCGCAGACCAGGACAAGGTTGGGTTCGGTCAGCAAAACGTCATTCACGCTGAAGACGCGGCGGTATTCCCAATCCGTTTCGGCCACCCACATCACCTTCAGTTCGTTATCCGCCACGAACGGGTCGGGGATTTTGCCCAGCGCCAGCAGGTCGGTATGCACGCCGCCCGGCACGGTGGCGGGCAGCCAGTCTTCGGTTCCGGCCTGGCGAAACTGCCAGCTGCCGGAGAGAGTCAGGGTTTTCATAGTTTTCCTCGGGAAAAAGATGTCGGTGCGCTCCGATTATAGCGAGTTTGAAAAAAACGGTGGCTTTGCAGGCCAGTTTCATAATAAAATCAGGCTATGAACTTACCGCGCGTCGTCTTCATGGGTTCGCCCGATTTCGCCGTCCCGGCCTTGCGTGCGCTCGTCGCCGCGAAATATCCCGTTGTGGGCGTCATCACCCAGCCCGACCGGCCTGCCGGGCGTGGGAATGTGATGACCCCGCCGCCGGTCAAAGTGGCTGCGCTGGAATTGGGACTGGAAGTCTGCCAGCCCGAAAAACTGCGCGCGCCCGAAGCCATGCAACAACTCCGGGCATGGAATCCGGACTTGATTGTGGTGGCCGCCTTCGGGCAAATTCTGCGCCCCGACGTGTTAACCCTGCCCCGCTGGGGTTGCGTCAACATCCACGCTTCGCTATTGCCTCGTCACCGCGGCGCGGCGCCCATCCAGGCTGCCATCCTCGCCGGGGATAAAGAGACCGGCATTACGATTATGCTGATGGACGAAGGCATCGACACCGGCCCGATGCTTGCCCAACGCGCGATTCCCATCGCGCCGCAGGAAACAGGCGGCACGCTCTTCGAGAAATTATCCGTGATGGGCGGCGAACTCTTGCTCGAAACGCTGCCCCGCTACCTGAGCGGCGAACTCATCCCCCAGCCGCAACCCGCCCAGGGCGCCACGTATGCCCCCATGCTCAAAAAAGAAGACGGTCTGCTCGACTTTACACGCCCTGCCGCCGAACTGGAACGCAAAATCCGCGCGTTTCAGCCCTGGCCGGGCACGTTCATGCACTGGCAGGGCGCGCCGCTCAAGATTCATAAGGCGCATGTGAGGGGGGAAACGGGGAGACAGGACGACAGAGAGGCCGGGAAACTACTGGTAATAGAAGGTCTGCCCGCTGTCGTTACCGGGGATGGCGTCCTTGTCATAGATGAACTCCAGCCGCCGGGAAAGAGTAAAATGCCTGGCAAAGCCTTCCTGGCGGGGGGGAGAATCTGGGAATCTCCCCCGCAGGTTGAACAAAATAAATCTGGAAAATGACCACGAAAACAGACCTTCTCATCGTTGGTGGCGGCCCCATTGGGCTGCATTGCACTTATTTTCTGCTTCAATCCGGGCGAAGTGTAACGCTGGTGGACCAGGCGCAAGCCGGAGTGGGCAGCGGTTCCGGCAACGCCGGACACATCGTGCCGAGTCACATCGTGCCGCTGGCTGCGCCGGGGGTGATTCCAACGGCGCTCCGCTGGATGCTGGACCCACCGCGCAGTCCCTTTGGCTTAAAAATCAGCCTGCAGCCGGCCTATCTCTTGTGGCTCATTCGCTTTGCCGCCGCCTGCACCGAAGCAAACGTACAACGCGCTATCTCACCGCTGAAGGCTCTGGGGCTGTTGAGCGCAGAACTGTTTGCCCAAATCATTGCCGAAGAACACTTTGCCTGTAGTTACCGGGAAAACGGCCTGCTCTTTCTTTACAATACCCGCACGGCCTTCGAGGCCGGAAAACACGAAGCCGCGCTTCTGCATCAACACGGCCTGCCTGCCGAAGTGTTGGAGCGCCAGGCTGTTCACACACGCGAACCGGCTGCATTGGAGAGCGTCTTGGGGGGCGTGCATTTCACCGGGGATGCCTCGCTTGACCCGGGGGAATATCTGCGTTTGTTAAGAGCGCGCATTCTGACGATGGGCGCACACATTCAAGAGCAGACGCCGGTAACCGGCTTCGAGACGCGCGGCAACAAAATCGTGCGCGTTTTGAGCACCACCGAAGATTTTGCGCCGGAACAGGTGATATTGGCAGCAGGCGCCTGGTCGCCGCAGATAACGCGCCCGCTGGGCCTGAATCTGCCGGTGCAACCAGCGCGCGGATATAGCCTGACGGCATCGGGCCTCGAATCGCTGCCGCGCGGGGCGCTCTTGCTGGGGGAGCGGAAAATTGCCGTCACCCCATTCGAGAACAAACTGCGAATCACCGGGCGGTTGGAAATCGGCGAAATGTCCACCGCGCCGAACCCGCTCTGGATTCGGCGCATCGAGGCGGCAGCGCGTGAATACCTGCAGCTGAACGGCGTGCTGCACATCGAGGAGACGTGGGCCGGTCTGCGTCCTGTTACACCAGATGGTCTGCCCGTCATCGGATACTCCCCTCATTATGAAAACCTGCTACTTGCTACCGGACACGCCATGCTTGGCCTTTCGCTCGCGCCGGCAACAGGCCAGGTGACGGCAGCGCTGGCCAATGGTCAGCAACTTCCCTTCGAGATTCGTGCATTTGAGTGGCGCTGGTAAACCATCGTAAGGAGAGTGGCCATGCCCAAACCCAAAGTGTTTGTAACCCGCATCATCCGCGAGAAGGGGCTGGATCTGGTGAAAGAATTTTGCGAGGCCGAAATTTGGCCGGAAGAACTGCCGCCCGACCGCGCCACGCTGCTGGAAAAAGTGCGCGGCGTGGAAGGAATTCTCTGCCTTTTGACCGACCGGATTGATGCCGAAGTGCTGGATGCTGCCGGACTGCAGTTGAAGGTGGTGAGCAACCACGCTGTTGGATTCGATAACATCGCGATTGGCGAGGCCACAGCACGCGGTATCCCGGTTGGCAACACCCCCGGTATCCTGACCGATGCGACCGCCGATTTTGCGTTTGCGCTTTTGCTGGCTGCTGCCCGGCGCCTGACCGAAGCCGAACGCTATCTGCGCGCGGGACGGTGGGTGACCTGGGGGCCTTCGACTTTACTGGGCATGGATTTGGCCGGCAAGACACTCGGTCTGATAGGGTTCGGACGCATTGGGCAGGCAGTTGCCAAACGCGCCATCGGGTTCGACCTGCGCGTACTTTACTATGACCCTTCGGCCCTGCCCGCGTGGAACGCCACGCCGGTTGAAACGCTCGATGAACTGTTGCGGCAATCCGATTTCGTTTCGATACACACCCCGCTAACCGAACGAACGCGCCGTATGGTCAACGCGGAATTTCTCGCCAAAATGAAGCCGACCGCCGTGCTGGTGAACACAGCGCGGGGCGGCGTGCTGGACCAGGAAGCATTGTACGAAGCCCTCAAAGCGCAACGGATTTTTGCCGCTGCGCTCGATGTGACCGACCCGGAGCCCTTGCCGCTTGACTCGCCGCTTCTGACGCTGGAAAACTGCCTGATTACTCCCCACATTGCCAGCGCTTCCGCTTACACGCGCGATATGATGGCCTACCTGGCAGCACAAAATCTTTTGGCGGGGCTGAAAGGCGAACGCTTACCGTACTGCGTGAACCCGGAAGTGTACAACCGCGCCTGAGACGGTCAATCTAACAGATACGCCAGAATCCACCGCGTGGTGGCTTCCAGGGCTTCGGTGTGCGTGCGTTCGTAGTTGTGAGAAGCATCCACACCTGGCCCAATGAGTGCAACGGCTACATCCCCTCCGGCATACCAGAAGGCTTCGCCATCCGAACCATAGTGGGGATAAATATCCACCCTGTAAGGAATGTTGTGCTGTTCAGCCAGGCGGCGCAGTTTCTGGCTCAAACCGTGATGGTACGGGCCGCCGCTGTCTTTGACGCACAAGGTGGCATGAAATTCATCCGAAGTCTGCCCCTGCCCAATCGCGGCCATATCTACCGAGAGCAATTCGTGAACTTCTGCCGGAATCCCTGCCGCCGCACCATGCCCTACTTCCTCGTAGTTGCTGAAGTGAAAGTAGGTCGTTTGGGCTGGTTGCAGACCGGCATCATAAAGAGACTTAATCGCCGAGACCAGATTGGCAACACAGGCCTTGTCATCCAGAAAACGGGAGCGGACGAAGCCCTCGGTGATTTCCACCCGCGGGTCAAACGCGACAAAATCGCCCACCTGCACGCCCAGGGCGCGGGTTTCCTCCGCAGACGTCGTGCGCGCATCCAGACGGACGACCATGTTCTCTTCTGTGCGGCGCGTTTCGTTGACTTTTTCGCCATAGACATGCGCCGAAGCCTCCTCAAACAGGTAAGACCCGCGCACACGGCGGCCATCGTTGCATAGAACCCAGCATCCCTCGGTTTCCACGCCATTGAGAATCAGGCCGCCAATACGGGTAAGCTTCAGCCGCCCATCCGATTTGATTTCTTTCACCATCGCGCCAAGCGTATCCACATGCGCGGTAAGCGCACGGGGAGCATTGTCGGCACGCCCCTGCCAGCGTGCCACCAAAGCGCCTTTGCGCGTCCGGCTCAATTGCAAAGGATACGGCGCCAGTTCCCGCTCCAGGAACGCAATCGCTTCTTCGGTGTAACCAGTGGGAGAGGGAATGTTTAGCAGGCGAGTCAAAAAATCGAGCAGGTAGGGGGTGTTGACAGGAGGAAGCATGAGAAACTCCGATGTTCAGTATTCAGAGAGCAGCAAACGGCGGTTAATGGTCAGGGAGATGGTTCGAGCTGTTCAAAGCGGGTAATGGTATGCCGCCACGCCGCAGGAATGGAAATGGTGGCGTGATTCCGGTAGTTGAAGGTGACGATAACGGTGGCCCCCGTTGCATACAGTTTGCCGCTGGTGTCGGTCAGTTCGTATTCCATCGTCATAGATTTGTTTCCCAGTCGGCTGACTCGCACTCCCACCTGTGCCTGCGTTCCAAAATAGAGCGGCGCTTTGAAGGTGACGGTTGCCTCGGCAACGATGATGCCAATTTCCAGAAAGGACTGGTCTTGCGAAAACAGGCCCAGGTGAACCAGATACTGAACGCGCGCCTGCTCGAAGTAAGTGAGAAAACGGGCGTTATTGACATGTCCTTGCGGGTCCAGGTCGGCGTAGCGAACTTCGATAGGGTGACGAAAGTGGAAGGCAGGCATGGCAGGATTATAAAGCCGAAATTGGGAATACGTAATAGGGCAGTTAAAGAGAAAAAATCGAGGGCGCGTCTGTACCGCGCCCTCGATACACGGGTTATTGTTCACTGATTACTGAACACTGGCGTTACGGCAAATCGCGGAATGAGCCTAACACGCGCATATAGTTGGCGCGCTCAAAGGCCGCCGGTTCGCGCACAGCTTTCTGACTCATGCTGCCCTGCATTTGTTGAATGGATTGGTACTCGTGTTCCTCCATCCAGGCGGTCATATTGGCGAGCAAATCGGGGATGCGATTGTAGCCATTCTTCAAAATTTCGGAGGCAATCATCACCACCTGAGCACCGGCCATCATGGCTTTCAACACATCGGCAGCAGTGTGAACGCCGGTGGTCAGCGCCAGGTCGGCGTTGATGCGCCCGTAGAGAATCGATACCCACCGCAGCGGCAGGCGCAATTCTTCAGAAGTGGAAAGCACGAGCGTGTGCTGGACTTCCAGATTGTCCAAGTCGAAATCGGGTTGATAGAAGCGATTGAACAACACCAGCCCATCGGCGCCGGCCTGCACCAGCCGTTTGGCAAAGTTAGGCAGAGAGGTGATGAACGGACTAAGTTTGACCGAGACCGGGATGCTCACCGACGCCTTGACATCGGCTACTAATTCAACCTGCGCGTTCTCTAATTCCTGACCGGTCAGGTCCGGGTCAGTTGCCAGGTAATACAGGTTGAGTTCGATGGCATCGGCGCCGGCATCCTGCATATAGCGGGCATAGCGCGTCCAACCACCGGAGGAGACGCCGTTAAGCGAACCGATGACCGGTACACTCACCGATTTCTTGACGGCGGTGAGGTGGTCGAGATATTTGCCCGGTCCCATCGTGTAGAGACCGGTATCGGGGAGGTATGTTTGGGCTTCGGCGAAGGATTCTGTGCCGCGCGTCAGGTAGTGGTCAAGTTCCAGGCTTTCCTGGATGATTTGCTCCTCGAAGAGCGAATACATTACGATTGCCCCCACACCGGCTTCGTCCAATTTTCTGGCTGAATCCAGTTTCTTGGTGAGGGGCGAAGCCGAAGCCACAATGGGGTTCTTGAGCGTCAAACCCAGATAGCGAGTCGTCAGGTCGGTCATAGTCATTTTCCTCGATTTTTGAAGAAGGTGACAGCCTCTCTCGAAGCGGCTGTCACCTTTTCGTCAATTAGTCATTCCCGTTGCCGTGACCGTTGCCATAGTGCATGGCGGCCATCTGCTTGTAATACTCCCAGCGGCGCTTCACATCTTCCTGCGCCTGCTTGAGGAGAGTTTCGGCGCGAGCCTCATCGGCCTGAACCAGCATGCGGTAGCGGGTTTCGTTGTAGATGTATTGCTCGAGCGGAATAGACGGCTCTTTGGAGTCAATCGTCAGCGGGTTCTGTCCCTGCGCAATCAGCGCCGGGTTGTAGCGATAGAGCGTCCAGTGGCCCGATTGCACCGCCAGTTTCTGCTGTTCGAGGCCTTTCGCCATGTCAATGCCGTGGGCAATGCAGTGCGAGTACGCAATGATGAGCGAGGGACCATCGTAGGCTTCGGCCTCCAGGAAGGCACGCAGAGTTTGCTGGTCGTTGTAGCCCATGGCCACGCGCGCCACATAAACATGGCCGTAAGACATGGCAATCAGGCCCAGGTCTTTCTTGCCCATGCTCTTGCCGCCCATCGCAAACTTGGCAACTGCGCCCATCGGGGTCGCTTTGGAAGCCTGACCGCCGGTGTTGGAATACACTTCGGTATCCAAAACCAGAATGTTAACATTTCGCCCGGAAGCCAGCACATGGTCAAGACCACCGTAACCGATGTCGTAGGCCCAGCCATCGCCGCCCATAATCCAAACCGATTTTTTGACCAGCACATCGGCAATCGCCAGCAGGTCGCGCGATTTGGGGTCGGTCTTGCCGCTCAGTTTAGCCTTGAGGGCAGCCACACGCTCGCGTTGGGCTTTGATGCCGGCTTCGGTGCTTTGGTCAGCGTGGATGAGTTCGTCAACCAGCGTACCAAGTTCGGCAGACATGCTCTTGAGCAGGAAGTGAGCATATTCGGCCTGTTTATCGAGCGAAAGGCGCATGCCCAGACCAAATTCAGCATTGTCCTCGAAGAGCGAGTTGTTCCAGGTCGGGCCGCGTCCGTCTTTGTTGAACGTCCAGGGCGTGGTGGGCAGGTTGCCGCCATAAATCGAGGAACAACCGGTGGCGTTGGCAATCAGAGCGCGATCGCCGAAGAGCTGAGAAACCAGTTTGACGTAGGGGGTTTCGCCACAACCCGCACACGCGCCGGAGAATTCAAACAGCGGCTCCAACAACTGCGAGTTCTTAATGGTGTTGGGATTGATGGCCGTGCGGTCTACTTCAGGCAGGCTCAGGAAGAAGTCCCAGTTGCGGGCTTCGCTCTCGCGCAGGGGCGGTTGCGGGGCCATGTTGATAGCGCGGCGACCGGCCTGCGTCTTGTCTTTCACCGGGCAGGCTTCCACGCACAACGTACAACCGGTGCAGTCTTCTGGCGCAACCTGCACGGTGTAGGCCATGCCAGGAAATTCCTTGAACTTCGATTCGGTATGTTTGAACGTTTCCGGTGCGTTCGCCAGCAGAGCTTTGTCGTACACCTTGTGGCGGATGACCGCGTGCGGACAGACAAACACGCATTTGCCACACTGGATACACAAATCTGGCTCCCAAACCGGAATTTCCAGCGCGATGTTGCGTTTTTCCCATTTGGTCGTGCCGGTGGGGAAGGTGCCATCTACCGGCATGGCCGAGACAGGCACCGACTCGCCTTCCATCGCAATCATCGGCGCCAATGTTTTCTTGACGAATTCTGGCGCGGCTTCTGGAACAGGCGGGCGCATGCGATACTGGCTGGTGGCCTTCTCTGGCACGGGAATTTCATGCAGATTGGCAAGCGTCTGGTCTACAGCCTCAAAGTTCTTCTTGACAACCGCCTCGCCGCGTTTGCCATATGTCTTTTCGATGGAGTGTTTGATTTCTGCAATCGCCTGTTCGCGCGGCAGCACACCCGAAATAGCAAAGAAGCAGGTCTGCATAATGGTGTTCACACGGCTGCCCATGCCGGTTTTCTGCGCCACTTCATAGGCGTTGATGTTGTAGAATCTAAGTTTCTTTTCGATGATTGCCCGCTGGACTTCGATGGGCAGGTGGTCCCACACCTCGTCTTTGTCGTAAATGCTGTTGAGCAGGAACACGCCACCCGGTTGGGCAAACTTCAGGACGTCGTAACGTTCCAGGAAGGAGAACTGGTGGCAGGCCACGAAGTTCGCCGTGTTGTTTGCAATCAAGTAGGGCGCACGGATAGGTTTGGGCCCAAAACGCAGATGCGACTGTGTGAGCGTGCCAGATTTCTTGGAGTCATAGACGAAGTACCCCTGCGCGTAATTGTCGGTCTCTTCGCCAATGATTTTGATGGAGTTCTTATTCGCCCCCACCGTACCATCAGCACCCAGACCAATGAACACGCAGCGCACGGTATCGGGATGTTCAATGCTGAACGAAGAATCCACTTCCAGGCTGGTGTGCGTCACGTCATCCTGAATGCCGACGGTGAAGTGGTTTTTGGGAGCAGGCTTCGCCAATTCGTCGAAGATGGTTTTGACCATCGCCGGGGTAAATTCTTTAGATGAAAGACCATACCGCCCACCGATGACCTTGATACCCGTTCGGCCACTCTCGAACACAGCATTGACCACATCCTGATAGAGCGGTTCGCCTGCGGAGCCAGGTTCTTTGGTGCGGTCGAGTGCCGCAATCGACTGTACGGTTGCGGGCAAGGCCGCAATGAACGCCTGCATATCGAAGGGGCGGAACAGGCGCACGCGCACCACACCGACTTTTTCGCCACGTTCGGCCAGGAAGCGAGCGGTCTCTTCTGCCGTTTCGCCGCCCGAACCCATGAGAACGATGATGCGTTCTGCTTCGGGATGCCCTGCATAGTCGAACAGATGATACTGCCGCCCGGTGCGAGCAGCAAATTCGTTCATCGTTTCCTGCACCAGACCCGGCGTAGCCAGATAGAAGCGGTTGACCGTTTCACGTCCCTGGAAGTACACATCGGGGTTCTGGGCTGTGCCGCGCAGGATGGGGCGGTCAGGTGTCATGGCACGGGCGCGGTGTGCCTGCACCAGGTCCATGTCAATCAGCGCGCGCAAATCATCATCGCTCAGCGGTTCAATTTTGTTGACTTCGTGCGAGGTGCGGAAGCCATCAAAGAAGTGCAGGAATGGTACGCGCGTCTTGAGCGTAGCCGCATGAGCAATGGCAGCCATGTCGTGCGCTTCTTGCACCGAACCGGAGGAGAGCATGGCCCAACCGGTCTGCCGGCAGGCCATCACGTCCTGATGGTCGCCATAAATGGAGAGACCTTGCGCAGCAATCGCGCGCGCCGCGATGTGGAAGACCGTGCTGGTGAGTTCGCCAGCAATTTTGTACATATTGGGAATCATCAACAGCAACCCCTGGCTGGCAGTGAAGGTGGTACAAAGCGCCCCGGCCTGCAGCGCACCATGCACCGCACCTGCCGCGCCACCCTCGGATTGCATCTCGATGACATGCGGCGTGCTGCCCCAAATGTTGGGCTTGCCTTTGGCTGCCCATTCATCCGAAAACTCACCCATGTTAGAAGAGGGAGTAATCGGGTAAATGGCAATGACCTCGCTCACCCGGTAGGCAACAGAAGCGGTGGCTTCGTTGCCGTCAATGGCAATCATTGGTTTCTTGGACATCGGTAAACTCCTTCTGAATAAAGAGAATAAGGTCTGTTTGTGAAAAATTGCTCAAACCTGCCCATTATACCGCACTTTGCGCGGAGGACGGAATGCCTTGTGGGCAGAAACATAACCGGCGCACGCATCTTTGCAAGTGTAGCCGCTCTGGTTTTTCGAGAATAGTCATGAATGTCACATTAAAGCCCGAATCTTGTCATGAATTTCGGACAAGGTTAGGGGAATTTGTACGCGGGCAGGTCTATCACCTGCCCCACGTGCCGCAAATCGGAGCTTTGCGAGAGCAAGTCTTTGACTTGCTCAACCTGTGGTAGGATTCACGCATAGACACTTTGCGCGAGGGCTGAGATGAAAAAAGCACCGTTTTTTCTGCTTTCGATGTTCTTTCTCCTGGCTGCCTGCCAGACCGTTCCCGGCGTTGCGCCGGAGAGTGTGCCAACCGCCCTGCCGGCCTCCGAAACGCCCAACCCCGAGATTCCACCGGAATACCTGACCCAGGCCGCCCTGCCGCGCACCATCCCGCCCTCACCTACCGATATTGCGACCGAAACTCCCATTCCTACCATTACCCCATCGATTACGCCCACCGCCACACCCAGCCCCACACGCACGCCGCGCGTGTTTGCACCCGCAGGTGCCGGAACGCCGGTGATTGACTTTGGCTTCCCTGCCATTCAGATTGAAAGCGTGCCACGCCTGCTTCCCATCTGGCAAGCCATGCAGCCGGTCATCCGGCAAACCGCTCTCAGCGGCGATGGGCAAAAATTATTCGTCAGCACAGCCAACGGTTTGTTTGTGTTCGACTCAACAGGTGCACGTCTGGCGTACTGGCGCGATGTCTTCACCACCTCCCTGCCTTGTTCAACCTGTCTGAGCGTCAACCGCGATGGCTCGCTGTTTGCCGTTCTCACACGCAACGCCGGACGGTGGGAAGCACAGGTGTACGAAGTGCGGGATGTCCAAGCGAAATCCCTGCGTTTGAGCATTCCCCTGGAGGGCAACTATCGCGAAACAGAAAATGAAGGGCTGGTCTTACTCTCGCCCGACGGTGTCTTTCTGGCCTATGCTGCTGGCGAGGCGCCTGTGCGCGTGTTCAACCTGAACACCGGGCGACAGGTACTGACCATCGCAAAACCCTTACGTAACCTGCAATTCAGCGGCGATGGCAGCCGCCTGGCCGTGCGCGATGGCCGCAATCTCTTGTTGTATGATACCCAAACGTGGGACAAGCCCACCACGCTCTTACTCCCCGCCAACGACACACCATTTGCGCTCTCCGGGGATAGCCGTTTGCTGGCCATCACCTTTGGCAACCGCTTGCGCATTTATCAGATTCAAGACCTGAAACCCACCCGGGAAGTGACTGTGCCGGATGGCAAAGCGCGGCGATGGCAACTTTCATTCGTCAACGAAACTCTCCTGCGGGGCATCAGCGTAGCCTGGAATGTGAAACGCACCCTCGCCACCGTCGTCATCGCCGAATGGGAGCCGCTCAGCGGGCAAAACCTGCGCTTTGAGACCTTTGAGACCGCCACACTCTCCCCCTTCCCGCCAGATTGGCCTTCAGAACTGCCCCTCGAAGATTCCTCCAACGGGTTGGGGGTAGGCGAATATCACGCCTTTCGCTACATCACCAGCGAAATGCTTCTGATTGGCACACCACACAAAGTGTGCTGGGTCAAAATTCTTTCTGGCGAACAAAACTGCGTTACCGACCCGGAAAATCTCCTCTTCACCACCGACACCATTGCGCTAAAAGAAATTGTTCAGGAAAAACGTACCCTGTTGCAAACCTGGCGGGGAGAAACCATCCTGGATGTGTTCGGTGATTATCGCGTGCGGGCGGTAGACCGCATTGGCGAATGGGTCTTGATTGACGTGCGCGGCGCAGCCGCAGATTTATACGCCAAAGGCCGGCCGCGCGCGTCCGAATCGGTCGGCGGTGCCTTCCAGGCATTTGCCGAAACACGCACCCTGTTCGCCTATACCACCCAACAAAAAAACAAAACCTTCGTCATCACCATCTTCGATAAAACGACCGGCAAAACGATTGCCCAGCAAAAAGACGTATTTCTGCTCTCGCCGCTCACAATGAGCCGCCAGGGGACACTTCTGCTGCTCAAGCGTGACCTGGATAAGGGCCTGACGATTGTGCTGTCTATGGCGCCGCCGCGTTACACGCTGCGCGAGGTCAAACGGCTGGCATTCGAGGCCGAAGTGCTGGCAATGGTCTATTCAACGCAAGAAAATCTGCTGGCATTTGCACTTTCGGATGGGTCGGTGGTTGTGTACTCGTCCGATTTGGAACTGCGCGAGGTCTTCCAGGCATTCGATAGTCCCGTCACTGCTCTGGCTTTCAGTCCTGATGACCGGTTTCTGGCCGCTGCCTCGGCCGAAGGCATCCGCGTTTTTGCGGTCAGACCCTGAGAGAACGAAAAACGGGGACGGCGTGCCGCCCCCGTTTCCATAGACCATCTGGCGCTATACCCAACCGCGCAACTGCATGGCCTTGACCACCCGGTCAATCGCCACCATATAAGCGGCATCGCGCATATATACTTTTTCGCGCAGGCTCATATTCAAGACGGCGTGGAAGGCCTGTGTCATCTTGGTATCCAGTTTTTGCAGCACTTCTTCCTTCGTCCAGTAGAAGTTCATATCGTTCTGCACCGATTCGAAGTAAGAAGTCGTCACGCCGCCCGCATTGCACAGAAAATCGGGGATATTGAAAATGCCGTTGGCTTTGAAGAACTCATCGGCTTCGGGCGTGCAGGGGCCGTTGGCGCCTTCCGCCACAATTTTGATACCTTTCGACATCTTTTGAACCGTATCGGCGTTGACATGGCCTTCGATGGCCGCCGGAATCAGAACGTTGGCGTCCTTCTCAATCCACTTATCACCATCTTCCACGATGTAGCCCGAATCCAGCGCTTTTTTCTTGTCAATCGTGCCATACTGATCGGTGATGCTCATCAAGAAACGGGGATTGACGCCGTCTTTGTGGCTGTAGGTGTAAGCCGTTTTGTCGTTGCGGTCCCAGCATGAGACGCACGCCACTGTACCGCCCAACAGTTCGGTAAAGCCAATAGCGGCATATTGCGCCACATTCCCAAAGCCCTCAATGGCCGCCACCGAATTTTTGGGGTCAATGTTCAGGTACTTCATTGCCTCGCGCACGGTGTAAATCACACCAAAACCAGTGGCTTCGGTGCGGCCTTCGGAGCCGCCACCGCCCAACGGCTTGCCGGTGAACACGCCGGGGGTGTATTCGCCAACCAGTTTGGAGTACTCATCCATCATCCAGCCCATCATCTGCGGGGTCGTGCCGACATCCGGCGCAGGAACATCCAGGCGCGGGCCGATATTCTTCCACATCACCTGCACCCAGCCGCGGCACAGACGTTCCTTTTCCGTGGTGGAGAGCGTGGAGGGGTCTACCACCACACCGCCCTTACCGCCGCCCAACGGAATATCGGCCACAGCACACTTCCAGGTCATCCAGGTCGCCAAAGCACGCACCGTATCGAGAGTCTCCGAAGGGTGAAAGCGGATACCGCCCTTATTCGGGCCACGCGCATCGTTGTGCTGTACGCGATAGCCCTGAAAAACGCGCAGAGAACCGTCATCCATCCGAATGGGGATGCGGAAACTGTACTCGCGCATCGGCCAGCGCAGCACTTCGGCAATTTGCGGGTCCAGGTTGAGCAGCTTGGCGACACCATCGAACTGCTTCTGAGCCATCTCGAACGCATTGATTTGTCCAGTCATTATCGTCTCCTGTCAGAATGTGACTGAAATGGTGAGAAAATATAAGCGGGCAACCGGAACGCTGCCCGCTTTTTTACGGAGTAATGTCTTGCGTCTGACGCATAGGGTTCATGTCAACCTTGGGTTGATACAGTACAAGATTACATGAATTTCAAAGGCAAGTCAATATGAGAGTTGTCACGAAATCGGGCGTTCTTTGTCAGACAAAGGTAAAATCAGGACTATCCTGCCTTTTGGAGACTTGCACAATGAAAACTCTCTATATCGGACATACCGGTGAAACGCCGCTCGGCGAGATTTGGGTCGCCGTTTCGGAAAGCGGCCTGGTGGCAGTGGATTTTCCATCCACACGCGAAGCGTTTACAATCGCGCTCAAACAGCGTCATGCCGCCGAAGTGGTCTTTGACCTGCAGCGGACTGCTGAAGCCGTGCGTCAATTGCGCGAATACGCTGCCGGAGAACGCCGCACCTTCACCCTGCCTGTTGACTGGTCGGGGATGGGAACATTTCAGCAAAAGGTGCTGGAACTGACCCGGCAGATTCCGTATGGCGAAACACGCACTTATCAGCACCTGGCGGCCCAGTTGGGCAACCCGCGCGCCGCTCGCGCCATTGCGCGCGCGCAGGCCACCAACCCTATCCCGCTGGTCATCCCCTGTCATCGTGTCATCGGCAGTGATGGCGCGCTGCGTGGCTATGGCGCAGGCAAAGGAATCGCCACCAAACAACAACTGCTCGACCTGGAAGCCCACAGCAAGCCGACCGCTCTGGATGCTGGCAAGAACACCCCATAAGTGAACCGCCAATGAACGAAGCCACCGAATACATCCCCCGGCGCGCCATGAGCATCCACGCTCACCCCGACGACCAGGAATTTACTGTGGGGGGAACGCTGGCAAAATGGGCACGTGCTGGCTGCGAAATCGTTGCCATCACCATCACGAGTGGCGATTCGGGCTGCAATGACCCTGCCAGAGATGCCTCCTACAAACCCGAACTGGCAAAAATCCGCGAGGCCGAACAACTGGCCGCCAACGCCGTGCTGGGCATCCGTGAAGCGGTCTTTCTGCGTTATCCCGATGGCGAACTGGAAGCGACCCTCGCGCTGCGCAAAGAACTGACGCGCCTGATTCGCTTGTACCGCCCCGATGTCATCGTGACTGGCGACCCGCAAGGCGTCTTCTATGGAAACGGCTACATCAACCATCCTGACCATCGCGCAGCAGCACAGGCCGCGCTGTATGCCACTTTCCCTTCTGCCGGCACACGGTTGATTTTCACTGACCTGCTGGAAGCAGGATATGAACCACACAACGTCAAGCGGGTGTACGTTCACGGCGCCGAAAAACCCGATACGTGGATAGATATTTCCGATACCATCCATCTGAAAATCGAAGCACTGAAAAAGCACGTTTCACAACTGGGCGATTGGGACCCAACGGAAACGATTCAGAAGTGGGCAGAAGAAGATGGCCGTGAACGCGGCTTACGATATTCCGAATCGTTCAAAGTGATGGTGTTGGTTGAAGAGGATGCTTCCCACGCGCCCGGAAAGGATTAATGGAGAGCGCGCTCCTGTTTCTCATCTTCACCTGTGCAGCGGTCGAATGGCTGGCGGTCAGCAAAGGCTGGCGCAAGGTGGAATATCTCGCCAAGCCGGGTGTCATGGTTTTGCTGTTGGGTTGGCTGGCACTGGCAGGTGGACTGAGCGGCGCGCTGACATGGTTTGGCACAGGCATTTTGCTCTCAATGGCCGGTGACATCTTCCTGCTGCTCCCAAACGAACGCCGCTGGTTCTTGTTCGGGTTGGGCGCCTTCCTACTGGCACACCTGGCTTACACTCTTGGATTAAATATGCCGCCTGCGCCGCTTACGCCTCTCGTGTTGGGCCTGGCGCTGTTCGTGGGAATAAGCGTTTTGCCACTCATCCGGCGCATTTTGCTCGGCCTGCGCGAAAAAGGCTTGCGCCGCCTGGTTGAGCCGGTGCGTTATTACGCTACAGCCATCACGCTGATGCTTTTTTCGGCGCTGGCAACACTGTTTCGCTCCGATTGGAGGAACACCCCTGCCTATCTGGTCAGCCTGGGGGCGGCTTTGTTTGCGATTTCGGATGCAGTTCTCGCCTGGGACAAGTTCGTCACTCCTGTGCGGCGCGGACGGCTGATTGTGATGGTCACATATCATCTGGGGCAACTTTTGCTGGCGATGGGGGCGGTGGAGCAGTTTGGAAAATAACCACCGCAGACCTTCTTGCATGGTCTGCGGTGGTCGGGTTGGTGATAAAGTCAAGATTGGACAGGTCGGTCAGGAGTAACGCCAGGTGCTGCCTTCGCGGCTGTCTTCGACGATGACGCCGAGTTCCTTCAAGCGGTCGCGAATCATATCGGACAACGCCCATAGTTTTTGTTTGCGCGCTTCGGTACGGACTTCGAGCAGGAGTTCAATAAATTTATCGGCGTCGCCTGCGCCGCGTTTTTCGGTCAGCCGCAGCCCCAGTACACCGGTCAATTTGCGGAGGGTATCCTGTGCAGGGCGCAGTTGTGATTCGGTCGCGCCAGCGTCGCGAGCAGTGTTGATGGCGCGCACAAAATCGAAGAGCGCCCCCAACGCGCCGGCGGTGTTGAAGTCATCATCCATTGCTTCGGTGAAAGCAGTTTCTACTGTCTGGATGGCTGCCGGCAACGCCACGACTGCATCAGCGGTAGAATCGGCACTTTTGTTAATAGCCGGTCGCAGGGCCGATTTCAGGCGTTCCAGGCCTTTTTCGGCGGCATCCAGGGTTTCCTCGTTAAAAACGAGCGGCGCGCGGTAACTGCCGTTCAACACCAGCATACGCATCACATCAGCATCCCGCTTTGAGAGAAATTCTTTGATGCTGATGATGTTGCCAAGCGATTTAGACATCTTCTCGCCACCCAGTTGCAACATGCCGTTGTGCATCCAATAGCGGGCAAAAGGCTTGCCGGTATAGCTTTCGGTTTGGGCAATTTCATTCTCGTGGTGCGGAAAGATAAGGTCGTTTCCGCCGCCGTGAATGTCTATCTGCTCGCCGAGTTCAGCCAGGTTCATCGCCGAACATTCGATGTGCCAGCCCGGGCGGCCTTTGCCCCAGGGAGAATCCCACGCCGGTTCGCCGGGCTTGGCGGCCTTCCACAAGGCAAAATCCATCGGATGCTGTTTTTCTTCGCCGACTTCGATGCGCGCTCCGGCCTGCATTTCCTCCAGTTTCCGCCCCGAAAGCTTGCCGTAATCGTCATCTTTCGTCACACGAAAATACACATCTCCGCTGGGGGTAGGATACGCATACCCCCTCTCGATGAGACCCTGCACAAAAGCGATAATTTGCGGCATGGTCTTGCTCACCTGCGGTTTAGACGTGGCCGGCAGAATGTTGAGGTCTTCCAGGTTCTGGTTGAAATCTTCAATGTACTTTTGTGCAAGCGCAAATGGGTCTATGCCCATCTGGTTGGCACGCTGGATGATTTTGTCATCCACGTCGGTGTAGTTCATCACATGGCGGACGCGATACCCACGATATTCCAGGTAACGACGAATAATGTCGAACACCAGTGCCGACATGGCGTGACCAACGTGCGCGTCGTTATAGACCGTCGGGCCACAGACATACATTTTGACGATGCCGGGTTCGAGCGTTTGCAATTCTTCTTTTTTGCGAGTCAGGGTGTTGTAAAGACGAATCATGAGAGCGTTCTCCTGATGGGATTATAAGTGTCAGGGTTCAGGTGTCAAGTGTCAGGGGTAAGGAGCAGGCAATACGCGCAAAGACTACAGAATTGAACATCAGATTCGATAAAAAAGGGGCGGTTCCAAAAAACCGCACCCGGCTCACTGTTCACTGCTTACTGACGCGCTGAATCACTGCTCTTCCGGCCTGGCAAAAATCATGCGTCCGGCGGCGGTTTGCAAAACTTTGGTAACGGTGACAAGACGAGTTTGGCCGATATAGCGGCTGCCATTCTCCACCACCACCATCGTGCCATCGTCCATATACCCTACCCCCTGGCTGGGTTCTTTGCCTTCCTGGATGATGGCAATTTCCAACGCTTCTCCGGGCAGTACCACCGATTTGACGGCGTTTGCCAGCTCATTGATATTGAGAATGGTTACCCCTTGCAATTCTGCCACGCGGTTCAGGTTGTAATCGTTCGTCAAAATCGGGCAACGCAACTGGCGCGCCAGGATGATGAGTTTATCATCCACCTCGCGCACGCCTTCCACGTCAATATCACTGATACGTACATTGACAGTGGCTACCTTTTGCAATTCGGCCAGTACTTCCATGCCTCGCCGCCCACGCTGACGGCGCAACGCATCTGGCGAATCGGCGATGTATTGTAATTCATTCAGCACGAAGCGCGGAATCAGCAGGGTTCCGGGCAAAAAACCGGTTTTAGCAATATCGGCCACGCGCCCGTCAATGATGACACTGGTATCCAGCAGGATGGTTCGTCCGCTCGTCCCCCAACCACCATTTCCGTTCGATGCCACATCGGGGCCTCGGCCGAGATTCGCCAGCACATTCATCATATCTGCCTGACGCATGACGAACAGCGCAACCCCGAAATACCCAAACAAGACCACCGCCACAAACGGCAAAACACTGCCAAACGGGTCGGGCAGTTGCGAGAGCGGAAAGGTGAGCAGCGCTGCCACCAGCAAGCCCGCCACCAGACCCACCAACCCGGCCAGCAGATTTTCTGCCGAAATACGTATTAACAATCTCCGAATCAGGCGCACCGGAACGGTCGTGAAGTAAGGTGTAGCCACCAGCCCAAACAAAGCGCCCACCGTGCCAATAGCGAGTGTGTAGGTAACGATTTCATCTGGCGCATTGCGTGAACCGAACCAAAACCCCCAGTATCCGCCAATGAGCATGAAAAGAATCATGCCAACAAGACGAAAAATGAAATCAGGACTCATGAATAACTCCTGTGAAAGAATAAAACCAGAATAAATCCACAAGCAAAGAATAATTTGTTTTTCATCATAGCACGGCGGTTGCAAAGCGTCAATCAAAACGCTGCCCTTGTTGAGATATTTCTTAAAGTTGCCCCCTAGGGAAGTGCAATTCTCTTCACAATTGCCAGCATTTCGCGTAAACGGCGCGCAGTCTCTTCAGCGCCGCCAGGGAAAGAGTCGAAGCGCGTGGTGTGAAACGCGTTGAGTGCAGCCCGACCACTTTCGGTCTCATGCAATCGTTCCAACGCTCGAACCAGAATGGCGCGATACGATGCATTCAGACCTGGACGCGCCAAAACCACCTGGCGGGGAATTTTCTCGGTACGAGCCAGTTCAACCAGTTGCTGGCTGATTTCCGGCGCCAAAACGATGTCAAAATGATAATCATCCACAACCCCAGCCGCAGCTGTTCTGCTCAAAACCGCGCGCAGGGTCTCCTGGTCGCTCCCAGTGAAAACGAAACCCGCTTCCGTCCCGTTGATAGACGCATTAAAACCGGGTTTCCCAACCAGGTTCAAGCCCTGTTCGGCCAGATAGGCCAAAGGCAAAAAGAAACCAGAGGTAGATTGCGGTGCGCGCACGGCAATCAACCCACCCTGCAATTCATGCAACGTTTTGAATTCGCTATCGCGGCTGGCAAAAATAACCGATTGGGCTTCGGGGCGACCGAACTGCCATCCGCGTAGAACGAATTCAGCCTGGCTCTGTTCGCTGACGAGCAAAGCCGGGTATGCGCTATCGAAGTACAAATCTACCACACCCGTTTTCATCCAATCGGCCATCTCATCCACCGAAGCGGCCACACGCACTTCTCCGCCGGTAATGCCATACTCCTGCAATCCCTTCGCCAGCACATCGGCCAACGGCTGAAGCTGGGAGGCATCTTCTGCCGCATTGCCCGAAATCACCCCTAACACCAGCAACCTGTTTTCGGGAATGACCACTTGCGGCGTGCAGGCTTGCCCTGCGCAGACCGAGAGAACGCATCCTATCAGAAAAAGAAATAATGGCAATCGGTTTGGCATCCGGGTATCCCTATCGCCCAAAAAACAGCGGGGAGAGAAAGTCTCGAATCATTATAGCGAAGGGTTGGTAGACAAACATTTAGATACCATTGTTGACGAAAAGGTCGCGCACGCCGAAACGAAACTGGAATGCGCACGGCGCCCCAATATCTCGATTTTTTGGCACGAATCTTGCAACACGTTTCGATGTATAATCTTCTCAACCAAAGCAAACACCCGCTATGCTGCAACAAATCCAACGCCAAACCCAGCGTCCTGTTGCCAGCGCGCACCTGGCCCAAACGATGTCCCTGCTTCATTTAAACGCAGACGAACTGCGCCAGACGATAGAGCGCGAACTGGCAAACAACCCGGCCCTCGAGCAGGTGGAGCCGCCCATTTGCCCGGCATGCGGGCGCGCGTGGGTGCAGCCAGGCATTTGCCCCTTGTGCGCAGGCAAAACCGGCGACGTGGTGGTTTTTACGGTTTCACCCGAACCGTTTACAGGCGAACGCAGCGAGCAAGGGCATGACCCATATCAGCAGGGTGAACTGCCCGAAGCGCGGGAAAGCCTCTCCCTGGCCGCTCACCTGCTGCGGCAAATTGGACCCGAACTTACGCCAGAAGAACGCCCTCTCGCTGCACATTTGCTGACTGCGCTTGACGACGATGGGTTGCTCACCCTTCCACCGCAAGAAATCGCTGCTTACTTTCACGTGCCGCTTGCCAGAGTCGAGCGCGTGCGCAGCCTGATTCAGCGTGCCGAACCGCCAGGTTGCGCCTCTTGCTCTCCGAAAGAAGCGCTTCAGGTGCAGTTACAACTGCTTTCAGAAACCAGCGTTGTTCCTGCCACGGCCGAAGCCTGTCTGCAACACTTCAAACTGCTGGCACGCCGGCAATTCCATACCCTGACTGAACAAACCGGTTTCACCCAGAAAGAGTTAGAAGATGCCATCCGTTTCATCAGCACAAACCTGAACCCCTATCCGGCGCGCGCCCACTGGAGCGAAAGCGCCGCCCCAAAAACGGTGTACTACACTCCCGATGTGGTGCTGCGTCTCAACGAACAAACGCTCATTGTAGAAATTGCCCAACCCTTTGCCGGCAGTCTGCGCGTCAATCCGTTGTTCCGCAAAGCCCTGCGCGAGGCCACGCCAGAGCATCTGCCAGCCTGGCAAAACGACCTGGAACGCGCCCGCATGCTGGTCAAAGGTGCAGCCCAGCGTGCGGGGGCGCTGGAACAGGTAATGAAGTATCTGGCACGCCATCAACGTGAGTTCATCCTGCATGGAGAAGCGAAACTCCGCCCGCTGACACGCGCCGCTTTAGCCAGAGAATTGGGCTTGCACGAATCCACCATTTCGCGCGCGGTTTCCGGCAAAAGCATCCAGCTGCCGAATGGGCGCATTCTGCCCTTGTCTGTGTTCTTCGAGAAGCATCTGAGCGCGCGCGCCCTGCTGCGTGACCTCATCAACCAGGAAAGCCGCCCTCTGACCGATGATGAACTGGCCGAATCACTGCGCCGCGCGGGATTCCCTGTGGCACGCCGCACGGTCTCAAAATACCGTGCCATGGAAGGCATCTTACCCGCGCACCTGCGACACCGATAGGACGACAACCCATGGGAACAAAGCCTCTGCCCCCTCCGTCCTGGATGTATTTCTCATCCTGGCATGGTCCATTGCCAGGCGCAAGCGAATTCAGCGCTTTGCTGGAGACGATGACCGATGCCACCATCGTCATAGACCGCACCAGCCGGCAAGTGGTGTTTGCCAACCAGGGCTTCTTCGAGTTAACGGGCTTCGACCCGCTTACACCCCAACCGCTTTCCATAGATACCCTGTTGCCCGATTTCGGAGAAGGCTGGTCTTCAGGAGAAGCGCATCCCACCGAACTTCTCTTGTTAACCGGGCGCAAAATGTCCGTCTGGCTGAGTGTTACCTGGCTCGACAAGCCCGGTCAGTGGGTGTTGCTCCAAATCGTTCCATTGAATGTCCATGAATGGCGAAACATGCAAAGCCGCCGCGAGCAAGACTTGCTGGAATACATGGATGAGTTGGCGCACATCAACATTCAGCCGGACCTGGACTCCGCTTTGGAACTGGTTTTGCGGGTAGGGGCGCAGATGCTGGCCGCGCAAGGGTTATGCGTCTACCGCGCCGAAAAACAGACACGCCGCCTGGTGCTGGTCAAAACTCGCGGCGATGTGCTGAGCAGTCTGCCAGAGAGCGTGCCGCTTGACGAACCGACAGCCATTTACGCTCCTGCTCTCTGGCTCAAAAACCAGCGCCCGCTGACGCCTCTCCAGCACGCCGCGCGTCGACTCGACCTGGATTCGCTGGTCTCCGTACCAATTGAAATGAACGGCAGCCGGATGGGGTTATTGATGGCAGCCAACCTGCCGCCGCAAAACGCCCGACGGATGATTGAAAACCTGGAACTATTGGCCGCCTATATCGCCTCTGCGCTGCATCACTACATCACTCTGAACAACTTGCGGCGCACTTTATGGGAATATAGCCGCTCTCTGGCAACCCGCGATGCCATTGCCGCCCACTCGCTGGAAGGCATCATCCTGCTCAACCCTGCTGCGCGTGTGGTCGACCTGAACCCGGCTGCGGAACTGATGCTCGGCTACGCCACATGCGAGGTGGTGGGGCAGCGGGTCGAAAACATCCTGGTTGGCGTCGAAACGCTCCCTGCTGCCCTGCGTCTGGCGCAGCAAGGTGTGGCCTCGCCCGATTTGGGGAATGTCAAACTGCATCGCCGCTCTGGGCAAGCCTTTCCCGCGCATTTGCAGGTTTTTCCGGTGCAAGCAAGCGGGGAGCGAAGCGGGATTGTCCTGCTCATCCGCGACATGAGCGAACAGGAAGAGTTCCGTGTGCGTACCCAGCAGCTGGAGCAACGCGCCCTGCTCGGCGAAGTGACGGCCATTTTCGCGCACGAGGTGCGTAACCCCATCAACAATTTGAGTACCGGCTTACAACTGTTAGAGATGAACCTGCCCGCCGACGACCCCAACCGCGAACTGATAGGACGCCTGCAAAACGATTGTGGTCGCCTGACTCATCTGATGGAATCGGTGCTTTCCTTTGCCCGTCCGATGGAGTATAAACTGACCCCTACCGATGTGGGCGGCCTGTTGCAGCGCTTGTTGGAACGCTGGGGCCCGCGTATGGCGCGCCTGAACGTTCATCTGCTCTTCCAGGTGGAAGAAGACACCCCGCCCGCTCTGGCTGATGGACGTGCACTTGACCAGGTGTTCACCAACCTGGTGAGCAACGCCCTGAACGCCATGCAGGAAACCGGCGGCACACTGGCCGTCAAGGTAGAGAAAGTGAACGCCGTGGGTGGCAAGCGGTGGGTAAGCATTAGCGTCTCCGATACCGGGCCAGGCATCCCCCCCGAAGCGCGCGAGAAAGTGTTCGAGCCATTCTACACCACCAATCCACAAGGCACCGGGCTGGGGCTGGCTATCACCAAACGCATTGTGATTGCCCACAAAGGCAAAATCACCCTCAACAGTTTCCCTGGTGGAACGATTTTTACCATCCTTCTGCCTGCCGCCGAAAGCGAGGAAGCATGAGCGCGACGATTCTGGTCGTAGACGACGAAGAAAACGCCCGACATATCATTACGTCTTTTCTAACCCCCAAAGGGTACGAAGTGATTGGCGCGGCCACGCTGGGCGAAGCCCGCCAGCAAATTGCGCGCGGACGCGCTGACATTATCCTGCTCGATGTGCAACTACCCGACGGTTATGGGCCCTCTCTGTTAGAGGAGACGGCTCGCCTGCCGCTGCGTCCCCCCATTATCCTGATTACCGCTTACGGTGATATTGAAATGGCGGTGGAAGCGATGAAAAACGGCGCACATGATTTTTTGCAAAAACCAATTCAGCTAACACGTCTGGAGCAATCTATCCTGCGGGCGCAAGAAGTGGTTGCCCTGCGGCGGGAGCTTTCTCACCTGCGCGCTGTTCAACGCCGCGCCGGAAGCGAGTTTGTCACCGGCTCCAGCCCGGCCATGCAGGCGCTGTTTGGTCAGGCACGCCGTGCGGCGCAGGCTTCCGTTTCGGTCTTGATTACCGGCGAAACGGGAACGGGCAAAGAAGTGCTGGCGCGTTTCATCCACGCTAACGGGCCGCGCGCCGAAAAACCCTTCATTGCCGTCAATTGCGCCGCCATCCAAAACACCATGCTCGAATCGGAATTGTTCGGCTACGAAGCCGGCGCCTTCACCGGCGCCGATAGGCGCAAACCCGGCCTGCTCGAAGTGGCCGATGGCGGCATCCTGTTTCTCGACGAAATCTCCTCGATGCCGCTCGATATCCAGGCCAAACTGCTGCGCGTGCTGGAGGAGCGCGCCTTCCGCCGCGTGGGAGGGACGAACCTGATTCGGGTAGACGTGCAAGTGCTGGCGGCATCGAACCGTCCCCTGCCCAAATTGCTGGCCGAAGGACAATTCCGCGAGGATTTGTACTACCGTCTGAAGGTGGTGGATTTGCACATCCCGCCTTTGCGCGAGCGCAAAGAAGATATTTTGGAACTGGCCGGCCATTTCGTGCGGCAAAACAACCTGCGCATGGGTCTGAATATCACCGACATTACCACGCGCGCGGCGGATGCTCTGCGTGCCTATCCCTGGCCGGGCAATGTCCGCGAATTGCGAAATGCCATTGAACGCGCCATGCTCTTTTGCGATGACCCGGTAATTGACCTGGTTCACTTGCCTTCGGAGGTAACCAGGGTCAGTAATCAGTAATCAGCAACCAGTATCCAGTCCTGGCAAATCGTGAGGAAATCGATTCCAACCATTCCAAATTCAACGCCGTTCAAAACCATTTGGACGCGGATTGCTGGGAAAAAACTTCATAGGAAAACAAAAAGCCCGCTTGATGCGGGCTTTTGATGGGGTTGGTTCAGGGTGGCGAGTTACTTTTTCCAAATCGCCAGTTCGAGCGTCAGGCGGTCGCAGTAACTTTCAGGAGGCAAGGGGCCTTCGCCAAATTGAATATCGGCCACAGTAGCGACCATTTGCAGCGTTTGGGTTTCCAGCACCACCTGGCGGTGCAAACCAAGCTCAAAGAGCTCGCCTTTGGCTTCGAGTTTGGCGCGGTAGGCCGCATCACGGAAAGCGTGCGGGGTCATCAGAACTTTGGTGACCGTCTGAATGTCGTTCTTATCGAACATCCAGACCTCGAAAGCGGTCACTTTTTTCGGGTCACCCACGCCGATGGTTTCGGAAATGCCTACGCCACACTCGCCGAGAAACTCGCCTGAAGGAGCATCAATGCTGAAGGAATCATCGAACAGGTCATCTCCAATCACGTAACTGGTGACGTATTGTGCAATCGGCGGTTCCTGTCCGGCAGCCACGTAGTCGGTTTTTTCAATGGAACGAGCGTACTCACGTGCCTGCTGGGCAGGGGTCAGTGGGCCAGTCTGACGCGGACGGCGGAACAACCAAAACGCGAAGGCCGCAATCAGACCAATGGCAAGCAAACCGCCAAAAAGCGCTGCCAGCGCGCCTACCCCCCCTCCGCCTGTCCCTGAATCAGGCTGCGGGGCGTTGCCGGGGACGTAAACACCGTTTTTGGTCAAGACCTGCTCGAAATCGGCAATCGCTTTCGGGTCTAATTTGCCGGGTGCCGTTTTGATTTGCTGGAAGATGGCATACGCATTTGGCCCGGCTTCCAGGTATCGGCGGACGGCGAGCGGCTCATCACGGTTGAGGGCGTAGGAATCCACGGCCATCCGCAGGTAATCTTCTTGCAAATCAGCGCGGGTGGAAGAAATGGGCAAATCTACCCATTCGATGGGCGCGATGACATAGCCGTACAACAGACCCAGCGCCAGCCCGAGGATGACGCCCAAAACAGCAGCCCCGACCGGTTTTTTGAGCAAATCTGTGATGGAGTTCATGCGATGCTCCTTTCGGCGTAACGAACATTTTATCTATTATACAGGAAATACAGCGCAAGAGACCATCTTGCGCTGTATTGTTCACTCTGCGGCCACTTCGGCCAGCACATTTTCGAGCAAGAAGGTTTCCTGACATTCCAGGCAGGAGGCTTCGCGCTTGTTGGCAATCACCAGCGTCCCTTTGCAGGTTGGACAGGGAGCCGGGAGCGGACGCTTCCAGGAGGTAAAGCCACAATCAGGATAGCGATTGCAGCCGTAGAAGATGCGCCCTTTGCGGGTTTTGCGTTCCACCAGGTCGCCGCCGCATTTGGGACAGATGACGCCAATTTTTTCCAGCCAGGGTTCGGTGTGACGGCAATCGGGAAAGCCAGAGCAGGAGATGAATTTGCCGTAGCGCCCAAAACGGATGACCAGCTCTTTGCCGCATTTGGGACAGGCGCGACCAATCGGTTCCGGTCCGGTCTTGCTGACGGGCATTTCGGCCTGGGCCTTTTGCACTTTGGCGGCGAACGGCCCGTAGAAGGCTTCCATCACTTTTACCCAGTCGGCTTCTCCAGCGGCAATTCGGTCCAGGTCGGCTTCCATTTCAGCGGTGAAGTTCAAATCCACAATTTCCGGGAACCATTGCACCATCAGGTCGTTGACCAGCATGCCGGTTTCGGTCGGTTCCAGGCGTTTTTCGACCCGTGTGACATAGCCGCGCTCCTGAATGGTGGATAGGGTCGGAGCGTAGGTGGATGGCCGTCCAATCCCATGTGCTTCAAGCGCCTGCACCAGAGTCGCTTCGGTATAGCGCGGCGGTGGCTGGGTGAAATGTTGCGCTGGCAGCAGGCGCTGAAGGTCTTGCCGCTGTCCTTCGACCAGTTCTGCCGGAATGCGAACGTTCATTTCGTCTTCATCGGTTTCGGGTTTGGCGTCTTCGTCTCTGGCTTCTTCGTAAACGACCAGGAAGCCGGGGAATTTGACCGAAGAGCCAGCGGCGCGGAACAGGTAGTTGCTGCCGCCTGCGCCGGTCACCTCGACGGTAAGCGTATCGTACACGGCTGCTTCCATTTGCGAGGCCACAAAGCGCTGCCAGATGAGTTGATATAGTTTGAACATGGCAGGCTCAAGGTAGGGCCGCACCTTTTCGGGGTCACGCGCGACCGAAGTGGGTCGGATGGCTTCGTGAGCTTCTTGCGCGCCGACAGCGCGGGTTTTGTATTCGGGCGGCTGGGCAGGCAAAAAGTCATTCCCATAGCGCGCGGCGATGTAACTGCGGGCTTCGTTGCGTGCCAGTTCGGAGATATTGGTCGAATCGGTACGCATGTAGGTTATCAGACCAGTAGTACCGCCTTCTCCTACATCCTGGCCTTCATATAATCCCTGTGCCAGCGCCATGGTGCGCTTGGCAGTGAAGCCCAGTTTGCGCGAGGCTTCTTGCTGAAGCGTGGAGGTGATAAAGGGCGCCGAGGGCTTGCGGCGACGTTCGCCACGTTTGATGCGCGTGACGGTGTAAACGGCACGTTCCAGGTCTTCGAGCAAGGGCTTGACTTGCGACTCGGAGGTCAGTTCAAAGTCCTGGTCGTTGATTTTGGCGAGTTTGGCGGTATAGACCGATTTGGGTTTACCGCCTTCAGGTCGGAACTCAGCCTCGATGGTCCAGTATTCCTGCGGCACAAAGGCCTGAATTTCGCGTTCGCGCTCAACAATCAAACGCAAGGCCACCGATTGCACGCGTCCGGCTGAAAGCCGCCCGCGCACCTTTTCCCACAAAAGCGGGCTGATGGAATAGCCGACGATTCTATCCAGCACCCGGCGCGCCTGCTGGGCGTTGACCAGGTTCATATCAATCTCGCGCGGATGACTGAAGGCTTCGTTGATGGCCGGTTCAGTAATTTCGTGAAAGACAACGCGTTTGGCACGCCTCGGTTCAATCTCGGCGGCCTCCATCAGGTGCCAGGAAATAGCCTCGCCCTCCCGGTCGGGGTCGGTGGCCAGGTAGATTTCGGCGTGTTCTCTGGCGAGTTTCTTGAGTTCCTTGACAACTTCTTTTTTCTCGTTTGGTACGCGATACTTGGGCCTAAAGTTGTTTTCGATATCTACCGACATTTGCGAGCGCAGTAAATCACGGATGTGACCCACTGACGCCCGTACTGTGTAACCTTTGCCCAAAAAGCGTCCGACCGTTTTGGCTTTGGCGGGGGACTCAACAATGACCAGTTTCCCAGAGCGTTTTTCTTCGGCGGAGGGGGGCGTCAGTCCCTGATGCGCTTCGGTGCGCCCGGTGCGAAAGAGGCTTGTGCCACATACCGCACATGTGCCACGCGTAATGGGTGACCCTGCCGCATTGAAGGTGGCAACAGGTTGCAGCATTTCTCGCCGGGCTTTACATTTCATGCAATAGGCTTCCATGAAACCTCCTCGAGCAGGTGTGCGAGCAGACTTACAAATATCGTTCCTGGCGGTGCTTTCGCAAATGCTCAACGACGTTTTTGACCTTTTGCGCCTGGTCCGATTTGCAAACCAGGAGAACATCGCCGGTATCTACCACGACCATATCATCCACGCCAATGGTAACAACCAGACGCTGGCTGCCAGGTGCGCTGTAAACCAGGGTGTTGTGAGTCTCCAGCGCCAGGTGCTGTCCATTGGTTGTAATGTTACCACTCATATCAGGCAAAAGCACCTCGAAGAGCGAATCCCACGAGCCGACATCGCTCCAGCCCAGCCCCCCGGCAGGCAAAACGGCCACCTGTTCGGCTTTCTCCATAATTCCGTAGTCTATGCTTTCGGTCTTCAAATCGCGCCAGACGGATTCGATAACGGCGGGCTGTTGCGCCGGAGCGGCAGCGGAAATCTGGTCGAGCGCAGCGCTCAGTTCGGGCATAAAGCGGCGAATTTCGGTCAGAATCCGCTCGGTCTTCCAGATGAACATGCCACTGTTCCAGGAGTAATTGCCTGCACGCAGGAGTTTCTGGGCCGTTTGCTCATCGGGCTTTTCTACAAAGCGCGCAACGGCATAAGCAGGATATTTGTACTCGCCTGGCAGCGGCGCGCCCTGCTGAATGTACCCATAGGCGGTGGAGGGAAACGTGGGAGTGATGCCAAGCGTCACGAGATAATCGTTACAGGCTACATCCACTGCCGCCTTGACCAGGTAATGAAACAAATCACGGTTGCGAATGTAGTGGTCTGAAGGCAAAACAGCCATAACCGCATGGGGGTCGCGCTGATGCAGGATGGCCGCTGCCAGCCCCACGACCGAAGCTGTGCCGCGCGGAGCCGGTTCGATGATGTAGTTTTCTGGGGGAATTTCGGGCGATTGCACGCGCATTTCAGCGGCCTGTTCGGCCACCGTAACAACCAGAATGCGTTCGGGCGGGAGGAAGCCCTGCAAACGCGCTGCTGTGCTTTGGAAGAGGGTTTGTTCTCCAATCAGGGGCAGGAGTTGCTTGGGGCGATTCTTGCGTGAGAGCGGCCACAACCGCGTGCCGCCTCCACCTGCCATGATGACTGCATAGGTATTTTCCATAGAGAAAATCTCCACCTGTTCAGGAACGCTCGACCCGATAAGAGGCCTGTTCTTCACGCACGGCGACATAACTCATGCCGCCCAACTGCCGCACCATGCCCTTCAACTCCATCATCGCCAATGCAGCAGAGACTTGTTCGATGGGCAAGGAGACACGAGCGCGAAGTTCATCCACATGCAAGGGTTCAGCGCCCAGCGCTTCGAGCAGACGGGCTTCGGTGGGATCGGTTGGCAACATTCGGCGGATTTCCCGCCGTTCCACATTCCGGGTAAGGTCCAGGGCTTCCAAAACGCTCTGGGGGGAAAGCAACACTCTGGCGCCGTTGGCAATCAGGCGGTTTGTGCCGCGCGATTGTGGCGCAAAGATGCTGCCCGGTGCGGCAAAGACCTCACGGCCTTGTTCTGCGGCAAATTCTGCCGTAATCAGCGCGCCGCTGGTATCCCCCGCTTCTACCACCACAACGGCCAGCGAAAGCCCGCTGATGATGCGATTGCGGGGCGGAAAGTTGACGCTATCGGGTGGGGTTTCGGGAGGGTAATCACTTAAAACGGCGCCTTGTGTGGTGATTTGCCCGGCCAGGGCGCGATGTTCAGGTGGATAGATTTTATCTACGCCGGAACCAAGCACGGCCAGCGTGCGCCCTCCGGCCTGGAGCGCGGCTTTATGGGCAATCGCATCTACCCCACGCGCCAGTCCGCTGACCACCGTCACACCGTTGCGCGCCAGCACGGCGGCCAGTTCTTCGGTCACCTGCCGTCCATAAGCAGTCACGTTGCGGGTGCCAACAATCGCCACCGCCCAGGCATCTTCCGCCGTCAGGTTGCCGCGCACATACAAAACTGGCGGTGGTTGTTCGATTTCTTTAAGGTGCGCCGGATACGCCGGGTCGTTCCAGGTCAGAATACGAATGCCATTTTTGAGGATGCCATCGAGATATTCATCCAAACGGATAGATTTACGCGCCTGAACGACTCGTTCCGCCAGTCTGGCGCTTAGGCCAGCGGCAGTCAGGTCGAACAACGAGGCATTCCAGGCGCTCTCGGCGTCTCCAAAATAATCAAGCAAAGCACGGAGTCGCACCGCGCCAATGCCTTTGACCAGACTGAATCCGACCCAGAAACGAGTATCATCCATTCGACACTATGAACTTACTCCAACCCGGGCAGGAGATGCACTTTCATCACCTTGTGTTCCAGGTCAATCTCCAGGATGACCTGATGAATGGCAGGCAACAGCAGTTCCCGTCCTTCGGGAGTCTTGACGACATAGACATCGTTCGCGCCGGTCTCCAGGATGTCCGTCACGACACCAAGCGATTGACCGTTTTCATCGAATACATTCAGGCCGAGAATCTGATGGTGATAATATTCACCTTCTGGCAGCGGCGGACGGTCATCGGCGCGGACGAAGGCGGTTTTTCCGGTATATCTGGCGGCTTGTTCGGGCGTGGTAATACCCTCAAACCCCAACAAGAGACCGTCGTTATGTGGACGGCGGCGGATAATTTTGAAAGCGCGTTTTTCCTCCCCCACATAGACGAGCGTCCCCGGACGCAAGCGCTCGGGGAAATCAGTCAACACGGTGAACAGGATGTCGCCACGCACGCCATGCGGGCGGCGGAACATGCCAACCGCCAGGTAGAACAGCGGCTCGGCAACAGCCCCATCGGCTTGCGACGGCGATGTTTCAACCGTCATCAAGGCTCCATTACGTCCAGGGTCACTTGCTGGCCGTCCCGTTCGGCAGCCACGCGCAGCAAAACACGAATGGCATTGGCAACGCGCCCGTTGCGTCCAATCACACGTCCCATGTCGTCTTTAGCAACGCGCATTTCCAGGCGAACGCGATTCCCCTGACGGGTTTGCGTCACCTGCACTTCATCGGGATGTTCAACCAATGCTTTAGCAATATATTCGGTCAGGGCTTTCATGGGTGTCTCTGAAAAAAGGAAGCCTGACAGGTGGGAAAGCACCTGCCAGGCCGGGGAGAGGGAACTCAGTCTTTGCGGGTTTTGTTTGTGGTATGGCGTTTGGCTTCTGCAGCCTGCGCTTCCGCAACCAGCGTCTCCAGGGCTTCCCCTTTTTTGAAGCGGGCAAAGCGGTCGAGCGTGCCGGTGGTCTTAAGCAGCGCGGCAACCGATTCGGTCGGCTGGGCGCCTTTCGACATCCAGTCGTACACTTTGGCTTCGTCAATGGTAATGGTAGCTGGTTCGGTGCGCGGGTTGTAGAACCCGACGATTTCGATGAAACGCCCATCGCGGGGGCTTTCTTTGTCCTGGACGACAATGCGGTACGACGGCTGATTCTTGAGACCAACGCGGCGAAGACGAATGCGAACCATGGATTTGACTTGCTCCTTTTCTTGGTGTGAACGAATGACGATGACATGGCTGAGGACGGCTCACTCCGTCCGAGGCACATGCCCTCCGATGGTTGGCTTCAGTCCGTGCGGGAGAGGGGTGCGCGAAAGGGGCGCGCCCGCAGGGCTGGATTGCCCGAAGAGTGATTTTACCTGATAAGTGGGAATATATGAAGGGTCAGGTCATAGAGTGGAAATCGACGTTTGGCTTTGACATTTGAGCCGACTTCTCTTAAAATCAGCCCGCTGTTATGTTTGCAAATTCTTAATACGAGGAGTACCTCTCCATGAAAGAGTACACGACCGAGTACCTCCGCAACATCGCCCTGGTCGCGCACGGCGGCGCCGGGAAAACGATGATGGCGGAGGCTTTTCTTCATTTCACCGGAGCAACCACCCGTTTGGGCAAAACCGACGATGGCACGACCGTTTCCGACTATGATGAAGAAGAAATCCGCCGCAAAATCTCACTCTATACCAGCGTGATTCCGGTCGAATATCGGGAGCACAAAATCAACGTGCTGGATGCGCCCGGCTTCACGGATTTCATCGGGGAGATGATTTCGGCGTTGAGCGTGGCCGACGGCGCGGTTCTCCTCGTCGATTCGGTGGCGGGCATGGAAGTCGGTACGGAACTGGCCTGGGATTACTGTGACCGTTTCCACCTGCCGCGCTTTGTGGTCATCAACAAGATGGACCGCGAAAACGCTAACTTTGAGAAAGCCTATGCTTCGGTGGATGAGTTCGCGCACGCTTCGGGCGCGCGTCTGGTTAAGGTACAGTTGCCGCTCGGCGAAAAGCTCGAATTTCGCGGCGTGATTGACCTGATAACCATGAAAGCCTACGAAGGCGATGGCAAAACGACCAAAGACATCCCGGCCGAATACCGCGCTGCCGCTGAAGAAGCGCGCACCGTTTTGATGGAAGCTGCTGCCGAAGGCGATGACGCTCTGATGGAAAAATACTTCGAGAACGGGGAGTTAAGCCAGGAAGAAATCCTGCGCGGTCTGAAAGCGATTGTGCAAAGCGGAGCATTCGTGCCGGTCTTCGTCTCTGCCGCCGGGCATGAAAAAGGCGTTGGGCCGCTGTTGGATGCTATTCTGGCCCTGATGCCTAACCCGGCTCAGCGTCCGCCCGTCACCGTGCAGGGGAAGAGCGGCGAGGAACAACTGACGCCATCCGATTCCGGCCCGACCGCGCTCTACGTCTGGAAGACGACCGCCGACCCGTTCGTCGGCAAGATGACCTACTTCAAAGTGCTTTCGGGCAGTGTGGCTGCTGATGTTCACCTGTGGAATCAGACCAAAGGCGCCGATGAACGCATGGCCGGTTTGCACATTCAGCGCGGCAAAGAGACCCTTCCGGTCAAACTGGTTCATGCCGGCGATATTGCCGCCGTTACCAAGTTGAGTGTGACCGCCACCGGCGATACCCTGTGCGATAAGAACCACCCGGTGACCATCCCCGTTCCGGCTTACCCCAATGCGCTCTACCGCGTCGCCATTCAGCCCAAAACGCAAGCCGATGCTGCCAAAATTTCGCCCACGCTCACCCGCTTGTGCGAAGAGGATATGACGCTTTCGTGGTACAACGAGCCAGCCACCGGCCAAACCATCTTGCAAGGGATGGGCGACCAGCATATTGACGTGGTCATCAACCGCGCACAGACCAAGTTCCAGGTTGGTCTGATTATCACGGAACCGAAAGTGCCTTACCGCGAAGGTATCACCCGCAAGGCGTCGGCGCAATACCGCCACAAGAAGCAAACCGGCGGCGCCGGACAGTTCGGCGAAGTCCATCTGCGCATCGAGCCATATCCCGAAGGCGACTTCCTGTTCACCGATGAACTGGTGGGCATGAACCTTTCACGCTCTTATCTGCCCCCCATCGAAAAAGGCATTCGCGCTGCAATGGAACAGGGTGTGTTTGCCGGTTACCCGATGAGTAACGTCAAGGTCATCGTGTATGACGGCAAAGAACATCCGGTGGATTCCAAGCCGGTGGCCTTCGAGACTGCCGGACGTGAAGCGTTCAAACTGGCGGTGCAGGATGCCGGACCGGTCTTGTTTGAGCCGGTGATGAACGTGCGGATTACCGTGCCAGATGCCAACATGGGTGATGTGATGGGAGATCTGAACACCCGGCGCGGACGGGTGCAAGGCACCGAAGCTGAGCGCGGCAAAACCACTATCATTGCGCATGTTCCGCTGGCCGAAATGCTGCGCTACACCACGCAGTTGCGTTCTCTCACGGGCGGGCGCGGTTACTTTACGATGGAATTCGACCACTACGACATCGTGCCACAGCACCTGACCCAGCCGATTGTGGAAGCCCACAAGAAAGAACTGGAAGCCAAGAAAGAAGAGTAAAGCCGCACAAAAATCGGGGAGCGTGCGCCCCGATTTTTTGTTAAATTTATGATAAAAATTATCCAGATTGCTTGACTTTCACGAATAGGCGAGTAAAATACGAGGTATGAAGAAGTTTAACTTACTTTGCTCCTGTATGGCGCGGGGTTCGTAGCCGCCGCGCCTTCGTAACAAAAGCAAAACATCACCTGACCGAAGGAACGGCGCGCGAATCCCGCAGAGGCATTCCCCTCGAGGGGCGCTTTTTCGCCGTTCTTTTGTTTTGCCTGCTCAGGGCGAAACCGGTCAGGTGGTTTTTATTTGGGAGCCTGCCACAGACAATAGATTTCCAACGCAAGGAGTAAATGACATGGAGCAGTTACAAAAAATAGACCACAGCGCAATGACCGTCAACCAGGTCATCATCATCGCGCTCAATTTCATCGCATTTGTGTTAAATCAACCCTGGCTGGTAGCTCTGGTAACCGCCTTCATGCTGCTGGGAACCCTGCTGGGCAAGCCCGGCTTCGGCTTTCTCTACCACTCCCTGCTCAAACCCACCGGATGGGTCAAGCCGCACGTCCTGCTCGATAACCCCGAACCGCACCGCTTTGCACAAGGACTGGGCGGCCTGTTCATGCTGAGCGGCACGCTGGCTCTCTTTGGAGGATGGAGTCTTTTGGGGTGGGGTCTGGTGTGGATGGTGGCCGCGCTGGCCGCACTCAACGCCTTTGGCGGCTTTTGCGTGGGGTGCTTCGTCTACTACTGGTTGACCCGTCTGGGAGTGCCAGGCTTCTCAAAGACTCCGCCTGCCGGTACATTTCCGGGCATGCGCCCGAAAAGTGCGGTGAACGATGAACGTTGAACTGGTCGAGCGTCTCCTTCTGTCCGTATTGCTTTCTGCTCTGGCGGTTGCAGCCTATCTGTTCCTGAACCGTTATTTGTTGCGGCGGGCTTCCGGCAAGCTGGCGCGCTTTCCCTCCTACCGGGTCGGGCGTCCGGCACTGGTGTATTTCAGCACGCCCACGTGCGCGCCATGTAAAACGGTTCAGCGTCCGGTCATCGAGCGGCTGAAAAACCGCTATGGTGAATGGTTTCAGGTCATCGAAGTAGATGCCAGCCGGCAACCGGAAATCGCCCAGGAATGGGGCGTGATGACCGTCCCCACCACGTTTGTGATAGATGCCAGCGGCAAGCCGCGTTATGTGAATCAGGGCGTTGCCACGGCAGAAAAACTCATTCAACAACTCGAACTGGAGGATTTTTCGATATGAAAATTGCAGCCAACGTCACCGAACTGATTGGAAATACCCCGCTGGTGCGCCTGAACCGGGTCACCAACGGTGCCGCCGCCGAAGTGGTGGCAAAACTGGAGTTCTATAACCCGGCCAAGAGCGTAAAAGACCGCATTGGCTTTTCGATGATTGACGCAGCCGAAAAAGCAGGTGTGCTGACCGCGCAAAAGACGATTGTGGAACCCACCAGCGGCAACACCGGCATTGCGCTGGCCATGGTGGCCGCAGCCAAAGGGTACAAATGCATTCTGACGATGCCAGAAACAATGAGCAAAGAACGCCGGATGTTATTGCGCGCTTACGGAGCAGAATTGGTGCTAACCCCCGGCCCCGAAGGAATGGGCGGCGCCATTCGCAAGGCAGAAGAAATCGTGCAATCGGACCCAGAAAAATACTTTATGCCGATGCAATTCAAGAATCCTGCCAACCCCGAAATTCACCGCCTCACGACTGCTGAAGAAATCTGGCATGATACCGATGGCAAGGTAGATATTGTCGTTTCAGGGATTGGCACCGGCGGGACGATTACCGGCGTGGGCGAAGTGCTGAAGAGCCGCAAACCTTCGGTACAGATGGTGGCCGTCGAACCGGATGCTTCACCGGTGCTTTCCGGCGGCGTAAAAGGCCCCCACAAAATTCAGGGCATCGGTGCCGGGTTCGTGCCAGAAGTTCTGAATACGAAAATCTACGATGAAATTGTGCGCGTGACCGATGACAACGCTATGGAAACCGCCCGACGCCTGGCGCGCGAAGAAGGCCTGCTGGTTGGAATTTCCTCCGGCGCCGCCACCTGGGCCGCCTTGCAGGTGGCACACCGCCCGGAAAACACCGGCAAATTGATTGTGGTCATCATCCCCTCGTTTGGCGAACGGTACCTGTCTTCAGCGTTGTATGCACACCTGGCCGATTAGGAACCTGGAACCTGCAGATTAATTTCCTGACGGAGATGTGATGCAAATCGAAGTATCCCAAACCGTTCAAACGAAAAAGGCTAAAGCGCCCGGCTTTTTAGACTCGGTGCGCGAAGACCTGAACTCGGCCCTGCAACGCGACCCGGCGGCGCGCTCGCGCCTGGAGATTGCCCTGCTCTATCCCGGCTTGCATGCGATTTGGATTCACCGACTCAGCCACTGGCTGTGGAATCGGGATTTCAAGCTCCTGGCGCGCTGGCTCTCACAACTGGCGCGCGGGTTAACCGGCATCGAAATTCACCCCGGCGCAAAAATCGGGCAAAGAGTCTTCATTGACCATGGCATGGGCGTTGTCATTGGCGAAACCGCCGAAGTGGGAGATGACGTGACCCTGTATCATGGTGTGACGTTAGGCGGAACCTCGCTCAACAAAGGCAAGCGTCACCCAACGATTGGCAATCGCGTCACCATTGGGGCCGGCGCCAAAGTGCTGGGCAACATTACTATTGGCGATGACAGCCGCATCGGAGCCAACGCAGTGGTGGTCAAATCGGTGCCGGAAAATTCGGTGGTCGTTGGCGTGCCAGGACAAATCGTCAAACGCGCTCAGCCACACCGTCCCAGCGATGCTCCTGACCTGAATCATACTGCCCTGCCAGATGTCTTTGCCGCGGCCATCCGCGATTTGCTGGCGCGCGTAGAAGACCTGGAGACACGCGTCGAAGGCCATTCTCATGTTCACACTGCCCACTACACCCCGGTGGGCGAAGCATGGCAGGAAGTGGATTACACGATTTGACCGACATCTCAAGCGGTTCTGCTCTCCAAAAACAAATCCCCGCTGCATTCACAAAAGACCGGCGCTGCCGGTCTTTTGTATTGCCTCTTGACAAATCGGCGCTTTGATATACAATGATACAAAGATACAATTATACAATCGTCCTATGCTCACACTCAACCTCGATTTCCGCTCCGATGTCCCGCTCACCAATCAGATTGTGGCGCAAATTCAACGGCAACTGGCAAGTGGTGTACTCAAACCAGGTGACCAGCTGCCGACCGTGCGTGCGCTGGCAACCACCCTGCGTGTAAATTTCAACACGGTAGCCCGTGCGTACCGCATTCTGGACGAAGCTGGAATTATCTCTACCCAACAGGGACGCGGCACGTTCATTCTGGAACAACCTCCACCCGAAACCAGCACGCAACTACGCCGCGAAGCCCTCAATGCGCTGGCACGCCGCTATCTGGAAGAAGCACATCGGTTGGGGTTTAGCAAACAGGAAGCCCTGCAAGCGATTGCCCAACGCAATGAAACGGCAACAGAAGGTCATACCTGATTCGTAATCTATCCGATAGAGGAAACGAAAGGAGTTCTTATGAAACAAAATCTGCCTAAAAATCAACCCAAACCCGACTCGCGCATTCCACCGATTGCCGGGGTGATTGCCACTGCCTTGATGCTCATTGGCATTCTCGGCGCAATCTGGCTGGATGGCAAACAATCGGACCTGATGATTGCTCTTTGGGTCACCGCCTGGCTGGTCGGCGGAATGTATATTTTGTTCGCACTCAAAGTAGCCAACCAGTGGGAAAAGGCTGTGGTGTTACGGCTGGGAAAATTTCGCGGACTGCGAGGTCCAGGTCCGTTTTGGATTGTCCCGATTGTGGACACCATCCCGAGCTGGATTGACCACCGCGTGATGGTCACGCCCTTCTCAGCGCAAAAAACGCTCACCAAAGATACCGTGCCGGTGGATGTGGATGCCGTGCTTTTTTGGGTGGTCTGGGACGCAGAAAAAGCCGCTTTGGAAGTGGAAGACTACCAATCAGCCGTAGATTGGGCCGCACAAACCGCCTTGCGTGACATCATCGGGCGGATGATGCTGGCCGACATCCTGATAGGCCGCAGCGTGATTGACAAAGAATTACAACAGGTCATTGATGAACGCACCACGCCGTGGGGCGTCACTGTGCAGTCGGTTGAAATCCGCGACATCGTCATTCCACAAGATTTGGAAGATGCCATGAGCCGACAGGCGCAGGCAGAGCGTGAACGCCAGGCGCGCGTCATCCTGGGTGAATCCGAAAAACAAATTGCCGAGTCATTTGCCGAGGCATCGCAGGCGTACATCAACAACCCTACCGCGCTGCACCTGCGCGCTATGAACATGCTCTTTGAGGGGTTGAAAGAAAAAGGTGCGATGGTCATCGTCCCCAGTTCGGCGGTGGACACGATGAACCTGGGCGGGCTCAGCGGCATGATTTCGATTGCACAACAAAATATGCCGAGGGAGCAGTGAACAGTGAGCAGTGTTTCACGTGAAACATAAGAGATTATCTGAAACCACAGAAAGGTAAACGATGACCACCAAAACATCCATCCTCATATCCTTTGTGCTGATTGCAGCAGCCATTATCGTGGGCGTGCTGCTTTCCGCCCAACTCCCCGACCCTATGCCCTCTCACTGGAACGCCGCCGGCGAAGTAGATGGCTACACATCCAAATTTTTGGGAATCTGGCTGCTGCCGCTGATGACAGCAGGAATTCTGCTTCTGCTGGCTTTCCTGCCGATGCTCGACCCATTACGCGCAAACATCGAAAAGTTTCGCGGCCTGTACAATGCTTTCTTGCTCGGTTTTACAGTCTACATGCTGTATGTGTATGGGCTGACGCTGGCCGCCGCTCTCGGCTGGCAATTCAACATGACGTACATGCTGGTACCAGTCGTGGGTCTCTTGTTCGTCGGCATCAGTTTTCTGCTCCAAAATGCCAAACGCAACTTTTTCATCGGCATCCGCACGCCCTGGACGCTGGTGAGCGATAGCGTGTGGGATAAGACCCATCAACTCGGCGCGCAAACCTTTCGTATCGCGGGTGTACTGGTCATCATCAGCACCTTCTTTGGCGAAAACGGCTTGTGGCTTCTGATGGTTTCGCTGTTGTTTGCAGCGTTGTTGCCGGTGGTGTATTCGTACTTCGCATGGCGTCAAGAACAGTCAGAAACGGGCAAATAAGTCTGCCAGATGTTTCACGTGAAACCATCAACCCATTGGGCAAAGCAGCCATTTGCCCAAAGAAAGGAAGTCTCATGCCCCAAGAAATGCCCCTGTGGGAATACCGCGTTCAGACCTTTGGCAGTTTCTGGCATGGTGTCAAAGCCGAAGAACTGCAAGCCCTGCTGAATGAGTGGGGCGAGCAAGGCTGGGAAGTGATTGCCATCCACGAGGTAGAAGGACATAGCAAAATCAACATCATCGCCAAACGCCCCCTAACCGACCGGGTTCGACGTATGCGTTCCATGCCTGCTGCCTACCAACGTTAACTCACCAGGATTTTTCGTATGCTCGACAAAAAATCACTGACCTGGTTTCTCCTCATCGCCTTCGGTATTTCCTGGCCGCTGTTCATCGCACCGATGGCTGTGAAAAACAACCGAATGCTTTACCCGATTGTGATGGTCACTCTGTTTACCCTTGCCATGTGGGGGCCAGGTATCGCCGCCATCCTCGTCACCCGCCTGGTTACCAAAAAACCGCTTTCCAGCCTGCGGTTGAAGCGGCTTGGCCCGAGGCATTATTACTTCTGGGCGTGGCTGTTTGCCCCGCTCATGGCTGCATTCACCCTGGGCGCAACCATCCTGCTCGGCACGGGTGTCTTCGACCCCAACTTTACCAGCATCCGCCAGGCTATGGCGCAAACTCCACAGGCAGAAGGGCTTCCGTCCATCGAAACAATCCTGATGATTCAAGCCATCTTCGCGCTCACGCTCGCTCCGCTCATCAACCTCCTGCCTGCGCTGGGCGAAGAACTGGGCTGGCGTGGATTTCTGTTGCCTCAGCTGCTTCCGCTGGGTCAATGGAAAGCCCTGCTGCTCAGCGGTGCCATTTGGGGACTATGGCATGCGCCAGCAATTATCCTGCACGGTCACAACTTTCCCTCTCACCCTTACCTGGGTGTGCTGGTGATGATGGTTGGCTGCATCTTACTGGGCATCCTGTTTGGATGGCTGTATTTGAAAACGCAAAGCCCCTGGGCGCCAGCCTTTGCGCATGGCGCCTTCAACGCCATTGCACCCGCCTCGCTGGTCTTTCTTCGACCAGAAGGACTGGATACCGCCTTGGGCGGTAACCCGCTCGGCGTGGCGGGCTGGGTGGGTATGGCCGCAATCCTGCTCGTGCTGCTGGTACTTCGACAGTTCGACGAGTCAACTCTCTCACGCCAACACAATCACCTGGCGCATAATTGCACACCAGCAGACAATGTCCCCAACGCTACAAAGCTTACAAATTTGTAAGGGTGTCTACGTTTTGTCTACGCTCATTCGATAAGATAAAGACAATCTATCGCAACGTGGAACTGGGGCCCACGTTTTAGACGCCGGTAAACAGGAAGGGGGTCTTCCGCAACCGGCGTCTAGCTTTTTAAGCGCATATCAAAGACCAGTCCGCATGTAAGTTTTAATGATTTTCTAGGCAAACTCTCTTAAAATTCTACAAAAATCTACATTGACGCCCTGTTTAACCCCACTACAATCTGGAGAAATTTCACCCAAAGGATAGGCTTTCGTATGTGGAGAAAACGCCTGCAACTCGGCCTGATTCATGTTGCTGTTGCTATGACCCTCGTCCCCATCAACAGTACTCTCAACCGTGTCATGATTAAGGAACTGGGGATTGCGGCTACGGTGGTTGCCATCCTCGCCATCTTGCCGTATTTGTTCTCACCCATGCAAGTCGCCATCGGTTCATTCTCCGACCGCTATCCCCTGTTGGGGTATCGCCGCAGTCCATACATTCTCGCCGGGCTGTTCTTGTGCGTTATCGGCGTTGTGGTTTCGCCACAAGTAGCCTTTCTGATGGTCGAACAGCCCTTGTTGGGGTATCTGACGGCAGGACTGGCCTTTGGCGCATGGGGAATGGGATACAACCTGTCATCCGTTTCATACCTGGCGCTGGCAAACGAACTTTCCGGCGAAAATGGACGCGGCAAAACCATTGCAACCATGTGGTTCATGATGATTGTCAGTATCATCTTCACGGCCATTGCCATCAGTCGCCTGGTGGAACCGTATTCGCCCGAGGCTCTGCAAATGGCCTTTATCGAAGTCGGCATAACCGCCCTGGTGCTGGGCGGGGTGGGCCTGCTCGGGCTGGAAAAGCGTTACCAGGCCGCCGGGCAGAAAGATGAACAATACTCCTTCGCCCAGATGGCTGCTGCTATTCTGAAAAGCCGTCAGGCAACGACCTTTTTCTGGTATCTTGCTCTGCTCCTGGCTGCCATTTTAGGGCAGGATGTTCTGCTCGAACCGTTTGCCGCCGAAGCCTTTGGCATGACCGTTCAACAAACAACCCGCATCACCTCGATTTGGGGCGTGGCCGTACTTTTGACGATTTTGCTGGCCGGTGCGCTGGAGCGACGCGCGCCACGCAAAGCCGTAGCGCAAACTGGCAACCTGACCGTGCTGGCCGGATTTCTGCTCATTCTTGCCAGCGGCGCACTCGGTTCAACCGGCATTTTCTACTCTGGGGTCATCCTGCTCGGCGCAGGGACAGGTCTCTCGACCGTTGCCAACCTGGCGCTGATGTTCGACCTGACCCTGCCCGGTTACGTTGGCCTGTTCATTGGCGCATGGGGTGTTGCAAACTCCATCTCACGTCTGGTTGGAACGCTGCTGGCAGGCATCGTGCGTGATGGCATGACCTGGCTGACGAATGACGTACTCGTCGGCTACCTGGTGGTTTTTGGCATCGAAGCGATGATGGTGGCTCTGGCAGCCTTCCTGCTGTTAGGGATTGACACGCGAAAATTCTACCAGCAAGTCGAAGCGCCCTCCATCACCGAACGCGCCGCCCTGGCCGACTGACCTCCCGCGCAGGAGAGACTTTGGATGACAACAACCAAGCCTCAGGCCCACTGGCTTTCTCTTTCTGATGTTGCTGAAAAACTGGGAGTACACCCATCCACCGTGCGGCTCTGGTCAGACAAAGGGGTACTCCCTACCCACCGTACCTCCGGCGGACACCGCCGTTATCTGCTTCACGAGGTCGAACTTTGGATGAGCGCCACCCGTCAGAAGCAGATTGTCGAACCAGGGGACGCCTTGCAAAACGCCATCGGCAAAATCCGCCTGCGGGTGAGTGAAGGCCAGCTGGAATCTGAATCCTGGTATCAAAAACTCGATGCAGAAGCGCGCACGCAATACCGCATGAACGGTGGGGCACTGGTGCGCGGACTCATCGGCTACCTTTCCAACCCTGATGGCGATGAAGACATTGAAGCCAAAGCCCTGGGCTACGAATATGCTTCACGCGCACGCCGTTACGGATTGAACAGCGTCGAAGCCACGCAGGCATTCCTGTTCTTCCGCAACTTGCTGCTCGATGCCTTGTTCAACGCTTACGAAGAAGCCCGCGTACCGCCCGGCTGGGCATGGGGACAAATGCTCACCCGCTTACACCGCTTTACCGACCGCGTGCTGATTAGCCTGTTGGAAACCTATCAGGCCCTTGAAGAAAGAGGGCGCTGATAAAATTTCAAGGATAGAAAGGTTTTTATGCTCCAGGTCATTCACTATCTTCCCATCGTTACAACCATCATTGCGTTCAGCTTTACCGGTGTACTGCTTCGACACTGGATGCGCAAACGCTCTGCAACTTACCTGTTGTGGTGGGGTATTGGTACGCTGATGTTTGGCATTGGTACCAGTACGGAAGCAATTCACGCATTGTTTGGATGGAACGAAGCCAATCTTAAAGCCTGGTACATTTCTGGGGCTTTATTTGGCGCGTTTCCCCTGGCACAAGGCACAGTCTATTTACTCTTCAAAAAGAAAACGGCAGATGTAATGGCAGGCATGATAACCATCTATTGTTTGATTGCCTCTATTTTAATTGCGGCATCCCCAATCAATTCAAGCATGGTCACAGGCGAATTAACAGGGAAGGTCTTGGGCTGGTCATGGGTGCGCGCCTTTTCGCCGCTTCCGAATATGTATGGACTGATTTTCCTGGTAGGAGGTGCGGCCTGGTCAGCAATTCAATATGCTCGCAAGCAAGGGTCAGGCAACCGCGCACTGGGGAATTGGTTAATAGCCCTCGGCGGTCTCTTGCCCGGCATCGGCGGCACGTTTACCCGCCTGGGATTCGTAGAAATCTTGTTTATTACAGAATTTTTCGGGATTTCGCTCATTTGGGCAGGCTACCGCGTAATTCTTTCGGCCAGTCAGCCCTCCATTCATCCCATACAACAACAGACACAAATTTGAGGGCATTAGAAAGCACGCGGAAGGGTCTGTTTTTTGAATTCAGGGTGGAGGGAAGCACGGAACAAGACGAAACATTGTCATACCCCTGCTTTGTGCCGGCTTTCAAGGTAAAACCGGCAGCAATGGTGGTTTGGCTGCCATCCTGTTTTTTGAGTACAATAGAACCATGAACAACCTGCTAAAAACCCCTCTCGTTTTGCACACCCGGCGGAATCACGCGCTGGAACACGCCACCATTCACCTGCTTTCTGCGCGCTTTCCTGACCGTCCGCTGGCGGGTCACTCCAACCCGACCGGATTTTTTATCATCGGTGATATACCCACCGAGCATATCCGACAGGCCGTGACGGAAGCCCTGACCCGCCTGCAAAACGGCGAGCGCCGCCTGGCAATCCATCCTGGATGCGGTACAAATTACGCCCTGAGTGGCGGGCTGGCGGCTTGGTTTGCCTTCTTTGCCATGAGCGGCACACGCACCGACCGCGAACGCTGGGAACGGCTGCCCATCGTGGCCGTATTTGCAGTGTTGGCCTTCCTTATCGGTCAGCGGCTCGGCCCAGGCCTTCAGAATAGTGTCACGACCGAACCAGAGCCGGGTGAGTTGACGATTGTGGATATCTACCCGCTTTCTCGCACCGTTCATCGCATAATTACCCGCTCGTAAGCGCGCCATCCCCTGGCATGCCTCACATTCACTATTATTTTGGCAACGATGAGTACGCCCTCCGCCAGCAGGCGAAGCGGTTCCATGTACTTTTTTCCGACCCGACCACCGCCGAGATGAACACCTCGCGCCTGGATGCGCGCGCAATCAGTGAAAATGAACTGAATAACGCGGTCTCATCCATGCCATTCCTGGCATCGCAGCGATTGGTGATTCTGGAAAACGTCTCCAAACGTTACGGCGGACAGGAAGGCCACAAAAAATTCACCGCATTTCTGGAAAGCGTGCCCCCCTTTACCCAACTGGTCATCCTCGACCACGAAGAAGTCAAAGAAAAAGACATCCCCAATCACTGGATGGTGAAATGGGCAGCCAAACACGCCGAGATTGCCGAAGCCAGAGCCTTTTTGCTCCCCAAAGCGCGTGAAATGCCGGCCTGGATTGTGGCCGAGGCCAAACGACAGGGAGGCAGCATCGAACCAGGCGCGGCAGCACGCCTGGCCGAAATGACCGGCGAAAACACCCGTCAGGCTGCACAGGAAATTACGAAACTGCTGACCTACGTCAACTACGCTCATCCGATTGGACTGGAGGATGTCGAGGCGGTCAGCATCGTGACCGCCAGCGCGGACGTGTTCGAGCTGGTGGATGCGCTCGGAAACCGGGACGGACGGAAATCGCAACGTTTGCTGCACCGCCTGCTGGAAGAACGGGATGCCTTCGAGCTTTTCGGTATGGTCGTTCGGCAGTTCCGCCTGCTGACAATTGCCCGCGAGGTGATGGACGAAAGCGGCACCCTCGAAGAAGCGGTGTCAGCACTGGGAACACACCCGTTCGTTGCCGAAAAAGCCTGGAACCAGACCCGCAAGTTTAGCATGGAGACGCTCACATCCATCTACCGCCGCCTGCTGGCAATGGACGAAGCCGCCAAAACCGGCGTGATGCCGCTGGACCTGGCGCTGGATACGTTTATTGTGGAATTGACCAGATAGGACGGAATTCATTCCGTCTTTCCTGTTCTACACAAACTCCCCGCCCGATTCCACCCGCCGTTCCAGCAAGTTGCGGTTCTTATCGAACTTCAACCCAACCTCAATTTGCTGATAGCAATAGCGGCTGCCATCGCCAATCAGCACCTTGCGGGCATAGTACACATCTCCCCCGTCTTCATATTCCACGCTCAAATCGTTATCCAAATCTACGCGGCCTTCAATGATTTCGCCGCAGCGTTTGCATTGCACCTGGAAACGGTAATATCGCTTTTCTGGTCTGGGGTTCAGGCGGCCAAACAGTTTTTGCAAAAAGTTCATCGGTCACTCCTTTTGGCTGACGAAATTCAACGCTTCGACAAACATCGCTACCATTCGCTCCAGATTGATTTCTTCGGAAACAATCCGATACGATTCTGCTCCCATACGGTGCAGGCGAGGCAAGTCACTTAAGGCTTCCTGCAAAGCAAACAAAAGCGCAAAATCATCTTCCGGTGGAATTTGCCAGCCATTTTCAGGACGTACCAGGTCATCCTGGGTGCCATCGCCTCTGGCAACAATCACCGGCAAGCCGTAGGACATGGCTTGCTGTACGGCCAGTCCTCCTGTACCGGGCAGGACGAACAGGTCAGCAGCCAGGAAGTAGGGGGTCAGTTCCGCGCCATGTTTTGCACCCACAAATTCGGCAGAAGGGTAAATGCTGCGGGCAAGAATGCGCGCGGATTCCAGGTCTGGTCCCTCGCCGACAATCACCAATCGGGGCTGGAGATGCGCGGGAAGTTCGGCACAAGCCTTCAGCAGCGCAGGAATCCGCTTCCTCGCCTGAATCCGCCCCACGAACAGGACGCACGGCCTCAGCGGGGAAGCCTCCCGCCGGGGCAGGGGATGTTTGGGGGCAGGCGCAACCGCATTGGGTGCGACGAAAATCCGGTCAGCCGGGAATCCACAAGCGGCATATTGCTCGGCCCCGCGCGCTGAATAGGCGATGAGTGCGTCGAAACTTTGCAGGAAACGATTGCGCAGCACAGACAGGATGCCGCGCGAAGCAGGCGCACCCAACCCCCAGCCAAGCACCGGCCTCCCACGTCGTTTCATCCAGGCAATGGCAGCAGGCGAAGAAAGATAGCGAAAATTGGCTTCGACAATCAACGCGTCGGGGTTTTCACGCTCCAGCCAGGGGAGAACGCCGCGCTGATAGCAGGCGTATAGCGGAGACTGGGGGTCGAAAAAGTGCAGGTTATGGCCAGAGACATACTTCGTGCGGTCTAATGCCTGAGCAGTGGCAATGCCTTCGACCGGCAGGGGTTGACCGGCAAAGAGAGTCAGGCCCTCAGAACAGGCGGCAGCCAGCGCATCGAAAAACGGTGCGCGATAAGCAGGCAAAACGCGCTGGATGATAGCAAGACGGCCGGGAAAGGAAGCGGTCATTTGGAACAGCGGGTAAAAATAATAGCAGCATCGTCCTCGTATTGCGGACACCATTGGGGCGCGGCTCTGAGGTTCTCAACACTCTGCCCGGCTTCTTTCTGGAAAAAGAGCAGGTTAATCCCATAGCGGTCGAACAACCTCTGCCCTTCGAGGCTGGCTTCTTCCATGATGAGATATTCTTTCCACTGTTCAGGAGGATACACCTCGAAGCGGGTATCAATCCAAACCGGACGTTCAGGCAAAGCAAAGATAAGGTAGCTGGAACTCGCCAGGTCGGCCCACATAGGGCCAGGGAGTTCAGGGTGCATTTTGAGCCAGGCAGCCGCCTGAACCGGGGTCGAATACCAAAGAGGAATCTCCAGGCTGGAAAACCACGCCTGGCGAGGGCCCGGCAAAGATAGCAAAGAGGTCGCCAGGATAATGAAACTCACTGCATAATTCGTGCGGGATTGAACCTGAGCAGGAGGCGGGTCGAGCAGTTTTTGAAGAACAGGGGGCAAGATGCGGCTGGTTAACGGCGCAATGATGAACAAAAACCAGATAACATAACGAATCCCAACGATTGCCAGCACGCCAAAGGAAAGGTATAAGCTCCATTCCAGCCACGTGGGGCGTTTGTTTGAAAACAAAGCCAATAACGGAAACGCCACGAGCCAGGCATAGAAGATGTTCATTTGCCAGCCGATATTACTGGAGGCCACCCATTCTGCGCTGTACATCTGGATAGATGGATTACGCATCATAAACGCCACATGCGTCCAGGCATTGATTCCGCGCGGGTTGATGAGGGTGGCAATCAGCGCCAGTACGGTCCACAATAGCAGATGCTTGCGCAGGCCATTTCCAAAGACAAAAAACAGAGCGCACAACGCAAACAGCATCGGAAAGGACCCATGCAAATTCACCCATAACACACCGCAAACCGGCAACAGCCATAAAGTATTTTTTTTCTGTTCATTCCATTGCCACAGGCTCCAGAAAACGAGCGCAAACAGGAGATAGGTGAAAAGCTGTGGGCGGAATGACCAGTTGTTGCTCCCAGCCAAAGCCGAAAGCAACATTAGAAACGAAGCCAGGCGCGGGCCACACTGTTGGCATGAGATGACCCATAGCAGACTATAGGCCAGGGAGAGAATCACCCCGCGCGCCAGGAAAGAAAGGGTCAGACCACCTCCATCATACAAAATCGCCAGAAGCACGGCTGATAACCAGGAAGGATGTACTACAGGTTGGCCAAACCGGGTGTAACTATAGGTTTCTACCTGCGGAACACTGCCGCTGGCAAGCACATCCCGACCCAGCCGTAGATACCACCAGTAATCAAACGGCACAACTGGCAAGATGAACGCGACCAACAGGACAACCAGCAAACCCAGGCTCAGCCATAACCAACGATAGGATAGTGGGTATTCTTGCGCCATGATGCCCATATTCATCCGCTTTCAAACGTTGCAACCAGATACGCCTTCCAGCCCAGTCTTTCAGGCCTTGTAATAACGGGATAGCCGGTGGACATTTGATGTAAAGTGTACCCCGCTTCGGTCAGAGCATGCCAGGCAGCCTGCTCTGATTCGGGGCCGTGCAGTTCCAGGAACAGAATCGGATGATGCTCGTTGAGAATGCGCTTCATGCCGGGCAAAGCCAGCACCTCGCCGCCTTCGATGTCCATCTTGACCAAATCGGGCGGGGGATTGCCCTGTTCATAGACGAACTCATCCAGCGAGAGCGCGCGAACGCGAATTTCGGCCTGATACCGTTCCCCATGCCGCCCGGCGGAGCCGACGGCCTTGCCCATGCCTGCCGAGGAATGCACCAGAAAGGCGATTTCCCCACCCTGCGCGGCCACTGCTGCCTCAATGAGCGTGATACGGTGTTCGAGTGCGTTCAGTGCCACGTTTCGGCGAATCCGTTCTGCGTTGGCAGGCAGAGCCTCGAAGGCAAATACCCTGCCATCGGGCCGGGTGTGATGCGCCAGGAGCAAAGAAACGTAGCCAATGTTCGCGCCCACATCATAGACCGTCATCCCCGGCTTGAGAAAGGCGCGCGCGGCTTGCGCCAGTTCGGGTTCGTAAGTTCCCAGCCAGCGGCTTTTTTCGGCTTTGAGATTGAGCAAGATTTTGTAGCCCTTCAAATCCCCGGCGGCAATTTCAACCTCGCTCAAGCCGGGTTCGACCGCCGCGTTCATCGCTCCGCGAATCAGCCGCGCCAGAGGCGGAAAGCGATAAATAACCTGTTTGACCGGCAAGGGCAGGATGCGGGCGAGCAGGGAAAAGAGTGGGAAAAAAGTCTGTTTCATGCGTAATGCGTAATTGGTTTCACCCTATGTGGGGGGCGGAATAGGCAGGGGATTTATGAACGTGTACGACTTGCCAGGCTCCATTGAACTTCACCATCACACGGCTTTCGTTGTGAGCGGCAACTTTTACACCCTGCGGCGTATCCGTGCTGACCAGCAAAGTGTAACTGGCAATTGCCATCTCACCGTAGTGCTGGATTTTCAGGTTCGCCAGGTCGAAACGTGTCGGTGCAGGTTCACCTTCCGCGCCAAAGACCGTCCCACGCCTGGCATTGGACTCCATCATGAACGCATGGAAGGACAGTCCATCAATCCGATGCGGCGTCACCCACCACTCATACAGCGTCAAATCAGGGTGGGTTGTCTCGTAATAAACCTTCACATCATTTTCATTAATCACCTTCAAGTGGCGCAACAGGAACTCTTTAACTTCCGCTTCCATAAAAAGCATCCTTCAGGAAAATATGAAATATCGAATAACGATTTACCAATCACGAATTCCCTAACAACGCATCCAAATACTTTTCCATCATCACCCGCACATCGAAGGCAGCTTCGGCCCATGCGCGCGCCCCGGCCCGGAATGCTTCCTGATTCTGCAACACATACGCCAGTCCATGCGCCAGCGGCATCACATGCGGCGCTTCCAACTTCCAGGGGTTGGCCCCATAAGGTGCCACCACCCCCGCATCGGGCGTCACCAACTCAGACAGCGAACCGGTATCGTAAGCCACCACCGGCAGACCGCATGCCAACGCTTCAATCACCGAATTCGGACAGGCCGGATGGACATCTGCCGAAAATAACGCATGCGCCTGATTCATCCAGACCGGGATGTCCTCCCGTGCAACAACGCCGGCCCAGCGAATTGAAACAGGGCTTTTTGCGTTCCATTCCGATTTCAACACCTGACCGACTTCACCGACCACCACCAACTCCAGCGGTTTCGATACCAGTTTCGAGGCCACCTCGGCCAGCCGGACAGCATTCGCCAGCCCTCCTTCGTAGCCACCGCCCAGCGAACCTTCGACAACCAGCAGCCGATAGTGAGACAAACTGGTAACCTGTCCCAAAGGTTTATAAACATCCAAATCTACGCCATTATGCACAACAGAGAACGGCTTCTCGAGCCTGCCAAACCAATCATCCCACCAGGTACGCGAAAACGCGCTCTGGTACACAATCTGGTCGGCCAAAAAGCGACGAATCAGGCTCAAGATGAAGTTACCATACTCCGCGCGCAGGGAATGTTTCAGCGAAACCGGCTTCTGCCGGTGGATCCAGTTAATCCCATCCAGTCTCTGGACGATTCTCACGCCGCGTTGTTTGGCGCGATACAGGGCGGCTAACTCGCGCGTGCCGCCAATCACCAGCACAGCCTCATAGGGAGTATCACGCAAGTCGTTCGTCACCTGCAGCCCGTGTTTTTCCACCGCCCGAGAAAACTTGTGAAAAAACGAAACCATCCCCCCCACCCCAGAGACTTTGGGGACGATGCAAATGCGTAAGGAGCGATTGAAGGTCGAAGAGAGGCGATAAGTCATATTTTTGTTTGCCGCTGCCCCACCTTCCTGGCCGGAATGCCAGCCCAGATTTCGTCTTCGCCGGTGGAGCATAGCAACACCGCGTTAGCACCCACCACCGTATTGCGTCCCACGCGCAGAATGCCCTCATCCCCCAAAACCTTTGCCCCCGCGCCGAGAATCGCACCCTCTTCCACAACAATGCCCTCGAAGCAGGATTCACTGGCCGGGCGATACACATCCGCCCGTCCCAGCGTCACACCCGGATAAATGCCAACATTCGCACCAATGACCGTTTTCGGATGAATGACTACCCCCATCCCGCCATGATGCAACCGAAAGCCGGGACCGATGTCCACCGAAAGCGGAATTTCCACCCCTAACAACTTCAGCAGAAAATAGGCCAGTTTGCCAAACCACCGGTTCTTGCGGGCATAAACCAGACGTTCGTAAAACGACATATTGCTATTATATCCGCTTCATCCGTTTCTCCATCCGCTTCCTGAATTATGGTATCCTTAACCATCATCTTCCCGGAGAACTGCCCGATGTACATCGCTATCGAAGGAGTGATTGGGGTCGGAAAGACCACCCTGGCGCGCCTGTTGCAACCGCGCTTTGAGAACGCAGAACTGCTGCTCGAAGTCTTCGAGGAAAACCCGTTTCTCTCTGATTTCTATAATGACCGCGCCCGTTACGCCTTCCAGACGCAGATTTTCTTTCTGCTGAGCCGCTACCGTCAGCAAAACTCCACCGTCCCGGCCATTTTGCAAAGTGGAAAACACCTGCTGGCCGATTACACTTTCGCCAAAGACGCGCTTTTTGCCCGCATCAACCTGCACGGCGACGAACTCGCCATGTATCACCGCGTCCACGAAGCCCTGGCGGAGAAAATCCCGCAACCAGACCTGACGGTGTATCTGGCGGCAAGTGTAGATACCCTCATGGCACGCATCGCCCTGCGCGACCGCCCTTACGAGCGCACGATGGAACGTGCCTACATTGCCGAACTGGCTGCTGCTTACGACGAATTCTTTGCCCAAACCAAAACCCCTAAACTGCTGATAGATGCCAATACGTTTGACTTCGTGCGCTACCCGGAACACCTGCGGCTGATAGAAAACAAAATTCGTGCGGCCCTGGGAATGAGCCCCTATCAGCCGCCCCTGCTCGATGGAGATTAAGATGCGCATCACTCGCGATACCCTGCTCAAACTCGCGCGCGACTTCACCGAAAAACGCCTGATGCCCGACCGGAATGTGACCGCCGTCTTCCTGGTCGGCTCGGTGCGTCCGGAAGATGCTCCCCTCCCGCCGGTTGTAGATGTTGACTTACTGGTCATTTACAACGGTGAACCGCCGCGTCCGCGCGAAATGGTTAAACTCTCCAACGAAATCCACCTGGACGTGACCTATGAAAACGCACGCGAATATGCCCAACCACGCGAACTGCGCGGCGACCCCTGGCGCGGCTGGATAATGTGGGACCCCCTGCTCCTGCACCAGAAAGGACGCTTCTTCGAGTACACGCAGTCCATTGTGAGGGCGCAATTTGAAGAACCAGAAAACCTGCTCAAACGCTGCCGTACCTTTGCTGTGCGGGCGCGCGAAGCCTGGAGCGCAATGACATTTGACCCACAAACCGCTTCCCCGCTCCACATTCTGGAGGCCGCCGCAGACGCTGCCAACGCTCTTGCCACGCTCTCCGGACCACCGTTACCCGAACGAAAACTGCTCGCTGAATTTCCTGCACGCGCCGAAGTGCTGGGTATGCCAGAACTCACCAGCAGTCTGTTACGGAGCATCACTGCAAACCTCGATACCAATCTCCTGCGCCAAAGCCTGCCGGCGTGGGAAACCTGTTTTCTCTCTGCTGCGCAGGCGACACTTGACGTACGGATTCACCCGGCACGACTAACCTACTACAAAACCGCCATTGAAACGCAACTCAGCGGAGACCTGCCGGCCGCTGCCTTTTGGCCCTTGCTTTATACCTGGGCACTTTCGATAAAGGCGGGGCTTTCCACCACCGAAGCAGAAAGCGCATGGCAGGAATTCTTACGACATACCGGGCTGGATACCACGAGCGCATCAGAACGCCTGGAGGCGCTGGATTCCTTTCTGGACAGGGTCGAAGAAACCCTGGAGCGCATCGCTGCCGAAAGCGGCCTGTAACTCCGGTTGTCCACATTTAGGCATTGCAAAAACATATCAAAACCATGACAATTTGCTATCTTCCCATAAAACCTGTGGATAACTGCCAAAAAACTGTGGATAACTGACTCACTCTGTGGAAAACCTGCTCAATTGTTCCAAACATCACAGAGCAAAGCACCCCCAGATATGGGGGGCATTTTTCTTTTTCCCAAAATATGGGCGCTAACCGGAAATCGGCTAAACCGCATCGACTCCATTTTTCCAGAGTTATCCACAACTGCGTCAGGTTACCATCTTGGCAATGACCGCCAGATATGGGGGCAACCTTTCCCGGTCAGGAGAATTATGGCGGCAGGTGTCACGCTATCCACATATCCACATCCCCTACTACGGCTTCTGATTCGACACATTTTATACACATTTTCCCTGCAAAGAGGCTCTTCCCAAAATGCTTGTATTGCATATCGGAATCCTGTACAATCGTGTTGAGAAGCAAGGCTGGCCTTTGTTATCACCCAGAAGGGAGCGTCACTATGGATATGATTAAAGTCTCAGCCAACTCCCGCACTTCCGCCGTGGCCGGCGCAATTGCAGGCGTCATCCGCGAACACAAACGCGCCGAAGTGCAGGCCATCGGCGCGGGCGCGGTCAATCAGGCCATCAAGGCGCTTGTGCTTGCCAAAGGATACCTGGAAGGCGATGGCATCCACATTGTCTGCGTGCCGGAATTCGTGGATGTAGATATTGACGGAAAGGTACGCACTGCCATCAAACTGGTCATCGAACCGCGCTGAACTTTGCCTGCTTCCCTCCCTCTGGCCGGGAACCCCCTCCCGGCTTTTCTTCATGGAAACCAGATGACAGTCTCTGCCCATTTGCCTGTTCCCCAGCCAGACCGGTTTAGACGCTTTGGTTTTGCTGCAGGTCTGATTCTTTTGGCCTTGCTGGCAGCTTTTGTGTTGTTGCCCGCATCAGTAGATGCCAAATCACAGAACGCACCTGCGCACCTGTTGGGTACCAGCGTGGTGATTAGCGAATTTCGGACAAACGGCCCGAATGGCGGCAATGATGAATTCATCGAAATTTTTAACCCGACCCAGTCCGATATCAACATCTCCGGCTGGAAAATTCGCCGTTCGCCAGCAACCGGCTCCACGTTGTATGACCAGGTGGTTTTTCCAAACCCCACCATCATCCAGAAGGGTCAGTATCTCTTAATTGTCAACAATGCAACCGGCGGCTACTCCGGTTCGGTGCCGGGCGACTTTTTTTACAACACAGGGTTTGCCGATGGTGGCGGAATTGCCATTACCCTGCCTGACAATACGGTGATAGACCAGGTGGGGATGAGCAATACCACAGTTTACGGGGAGGGAACACGCCTGTCAGCACTGACCGGCAATCAAAACCGCTCTTATCTCCGTAATCCCAACGGAACAGACGGGGTCTGTCACGATAACAACAACAACCAGACTGACTTCGTTCTTCTTAACCCAAGTGACCCCCAGAATAGTACGTCCCCATTTACCCCGTGCGCTGCGCCGACTGCTACACCGACTCCTACCGACACGTTGACTCCCACCGCCACTCCTGAGTGGCAATTACGGGTCATCATCAACGAAGTGGCCTGGGCAGGTACCCGCGCTGACGATACCCTGGCACAGTGGATTGAGCTGTACAATCCTGGTCCTGACATCAATCTGACCGGACTATACCTTCGCATCCCCGGCAAAGGGGATATTCCTCTGTCTGGTTCGCTTGTCTCAGGCGGGTATTACCTCATCGAACGCAACGAGACCGATACCAGCGTTCCTGCCAGTCTGGTAATTGCGTTTCCCTTCCTCAACCCTGCGGGCGATAGTTTGCTCCTTTATGCCCCTGGGGATATTTTGATTGACTCGGCAAATGCTGATGGCGGTGCCTGGCCGGCTGGCAGCCGCTTTTATGATTACCGCAGTATGGAGCGCCGCCAACCTTATGCCCTGGCTTCGGATTCCACCTGGGCAAGTTTCGACGGGGTGACGTTTGCTTCAGACCGGGCGGGTAACCCCATTAACGGGTCGCCGGGCAGTGCCAATTCCTTTGGGGCTACCAGTACGCCGACCTTTACCCCTTCTCCGACGATGACCCCTTCACCGACCCCGACCCCGACGGTCACCCCTACGCTAACACTCACCCCTACGCTAACACTCACCCCTACCCGCACGCTTACTGCCACAGCGGGTGCAAGTATGGCTATTGTCATTAACGAAGTGGCCTGGGCCGGTACTCTCGCCAATGCCAACCATGAGTGGATTGAGTTATACAATCCCGGTATTCTGGATGTCAATCTCACTGGCTGGCGGATAGTCACCACCGATAACTCTCTGAATATCACTTTGAGCGGCACAATTCCTGCCGGAGGCTACTTCTTGCTCGAACGCTCTACCGATACCGCCGTTTCCGACATTCCTGCCGACCAGATTTATACCGGCGGTCTTGCCAATGAGGGACGCGCCTTGCAATTACTTTCTCCGTCCAACCAGGTGATTGATACGGCCAATGGCAACGGCGGTGCCTGGCCGGCTGGCAGCGCCTCTCCATCCTACTGTTCGATGGAGCGTCGTGCCAGCGCAGGAGTAACCCTGCCCGATAGCGATTTTGCCTGGATAACCAACACGGGTGTATTGAAAAACGGCAAAGATGCCAGCAACAACGACATTTGCGGCACGCCCAAGAACATCAACTGGGCATTTTATGTGACGCCAACCCCCACCCCCTTGCGCACCGCAACCCGTACTCCTGCCCCAATTCGCTCCAGCACACCCACACCCAACCGTGCGACCCCTGAGCCGATTGTCATCAACGAATTCCTGCCCCATGCCCGTGCCGACTACAACGGGGATGGCGTGATTGACAGCGGCGACGAGTTCATCGAAATTATCAACCTGGGCGGCGTGGCCGTTAATCTCAGTAACTATCGGCTCGACGACCGTCAGGGCGATTCCAACCCGTTCTCTATCGGAAATGTCATCCTCCAGCCCGGCACGCGCATCGCCTTTTTTACCTCCGAAACCGGCATTTTGCTCAGCAACGGCGGCGATAGCGTGCGCCTGTTCAAACCCAACGGACAAATTGCCGATGCGTTCACATACGGTCTGGTGAAAGAACAGGACCGCGCATGGTGCCGCTTTCCCGATGGCCGTTTCATTCCTGCCGGGCGGTCGAATTGGACCTTTGGCTGTAAACCTTCGCCCGGGACTGCAAATGAATTGGCCTCTACAGAAAAAATCGGAATGGAAGAACGCCCCCTGTTTTGCCGGTCGCCACGCCTGCCCTGGAGCATCTTTTTATCCGAGTGTGACCGACTTGGTTTGTGGAACTGGAATAATACCGAACCACCCATCCCCCTTCTGCCGGCCTGGTTGGAAGCAGATGGCATCCTTTTCTTCTTTGAGTAATCGGTGAAGTCATGGTACAAACCTTCTTGTTCTGGCTGCTTGTCTCTTATGCTGCTATTTCTTTTGCGTTGGCGCTTGCTTACCTGCGTTACCGCCGTTTGAGCCATGCTGAAATTGTTGCCTGGGGGGCGCTGGCGCTGTTTGTGCCGATATTCGGGCCCTTCTTTGTCATTGCCGCCCGTCCCGGCCCGCGCAGGCGTTCCCGGCGTCTACTGCACCGCGCAGGATAAAGACTCTCCTCTCTCCGAAAGGAAACCAACATGAAACAGGACCGTTTTCTCACCGGCATCCTGATAGGAATTGTTGTCCTCGTGCTGCTCTCCCTGGTGGTCTTCTTTGTGCGAAAAGACACCTCCTCTTATGTGGATGATTCGACTCCACAAGGGGTGGTTCATAATTATGTCGTCGCGCTCCAAAAAAAGGATTACGAAAAAGCCTATACTTACCTGGCCGACCTGGAGAACAAACCAACTTACCAGCAGTTCCGCGAGGCGTTCTTTTCTGGTGTTGTTTCTCCCTCTGGGGTGGGGGTAGAAATCCTGCGTACCGAAACGGATGGCGACCTGGCGCTGGTGGAATTGAACCTGTTGTTCGCTCAGAGTGTACCTTTTGAGAGTGCTTCACGGTATGTGCAGAACGCGCAACTGGTGCGACAGGGAAACACGTGGAAAATCAAACAGATGCCCTACCAATTCTGGGCGTATTCATGGTACCAGCCCGACCCACAAAAATAGGAGATTCGATGAAAACCATCCGCCGTCTGTATTTTTTCCTTGTCGCCTTCATCAGCGTCGAAGTGGTGCTATGGGGGCTGATTGAGCTGCTGCGTCAGATGGTGTTCAAGGGGGTGCTGCTCGAACCTGCTACCCTGGCGCAGGCACTCTCGCTCATTCTCGTTGGGGTTCCAATTTTTCTTATTCATTGGGGATGGGCGCAACATGCTGCCCGCTCGGATGCGGAAGAACATGCTGCCCTGCTCCGCGCCGTCTTTCTGTATGCCGTTTTACTGGCGACTCTGGTGCCGGTGGCTCAGAATGTGCTTGCCTTGCTCAATCGTTCTTTCATCACCCTGGCCGGCCTGGAGAGCTATCGCGCCTTTCTGGGGGGCGCACAATCCTGGACGGATAACCTGATTGCGATATTTTTCAATCTGGTGGCGGCTGCATATTTCTATCGCGTCACACAATTTGACTGGTTAACGCTGTTGGACTCGTCGAATTACCGCGATGTGCGCCGCCTTTATCGGTATATTTGGGTTTTGTATGGGTTGCTCTTGCTCGTGTTTGGGGTTCAGCAAGTGCTTTCATTCCTTCTCTCTGTGCCATTTGCCGCCGTATCAGGCCAGGCCGGAAGCGAAGACCTGATGAACGGCCTGGCGTTGCTTTTGGTCGGCGCGCCGATTTGGTTTTTCGCCTGGCAGACCTGTCAGCGCGCCCTGGCAGAACCCCAGGAGACCGGCTCCTCTCTGCGGTTGGGCATTTTGTATTTGCTTTCGCTTGGCGGCGTCGTGACGGTGCTATCCGCTGCTGGCATTGTGGCTGATGCCTTCCTGCGCCTGCTTTTGGGTGAACCAGCTTCTTTTGCCGAAACCATCGCTATCGTTCGAGGACCGCTTTCGGTTGGCCTTCCGCTGGCGGCGATATGGGCCTACTATGGGCATACACTCTCACTTGAAATTGCATCGTATTCCTCTCCAGTTCGCCGCGCCGGGTTGAAGCGGTTCTATTTCTATGTCCTATCACTCATTGGTCTGGGCGCAACCTTTACCGGGTTAGCTCTTCTGTTTGGTTTTTTTGTCGAACAATTAACGACCCAGCGGGTGTGGGGGATTGACGTCCGCCGTCAATTGAGCGCCGCTCTGGCTGTGCTTCTCGTTTCCCTCCCGCTCTGGCTCCTAACCTGGCGGCCAATGCAGGCCGAAGCTCTGGCTAAAGATGAAAACGGCGACAACGCACGCCGCTCTCTGATACGTCGCGCCTATCTGTACCTGGTCATTTTTTCGACCGTCCTTGGGGGCATGGGGTCGGCCATTGCGCTGTTTTACTTGTTGCTTTCGGCTTTGCTGGGGTCGCCTGGTGCAACGTTTTTACGCGATGCATTAAATGCTTTGCAGTTGCTGGTCTTGTTTGTCGTTTTCCTGGTCTATCACTGGTCGGCGTTGCGGCGAGATGCAGGGCGCAAAGCCGATGCGCTGGCTGCTCTGCAGACACAGTTTCCGGTGTTGGTTTTTGAACAGGCTGGCAGCGGCTTCGCTGCTCTGGTGCAGGCCGCGATTCAACAAACTACGCCGCTGATACAGGCAGCGGCAGTTTCTGTGGAACAGGGAATTCCTGAAGGCGCCGAAGCCGCCAGGGCGGTGATTCTCCCCAGCACGCTGGCCTTTAACCCCCCCGAAGCCCTGCGCGTTTGGCTGAAAGATTACGACGGCCACAAAATTATTGTTCCACTTGAGATGCCGGGCTGGTATTGGCCGGGCGGCTTCCCACGCAATGGCGTGACAACGGCTGCCCAGATGGTGCGCCAGCTATCTGAAGGGCAAGAAGTGCGCGTTTCGACGGGTATTTCTGTGCTGCAAGGCGTGGCCTACGTCTTTGCCATCTTGTTTTTCCTTCAACTGCTATTTAGTTTGCTGATTTTTGGGATTGCGCTGGTCTCGATGTAGTGCCAGAGGATGCCTCTTGCTCACGGACTGGCCTTTTCTCCCCAGTGAATTGCAATCGTCCCGAACATCAGCCGCCGGTAGCCGATGTGCTGGAACCCGGCAGCAGCCATGCGTGCGGCCAGGTCTTCGGCGGTGAGAAAGGCTTCGGTCGAATCGGGCAGATAGGTATACGCGTCGCGTTGACCGGAAATCAGCGTGCCCAGCGCAGGAATCACCACGTGCAGATGCAGCCAGATGAACGGTGAGAGGAAGTGCCGGCGGGGACGCGTGGTATCCAGAATCACAATGCGTCCGCGCGGTTTCAGCACGCGGTGTTGTTCTCGCAGCGCCGCCATGTTATCTACCACGTTTCGCATCAAAAAACCGGAGACAACCGCATCGAATTGCCCGGACTCGAATGGCAAAAAAAGTGCATCCGCAGCAGACCAGCCGAATCTATCGGTGGGTTTGCGCCCTGTGCGCATCATCTCCAGAGTGAAATCGGCGGCAATCACACGCGCAGTTGGCTGTTGACGCACTGCCTCTCGTGCCAGGTCACCCGTTCCGGCCCCCAGGTCTAACAGGCTGGCGCGCGGAGGTAAGCCGGCGCGTCGGATGACTTCTCGGCGCCAGCGAATATCCTGTCCACCGGTCATCAACCGATTCATCAAATCGTAGCGGCGGGCAATGCGGCTGAACAAATCTTGCACATAACGGGATTTTTCGTTTGCGGTCAGGTTTGTCATGCGCCCGATTGTATCCAGATTCGCACAATCTTGCACGTTTTTGGGGGTTGTGCTAAAATGTACATCGTTCGACCTATACCGCAAGCACCGAAAAGTGGGCGTCCCCCACTTTTTTGCTTCAAAAGATACTATCCTCTCAAGTTTGTCGTTGTGGAGTTCGCGCAGGCATGAAAAACGAATTCAGTCTGGCTTTCAACGAAGTGCTGGAAGAAAAACAACTTCCCAAAGAAGTGATTCTTTCTGCTCTGGAATCGGCAATGGTTTCGGCCTATCGCCGTGCAGTCAACGCTTCCAGCGCACAGCACGTGGAAGCCAAAATAGACCCCGATACCGGCAAGGTGACGGTTTACGCCGAAAAAGAAGTCGTTGAAAGCGTGATGGATGAGCGCACTGAAGTCTCGCTGGAACAGGCCCGCAAGGTGAACCCGCTTTGCCAGGTGGGCGATATGGTGATTGTGGAAAGCACCCCCAAAGATTTTGGTCGCGTTGCAGCCCAAACTGCCCGTCAGGTGATTCAACAGCGCATCCGCGAAGCCGAGCGCAGCGCACAAATGAAATACTTTGAGCGACAGCTGGGTGAAATCGTCAGCGGGGTGGTGCAGGCCACCAATGCTCAAAGCACAACCATTGGGCTGGATATGAAAGCCGAAGGCATTATGCCTGCCAATCAGCGCATTCCGGGCGAGCGGTTTCGTGTGCATGACCGTGTGCGCGCCATCATCATGGAAATCAAAGATGGTTCGCGTGGGCCGCAAATCATTCTCTCCCGCGCACACCGCAACTTTTTGCGCCGCCTGCTCGAAAACGAAGTGCCAGAAATTTATCACGGCATTGTCGAAATTCGCGCCATTGCCCGCGAACCCGGCCAGCGCGCCAAAGTGGCTGTTTCGGCCACCCAGGCGGGCGTAGACCCGGTTGGAGCGTGTGTGGGCGTGAAGGGCGTGCGCATTCAGGCGATTGTCAAAGAACTGCACGATGAAAAAATTGACATCATCGAGTGGAGTCCCGACCCGGTCGTATACATCTCCAAAGCCATTAGTCCGGCGCGCGTCAGTGGAGTGTATCTGACAGAAGGTGAGAAGACTGCCACGGTAGTGGTGATGGAAGACCAGCTCTCGCTGGCGATTGGACGCGATGGGCAAAACGCTCGCCTGGCTGCCAAACTCACCGGTTGGCGCATTGACATCAAAAGCGTAAGCGAAGCCGCCGCCGATGCACTCAGCCGTCTGCAAAGTGAACCTTCGATGGCGCTCATGGCCGAAGCCGAAAAGGACAACCTGCCGCTCATTCGTGAAATTCTGGCAAAGAAAGCCGATGGCCGTCCGCTGACCCCCGAAGAATATCAGGCTTTGGCCCAATTCGTAGACCGTGTCGAGCGCCGTGTGATTGAGCGCCAGCGTGCTGCCGACCAGGAATCGGCCGCAAAACTGGCCGAAGCTCGCGCCGGTATCCCGGCGGCTGCTTTCGACCAGCCCCTGGACGTGTTGAACCTGCCTGAACACGTGTACAACATCCTGACCGAAGCCGACTACCGCACTGCCGGTGACCTGTTGCTGGCAATGAAGACCGCCCCCGACCGCGTCCTGAGCCTGCCTGGCATCGGCCCCAAAGCGATGCAGGCCATTCGCACGGCAGTCGAAACGGTCTCCTTCCCTGAAGAAGAACCCCGCCCTTCGGAAACGGTTGAACCTGTCGCCGAAGCATCCGCGCCGATGCCCGAACCCGCCCCTGAAGTAGCCGTGGCAACCCAGCCCGCAGCATTAGATGCTGTGGTTGAAGAAGAACCTGAAGCCGAAACTTCCTTCGAGGAGCTCTTCAAACTGCGCCCCGAATCCTTCACACCTGCATCGGATGACGAAGTAGAGAAGAAAGACAAGAAGGGCAAGAAAGGCAAGAAGGCGTTCGAGTACGAGTACGATGAAGAACGCGGCGAAGTAATTGGCCGCAAGAAACACAAACGCGGCGGCGATTTCTACGAAGATTGGTAGCTAAACTGCTGTCGTAAGGAAGGTTCTGTCGTCAATCCGGTGTTGACGTGAAGAAAAAACCTATCAAACCTGTCAAACATATTCCCCAACGAACCTGCGTCGGTTGCCGCGCAGTGCTTCCCAAACGCGCGTTGATTCGCGTTGTACGCCAGCCTGAAGGCGTCTTCGTGGACCCTTCAGGAAAAATGAATGGCCGGGGAGCCTATCTGCACGACCGCCGGGCTTGTTGGGAGCGCGGCCTGAAGGGTGCGCTGGCAAATGCCCTGCGTGTGACCCTGACCCCCGAAGACCGGCAAAGGCTGGAAAAATTCATGGCCACCTTGCCGCCAGAAGACTCCGCCGAATTTCCTGCGGAGCAGACAGCCGAGAGTAACGCCATGTGACGTTTTGCGTGCAGGCACACTCCAGGTTGTCTCCTCCGCTGAGACAGGCCAGTTTCATTCCAGGAGGTGTCCTGATGAGCGCAAAACAAATCGAACTCCCCTCCGCCATCGGCGTTCGTGACCTGGCGCAAAAAATGGGCATCAGCCCGATTGACGCCATCAAAAAATTGATGTCGAACGGTGTGATGGCCTCCATCAATCAAACCATTGATTTTGATACCGCCGCGATTGTAGCGGCAGAATTTGGCTTCGATGCTGTTCCTGAAAAACAGGAAGTCGAAGAAAAAAAAGAAGTGGGTGAAGTGCCGCTCTGGCGGCAAAAAATTGCGGGCGAAAAAGAAGCCGACCTGTTGCCGCGCCCGCCGGTCGTTACTATTTTGGGGCATGTTGACCACGGTAAAACCTCTCTGCTGGATGCCATCCGCAAGACGAATGTGGCTGCCGGAGAAGCGGGTGGCATTACCCAGCACATCGGCGCCTATCAGGTTGAGCGCGAGGGCCGTCTGATTACTTTTCTGGATACACCTGGTCATGCTGCCTTTACGGCGATGCGGGCGCGCGGGGCGCAAGGCGCCGATATTGTCGTCCTGGTTGTTGCTGCCGATGATGGCGTGATGCCCCAAACCCGCGAGGCCATTGCCCATGCCAAAGCCGCCCGTGTACCCATTATTGTTGCGTTGAACAAAATTGATAAACCGAATGCTAACCCCGACCGTGTGAAGAATCAGCTGGCAGAACTGGAACTGGTCCCGGATGAATGGGGCGGCAATACAATTGTGGTGCCGGTCTCTGCCAAACAGAAGATGGGAATTGACGACCTGCTGGCCTCCATCCTGCTCGTTGCGGATAGCTCCGATATTCGCGCCAACCCCAACGGCAAAGTGATTGGCTCGGTCATCGAGGCTGAACTGGACAAAGCCAAAGGCGTGGTGGCAACTTTACTGGTGCAAAACGGCACGTTAAAAAACGGTCAGGTCGTCGTGGCTGGCACTGCGTATGGACGTTTGAAAGCGATGTTCGACTACCGCGGCAAGCCGGTTGCCAAAGCCGGCCCCTCGATGCCGGTTTCGGTGCTGGGGTTGAGCGATGTGCCTGCCGCCGGTGACCTGTTTGAGGTGGTCGAGAATGAGCGCACCGCGCGCGAAATTGTCCTGAAGCGGCAGGAAGCCCAAAAAGCGCAAGTTGCCTCTGCCAAGATGTCGCTTGAAGACCTGTTTGCGCGCTTTAAGTCGGGCGAGGTCAAAGAATTGCGGCTCATCATTAAAGCCGATGTACAGGGTTCGCTCGAACCCATCATCAAAGAAATCAACGAACTGGGCAAGAACAGCCAGGAAATCGCCATCAAAATCCTGTATGCGGAAACCGGCAATATCGGCGAGAACGATGTGATGCTGGCCTCCGCTTCCAAAGCCATTCTCATCGGGTTCAACGTGCAGGCCGAAGTTTCGGCGCGCCGCCTGGCAGAAGCCGAAGGCGTTTCCATCCGTCTGTACGACATCATCTATCGCCTCACCGAAGACATTGAAAAAGCCCTGAAGGGCATGCTCCAGCCAGAGTTTGTCGAAAAGCGCATTGGCAAAGCGCATGTACTGGCCGTGTTCCCCATCTCCAAAGTTGGCAAAGTGGCTGGCTGCCGCGTGGTTGAAGGCGAAGCCCGTCGCAACAGCAAGGTGCGCCTGTTCCGCGGCGGTGATATTGTCTATGAAGGCGAAGTGGCCTCCCTCAAGCACGAAAAAGAAGACGTGCGCGAAGTGCGCGCCGGGATGGAATGCGGTGTTGGTTTGAAAAATTTCCACGACATCGTCGTAGGCGATATTCTCGAATTTTATACGCTTGAGAAAACCGGTTGATTGACGAAACCCCTGAAACCGGGTAGGATTATAGAGTATTTTCGGTCGCCGTCATGGTCGGAGACCCGTCCCGCTGATTGGGGGTTGGTCTCCGACTCGAACATCTTGCATCCACGACCTGATGCAAGCCAAAACCGAAGTTGTCCAAATCTTGAATCTACATCTTCAATTTTGAATCTTCCATGCCCACCGGTATCCGTTTACAAAAAATAGCCGACCGCATCCGCGAAGAGATGTCGGAATTGCTCTTGCGGGAAATCAGTGACCCGCGTTTGCACCAAATCTTCGTGACCGATGTCCGCGTAGACCGCGAACTGGCCTATGCGGATGTGTACGTCTCTGCCGTCGAAGGCAAAGCCCGTTCTGCCGAAGTGCTGGCCGGGCTGGAATCGGCCAGCGGCTTTTTGCGCCGCGCTTTGGCCGCACGCGTGGAACTGCGCGTCTTTCCACGCTTACGTTTTCATTGGGACCCGACCCCCGAAAACGCAGACCACATCGAAAGTCTCCTGCGCCAGTTGCGTGAAAAGGAACAGGGCAAATGATGATTGATTTAGACCATGCCATTCAAACCCGTTTTCGGCAGGCCGGGAATATTCTCATCGTCTGTCATGTTCGTCCAGATGGCGATGCGATTGGCGCGTTGCTGGGGTTGGGATTGGCCCTCCAGGCGGCGGGTAAAACCGTGCAGATGGTTTCCAACGACGGGATTCCGGCTTCGTTTCGTCACCTGCCTGGCAGTGACCAGGTGAAAAAAGAACCCCAGGATGGCTTTGACTTGTTTGTCACCGTTGACTGCGCCGATTTCAAGCGCCTCGGCAGTCAATTTGAGCGGTTTCGCAACCCGGATATCAACATTGACCATCACATCACCAATGCGCAATTCGGAGAACTCAATCTCATCGAACCGCAGGCCGTAGCCACTTGCGCCATCCTGACTGACCACCTGCCCCGCTGGGGGTTGACAATCAGCCCCGAAGTAGCGGCCAACCTGGCCACCGGCATCATCACCGATACACTCGGATTCCGTACGTCTAACACCACGCCGGCGGCGTTGCGTCAGGCCGCTTTGCTGATGGAAACTGGCATTGACCTGCCGGAACTCTACAACCGTGCGCTGGTGCGCCGTTCGTATGCGGCTGCCAAATACTGGGGCGCGGGACTTTCAAGCCTGACCACACTGGACGGGATTGTGTATGGCACGCTGCGGATTGCCGACCGCAAGAATGCTGGCTATGGCGGTAACGATGATGCTGACCTCATCAACATCATCTCAGCTATCGAAGACCACCAGGTCGGCATGGTGTTCGTTGAACAACCGGATAGCGTCAAAATCTCGTGGCGTGCGCTTCAGCCAGAAATTGATGTAGCCCAGGTGGCTACAGCGTTTGGCGGAGGCGGTCACAAAGCCGCTGCCGGGGCCGATATTCCCGGCAAACTGGAAGAAATCCAACCGCGTGTTCTCGCCGTCACGCGTGAAATCCTTAAACTTTAAGGGGGCACAGGAGGCTCTCATGAATCATCAAGACATCAAAAATGCAATCTCTGGCGTGCTTGTCGTAGATAAACCCATCGGTATGACATCGCACGATGTGGTCAACGCCGTGCGTTTTGGGACGGGCATTCGTCGTGCCGGGCATACCGGCACCCTTGACCCGCGCGCTTCGGGCGTGCTGGTCATTCTGGTTGGACCGGCTGTGCGCTTGAGCGAATATGTTTCGGCTTCGGATAAACGCTACCAGGCCATTATTCGCCTTGGCGCTTCCACTGATACCTACGATGCCGATGGACGCTTCACGCGCCAGGTTCAACCCATGGTCAACGTCACCGAAGCACAGTTTGAGACCGTTCTGAAGAGTTTCATCGGCGAAATTGAACAAACACCGCCGCCGTATTCCGCCGTCAAAGTGCGTGGACGCCGGGCCTACGACATGGCACGCCGCGGTGAGACGGTCACGCTGCCGCCGCGCAAAATCAACGTCTATCACCTGGAAGTGCTCGAATGGGCGCCGCCCGAAGTGGTGGTAGATGTGCATTGCTCTTCCGGCACCTACGTCCGCTCGCTTGCCAACGATTTGGGAGAAAAACTCGGCACCGGCGCGTACCTGGTGGGGTTGCGTCGTACCAAGAGCGGACGTTTCAGTCTGCGCGATGCCACTCCCTTGCGGAAATTGCAGGAGGCGTTCCGCGCTGGAAACTGGTATCAGTATCTGATTCCCGCGGCGGAAGCCCTGGGAGATTGGCCTGCTGTCGAACTCAATCCTGACGAGGTGGAAGCCGTCAAACACGGCCATCGCATTCCGGCCAACCCTGCCGACCGGCCTGGTCTCAACAACCTGGTACGCGGCGTAAGCATGGCGGGCGAATTGGTGGCGCTGATGGAACTTGACCCCACAACCTCCGAGTGGCAGCCGAAAAAAGTCTTTTTCTCGTAGTATGCCTCACTACGTTTCTCTGCAAGCCGTCTCGCTGACCGGTTCGTGGCTGACCATCGGCGTTTTCGATGGCGTGCATCGCGGTCACCAGGAAATTATCCACCAGTTAACGGCAGGCGCCCATGCTGGCGGCGCGCCTGCCGTTTTGCTTACCTTTGACCCACACCCGGCGCAGGTATTGGCCGGGCGCGACATTCCCTGCCTGACGACGCCCGAAGAACGCGCCGAACTTCTCTTTGCGCTTGGCGTAGATACGGTCATCACCCTGCCTTTCACCCGTGAACTGGCAGCGCGCACCGCCGAAGACTTTATGGCCGAACTCAAAACCCGGCTCGGATTGCGGAAACTGCTCATTGGCTACGATTTTGCGCTTGGGCGGGGACGCGCCGGGAATTTCGAGCGGCTGCGCGACATTGGCCGGGAACTCGATTACGATGTCCAGGCCATCGAAGCCATTCGCTTTGAGGGAGAAGTCGTCTCTTCCACCCTGATTCGTCAAACGATTGCCGAAGGCGACGTGCGCCGTGCCGCGGCCAAACTGGGGCGCTACTATTCCATGCAGGGAAAGGTTGTTCCTGGCGATGGCCGTGGGCGGTTGATTGGCATTCATACCGCAAATGTAGAGGTGCCGTCTGGAAAACTTCTGCCTGCAAACGGCGTATATGCAGTTTGGGTATGGGTAGAAGGCCGCCGCTACGCCTCCGTGACCAATATCGGATTACGTCCCACGTTTACGGGCGGCGCCGCTTCGCCCCGCGTCGAAGCCCATTTGCTGGATTTCTCCGATGATTTGTATGGGAAAACCCTCAGGCTGGAATTTGTCGAGCGCCTGCGTGGCGAACAGAAATTCCCCTCCGTGCAGACGCTCGTTGCTCAAATTCAGGCGGATATTGAACGGACGCGAGGAATTTTGCCATGAACCCAACCTGTACCCTGCCCTCCGACTACACGTTTGCCTGGCGTGTGGATTTGAAACGCAACCTGCGCCTCAACCTGGTCTTGCAGGGAGTGGGACTGGTATGGTTTGGCCTGGTGATGCTGCTCCTGTGGCAGGCCTTTTCCTTTTTGCGGCCTGCGGATGAGGAAATGGTCATTGCAGCCGAACCGCTGCTGTTTGTGTCAGGGATGCTGGCGGTGATAGCCATCGCCGTCACCCTGCATGAACTGGTACATGGGCTGGCGTTTTGGTGGTTTACCAGGCAGATTCCCAAATTTGGGATTGGCCCCGGTTATGCCTACGCCGCCATGCCGGGTTGGTACTTCCCCAAACATCAGTACCTGACGGTAGGCCTTGCGCCGCTGGTCGGGCTGACGCTGCTGGGGCTGATGGTCGTTCCTTTGTTGCCAAATGCGTGGCTCGCGCCGTTTTTTGTGGGTCTGGCGATGAACGCCGGTGGCGCGATTGGTGATATTTACATCTGCCTTCGCATTGCGCGCGAGCGCGGAGATATTCTCATTCGGGATTTAGGCGATGGTTTCGAGGTCTATCGGCGGGGATAGTTACTTCGGCAAAGGAAATCCGCCCCAGGTGCCGGTCAGTGCCAGACGAAACAGGTCAATCAACACGATTTGCAACAGGGCAATCGTCAGCCCGGCCAAAATTGCCAGCCAGGCGGCAGCAAGGGTTTCGTAAGAATTTTCCTGGCGCATCAGAATCGTCCAGAGCATCGAATAAACCATCGTCAGCAACAACAAGACGCCCGCTGCGCTCAGAAAGGCTGCCGGGTACAGCACGGCTTCCCACTCCGTCAGCACCAACAAGGCCATCCCCAGCCCCAGCACAAGCAGAGAGAGGAAGTGCCGGGTTTCCCCCAGAATGGGGCGGTTGTCCCACTCCCGCCAGATGGTCTGATTGAACGACAGAAACACCGCCGTTGCCAACCCCAGCCCGACTCCGGTACCGGTCAACATCCGCAGGGTGTTGTTGGGAATGTATAAATTTGGCAGGAACTCCAGGCGTGTTCCCCACGTCTGTTTCATCAAATACAGGTATGAATTGCCGCCATCTACCGCGAAGGCCAGCCCAAAAGCGGCCAGCACTGCCAGGACGGCTTTTGGCGGCATTCCGCCCCTGCGAGGTTGGGTTAGCGTCAGGAAGGCCACGCCCAGCACCGCACCCAGATACATCCCTGAACAACGCGCGCACAGCGGCAGCCGCTGTCCATTCACGTGGAAGGAACGCTCATCGAGCTGATGACAGACGGCGTAACCGACGGCATCGAGTTTTCCCCACAGCCCTTCTGGCGCAATGGAGAAGAAAGCAAGGGCAATGGTGATGGCGGCCAGCGGCACCATCCAGTTTGCAAGCGTTTGAGAGAGGGGAGCAGGGCGTTTTTGCATGGCGCGATTATACCTGTTTCCGACAAGGCGGCTTTTGGAGTATGATACTTTTGGAGGAACTATGCGACGTCTCTGGATACTTTTGCTCCTTTCCCTGCTCGTAACTGCCTGTGCGACGGTCATTCCGCTCTCTGCTTCGCCAACCCCTCTCCCAACCGCTACGTCCACTGTTACCGTAACGGTCACGCTTACCGTCACCCCCACCGTCACCGAAACCCCCTCGCCGACCATCACCCCCACGCCCACGCGCGATTATCCGCCCGAAGGCTACGGCCCCTCGGGGTTTCCCTCAAACGTCAACCCGCTGACCGGTTTGAAGGTTGAGAATCCTGCGCTGCTGGAACGTCGTCCAATCATCGTCAAAGTTGCCAACCTGCCGCGCGCCTACCGACCGCAGTGGGGTCTTTCTCTGGCTGACCATGTGTACGAGTATTACATCGAAGAAGGTACCACCCGCTTTGCGGCGGTCTTTCTGGGGCAAGATGCCGCAATGGTTGGCCCCATCCGCTCCGGGCGTCTGTTCGACCATCATCTGATTAACATGTACAGGGCCAATTTTGCTTTTGGTTCGGCGGATGCGCGCGTGCGCGCCCTGCTCTATAACCAGAGTTATGCCAACCGTCTGGTCATCGAGAGCGCCTGCCCGCCGATGTGCCGCTATGAGCCGAACGGTGTCAATTATCTCATGACCAACACCGCCGACCTGACGACCTACATCAATAACCGCCGACTGCGAGAAGGCAACGGACGCCAGAACCTGGATGGTCTGGCTTTCGATTACGATGTGCCAACGGGCGGCCAGGCAGCGCGCGTGGCCTTTGTGCGTTATTCGGCGGCCATCTACAATCGTTGGGATTACGACCCCCAAACTGGCAAATATGCCCGCTTTTCCGATACGCAAAATGACCTGCGGCAGGGATTGGATGAGTTTTACGCTCCGCTCACCGACCGTCTGACTGGCGCCCCCATCACTGCCGATAACGTGGTGGTTTTGTTCGTCTCACATCGTTACTTTTCCCGCCAGCCGGAAATCATAGACATCGTCTTTTCCGGCCCGGATAAAGCCTACCTGCTGCGCGATGGGCAGATGTTTGCGCTCCAGTGGTATCGTAATGCGCTCGACCAGTTGTTCATCCTGGTCGGACCAGATGGCAAGCCCTTCCCCCTTAAGCCGGGCAATACCTGGTTCGAGATAGTGGGTACCAGCACGCAATTGACCGGTGGAGAAGGGGGGAGCTGGCGCTTCACGTTCCAGATTCCATAAGATTCAGGAAAGGAGGACAATATGAAACGCGTTGGTGTGCTGACCGGCGGCGGAGATGCCCCCGGCCTCAACGCGGTCATCCGGGCGGTGGTCAAAACCGCGCTGGATGTTTATGGATGCGAAGTGATTGGCTATCGTAATGGCTATGATGGTTTCCTCGACCCGCAGGGTGCCATGCCGCTGGGGTACGATTCGGTGCGTGGGATTTTGCCTCGCGGTGGGACCATTCTCGGCACAGCCAACCGCGGCAATCCGTTTGCCCGCAAAGTGATGGTGGATGGGCAGGAGAAAATTGTGGATGCTTCGGATGACGTCGTGCGCGCCATCGAAGCCCAAAAACTGGATGCGCTCATCGTCATCGGCGGCGATGGCACGCTGCGGATTGCGCTGGAACTCTTCCGCAAGGGCGTGCCGGTCGTAGGGGTTCCCAAGACGATTGATAACGACATTGGTGGAACGGATGTCACCTTTGGTTTCGATACCGCGCTTGGCACGGCCACCGATGCGATTGATAAACTGCACACCACCGCCGAATCGCATCAGCGGGTGATGGTGCTGGAATTGATGGGTCGTGATGCCGGCTTCATCGCGCTGCATTCCGGCGTGGCGGGCGGTGCGGATGTCATCCTCATCCCCGAAATTCCGTTCCGGTACGAATCGGTCGTCAAGAAAATTTTGCGCCGCAAAGAGCGCGGACGCCCTTTTAGCATTGTAGCTGTTTCGGAAGGCGCCAAACCTGTGGATGGGGAACAGGTCTTCAGCCGGCCGGGCGATGCCATGTATGTTCCCCGTCTGGGCGGGATTGCTCAAAAAGTGGGGGAACACATCGAACGCGAAACCGGTATGGAAACGCGCGTGACTGTGCTGGGACATCTTCAACGCGGCGGCATGCCCAGTCCCTTCGACCGGTGGCTGGCAACTCGTTACGGCTCTGCTGCTGTGCGCGTGGCGGCGCAGGGCTGGTTTGGTCGCATGGTTGGGCTGGATAGCGCCCGTGTCAAAGATGTTCCACTCGAAGAAGCACTGGCTGTTCCCAAGCGCGTCAATGTTCACGGAGATGGCGTGTTGACCGCACGTTCGGTGGGAGTCTCGTTTGGCGATGAGTAGGTTGAGCTTTGGCCGGCCTGCTTTTCAGCCCGCAAATAGGCCAAAATCTGCCGGATTTGCGTCTCATTCAAGACGTCTCTCCAGGCAGGCATAGCCGTTCCTGCTTTGCCTTCGGCAATGCGGGTGGTCAGAGATGCGTCATCGTGTGTTTGCAGCAGCGCCATCAGGTCGGCAGGCTGTGGATGGAGTGTGGCCGCAGCGGGACCATCTCCCTTGCCGCTGGGGCCATGACAGGAGAGGCAGAAATTCTCGTAGAGAGTTTTTCCAGCGTGTGCATCGGTGGCCTCGGGCGCGGATGTGGTTGCCGTGTCTGTATCTCCAGCACATGCGGTCAACCAGGCCATCCCTACCAGAAGCAGGACAAGCAGAAAAAATGGCTCCGAAGTGCGCATGTTATGTCCTGTGCGCTCGCGCATAATCCATAGCCCGCAGGCGGTGAATGAAATAAACCGAAAGCCCAAATAGCGCCAATGCCGCCGCCTGATGCGCCAAAGCCAGCGAAATCGGTACGTAAAACAGCACCACCAAGACCCCCAACGTGATTTGCAATACCACGAGACCAATCAGCGCCAGGAGACCTTTGAGAATATCCTGCCCGTAGCCAGCCTTGCGCGCTACGAAATACAGCCAGAGAACCGCAGCCAGCACTGCAAACGCAAACCAGCGGTGAATGAACGCCACCGTAGCGGGTGACTCAATCCAGTGCAGGGCCGAGTCGAACAAGCCAGGCGGAATCAGTTTTCCGAACATCAGCGGCCAGGTGGAGGAGACGTGACCGGCCTTTAATCCAGCAGTAAAGCCGCCATAGGCAATTTGTATCAGCAGCACGGCCATGCTTCCTGCCGCCAGCTTTGAGAGCGGCGACCATTTGGCCTGAACCCCTTCAGCCGGAAACCCGAAGCGATGCCCCAGCCCCACCCACAGGCTCATGCCAAACAACGCCAGCGCCAGGAACAGGTGCATCGTCAGACGAATGTGGCTGACTGCCGGACGGTCTACGAGGCCGCTGGCAACCATGAACCAGCCCATGAAGGCTTGCCCGATGAACAACATCCCCATCAGGAAATAAATTCCAAATTCGCGGCGAGGAATGATGCCCTTGAAAAGAAAATAGAAAACCGGAATGGCGTAGAACAGGCCGGCAAAACGCGCAATCTGCCGGTGAAACCACTCGATGTAGAAAATCTCTTTGTACGCTTCGAGGGTCATCCCCTTGTTGACCAGTTGATACTCTGGCGTTTGCTTGTAAAGCTCAAATTCCCGCAGCCAGGCTTCTTCGCCAATCGGTGGAAAAGCCCCGTGAACCGGGTTCCATTCGACAATCGAAAGCCCGGAGCGCGTCAGACGGGTGAACCCGCCGAACACGACCAGGAAGGCAACCAGCCCGGCAAACAAGAACAACCAGCGCATGACAGAACGATTTTGTGTTCGAGGCATATTTTTATCCTGAAGAGGGGCAGATGGTTCAGCGTTCAGCCGGCTTGAGGCGGTAAAAATCTTCCAGCGTGGCCGCATCCAGTTGCGCCGTCATATCCAGCGTGAGTGGCGTGACCGAGACCAGGCGCTTTTTGAGCAGGACAAAGACATCGCTATCTTCCGGTTCGATGTCCCAATTGACTCGCATTTCATAACCGACTGTGCCGGGCAACTCCCACGAGGCCCGTTCTGGCGCAGTGGGGTGATAGTAACGTTGTCTTGAGAGACGGGTCCACCGCCATGGGGTTTGCGGGGTGGCCTCAGCGGGGATGTCCACCTTGAGCAAATCGGCGCCTGGCGGCAGGCCGCTTTCGAGCAGCAGACGCCCGAAGTATTCCGTGAAATGAGCTGCGGTCGAGAAGTTGACTTCGGTGGAATAGGACAGGTGGTGGGCTTTATCCGTCTCCAGCGAAATTGCCATCGCTGGAATGCCGACCGCCGCGGCTTCCATCGCTGCGCCCACGGTGCCGGAGATGGTGATGCCGGTGGCGAGGTTCTCGCCGTAATTGATGCCAGAGACGACCAAATCGGGCTTGTGAGGCAAAATTTCAAGCAGGGCGTGTTGCACGGCCTGGGCTGGCGTACCGCCGACAGCATGGACGACCCATTCCTGTCCGTTAACGATGACCGTTTCACGGCGGATGATGCCATCGCTGTTTCCAGGCAGACTGCGTCCCATGCCGGAAGATTGCTCGCGCGGGGCGGCAACGGTGACGAATCCGAGACGGGAAAGCGCGGCTGCGGCCGCCCACAATCCGGGGGAGCGGATTCCATCGTCGTTGGTGAGCAGAATTTGGGGTTTGGGCATGGCGTAATTCTACTGCGGATGTTTGTCCTGCACAGGTGAAGAAAAGATGATTCAACCGGCAAAGGGGGTTAACGCAAAAGAGTGAGACGGCGTCTCACTCTCTCTGGCGCCCCTGGGGCGACTCGAACACCCGACCTATTGCTCCGCAAGCAAGCGCTCTAATCCACTGAGCTACAGGGGCATAAGCGGGCTGTATTTTACTCCACTGGAGGGAGAAGGTCAAGGTTTGTGTGGCTTTTTTCAACCAGTATGGCAGTTGCGCTGATGGTTACTGTCCACCGGTATCAATGTAGCCGCGCAGAACATCTTCCAGCACGCGGCGGGCATCGGCTTGTTTGCCCGGCGTGAACAATTCCGGGTTGATGTCGCTAAAAGAAAGCGGCGCTGAGAACGTGCGGCCTCCGTTGCCTGCTGCCAGCTCGGGGAAGGCTGCCCGCAGCGCTGCCAGGTAATCCGGTTGAAGAGTCACCACCCAGCCGTTGACTTTTTTGGGGGGAGATTGCGTGCCTATCATCAAAACGCCGACTGTAGCCAGGTATTGCAACAGTTCGGGGGTATCCAGTCCAGCCTGGATGAACAGCGTTTCGACCTTTTTCTGAACGATGAGAAAGTCGGCATACGCGCTGTATTCGGACGTTTTGGCATCGGCAGGTACTTCGACAAACGCCGGGTAGGTGTAGCGGGTGTACCAGCCAATTGGCAGACAGCGCCCGCAATAGTAGGTACGGCCGGTGGTAAGCGCGCGTTGAATAATTGGCGCTTCGGGTGAGTCTTTTTTGAGCATGGCGCCTACCTGGTAGAAATCTTCTGTCACCATTGCGCCAATGTAACCGGCCAGGAAGGCAACCTGATCGGGGCGAATGGAGTCGCCGCCCAGAATGCTTATATTACCTCCCGCTTGAATGCCCGGAATGTTGACTGCCAGAAACTGCGTTTGCGGTGCGGCGGCGGCCAGGGCAGCCAGACCAGGGTCAGGTGGCAGGGCAATGACAATTTTCAAAGCCGGTTCCAGGTCTTCGGGACCGAGTTGGTTGCGTACCTGAAAGCGGAAGCCCGCGGCCTGGGCCAGGTCGTACACTGCTGCCTGATAGGCTTGCGATTCTTCCTCGTTTAAGTCGGCGGGCAAGACGAGGATGACCAGCGGCGGTGCAGGCGTAGGGGTGGGGCCGGCAGTTGGCACGTTGGTGAGCGTTGGCGCAGGCGAAGCGGACGCATTGGAAGGCACAGGCGTCTGCGCAGGCGAAGTGCAGGCGCTCAAACAGGTCAAAATCAGCAGAAAGGCCAGGAATCGGCGCACGGGGGTTCTCCAGAATTTGATGATTGGTTAGCAGGGGGTATTTTACTTGATTCTGACTTTTGCGAATTTCTTGTGTACACCGGCACACAGAACGCACGGAATTGACAAGATGCACGCCCAAGAAAATGCTTCCACGTTGCTCTGTTACAAAGATAGAGTGAATTCGCGATGAATGTTGTAGACCAGGCCTTTGATGATGGGCTTGCGGTTCTGCAAAGGAGTTTTT
>JANWWK010000089.1 GCA_025056175.1 Anaerolineales bacterium
AACGCCGGGGAGGGAGCAGCGGCGGGGGCCGAAGGCGCCAACCCCACCAGCTGCAACAACCAGTTCAGCCAGCCGGGCAGCGGCGAGGGGTCATCCGTGCCGCGCGCATACGCCGGGGCAACCAGGCTCAAAGCCAGAAAAAGCACCAGAGAAGCCAGTAAAATTCTTTGCAAGGGTTTCATGGGTCTTACTCCTTTCTTGCAAAAATTCTACCAGCGAATCTCCGCAAACACCCGTTCCGTACTAAATTGTTAATGTGCTGTAACTATCTACCCTCACCGGAAACGCCCGCACATCGGAATGTGCTATTCATGTATCCACTTACGCCTGACGAAGGACATAATCCACCATCAACGCCGGGATGTTGACCCCGGTGGTGGCAATGCTGTTGCGAAACTCCATCGTGTGGTTGACCTCGTTCACGCACAGGCCATTTTCCGTCTCGAACACGTCAATCGCCAGCAGACCGCCGCCAATGGCGCGCGCCGTTTGCCGACAAATCTCGGTCAGTTCGGGCGTCAGGGGGCAATTGCTGGCCTGCCCGCCGCGCGCGGTGTTGGTAATCCAGTTTTCGGAGGTGCGGTAAATGGCGCAAATCGGCTCTTCGCCAATCACAAAGGCGCGGATGTCGCGTCCGGGCTTGTGGATGTATTCCTGGATGTAAAAGACCTGGTGATGAACGCCCAGGCTGGCTTTATGCTCGATGAGCGCTTCGGCCATTGCGCGGTTGTCCACCTTCGCCAGCAGCCGCCCCCACGAGCCGACCACCGGCTTCAGCACGCACGGGTAACCCATCGCCTCCACCGCCTGAAGCGCGGCTTCTTCGTCAAAGGCCATATAGACCTTCGGAGTCGGGATTCCGGCGCAGGTGAGAATCTGGCTGGTGACGTATTTGTCGCCGCAGCGTTCGGCCACTTCGGGGGTGTTGACCACCCGCGCGCCATGCGCCTGGAAAATCTTCGAGATGTAGACTCCGCGCGAGTACGAGATGGAACGCTCGAACAGGACATCCACCGCTTCGGGCAATGTTCCGATATCGAAGAACCGTTCTCCATCGTTGATACGCACCACCTCCACGTTCGGGCGTTTTTCCAGTTCATCGAGCAGGTATTTTTCTTCTACACGCAAGCGGGTGTATAAAAAGCCGATTTTTAGCATATTTCTCCTTTGGGGTCATTGGTAATTACCATTTACCAATCACAAATTACGAATGACTCTTTCTGTCATTTCGCTCGTCGTCAACGTCCCGCCCAAATCGGGGGTCGTTTCTCCGGCAGCGATGCAGGTTTCAACGGCGTTCCGCAGGCGGGCGGCGGACTCCGTTTCGCCCAGATGCTCCAGCATCATCGCGGCGGCGAAGAAAGTGGCGGTGGGGTTGGCTTTTCCGGTGCCGACCAGCGACGGGGCCGAGCCGTGAACAGGTTCAAAGACTGCCGCGTCTGCGCCGATGTTGCCGGAGGCCGCCACGCCCAGCCCGCCGACCAGCATACAGGCTTCATCGCTGAGGATGTCGCCGAACAGGTTGGTGGTGACGATGACCTGAAACTGCTCCGGCGCGCGGATGAGTTCCATCGCGCAGGTATCTACCAGCATTTCGCGCAGTTCGATGTCCGGGTAGTCTGCTGCCACCTCCAGCGCCACCCGGCGAAACAGTCCGCAAGTCTGGCGCAGAACGTTGGCTTTGTGAACCACGTGGACGGTCTTCCGCCCGGTCTGCCGCGCCAGGTCAAAGGCTTTGCGAACGATGCGCTCCGAGCCACGCCGGGTGATAACGCGCTCGGTGATGGCGCGATTGCCATCGTCCTCCACCCGTTCGATGCCGGAATACAGCCCTTCGGTGTTCTCACGGACGAGGAGCAAGTCAATGCCTGGGCGGGAAGAAGGATGCGGCAGGGAACGGTTGGGGCGCAGGTTGGCGTACAAATCGAGCGACTGGCGCATTCGCACCACCGGCGAGAAATAGCCGGGGATATTGGGCGGCGTCGTAACGGCCCCAAACAAGGCCGCATCGGCGCGGCGGATGGCGTCGAGCGTGGAATCAGGCAGGGGCGTGCCGAGCCGCTCGTAAGCGCCGAATCCGATTTCAGCGCGGGTAAAGTCCATGTCCACAGGCAGAGCGCGCAAAACCGTTTCAGCGGCGGCGATGACTTCGGGGCCAATGCCATCGCCGGGCAGAAGAGTGATTTGATAAGACATATCTTTCCTCAGGCCATCAGTTCTTGAATGTCGTGTTCTTTCAGGAAATTCACAATCCCGCCCGCCGCGGCGATTTTCAGGACAAAATCGGGCAGGGGACGCGCCTGAAAGACCGCGCCGGTCGTCAGGTTGCGGATTTGTCCGCTGGATAAATCCACCTCCACCTCGTCACCTTCGCGGATTCCGGCCACCGCTTCGGGACATTCCAGAATTGGCAAACCGATGTTGATGGCGTTGCGGAAGAAAATGCGCGCAAACGAGGCGGCAATCACGCACTGCACGCCCGCGCCTTTGATGGCAATCGGCGCATGTTCGCGCGAAGAGCCGCAGCCAAAGTTCGGGCCGCCCACCACCACATCGCCCGGTTGCACGGATTTGGCAAATTCCGGCTTGACTTCGCAGAACACGTTTTTGGCAAGTTCTTTCGGGTCAATGGTGATGTTAAACCGACCGGGGATGATTTCGTCGGTGTTCATGTTTTCTCCAAAAGTCCAGGCTTTTCCCATAGTAACTCCTAAATTATGTAATGAAGAGCGCAGAATGCAGAATTTGAAATGTGGGACAGAATCGTTCTGCATTCATCATTCTGACTTCTGCATTTTCCTCGGGTCGGTAATCCGCCCCGTCAGCGCCGTTGCCGCCGCCGTGGCCGGGCTGGCGAGGTAGATTTCAGCCAGCGGACTGCCCATGCGCCCGACAAAGTTGCGGTTCATGGTCGTCAGAGCGCGTTCGCCAGGCGCGAGAATACCGCCATGCCGCCCGATGCACGCCCCGCAGCCGGTTCCGGTGACAGTACAACCGGCGTCCATCAGAATTTCGATGAGTCCGTTTTGCAGGGCTTTCTTGTAAATGCGCTGGCTGGCCGGGGTAACGATGACGCGCACCAGCGGGTTGACCCGTTTGCCCTTGAGCATGTTCGCCACAATTTCTAAATCCTCGTAGCGGGCGTTGGTGCAGGTGCCGATGTAGACCTCGTGGACTTCCAACCCCTCCACCTGTTCCAGCGGTTTGACGTTGTCCACGTCCGGGTGGCAGGCAACCTGCGGGGTCAGGGTAGAAACGTCAATTTCGAGGACGCGCTCGTAGCGCGGGTTGACCGGACGGAGCAGTTCGAAGTCCCTCACCCTCCGCTCTCCCCCAAGCGGGGAAGGAACTTGACCCCTCTCCCCTCGGGAGAGGGGCTGGGGTGAGGGTTGCCCCCCAGCGGGCGTCTCGTTTTCAAGATAGTCAATCGTCACCTGGTCGGCGGCAATCAGCCCGCATTTAGCCCCAATTTCGGTGGACATATTCGGGAAGATGATGCGCTCGTGCATAGGCAGGTTCTCGATGTACTCGCCGCCGAACTCCACCGAGCGATAAGTGGCCCCGTCCATGCCGAGCAGCCCGGCGATGTGAATCATCACGTCTTTGGCATACACGCCCGGCTGGGTTTGTCCGTGCAATTCGATGCGGATGGTTTCTGGCACTTTGAACCAGCATTTGCCCGTCACCCACGCAACCGCAATTTCGGTTGAGCCGAGACCAGCCCCGAACGCACCCATCACGCCATAGGTGTTCGAGTGCGAATCAGCCCCGATGATGATAGCCCCCGGCGTGACAAAGCCCTCTTCCAGCATCACCTGATGACAAACGCCCTGCATGAACAGATGCGGCAGCTCCTGCTCCTTCACAAAATCAATGATTTTGCGGTGATTTTCCGCCGCCATCACGTTCGGGGCCGGGTAAGCATGGTCAAGATGCAGCACAATCCGGTTTTTATCGTAAATCGGCTTGCCAATTTCTCGAAAGGCCTTAATGGCCAGCGGCGTGGTGTTATCGTGGCTCATGATGTAATCCACGTCCAGCAGGACGATTTCGCCTGCCTGCACGCGCCTGCCCGCTTTGCGGGAGAAGATTTCTTCAACAAGTGTTCCCATAAGTTCCTCCGTGTTTCCCTGTTTTCCGATTATTTCCCGTTATATTTTTTCAACACCATGCGCGTTTCGGTGCGTTTCACGCCCGGCACGGTGCGGATTTCCTCGATGAGATTGTTCAACGCCATCATGTCCTCGGCGTCCACAAAGGCGCTCACATCGAAATCGCCGGTGATTTCGTACACGTTGCGGACGCTGGTGAACCCGCGCAATCGGCGCACGACGGACGAGGTATAAACGTGCGATTCGACCTCCAGCATCACCATCGCTTGCAGACGGTGC
>JANWWK010000004.1 GCA_025056175.1 Anaerolineales bacterium
GCTGGTACGGCTCAATGGCGAGGTAGATGCCGCGCTGAAGGCAGTCTCACCCGAAGGCGAGCCGGTTTCGGTGGTGATGGAATCCAAAGCGCGGCTGGGTGCCAGGGATGTGATACGCTGGTCGCAGCGGATGCGCTCTGCGGATTTTCAGAAACGGCTGGCAAAGGCCGGCTACCCGGCCCCGTATCTGGTGTATGCGTATGGGATACGGGTAGATGCGGCGGCACGTCAGGCAGTCCAGGAGACCGGCATCGGGCTGATACGCGGCGAAGGCGAGGTCTTCGCTCCGCGCGAATGGGTAGGGAAGCGTTGAGCCGCCATAGACGGAAACGGTGGGGGACGTAACAATTTTCTGCGTTGCTGCGTATTTGCTCAAAAATTCGCCATCGCTATTTGCCGAACGCTCTTTCTCCCCAGCGGCAGATAGTACAATTGTGCCATGAGTCTGCCTCCCGATTTTCTCTCTGAACTCCAAAAACACTTTCACGGTGAAATCCGCCTGGACCGCGTTTCTCGCATCCTGTACAGCACCGATGCTTCCATTTACCAGATGGAGCCGCTTGGTGTTGTCATTCCCAGGCATCAAGAAGACCTGCACGCTGTTGTTGAACTGGCGGCCAGATACCGGGTTCCGGTTCTTCCACGCGGTTCCGGCTCCAGTCTGGCCGGCCAGGCTGTTGGACGCGCTCTGATTCTGGATGTTTCCCGTTACCTTGACCACATCCTCGAAATCAACCCGGAAACCCGCACGGCGACGGTTGAACCGGGGGTTATCCTGGCTGCGCTCAATCGCGCTGCTGCCCGGCATGGCCTGCAATTCGGCCCCGACCCGGCCTCCGCTGAACGCGCTACCATCGGCGGCGTAGTCGGCAACAATGCCACCGGCGCGCATTCCATTCTTTACGGCATGACCGCTGACCATCTGCTCTCTGCAGAAGTTATTCTCGCGGATGGCAGCCTGGCCACCTGGGGAGAAATTCCGCTTACGCTTCCGCCCGTCTCCCCATCTACACATCAGGCGCAGTTTGTTCGCACGCTTCTGACGTTGCGTCAGACGCACGCGGAAGCCATTCGCACCCGCTGGCCGCACTCCTGGCGCAATTCTGCCGGCTACCGGTTGAATTACCTGCTGCCCTGGTCGCCCTCAGCGCCGCCTTTGTGGGAAGCACCCTCTGCGTTGTATGCCCCCCAGTCACATGCCAAAGTACCTGACACCATCAACCTGGCGCCCCTGCTGGCCGGTTCCGAAGGCACGCTGGCCGTCATTCGCCGCGTCACGCTCAACCTGGTGCCGCGTCCTCGTCACACCGTTCTGGCGCTTTTGCAATACGAAAGCATTCCTGCCGCTTGCGATGATGTTCCGCGCCTGCTCCAACATCATCCTTCGGCAGTGGAACTCGTCCCACAGTTGCTCATTCGTCTGGCGCGTGGCGTTCCCGCTTACGCTGCCCAGATGGACTTCGTGGAAGGCGACCCGGCAGCCCTGTTGATTGTCGAATTTTCTGGAGAAGACCCCGTCGAGCTGGAGCGCCGCGCCCGGCAAATCTCAGCGGATGCCAGCATCGCCGTTGCTCCGCAGGCCCAGACCCGCATCTGGAACGTTCGCAAAGTCGGCCTGGGTATTTTCGACTCTCGTCCTGCGGCTGCGCGTCCGGTGGCTTTCATCGAAGATTGCGCCATTCCCGTTGAACATCTCGGCGATTTTGTTCGTGAAGTTGAGCGCATTCTTGCCGAACATGCTACCACCTCGGCCATCTATGCCCATGCTTCTGCCGGATGTCTCCACATCCGTCCCTTGCTCGACTTGCGTACCGGCCCCGGTGTGCGCGCTTTGCGTTCGATTGCCGAACAAGTTCTTGCCCTGACCCTGCGATTAGGTGGTTCGATGTCGTCTGAACACGGCGACGGTCTGGCGCGCTCCGAATGGCTGCGCGCCACCTATGGTGACGACATTCTACAGGCTTTTGCGGCCCTCAAACACGCCGCCGACCCGTACAACCTCCTCAACCCCGGAAAAATCGTCTCTCCACCGCCGATGGACACCCATCTGCGCTACAGGCAGGCTGCCCAACCTTCCACCTGGTCACCTGTTCTGCATTTCGAGGCTGGTCTTGCTACCGCCATCGAACAGTGTAACGGGCAGGGGGTTTGCCGAAAACAGGGCGGTATCATGTGTCCGTCTTTTCAGGCCACGCGCGAAGAGATGCACTCCACGCGCGGACGCGCCAACCTTCTGCGGGCGCTCATTCTTGCCGCTCCTACCCTCTCCCAGCAATCGTCACCCTCCGATTCGTTTGTGGAGATTGACGCCGTGAAGCAGGCCCTCGACCTGTGTCTGGCCTGTAAAGGCTGTAAGGCGGAATGTCCCAGCGGCGTGGATATGGCAAAACTCAAATACGAGTTCCAGAATCACTACTACTCCACCCGCCGCCGTCCCCTGCGTGACTATCTGTTTGCATATATCAACCAGATTGCCCCCCTTGGTGTCCCTTTTGCGCCGCTCATTAACCGGGTTGCCCGCTGGCAGTGGTTTCGGCGGCTGACCGCATGCTTTGGGATAACCGAACACCGTCCACTTCCGCGCTTTGGGAAACGCAGCACATGGCCGCGTGTTAGCCCGGCTGCGCGTGAGCGAGTTCTTTACCTGCCCGATACGTTTACCCGTTTTTTCGAACCGGAAGTTGAAGCAGCGGCCTTGCGCGTTCTCGCTGCCCTTGAGATTGCCCCCCTTTCTCTGCCAATTCTTGGCGCCGGGCGCACACTGCTCTCCAAAGGCTTTCTGGAACCGGCACGCCTTCACGCTGAGACCCTTCTCGAAGCCATCCGCCGCCTGGACCCGCGCGGTGAATTGCCTGTCATCGGGCTGGAGCCCTCTGAAATCTACACCCTGCGTGACGAACTGCGCGACCTGTTGCCAGCCCGTCGTCTCGAAGCGGAGGCCCTGGCAGCCCGTGCCTGTATGATAGATGAATATCTGGTACGCCCGGGTGCCTCCACCGGCGCACCGCGTGTCACTGCGTTGCCCCTCTCCAGCGCCAGGCCAACCGCCTCTGTTCTCTTGCATGGTCACTGCTACCAGAAAGCCCAACCACCCGCTGCCGATGGCTATCCGGTGGGACAGGAAGCCACAGCGGCCCTTTTGCGCGCCATCGGATACCAGGTTGAAATCGTCCCTTCCGGCTGTTGTGGCATGGCGGGGGCATTTGGCTACGAAAGCGAGCATTACGAACTCTCCCGCCAGGTTGGCGAACTTGTTCTCCTTCCGGCGGTACGCCAGGCCAAAACCGAAGACAGGCGCATCGTTGCTGCAGGCACCTCCTGCCGCAGTCAGATACACGATGGCGCGCAAACCACTGCGCTGCACCCCATTCAGCTGGTGGCCGAACGCCTGAAGTTCGATGGATGATGCGTTTTTTGTTCAGCAGTATCCGTTGCTTTTTACCCATTCAGCGCCCATGCCGCAATTGCAAAAGCCACTTCCACATTCAGTGAACGCTTCTGTCCACGCATCGGAATATAAAAAATCTGCTCGCACAAATCCAACAGCGCCGGGTCTACGCCGGTGACTTCGTTCCCGACCACCAGTGCCACCTGCTGTTCGCGGGACTGCTTTTCCGCAATTCGATTCGTTTTCTCCAGGCGCAGCGCTCGCGCATCCTGCTCCAGCCCCCAAAGCGCGCACCCTTCCGCCTTTAAGCGTTCAGCCAGTTTTACCGCATCGCGCGCGTATTCCCACGCGACGGTTTGCTCTGCGCCCAGGGCTGTCTTTTGGACGGCGGCATTTTCTGGCGTGGGTGTGATGCCGCACAGATAGAGTTTCTCCACCCCCAGGCCGTCTGCGGTGCGGAACATCGCTCCGACATTCCAGGCAGAGCGGATATTGTCCAGAACGGCGTGTAGGCGTATTCTGGCAGGTGCATTTTCGCTGAAGACTGCCAGCTCTTTGACATGGGTCATTCTTTCGGCAGGGAGCGCCTTCATCGCCGCCAGGCGTGTACCGCCCAGACAAACCGGGCAGCGTGTCCCAAAGGGATGACCTTCCACCAGCGGATAGCGCAATCCGCAAGTCGGGTTTTCGCACACGCGGATTTCGTAAAAAGTCTCCAACAGGGGCAATTTCTGGCATTCCGTCATGTGCCGTTGTGTACGTCGCCGTGCAGAGTCTGATTTTAGTGAACCCATCCTGTTTATCCTGTCTATCCTGTTTGTTTGGGTTAACGTCAGGCCGATTAAAACACACAAGACGGGATTTCTCCCATCTTGTGTGAAACTTTAGCCCGTTTCAGCCATCGTTCACAAATTCATCACCGCTTCTACCATGCCGGTTTGCGGATTGGTGCTGATGGTTGAGAACTCTAACTTGCGGCACAGACGCAGGAAGGCCTCATTATCGGGAGTGGTGGCGGCAATGATGCGCTTGATTTGCTCCTGGCGGGCCACTTCGATAATCCGCTTCATCATCTCTTTGCCCAATCCCTGACCCTGATACCGGTCACTGACCAGCATCGAGAGCCGGGCAGTCTCTTCTTCGCCGCGCAGTTTGCTTAATCGCACCACGCCATAGATGGCGCGTTCTCCATTCTCTTCGCCTTCCACCACCAGCGCAATTTCACGGTTGTAATCGTTGTGCGTCATGCGCGCCAGCCGTTCGTGTGTCACACGCTCGCTGAGCATCATTGGCGAAAGATAGCGCAGATACACCGTGCGGTCGGAGAGATGCTCATGGAATTTACGCATCAGTGGCTCATCTTCGGCGCGGATGGGGCGGATGATGACCTGACGACCGTCTTTCATTGTCCAGGGAGCGACGTACTTGTTCGGGTAGGGGCGAATTGCCAGTTTGGGCAGTTCGCTTTCGGGCGTGTCTTTATCGAACAAGACCACACGTGCATCCAGCGCCAGGATGGTTTCGTGCGAGGCAATCAGTGGGTTGATGTCGAGTTCTTTGATATACGGCTGCTCCGCAATCAACTGGCTGAAGCGCACCATCAGTTTTTCCAGTGCCGAAATATCCACCGGCGGGCGTCCGCGCACGCCTTTGAGCGCAGTGTAAATTTTGGTGTTCTCAATCATGCGCCGGGCGATGGTTGTGTTGAGCGGGGGCAGTCCAAGCGCACGGTCTTTGAACACTTCCACCAGCTGCCCGCCCGTGCCGAACAGGAGAACCGGCCCAAACTGCGGGTCAATCGAAGAACCCACAATCAGCTCATATCCTTCGACCTTGACCATCGGTTGAACCGTGCAGCCCAGGAAGTGTTGCGGTCCGGCCTTTTCGCTCACCGAAGTGCGGATGGCTTCAAACGCTGCCCGCACCGCCTCCGCGTTTTGCAGGTTCAGCTTCACCCCACCCACGTCCGTCTTATGCGTGATGGTTTCCGAGTGCAGCTTCAGCACCACGGGGTATCCCATCTCTTCGGCAGCGCGGATGGCTTCTTCGGCGCTTTTAGCAACCACGGTGGGCGTGGTCGGAATGCCATAGGCGGCGAGTAACTGCTTCGATTCGGCTTCGGTCAACAGCGTGCGTCCGGTAGCATGGACGTGCTTGATGATTTCCTCCGCCCGCTGACGGTCAGGCGCGCCCAAGGCGTCATCTGGTAGTTCTGGGGTTTCGTAGAGCAGGCGCAGGTTTTGCGTGTACTGCCACATGTAGGTAAACGCTTTGGCCGCATCGTCAGGGTAGGGGAAGGTCGGAATGCCAGCCTTGTTCAGAATGGCTTCACCGGCGGCCACTTCTTGCCCGCCCGACCAGGAAGCCAGCACGGGTTTGTCGAACTTCTTGGCGTAATTCTTCAGAAGTTCTGCCGTTGCGGTCGGGTCGGTCATTGCCTGCGGGGTCAAAATGACCAGCAAACCATCGCTGTTGGGGTCTTCAGCGGCCACCTCCAGCGCTTTGGCGTAGCGTTCGGGGCTGGCATCGCCGATGATGTCAATTGGGTTGTTGTGACTCCAGGCCGAAGGCAAAAATTCGTTGAACTTTGCCATGGCCTCCGGCGAAACCGGCGCGAGTTCCCCGCCGTTGGTAATCAGCGCATCGGTGGCAAGCACGCCCGGTCCACCGGCGTTGGTCAAAATCGAGAGTCGTGGTCCCTTCGGGCGCGGCTGACGTCCCAGCACTTCGGCCATCGAGAAGATTTCGCCAATAGTATTCACGCGCAACACGCCACAGCGGCGGAAGGCTACATCCAACACTTCATCCGAACCGGTGAGCGAACCGGTGTGGCTGGCAGCAGCGCGCGCGGCCCCTTCGGTGCGTCCCGGTTTGATGACGATAATCGGTTTGGTCAGCGCCACTTCGCGCGCGGCAGACATGAACGAGCGCGCATCTCCGATGGTTTCCATGTACATCACGATACTTTCGGTGTGAGGGTCGTTACCCAGATAGTAAATCAGGTCGCCCCAATCCACATCGAGCATGGAACCGACCGAGACGAACGCGGAGAAACCGACGTTTTCTTTGAACGACCAGTCGAGAACGGCGGTGCAGAGTGCGCCCGACTGGCTGATGAACGCCACCTTTCCGGGCCGCGCCATGCCTGCTGCAAAGGTAGCGTTCAACCCGCTGATGGGACTCATCACGCCCAAACAGTTCGGACCGACGATGCGCATTTTGTACTTGCGGGCATTTTCCAATAGCTGGCGTTCCAGTTCCACGCCTTCTGGGCCAATTTCTTTGAACCCGGCAGAGATGACGATGGCGCCTTGTACGCCAACCTGACCGCACTCTTCGATGATACCCGGAATGGTGTTGGAGGGGGTGACAATCACCGCCAAATCTACGGGGTCAGGAATATCACGGATACTGGGGTAGGCTTTTAACCCCAACAGGCTGGAGCGCTTGGGGTTGACCGGGAATACCGCGCCGCCAAACGGGTTGGAAATCAGATTCCACAGGATGGTGCGCCCTACGCTGCCTTCTTTTTCAGTGGCCCCAATGACGGCCACGTTCTTGGGCGCAAAAATGTGCTTGAGAGGGTTGTCGGTGTAATGATATACATCGTGGGCGGGGTCAAACTTATCGCGCCCGGTAGATGAAGTAGGGATGGGGGGCATAAAAATATCCTTTCGAGAGGGTTGATAGCAATTAGAAAAACCGTGTAATTATACAGGGCAAGCGCGCAGGCAGACAAACGTCGCTGTCACGTTTTTCTTGTGAAAAATATCCTGACTTTTGCTTTGTTGTTTGTTTCATTCTAACACAGGCGGATGGAGATAAATTGTGAAAAATGTAACAAGTTGTTACGATGAAAATAAGCAGAAGCGAGAATGGCTCTCGCTTCTGCTTTGATTGCGCTGAAGTGTCAGATTATTTCAGGGCTTCCACAATTCTGGTCACGTTGTGTCTCATCATGTCGAGATAGGTGGGCGCTTTGCCGTTCGGCTCGGTCAGTGAGTGGGTGTAAATATCCGTCACCACTTTTACGCCCGTCTCGGCAGCAATTTGCTCGGCCAGCTGCGTTGAACGGCCTGCCTCCAGGAAGACGGCCGGAGCGCCTGTAGCGCGGATTTGCTCCACCAGAGCCGCCATCGCCTGCGCCGAGGGCGAGGCTTCGGTGGTAGCGCTGGGAATGAGCGCACCCACCAGCGTAAATCCATAGCGCTCAGAAAAATAACCAAAGGTTTCGTGGTCGGTCACCAGCAGGCGGCGTCCTGGCGGAATTTGGTCCACCTGAGCCTTTATCCAGGCATCCAGTTCATTCAATTTGGCAATGTAAGCGGCGGCGTTGGCCGTGTACACGTCTTTGCCTTCCGGGTCGGCAGCAATCAGCCCATCTCGAATGTTTTCGACGTACCTGACTACCAGGGTTGGGTCGAACCAGAAGTGGGGGTCGCCTTCATGACTGTGTGTGTGGTCTTCGGAATGGGAGTGGGCTTCGTCTTCGTGTTTATGCACCGCCTCGCCTTGCCTGGGTTGGCGCATCGTCAGCCCGGCGCAGGCCTCGATGACCAGGCGCTCGCCGCCTGCGTTTTCGAGCGTCTTCTCTGCCCATTGCTCAAAACCGCATCCGTTGAGAATGAGAACGTTGCTCTCGGCGATTCGTTGTACATCTTTGGGCGTGGGCGCGAACGTGTGCGGGTCTACACCGATGGGGAGCAGACTTGCCACCCGGGCGCGCTCGCCAGCCACGTTTTGGGCAATATCGGCCAGAAAGGTTTCGGCGGCCAGTACCTTGAGCGCAGAGGCAGGTTCAGGAGCTTGCGTCGCCGGACTGCACGCAACCAGTAACAGGGCGGTCAGCCACGCTGCTCCCAGGATACGAACGAATTTTGGCTGCATATTTTGAGAAACTCCTTGCTTCAGAAAATGAAAATCGTTTTCATTTTACGCAAAGTGAGAAAAAAGTCAAGCCGCATTTAAAAGCGAAACCGGCAGGGTTTCCTGCCGGTTGGTTGATGAGGTTATTCCGATTTACTGCCGGTTTCGCCGGATGCGCTGCTCGACTCTTTGCTTTCCGCTTTGCTTGCGCGGCTGGCGCCGGAGGGGGAGCGGTGGTCGGTGGCATACCAGCCCGACCCTTTGAAGACAATCCCCGCCGGTGTGTACACCTTACGCAGACTGTTCTTGTTGCACTCCGGGCAGCGTTTGAGCGGCTCGTCGTGGAACGATTGATGTCGGTCGAACTGCACTCCGCAGCTTTCACAACGATACGTGTAAACTGGCATACCTACCTCGCTTTCTGTCATTGGACGGCGCGTAATTATAGCGTCTTTCCTGCGCCCTGACAAGATACATTCGCAATTTTGCCGCGCAGCGCTTGACAGGCGGGCGAACGTGATTATAATACGTCCTTGCTTGCGCTGGTGCTGGAATTGGCAGACAGGCACGTTTGAGGGGCGTGTGGCGAAAGCCGTGGAGGTTCAAGTCCTCTCCAGCGCACAGAGATAAAAAGACCGGAAGCGCTCCGGTCTTTTTGTTTGGGTTCTTTCGCTCACTGCCGTATGTTTTTCTCCATCGAGCGTTTTAAAACGGCGCGATAGACGGTTTCGAGCCGTTTCAGCACTTCTCCGGCGTTGGGGTCCTGGGCAGCCTGTTGTTCTACCTGGTTCATCAGCCCGGCAATCATACTGTTGAATTCTTCGGTCAGTTCGCCCTCGTGCTGTTGTAATTTATGCGCCAGCACGGTTTCATCATCGGCGGCATCGAGCAGCTCGTTGATGAGCGTCACTTCGGGCGGTGTGCTGGCTTGCTGCAGTATAGCCACCAGTTGTTGCAGTTTCTGCATTCGGGCAGTATCTTGCTTGCGGCTGGCTTCTTGCAGTTTGGACTCCAGCACTTGCAGCGTCAGGTCGCTCTGGAAGGCAGCCAGGTTTTGCACAGCAGCCTTGAGAATGTCTGGCGCAGCGAGAATGGACTCGATTAACTTATCGGCCTGTTTCATCTGTTCTTCGATGGCCTTGTCAATCTGGTTGACGTATTCGAGTAATTTCGTGCGTAAATCTTCCAGCCGGGCGCGTTCTTCGCCACGTGCGTGGTCAATTCGGTCGGTAAGAACCTGGAAGAAGGAATAATCCAATCCGTTTCGGGTCAGGCTGACCAGCGCCTTCAGACGTTCTTCAGTAGGAGCTGCCAGGAAAATCTCCAGCAGTTTTTCGCGCGTTAATCCCTGTCTGGCCTGCTGAAGGGTCTTTACGGCGGCTTCCAATTCCCCCATTTGTTCGCGCACTTTGCGGCCGTAGTCGGAATGTTCAAGCAATTCTTCCTGCAGGGCAGCCATTGCCTGGGCGGTCTGTTGCTGTCCCGATTGCAGCGCGGCATCTATCAAGCGGTTGTAGAGCGCAAAAAACGTTTCATCCAGCAGGGCGGTATTTTCCTTGATAATTGCGGCGCGAACATCGGGCGAGGAGGCCTCCAGCAGGCGCTGAATCAGGCTTACGCGCTTCTGCTGTTCATCCAGCATTTCCTTGCTGATGCCGTCTTTTTCCAGAATTTTCTCAATCAGGCTCTGGTAGGTGAGAAAACTCTGGGGGCGCAACAGATAGGCTTTGCGTTTTTCAGGCGGCAGGCGGTTCATCACCTGCGAGATGAGTGGGCCAATCAGTTTTTCCTGTTCGTTTACGGGTAGGCCCAGTTCGGGCGGGAAGTAAGTGAGCAGGAGTTCTTTTTCGTTGTCATGATAGACAATCGGTGTCGCCAGCGGTCCCTCGAACTTGCAGTAGGGGCAGCGGGCATAGTTGGAGGTTCTGCCGAGCAGGCGCTGTTTGGCGCCGGGGTCAGCGGTGACATCGAAGAGCTGCTCTACCTGAGCAGGTATCATCTGGCGGCAGCGGGGACAGGCAATTTGAGTCTGGGGCATGGGATTTTTGAGGGTTAACGGATTGGGGATTTTTTGGGTGTGCTGTAAACAATTTTCTTGGCGCAAAGACTGTAGAGGTTTTTGGCGCTTTTACAGCGTCGAAGACACTGTATTTTACCCCACTTATCGCGGCAGCGAAAAGCAAATTCGCGCGCCTGTACCCGGATGCGGGTCCACCCACATCCGCCCACCGTGGGCCTCGACAATCGCGCGCGCCAGGTATAGTCCCAGTCCGGCGCCTTTGGTCTTGCGGACGGCGCCCTCCGAGCGGTAGAAGCGGTCGAAGATGTGTGGCATGTCGTGCGGGTCAATGCCGGGGCCTTCATCGCTCACGCATAAAATGACCTGTTCAGGGCGCACCTGCCCGCTGATGGTGATATTTCCTTTAGGGGCGTATTTGATGGCATTCGAGATGAGATTGGAAAGGACTTGTTCGATGCGCGTTTCGTCGGCCAGGATGATGGGGAATTCATCGGGAAACGAGACGTTGAGCGTGTGCTTTTGCGTTTGTGTCTGAAAACGCTCGGCCAGGCGTGCAGCCAGCAGGGGGAGCGAGACATCGGTGCGCTTGAGTTTGAGACCGCCGGCTTGCAGGCGCGAGGCGTCTAACAGGTCTTCTATCATTTTCGCCAGGCGGTCGGCTTCTTCTTCGATGACGGCCAGAGAATCCTGGATGATGTGCCGGTCCCAGCGGGCGTCATCGCGCCGCAAGGTCGAAGCGTAACCTTTGATGAGCGCCACCGGCGTTTTCAGTTCATGGCTGACGATGGAAATGAACGTGGCTTTGATTTCTTCGGCGTTCCGAAAATGGGTAATATCCCGCACGGTGACGATGATGTTTTGCAGGCCGCTTTCAAGAGTCATCAACGGAGCATAGGTGATGCCAACCGGCACAAAGGGCATCTGCTCATCGGCGCGCAACAGGTCGCCTTCCACGTAAAGATGCGCGTGCGGGGTCAGCGGCCAGCCGTTTTGCTCGGCTTCTTCCAGCGTCAGGCCTTCGGGCTTACGCGCCCAGCGAATGACTTCTTCATGCCGCAGGCCGCGCAGTTCCTGGTCGGTTTTGCCGTAGAGCCGCTCAAAGGCATCGTTGACACGCTCGATGGTATGGTCGGGGTTGAGAATCAGGATGCCATCGGCAGCGGAGTCAATCAGTGCATCCAGGCGCTGTTTTTCCAGCGTTACCTGCCCGTAAAGTTTAGCGTTGAAGACGGCAATCGCGGCCTGGTCGGCAAAGGATTGCAGCAATTGCTTGTCGTTGGCCGAGAACAAATCGGGATAAGAACGAAAGATGAAGATGACCCCAATCACGCTTCCATGCGTCATGAGTGGGAGCGCTGTGCCGTTGAGCAACCCCATACTGGCGGTGTAGGTGAGTTCCTGCAACATGCGGTTGAGCTCAGCCACGTTCAACTCGGCGACCTGCTCCTCTTGTAGCAGCGGCTCCAGATAGCGCAAAAACGCCGGCGGAATGCCCTGTGCGGCGGCCACTTTCCATGATTTGGTCTCCCGCAAGGCAATCAGGCCGGCCTGCCCGGCCAGCATTTCAATTGAAATCCGCAAAATGCGTTTCAGCACCTTTTGCAGGTCGAGTTCCTGCGTAATGGTGCGGGCAATTTCCAACAAATAATCGCGCTGGCGGACGCGGAAATCGGGCAACATGGGTTTATTGTATCATTGCGGGATAAGAGTTTTGTCAGCGCCGGAATAGATTTGCATCAATGCTCAAAGCGGACTTTTTCGGCTCCTACCAGGTGCGGTGCCGGTACGTAAATCCCCCGCCCGGTCACGGCCACAGAGCCATCAGCCAGGCGCAGTTCGCTGGTGGTCAGCACTTTGCGCTCGTGCCGCTCCTGGATGCGTGCGTGAATCGTCACGCGCTGGCCGAGCGGCACGGGTTGCTTGTAGTTGATTTCCAGGTTTACAGCCACCACGCGCAGGCCGGCAGTCCAGACCGCTGCACCCATCGCTTCATCCAGCACTGCCGCTGAAGCGCCGCCGTGTAAATGTCCTGGCGGCCCTTGTTGACCTTCGTCAAAGGTGAACGCGGCGAAAATTTCACCCTCGGTCTCGAACCAGGTCAACCCGATGCTGCGCGGGTTTTCTGCTCCGCACACGAAACATGCACCATGTCCCGGCAGTTTTCTCATAGTTCCTCGATTGGGTTGGGATGTTGGGCAAATTGTCGGCGGTAGGCCGCCGTTTCCTGAAGCATTTTTTCGATGGCGACTTTCAAATGAGCGGCCCGGTGTTCATCTCTTTCGACGGGGGCGCTCTGAAGGAATACCATATCTCCCGGCTCAAACCGGACTGCCACCTGTCCCCGTTTCGACAGGTATTCCAGTCCCAGACGCACGGTCTTTGTGCGCTCGCCGGTGGCTGCGGCCAGCTCTGTAAGCGAGGTTCTCCCTGCACGCTGACGTAAGACGTAGTTGACCAGTCCCGCCAGACGTGGGAGGAAGTCCCAATCGGGTGGCTGGCAAATCAGAATCACTTTTTTGGGTTGCACGTGCGCCATCACGGCGCGCAAAACGTCACCGTAGGGCGGTGTTGTCCAGAGGACCAGCGTGTCTGCGGGTTGCAGTTCGTGCCGGCCTTGTCCGTTCACCGTGCGTTTGTGTTCGCCTTCTGCCCACAGTTGATAAGGGGCAAATGAGGAAAGATGGGTCAGGAGCGAGGATGGGTCTTGTTTCTCTGCTCGCAGGTCAATCACTTCTACTTCAGGCGATTTGAGCGTGATTTGTGCGCTTTGGGTTGACCGAAAGGCCACCCATTCTATCGAGACCTGACGCTGGCCTTTGTAGTCGCTGGTTCGGAGGGTATACGCCAGGTCGAAACGGCCTTCGGGCAGTTCTTCTTCGCCGCCGCTCCACCACATGACGGTTGCCCGATGACCGGCCTCGTCTGAGACGGTCACCCTTCGGTGTTCGCCGTTTTTGCCCACCTGGTCATGCGATTCGAGTCTGACGCTGTGCGTTGCCAGAAGAATGGGCGGGTTTCCCGGCCCAAAAGGCGACAGCGATTCGATTTCAGCGGCCTGGGCCAGGGTGATTTCTTCCAGTCCCAGCCAGGCTTCAATTTCGAGCGCGGGTTCTGGTTGTGGGGCTTGCGCCAGCATACGTTCTGCCGTTCTCATCAATCGTTTGCGGAATTCCCCCAGATGTTCGGCGGGCAGAGCCAGGCCGGCGGCCATCGGATGGCCGCCAAAACTGTGTAACAGGTCAGATTGGGCTGCAATGGCCTGGGTGATGTGTAAAGCCGTCACCGAGCGTGCTGAACCGCGCGCCAGCCCATCGGCGCCCAGGCTGAACAGGATGGCCGGTTTGCCGTATCGTTCGACCATTTGTGATGCAACGATGCCCAGCACGCCGCCGGGCCACTCTTTGCCGGTCAGCACCAGCACTGGCGCAGCCAGCAGGGAGGGGTCCTGGCGCAGCTGGGCTTCGGCGGCGCGTTCAATCTGGCTGCAAAGCAATTTTCGCTGGGCGTTCAGCCCTTCCAGGTGGGTTGCCAGCACCCGTGCGCGCAGAGGGTCTTGCGTGGTCAGCAGTTCGACAGCGGGATTAGCGTCTTCCAGCCGCCCCAGCGCATTCAGACGCGGCGCAAGCGTGAAACTGATGTGCGTTTCGGTCAGGTTTTCAGGAGACAGTTCGGCCAGTTCCAGCATGGCCTTCAGTCCGCGCCGTTGGGTGTTCCGCAACGCCTGAATGCCTTTTTGCGCCAGGTAACGGCTGTCTCCGCGCAGGGTAGCCAGGTCGGCGATGATGCCCAGAGCGGTCAGGTCAAGCAAGGTCTCTGGCTGCAGGTCAGAAGAGTGCGTTTCAAGCAAGGCTTCGGCCAGTTTGAAGGCCACCCCTGCGCCAGGCAGGTGCGCCAGAGGATGTTCGGGCGGCAGGAGTTTGGGGTTGGTCACAGCGGCAGCGCGAGGCAGGGTCTCCTCCAGGTCGTGATGGTCGGTGATGACCATGTCTACGCCGCGCGAGCGAGCGTATTCAACTGCTTGATGTGCGGTGATACCGGTATCGCAGGTGATAATCAATTGCACGCCCTGTGCAATCAGTTCTTTCAGGCGCGGCAGATGAACCCCATGACCTTCTCGCGCGCGCACGGGGATAGAGTAGGTCACATCGGCGCCGAGGGTGCGCAGGGTTTCGACCAGGATGGCGGTGGCGGTTTGTCCGTCCACATCGAAATCACCCCAGATGCAGATGCGTTCCCGACGGCGCAAGGCGGCGGAGATGCGCTCCAGTGCCGAATCCATGCCTGGCAGGGCAGAAGCCGGCGTCGGCGTGTAGGACGCCGGGTCGAGAAACGCGCGTGCTTCTTCGGCAGTCCGTATTCCCCGCCGAAGCAGGGCGGCAGAGAGCAGGTCAGAATATCCTGCCAGAGTCAGCAGGGGGCGAGGAGCGTCTATCCAATTCAAAACGCAATCTCTCCGATTTGTTCCGGGTCAAACTCGGTTTGAAAGTCGGCTTCTTCCGGCTCACCCGACCCGGCCTGAATGCCGCGATTGCAGTAGGAGCGGTAAATGCACCAGGTACATTTTTGTTCGTCTTCCGTGCGAGGAAATGCCGATGCGCTGGAAATTTCAGCGGCCAGTGTCTGGAGGGCATCCCAATCGCGGTGATATTGGGCGGTGGTGTAGGGAAAGAAGGCCGACTCGGTGGGAAAATCGGCAAACCAGTACACCATTGTGATTTGTTCCGGCGCGATGGCCTGTCCCTGGTTCAGGCAGTGACCGGCGCGCGCGAGCAGAGCGCGATAGACCCGCGTTTGCCAGCGGATGGCGAGGAACTCGTTGCGGGGGCGTTTGCGGTAAGTTTTCCAATCGTAGATGAGGAAGTTCCCGTCTGGCAGGCGCGCTATCAGGTCAAATTTTGCCACCAGGCGGTAGGGCGGCAGGGGCGCCGAGAGGCTGATTTCCGGGTAAAGCGCCTGCGGTGGTTGTGGAAACAGGCAGGCTGCCAGGAAGTGTTCCCACCAGCGCTGGAGGTTGGGCGTGTTTGCCAGGGGCGTGAGTTTTTCCGGCGGGATTCCAAGCAAGGATTGCTGTGCCAGGCGGTGAAACCGCTCGCCTTCCAGCGCGTGTTGTTCGTTTTCAAGGGCGGGTTCGGCTTCGATGGCTGGGTAGGCCAGTTCTTCGAGCCAGCGCAGTTGAAAGCGCTGCGCGCAGTCAGCGTAATCTTGCAGGCAGGATTGGCTCAGGGTGGTCAGTGGCATGGTCAGTAACGTAATTCAAGAATTTCGCTGTCTGGTAAGAGCATTTGTACCAGTCGGGCATGGTTGCGCGGACGTCCGATGGTCGAAACGACCAGCACAAGCCCTTCTCGCGTTTTTTGTTCTTTTTGAGTCAACACGCGCAGGCCGACATGCCGAAACCGTTCCCGAATTTCTTCGGCGCGCTGGCTGTGGAGGGGCAGCAATACTTCGTAAGTCCGGGCTTCGCGCAGCAGGTTGATGCCATGCTCCAGCAGGGGAAAAAGCCACAGGATGAGCAGGATGAGACCGGTTGCCAGGCCAACCAGCAGATATTGCCCGGCGCCAATTCCCATGCCAAGCGAGGCGGCCAGCCAGATGGTGGAGGCGGTCGTCAGCCCGGCAACGCGCGTTCCTTCGCGGATGATGGCGCCTGCGCCCAAAAAGCCAATGCCCGTCACGATGTTGGCGGCCACGCGCGCGGTGTGGATGTTATCTCCCAGCAGGGGAGAGAGCATGGTGAATAACGCGGCCCCCAGCGTGATGAAGATGATGGTGCGAAGCCCGGCAGATTTGTCGCGGAATTCGCGTTCACCGCCAATCAGTCCGCCGACCAGCACGGCCAGTCCCAGTTTCAGCAGGTCTTCAGGAGGAAAGATGGGCATGGAGAGTTCCTTTCGGGTTAATTCTACTACTCAAAAGGTGAGTGGGTGGACATCTGCTGATTTCTGTTCAAGGCTGCGCAGGTTTTCTTTCGTTGCAAAGCCGGAAAGACGCAATCGGGGCTTTTGCGTTCCAAACTGTGGGCAAGGCTGGCATGGACATTCGTACGCCGAAGACAGCGGCGAATGCGCGTATAATTTCGATTTGAAGTCGGAGTAGCGCAGTCACATCTAACCAGCCTGCCACCAGGCAGGTATCTAACGGATAACGCAACGCTGGTCTTTCAGTCCTTGGTCCCCGTCGCCCGAAGATTTATCGCTGTGCGAAGCCCCAGGCGACGGATGCGGTTGGTTGTGCGAAATTATTCCGCCCGGACATGAATGTCCGGGCGGTTCATCTAAACCTGTGTGAAGATGGCTATCCCCTGAGGGTGTCTGCCATTCGTTCCCCCAGCCGATTTTTATGCTGCCGATTCGGCTTTGCCACGCCGGAACCAGTTCTTCCATTCCTGCTTTTCCCACACCACCAGCACGGGGGCGGCGATGAAGATGGACGAGTACGTTCCGCTGAACAGGCCGACCAGCATGATGACTGAGAACTCTTGTAAGGTCACACCGCCGAACAGGGCCAGCGCCAGCAGCAGGAACTCAACGGTCATCAATTGGGTGTTGATGGAGCGCTGCAGGGTCTGGACTACCGAGTGATTGACCAGCGTCTCGAAATCCAGACGGCGCAGAATGCTGGAATTTTCGCGGATGCGGTCGAAGACCACAATTTTGTCCTGTACCGAAAAGCCGATGACAGTGAGCAAAGCGGTCAGGAAGAGCGAGTCCATTTCCCAGCCCAGGAAGAGCGCCCCTAATCCGGCTACGCTGAAGACGACAGCCACGTCATGCACCATCGCCAGGATGGCGCACACGCCATAGCGGAACGAGTTAGCAACGCCGCGGAAGGTGATGGTGATATAGGCCACGACCACCAGCGCGGCAACGGCGACCGCCAGTGCAGCACGCGAGGTCACCTGCGCCCCAATCGTCGGCCCGACGCTGTCGAAGCGGATGACAGCTGGTTTTGCGCCTACGGTTTGTTCCAGCGTAGTCAGCACTTGTTCACGGACGGGGTCATCGAGAAACGTGGAGCGGATGACCAGCGTGCCGGAATCGGTAGTTTGCACCTGCGTATCTTTGACGCCCACCTGGTTATAGATGGCAATGATGTCGGCAGGTTGGGGTTGTTGGCCGCCAGGAAACTGGATTTCCAGCAACGAGCCACCGGTGAAATCGAGTGCCAGGGGCAGGCCGCCGATGGCAAGCACCAGCAGGCCGGGGACGATAACGAGCAGCGAAATGGCGAAGAAAATGTAGCGTTTTCCGAGAAGGTTCATGGCTGCCTCCCACTAAATGCCGAACCACAGTTGCAGGTTCTTCGGCTGGAAGAGTTTCAGCACCCCCGCCAGCAAGGTGCGGGTAACGAAGATGGCGGTGAAAAGGGAAATTGCCACGCCCAGCATCAGGGTCAGCGAGAAGCCTTTGACGATGGTGGCGCCAAAGGAGGAGCCGAACCAGAACAAAATGAGCGAGGTAATGACGGTGGCGATGTTCGAGTCGAAAATCGAAGAGCGCGCCCGTTGCCAGCCCAGTTCGATGGCCTGGTTCAGTTCGCGTCCGGCGCGTAGTTCTTCTTTGATGCGCTCGAAAATCAGGATGTTGGCATCCAGCGCCGAACCGGTGGAGAGCAGGAAGCCCGCAATGCCCGGCAGGGTGAGGGTGACGGGAATCCATTTGAACAGGGCAAAGGCCACCGCCGCATAGAACAGGATGGAGACATCAGCCACAATGCCCGGCAGGCGGTAGTACAGCCCCATGAACAGGATGACAATCGTCATCCCCACCAGGCCGGCAATCAGGCTTTTGCGGAGCGAATCTTCGCCCAGGGTGGGGCCGATAATGCGGGTTTCCACGATTTTGAGCGGGATGGGCAGTGAACCGTAACGCAGTTGCACGGCGAAGGCGTTGGCCGATTCGGCAGTGAAGTTGCCGGTGATGGTGCCTTCTCCCTGCGTGATGGCACTTTCAATGCGCGGGCTGGAGATGACTTTTTTGTCCAGCACAATCGTCAGGTATTTCCCCACGTTAGCCGAAGTGTGCGCGCCGAAGATTTGTGCGCCTTTGTCGGTCAGGGTGAAGGCGATTTGATAGGTGCCGCCTAATTTGGCAGGGACGACCGTGACGCTTTTCAGGTCCGCACCGGTCATGATAGTGCGGTAAACGGTCGGTGTAGTGCCATCGGGCCCGGGCGTGGGTGCCGGAGCGGGTTCGCCCGTGGGGCTGTAATCGGTCAGCACCTCGGTGCCTTCTGGAAGCGAGACGTTGCCGGTATCAATGAACTCGAGCAGGCCGGTTTGCTGGATGGTTGCCAGAACGGCGTCGGTATCCTGCAGGCCGGGGAATTCCCCCACGATGCGCCGGTCGCCAGCAACCTGAATGGAGTTTTCGGCAACGCCTAAGGCATTGGTACGGTTCTCCACAATGGTGCGTGCCACTTCCATTGCTTCGGCAGTGATGGTGGCGTCGGCAGGCAGGTCGGCTTCCATCAGCACTTGCAGGCCGCCGCGCAAGTCCAGACCCAGCCGGGGGCTGACATCGCGCTGATAGAGGGTGGTTTGGTCAATGGGGTTGGGAATGATGAATTGATTGCTGGCATCTACCCAGATTGCCAGGGCAGCAATTATCAGGATAACTACCAGCCTTGCAGTGAGGTTGCGAATCATGTACGGAACTCTCCATGCACAAAAAATACCAGCCATTGGCTGGCTTGATTGCAGGAAGAAATTATACTCCGATTGCGGAGAAATGGGGAAACGCTTAAGGCAGAGAAAGCAGGAAACGCCTGAAGTTTTTTGAATCTGTCGGTAGCTGGTGATTGGTATAATCAAGGTAACACGCTGCGTCGCCTGACGTGTTTTCAGCGAGAGTGTATGGTTCGCGCTCCTTACGGCGTTTTGGTATATCCGCAGGGAGTCATCAGGTTTTACCGGTAAAAAAGAGATAAGAAAGGAGTAAACCATGAACAAAACGGTGGTTGCCGCTGCGTTAGGGGAATGTGTGCATGTGGCAGGCGTTTCTAATTTCCTGCGTTTGGCCGAACAGGCAGGCTGGCGGACGGTCTTCCTGGGGCCGGCGGTGCCGCCGGAAGTGCTGTTAGAAGCGGCTCGCAAAGAAAAGGCTGCGCTGGTGGGCGTTTCGTATCGTCTCACCCCGGAAACCGGCGAGCGCCTTTTGGGACAGTTTGCCGAAGCCGCCAGTGATTTGCACGCAGCCGGCGTGCGTTTTGCGTTTGCCGGTACGCCGCCGGTTGCTGAACGCGCAGCAAAACTCGGTTTTTTCGAGAAAATCTTTGATGGCAGCGAAGAACCTGAACATGTCCTGGCGTATCTTAAAGGTCTTCCAGCACAGGCCGCCACCGAAGCCGATTATCCGCAGACGACGGTTGCCCGCATCCTGTGGAAGGCTCCCTACCCGATTTTGCGCCATCACTTTGGTCTGCCTACGATGGAAGCGACGATTGCGGGGATTGAAAAAATTGCAGAGGCAGGCGTTTTGGACCTGATTTCGCTTGGCACCGACCAGGATGCGCAGGAGAATTTTTTCCACCCGGAACGTCAAGACCCACGCCGTAAAGGAGCTGGCGGCGTGCCGGTGCGCACGCCTGACGACTTCCGTGCGCTGTATCGCGCCAGCCGGCGGGGCAATTTTCCGCTCATGCGCGCTTATTCTGGCACCGATGATTTCATCCGCTACGCCGAAGTGCTGGTCGAGACGATTCACAACGCCTGGGCGGCGATTCCGCTTTTCTGGTTCAATCAGATGGATGGACGCGGCCCCTGGGATTTGGAAGGCTCCATCCGTGAGCATCAGCAGGTCATGGCCTGGTATGGTGAGCGGGATATTCCGGTAGAACTCAACGAACCTCATCACTGGGGAATGCGCGATGCGCCGGATGTGGTTTTTGTGGCTTCTGCGTTTCTTTCAGCTTACAACGCCAGGAAATACGGTGTGCGCGATTACATCGCGCAGATGATGTTCAACAGTCCGCCTGGAACAAGCGATGCGATGGATTTGGCCAAGATGCTGGCGGTGCTGGAGATGATTGCGCCGCTGGCCGCTCCATCCTGGCGCGGAGAGAGAGACCAGGCGGGGGAACAGGATGTTTTTCGCATTTGGAAGCAAACCCGCATTGGCTTGCTTTCTCACCCGCTGGACCCGGATGCTGCACGGGGGCACCTGGCTGCCAGCACGTATCTGCAAATGTCGCTACGCCCGCACATTTACCACATCGTGGGGCATACCGAAGCCCATCACGCTGCCACCGCCGAAGACATCATCGAATCCGTGAAGATTGTGCGGCGGGCTATCAACAATGCGCTGGGCGCGCCCGATATGACCCAAACGCCGGAAGTGCAGGCGCGCAAAGAACAGTTGATAGACGAAACGCGCATCTTGCTGGAAGCCATCCGCGAGATTGCCGCTCCCGGCGTTGAAGACCCCTGGGCCGATGCCGCCACGCTGACGAAGGCAGTAACACTGGGACTGATGGATGCGCCTCAGTTACGCAACAACCCGTTTGGGCGTGGACAGATTCGCACCAGAATCATCAACGGGGCATGCGAAGCGGTGGATGAAGACGGGCATCCTGTGCCGGAGCGGGTTCGCGTTCAATCCATTCTTGCCCGTGCCTGAAGCGTTCCCTCAATCTTCCGGCGTAATGTTCTTTTTCAAAAGGAGAACTGTATGGCCGAACGTTATACCGTCCTGGGCGCCGGTCATGGTGGCAAGGCAATGGCTGCTCACCTGGCTGTGATGGGCGCAGAAGTTGCCCTGTGGAATCGCTCCTATGAGCATATCGAGGTCATCAAGAAACGCGGCGGAATTGACCTGGAGATTTCCGACCAAAACGTGCATGCGTTTGGCAGCATCCCGGTCGTTACTTCAGATATTTCCGAAGCGGTTGCCTTTGCACAGGTTATTATGGTCGTTTTGCCGTCCTCAGCACATGCTGACGTGGCAAAGCTGGCTGCTCCGTATTTGCGTGATGGTCAGATTGTGATTTTGCATCCGGGGCGTACCCTGGGGGCGGTGGAGTTCGTGCGTGTCATGCGCGCCAACGGCTGCACTGCCGATGTGACGGTTGCTGAAGCCGAAACGTTCATCTATGCCAGCCGTGGAGATGGCCCGGCACAGGCGCGAATTTTTCGCATTAAAGAAGCTGTGCCGCTCGCCGCGTTACCTTCCACGCGCAATGAGATGGTGTTGGAGGCCATCCACCACGCTTACCCGCAATATATTGACGGGATAGACGTGTTACACACCGGTCTGAACAATATGGGGGCAATTTTTCATCCTGCGCTGACGCTCTTGAATGCTGGCTGGATAGAACATACACACGGCGATTATCAGTTCTACATTGACGGAGTCACCCCCTCTGTTGCCCGTGTGCTGGAAGTGTTAGACCGCGAGCGGGTGACAGTGGCTTCGGCGGTGGGCATTCGCGCACGCACGGCGCTGGAGTGGCTCAAACTGGCCTACGATACCACCGGCGCCGACCTGCATGAGGCTATTCACAACCAACCTGGTTACTATGGCATCAAAGCCCCGCCTACCTTGAATCACCGCTACCTGTTCGAGGATGTGCCGATGAGCCTGGTGCCGATTGCCTCGTTGGGGATGCGGTATGGGGTGAGTGTGCGCGGCATGGATAGCATCATCCGCCTGGCGAGCATTATTCACAAAACAGATTACTGGCGGCGTGGGCGCACGGTGGAAAAATTGGGGTTGGAACAGTGGAGCGTGAGCGAATTGACGCGCTTTGTACAGGAGGGCGTGCTAGAGTGATGGACGTTGCTCGCCAGCCCTGTCGGGGTGATGCCCCGGCAGGGTTTTGGTTTGAAATGTGTCTTGTTTTCAAATGCTCCTGGGGAACGGGCGTTTTGCGCGCCAATCTTTTATCGCAAACGGCAGATACAACAACAGGCAGGTGAGCAGGCCAATCAACTCAATGTAGGCAATGTAATAGGGCCAGGGCGGCAGCATATCGAGCAGGCTGGCGGTTTCTGGCTTGCGGGCGATGAAAAGATAATTCGAGCCAAGCCATTGATTAATAAAAAAGACAGCAAGCATGTACACATTTGCCCCCACCAGCACCCGCCTGAACGATTTCCAGGTTGGCCGAAAGCCTTCTACAACGGTCAGGTAAACTGCGGAGGTGACAATCAGACCATGTGAGATAAAAGTCTGCCAGAAGCGGTAGTGTGGAAAACCGTAGACTCCCAAATCGGGCGTCAGAAGCGCCTGCAAAGCGCCCCCAATTCCCAGAAAATACAGAAATTCATAGATACGTTCACTGCGAAGCACCAGTCCCAGCGCCCCGACCCAGACCATGATAGAACACAGGTGCAGCGGGAGCATGGTTTGAACCGTCCACTGTTCGGTAGCGGCGTGCCAGATGTGCCAGCCGATTTCGTTCAGCCACAGGGTGAGCGCCATCGCCCAGCGAACCTGGCGGCGCGTCTTTTCGGAGGCCGCCCGGAAGCGCAACAACCACACATTCAGCAGCAAGACCGCCGCCAATGCGCTCAGGTGTGGGGTGTCGAACAGGGTGAAGCGCGCCCCCGTCCAGTTGCGGGCGAAAAGCTGCGCTATCTCCATCGTTTATCGCTCCGCAATCACAATGCTCTCAATCACATCGCCCGCGTAGTTTGGGTTTTGCTGCGGGTCGCGACGGGTAATGCTGTTGACGACTTCCATGCCTTGAACGACCTGCCCAAAGATGGTGTAGCCGCCGTTCAGGTGTGGAGCCGGGCCGAAGGTAATGAAGAACTGACTGCCATTGGTGTCGCGTCCGGCGTTTGCCATTGCCACCACACCGGGCTTGTCGAAGCTCAGGTCGTTGTCTTCGTTCTTGAACTGATAGCCTGGTCCGCCCATGCCTGTTCCGGTGGGGTCGCCGCCTTGCGCCATAAAGCCCTCCAGCACGCGGTGGAAGGTTACCCCATTAAAGTAACCCTCGCGTGCCAGGAAGACGAAACTGTTGACGGTGATGGGAGCTTTATCGGGGTACAGCTGGATGACAAATTCACCCCCCTTTGCCAGTTTGACGGTGGCAAAGTATTGTTTTCCCGTATCAATCACCTGGGGAGGGCATTCGGTGTAGCGTTTGGCTTCGTCGAACACACCCTGCGTAACGATATTACACGCGAAAGAGACGCTGGCTGGTTTCGGCCAGACAATCCAGGCAATGACGGCAATGACCAACACGGCTACTGCTATTCCAAGCCGCTGAATGATACGGGTGCGTTGCTCTCGCTGTTTACGCAGTTCTGCTTTGCGTTTGGACATGGCGCTCCTTTCTGTCATGCGTTTTCTTCCTGATGGGGCGCTTTGGACAAACAGGCGGGAATCTTGGTATGATTTGAGCAGGTCAAAAAGGGTTATTTTGTAAAGGGGTCACTGGCCTGGTCCAGGGCGCGCACCTGTTCCGGTGTCAGTCGCCAGCCGGCGGCTCCAGCGTTGGTTTCGGCCTGGCGGGCGTTCTTGGCGCCGGGAATCGGCAGGGCGCCTTTGCAGATAATCCAGTTAAGCGCAATTTGCGCTGGCGATTTGCCGCCTAAATCCTGTCCGATTTCGGTCATCAGACGCAGAAGCGGCTGAATGTCTTTGAGAATCGCGGCGTAACGCCCGCTTCTCATGCCGGGCGGCGGGTTCTGTGGGCCATATTTGCCGGTCAGCAGGCCCATTGCCAGTGGAGAGTAAGCAATCAACCGCACGCCCAATTCCTGGCAGCGTTCCAGCAAGCCGTTCTTTTCGACACGGCGATTGAGCAAATGGTACTCCACCTGGTTGGAGGCCAGCGGAAGGCCGTAGCGCGCCAGGGTGGTGATGGCGCGCTGCATCTGATTCTTGTCATAATTCGAGACGCCAATCGCACGGGTCAGCCCCAGTCGGTGTGCCGAGACCATTCCCTCCACGTATTGCTCGATGGGAACCAGCGGGCTGGGCCAGTGAATCTGGTATAAGTCTACCCGTTCCAGTTGCAGGCGTTCCAGGCTGTGTCGCAGGGCGCGCGTGACCGAAGCCCGCCGGATTCGCCAGGGCATCGGGAAGAATTTGGTTGCCACAATCACTGGCTGTTTCAATTTTTGAATGAATTGGCCGAGCAGGCGTTCCGAGCGGCCGTTTCCGTAAACTTCCGCAGTGTCTATCAGCGTAACGCCGTGTTCCACAGAAACGCGAAACGCTTCTTCAATGTCTGTATCGGCGTAGCCTTTGCCATACCCCCACACCAATCGGTCGCCCCATGCCCATGCTCCCAGACCGATTTCGACTTCGTGCAGAAAACGAACGGATTCGGGGATGTCTGTCATTCTGTGCGCTCCTTGAACGATTGCGCCGAATTGTATCATTCCGTAGGAAATTTGGGGGATGCTGACTGGATTTGGATGCGCCGAAAACTTGCCCGCCTCATCGGGCTGTGCTAAACTCAAAGCATGAACCCCGAACTGCTCCCGTCTGAACCTTCCCCGCAAGAGCGGATGCTGCAAACCGCCATTGAAGCCATCCGACAGGAGAACTTCGCCCAGGCGCGTGAAATTTTGACCAAACTGCTCAAAGCCGACCAGAACAACCCGGCGTACTGGGTCTGGATGAGCGCGGCGATGGAAACGCCGAAAGAGCGGTTGTACTGTTTGCAGACCGCCTATAAGCTCGACCCAACCGACCCAGCCGCCCGTCGCGGCCTGATTTTGATGGGCGCTTTGCCGCCGGATGATTCACTCCAACCTTTTCCGATGAACCATCCGCGCCCGTGGGAGAACAAGCTCAAACTGGCCGATGAAAAACCCAAACCCAAAGGACTGAAGCGGCTGACGGGCAACCCGGTTTTCCGTCTGGCGGCGATTTTTGGTGTAGCAGGATTGGTGCTGGTGGGTGCGGTCATTGGGCTGGGCGCGTTGATTGTCAACCGTCCCCAGCCGACAGCGGTTGTGATGGGAACACCACGTCCAACCGTGACTCCCTATCGCACCGAAGCACCGAACGTTCAGCCTACCCTGCCGCCGCTGGCAGCCCAGCTGGAAGCCACTTACACGCCCACCCCCATTTATGGCGCTACCCCCCATAGCGGCGCAGCGCAGGATATTTACCGCTCGGCGCAGCGCTCCCTGCTCGGCCAGCAGTGGGATAATTCAGTCATTATGTGGCTGCAACTGGCAACCGTTGAACCGGGGTCAGCAGATGCGTTGTATTTTGCCGGTGAAGCCCGCCGTCTGGCGAAACGCTATGATGAAGCCATCGAGTTCTACAATCAGGCCATCCAGGTCAACCCCAATTATGCCCCCAGTTATCTTGGACGCGCGCGCGCCACGCTGGCAAAGAATCCCCGTCGCGACGTGTTGTCTGACCTGGATAAGGCCATTGCCGCTGACCCGAACTACGCCGAAGCCTATCTGGAGCGTGCGCTCTACTACCTGAAACGCGGCAATTATGCAGCAGCCATGAACGATGTAGAAGACGCCGACGCCGTCAATCCGCAATCGCCGCTGATTAAAGTCACCCTGGCGCGGGTCTTGCTGGCGATGGGCGAGAATGAAGCGGCGCTTGAAGCCGCGCTTGAAGCCAACCGGCTGGATGTCACTATGCTCGAAGGCTATCTTGTGCTGGGGCTGGCTTACCGCGCCAATGGTGAGTTGCAAAAATCGGTTGAAACGCTGGAAATTTATGCCAACTATCAACCCGATAGCGCGGATGCCTTTATGGTGCTGGGTTCTGCCTATTTCACCAACGGAGAAGAAGACAAGGCCCTCAAGAGCTTGCAACAGGCCATTCGGCTCGACCGCACCAATTCCGAAGCGTATTACTGGCTGGGTGAGCTGTATCTCAAAAAGAGCGCAGAAGAAGGCCTGGCCGATGCCCGCAGACAGGAATACCGCAATCTGGCGGTGGAAAACTTCGAGAAATCGGTGCAATACAATACCGAGTCGTTCCGCAATGCGGAAGGCCTGGCGCGGGCGTATCTGGCTGTTGAAAAGTGGGGCAACGCGTATATCACCGTCGAAAAAGTCAAAAAATTCATTCAAACGGATGTTGAACGCGGGCAGTACCTTTACATCAGTGCCACGGCCAACCAAAAACTGAACGCCATCAGCGCCGCAATCCGTGATTGGAACGCCCTGCTGGCCTTACCTGAAGAAGCTGTGCCGCCGGAACGCCGCGCAGAAGCCGAAGCGCAACTACTGGTGTTGAAGACCCCCACCAAAGAACCGCCGACTCCCACCGAAACGCGCACACCGCAGCCCACCCGCACAGTCACGCCTACGCCTACCCCGCGCGCCACGCGTCAACCGAGCGTCACTCCTTCGATTACCAGTACCCGCCAGCCGACGTCCACGCCGTAACTGCCTCCTTCGCCGCAGGACAGGCTGAGACCCGGGTTGTGGGCGGTTGCTTTCCGTCCGAATTCTATTGCCTTCTGCGGCAGGTCGGGCAGGGACACAGCGCACGCAGATAGTGCCAGTTGTAAATTCCGTAATCGTGGCCATCTTCCCAGACGAGGGTGATGCCATATGAGCCGGTGGCTTTGACGTTCGACAGCCGTGTAGACGGTGAATCTTCGAGTTCAACGGCAAATACTGCCGGGTCTGGCTCGGAGGACATGTTCTCGTGGCCACCGCGGCATTGTGCGCAGGGGCAGGCCGCCCGCAGCAGCGAAAACGGATAAATGCTCTTGTGGCCGTCTCCCCATTCGATGCTCATTTCCAGCGCCGGGCGGTTGGCGGTGATGTTGATGGGTTTTTCTTTCATGGTGTGTTTCTCCTTTCAGGGCGCGGGTGATGGCATGGCTTCTAAAAAGTTGGAGGCTGCCCAGCCAGCGCGTCCATCGTCATAGTTCGAGACGATGTACCACCAGGTGTAGCCATCGCGTTCGCGGGGGCCATCCTGGATGAGAAAAACTTCAGTGTCGAAGCCCATGAAGCGCGGCGAGGCATCCAGCCCTGGTGCAGAGCGGATGTTCAACCCTACGCCGCCGGTGCCGACGATTTGAACGTACATGCCGGTTGTCAATTGGCCTGGGGCCAGTGTGGGTGTGGGTGTGGGTGCATACGGGTCAACCGTTGGGATTTGGGGTAAGGGCGTTCCGGTCGGAGCCGGGATGAGCGTCATAGCGGCCATCATGCCGGCCGGGTCAGGAGGCGGTGGCGCTGACCACGACATCCAGGCAAACGTTAATGCCAGCAGCAACAGGGCAATTAAAATGGCACCGGCAAACGCGCGCGGCGTAAGGGCGGAACGGAAATCAACTTTCATGGCGGGTGAATTTTACCTACTTTTGTCCTTGCGTGCCACCTTTGTCTTCTCTTTGGCGTGTGCAGAATTTCATTCTCGTTGCACTTTATTTTCCTCACAATATCGTAGAGCGTCTAAAGGTCGAAGATGGGTATAATCTTAAGTTGAGGGTTTTGCTGTGAGCATTCGTTGGAAAGTTATTATTCCATATGTGCTTTTGACATTCGTGGTGGCGGTAATCGGGCTATACGTCATCACCCATCTGGTTGCTGTGCGTCAGGAGGAGCGGCTCAGAAACCAGCTGCTTGAAGCCGGGCGAATTTTTTCCACTCAATTCACTTTGCAAGAAAGGCGTCAGCTCCAAACGGCGCGTCTGATTGCCTATACAGTGGGCGTCGCCGACGCCCTGCAAGCCGGAGACCGCGCTTCTCTGGAAAAGCTTGTCCGCCCGCAGGTTGCAACCCATAAATTGAAACAAGTGTTTCTGATTGACCTGCAAGGTCAAGAACAGTTGCATCTGTTTCAGAAAGACAAAGATACTCTGGAGCTTATGGGAGATATGGGGATGGGCAAAGCGCAGTGGCTCTCTTCGTTGCTGATAACGAATTCCGAATTGGCCAGACGGGTTTTAGCAATAAACCCACAAGATAACAAGTATTATCTTTACAGCGCACTGACAGTGATGTTAAATCAAAACGTTGTTGGGGTTGTGGTGGTCGGTACACCTGTGGATTCACTGCTCCAGAGTCTGAAAATGGTTTCGCTGGCAGATGTCGTTTTTTATGACACGCAAGGGAGGGTGATTCTCTCGACACTGCCACCAGAATCAGAGATCGAAGGAACGGAAGCAAACGACTACGCATCTCTGCAAAGCGCTTTTGGCCTCGACCAGATTGCACTGAACGAAATTTTGCAATCGCCCGAGCTTGTGCTGGGCGAGAACGTATTTATTGACGGGCGTGGTTACAGTATTGCGCGCGGCGTGTTGCAAATTGGTCGTGAGCCTATTGGTGTGTTTGGCGTTATTTTGCCATTGGACTTTGTGATTGCGTTCGCAGCAGAGAGCCGAAACTTTTATAGTTGGATTTTTATCTTCATTGTTTTGGGCGTTTTTTTGGTGGGATATTTCGTTTCCCACCCAATGATTGTTTCGCTACATAAGTTTCTGGTGGCCTCTCAGGTAGTGGCCGCTGGTGACTTGAGCCATCGTACTCACATCCGCACCAATGACGAACTTGGCGTGCTGTCGCAAACCTTCGATGAAATGCTCTCTAGCCTGCAAGCGCGCACTGCCGAACTGCAAAAAGCACACAAAATTCTCGAACAGATGGACCGAACCAAGGCGACCTTTATCGAAGTTGCTGCCCACGAGTTGCGCACGCCGCTGACCCTGGTGAAGGGATATACTCAGATGCTCGCGCTGAAATTCAAGGACGAGCCGGAAACGGTTGCGCTGGCGCAGGGTATTCTGGAAGGCGCCGAGCGGATGCAGGAAATCGTCAGCAGTATGCTGGATGTTTCCCGCATTGATAGCAACATCCTGAAAATCGTCCCAGAAGAAGTTAACCTGGGCGTGGTGATTGGACGGGCGTATAAAACGTTTCAGGACGCGCTCAAAGAACGCAACCTGACCTTGACGATACAGGGCGTGGATGGGTTGCCGCTCATCCAGGCCGACCCCGACCAGCTCTACAAGGTCTTCTATCACCTGCTGATGAACGCCATCAAATACACCCCCGATGGAGGCCGCATCACCATTCACGGTCACCTGGTCGAAGGCGAAGGCGGTAGGGGAGAAGTCGAAATCATCGTCAGCGATACCGGCATTGGTATTGAACCGGAGCATCACCAGCTCATTTTTGAGAAGTTCTATCAAACCGGTGAAGTGTATATGCACTCTTCGGGCAAGACCAAGTTCAAAGGCGGCGGACCAGGGCTTGGTTTGGCAATTGCGCGTGGTATCATTCAGGCACATGCAGGCCATATCTGGGTCGAAAGTCCCGGTCATGACGAAGCTCGCTGCCCTGGCAGTCAGTTTTTTGTACGTTTACCCTTGAGGGCCGAATTCCATGAGCGCGACACAAGCTCTGTCCCATAACCAGCGCGGCTGGTGGCTGCTTTTGCTGAGCATATTACTCGGCCTGGTTTCCTTGTGCGTTTCCGGTCAGCTGGCAATTCGTCTGGCGGAAAAGTGGGTACTCAAAGCCAGTATGCATCCTTCCCTGATGTCCGAGGAAACCTTTTCCGCCAGTTCTTCTTTGCCGCTTGCGCCGATTCGACCGGAGGCGGGTACTTTGCCTGCCTGGTGGGATACCGAGCTCACTCCACAACCACCCTCTGACCTCTCCTCACCGCCGGTCATCGTGACTTTTGTCCCGCCGGCTACCCTTTCTCCTACCTCCGCCTTAACTACTTCTGCGCCTTTTCCCATTGCTTCGGAAACTGTTGTTCTCCCCACAGCGACCTGGACGCCTTTGCCTTACTTTTCTTCGACCCCGGTCATCATCATCTGGCCGACCCGTACTTACACACCGTTCCCCACCCCCATCCCTACCCGTACCCGCACACCGACCAGTGCGTTTTCTTTAACCCCGACGTTGACCCCAACCTTGACCCTGTCCCCAACAATTACGCTTACCTCCACTCTTACGCTGACTCCCTCTCTGACGCTCACACCAACGCTCACCTCCACGAGTACGCTCACACCGACAAATACGTTGACCCCGACGCTCACGTCCACGCCAACCCTGACCCCCACCGCAAGCCTGACACCAACCGAGACGTTGACTCCGACCGACACGCTGACCCCTACAGAAACGCTCACCCCAACGCTGACAGCAACGATTGCTCCGCCGCCACCTAACCTGGAGATTGGTCCTGGGGATGGGGATTGGTACTGGCTCGTTGATGGTGGCGTGTTGATTGTAGATATGGGAACAATGTTGATTTCCACCAGCGGCAATGCCACGCCGGATATGGTGTTGTATGAATACTTGAACGGTCCTGGTATTTACATGGACTGTATTGTGGTTTCGCTGGGCAATTCGGTCTCAGGCCCCTGGTACCAGGTGATGTACTGGTGTGATGGAAATGTGGACTTCAACACGAACATCAGTGCGTATCCTGAAAACGATAACGAATACATTGATGGGACGGTGCTTTACCACCCAACCTGGCCTCCACCCCGCAATGGCGTAACGATTGACATTGACCCCTTTGCTCCACCAGGCACCTACCGCTACGTGCGGCTGTACGCACCAACGGGTGTCTCTACAGACGGGGCAGATATCGATGCGATTGGGCTGTATCCATAACGACAAACCTACAGGTTTTTTATCAGATACAACGCTCCCCGCTCGAAGCCCCGTTCAAGATAATATCGCCGCGTGCCAACTGCCGCAATGACGGCCATGCGGCGAAAGCCGTGTTCACGAGCAATGTGCTCGGCTGCCTGTAACAGCCGTGTTCCCAACCCGATATGTTGCGCTGCGCCGTTGCCTTCGGCACCCACTGGGAGCGATTGTCCGTACACATGTACTTCGCGGATGAGTGCAGCACCGCGCAGGTCATCCATGCCTGTATCGGGCGCATTGGCTTGGGGCAGAGAAAGACGCAGGAAGCCCGCAATCCGGTCATCGGGTGTGACGAACGAGAGAAAATGCTCTTGGGCGTAAGCAGCCGGATAGGTCAAGTTGTCCAATCGCAGGCTGGAACTTTCAATCTGCGTTCCACGCACTTCACGGCAGCGAATACATTCGCACCGTGTCCCCCGTCGTTTCATCTCCTCGTGAACATCCTGTCGCAGCGAAGTGCGCTTGTTACCTTCGACCACGTTTGTAGAGGGAATATCCCGAATGACGCGATTGATTCGGCAGTAACGGGGTACGGTGGGCTTCAGGTCGGCAATCAGGTCAATCAACTCTTCGGTGGTGTAGGGGCGGTATTCGCCGCGTTTCCAGACTTCGTACAGTTCGGCATTTGCCAGCAATTGGTTGGGATAAATTTTGATTTCATCCGGGCAATATCCCTGCCATAAGCGGCTGAAATCGGTACGGTCACTTTCGGGAGTTGCACCGTGCAGGTTGGGCATCCAATGCAGGACGATTTTGAACCCGGCGGCGCGTAACAGCGCCGTTGCCTGCAGGGTTTGGGCGGCGGTGTGTCCGCGTTGATTCATTTCCAGAATGCGGTCATCCAGGCTTTGTGCGCCCATTTGCACTTTGGTTACGCCCAGCGTGCGTAACCAGGCCAGCTCGTTGGGGGTAATTTCATCGGGACGGGTTTCGATAACCAGGCCAACGTTGCGATGAGGGGCGGTTTCGTTAGCGGCCTGCACGGCGGCTAACTCACCGGGGGCGCAACGTTCGTTGGGATTGGCAAAAACGTTTCCCTGGTTTCTTTTCTCTTCTTGTTCGACCGTTTCTGTTCGTTCTGTTTCGTTCATCGCATCGAAACAGCGTTTGATGAACCACTCCTGATAATCGCGTCGGTAGGCGCTCCATGTGCCGCCGAGAATCAGAAGTTCGATTTTATCGGTAGGATGCCCCAGGGCTTCGAGCGCCTCGATACGCGCCCGCACCTGCCGATAGGGGTCGAATTCATGTTCCAGGGCACGCATTGCGCCGGGTTCATCTGGCAGGTAGCTCTTGGGCATTCGCACATCGGTCGGACAGAAAATACACTTGCCCGGGCAAGGGTACGGCTTGGTCAGAACTGTGACGGTGGTGACGCCGGAAAGCGTGCGGATTGGTTTCATGCGGATTCGCGCCAGGAGAGCCGGGTCGGGGGCAAGTTCTCCGCGCGCCGTCATTTCATAATATGCAGCGACCAGTGCGGCTTTGGTCAGCACACCACCGCCTGGCAGCGGGTTATCGCGTAAAGCCTCCAACGGTTCTGCGCCGTTGATGATTTCATCCAAAACCACCCGCGCCAGAGCGAGCTTCTCCGGCGTAATCGCTTTTTCCTGTTTCCAGCGAGTTTGACGTTCCTTCAAGTTCATCATTCAACCTGCCTGTCATCCTGCTATCCTGAAATTCTGCAATCCCACAATCCTGCAATCCTGCTCACCCCATCGGGTATCTCATCCGCTGTCCGCCGATGACGTGCATGTGCAGGTGAAAAACGGTTTGTCCGCCATTCGCATTTGTGTTGACGATGATGCGATAGCCGCTGGCGGCGATTCCTTCCTGCTCGGCCAGATGGCGCGCCACACGGAAGAGACGTCCCAACGTGGGTTCATCTTCTGGGGTGACGAAGTTTACCGACTCGATGTGCCGGTTGGGGATAATCAGCAAATGCGTGGGCGCCACCGGGTGAATATCGCGGAAAGCCGTCACCAGGTCATCCTGATACAAAATGTGGGCTGGTGCCTGGCGTGCAGCGATTTTACAGAAGATACAGGCGGCGTTCATCATGCGGCATCTCCAGCGGCATCCTTATGGCCCGACAACCGGCAAAGCCCCGTGCGCAGGTGCACAAACGATATCATAGTACTCGATTTCGACAGCACGCACACTTTCGGCATACATCGCGGCTTCAGCCCCAATCCGGCGCACGGTATCTATGTGATTGCGCGCATCGGGAGACCAATACCGCGGCAGAGTCAGCAGCGGGTCACCAGCCGGAACTTCGGGCAGATAGGAGGGACGCGCCGGGTCGCTTTGTTCGGCCTGCGGCACCCAATTGAACAAAACCGGCCCGCGTGGGTTAATTGTAAATCCCAACAGATAACCGTATTCACGTGCAAGTTGCACGGCGCGCGGCGTAAAACTGCCGCCCGGCCAGATGTACGCAATAGGCCGTTTGCCAAAATATCTCTCGAACATCTCGAATGGCTTGCTCAGCTCCTGGCGCATGTACTCCTCGCTTGAGCTGGCGGTGATGTTGATGTTGTGGACGTAACCATGCGCCTGATGGTCTACCCAGCCTTCGGCTTCGAGTTGTGCATTTTCCTGCCACAGGTCGGGACGTTCATCGAGCGTGATGTAAGAATTCACCACTTTCCAGCCCCAGGCCTGGTAATACTCGTAGAACGTGTCATCAAAACTCTGGCGGAATTTACGGTCGTCCACAATCAACAAAACCGAACGTTTAGGGATTTTGGCGTTCTTGTAGAGAAAATCGGCCGCTTGCTGCATGGTGATTGCCTCGAAGCCCTGCTCCTTCAGGTCTTTCATCAGGCGATGAAACTCATCCATTGTCATATCGTGATAAACCCCGCCGGTGCCGGGGTTGATTTCGCCTTTGGCAATCCCGTGAAACATGATGGGCATCAGCACCGTGCCGGGTTCTGCGTTGTTGGGGTCCCATTTGGCGCGCAGGTACGCGCAGGTATCGTTGAGATAGGCACGTGGTTCATCCAGCGGCTTGAGCAGGTTGGTTGTGAATGCGGGTGGCAAAGGCGGCGGTGTGCGGCGCGGGTCCGGCGTGGCGGTGGGGAAGGGCGAGGGGGTTTGGGTTGGAAGGGCTGCCTGCGCGGTTTGCGAAGCGGCAGCAAAGACCGTTGCCGCAGCATGTGTGCTGGCGGCCTGTACATCCACCGTGGGGACTGGCGGCAGAGTGGCAGGTGCGGCCACGCATCCGACCAGGAAGGCCGCCAGCAGGCCCAGGACTGGTGTGCAAATTCTTCTCAAGGGGATGTCCATTTCCATCATTTTACCCGTTTGCTTTGTTCTCGGCGCGCGCTTGTTGTGGCAAAAAACGCGCTACCAGCACAGGGCAGGCGGCATTTTCGGCCACTTCGACGGTGATATTTGGCGCTGCCAGTTGACGCAGGCTGTGCGAACTGTATGGCGACCCCATGCACAGCATCTGGTATCTACCATCCCGCAATTCGGCGCGAATTTCTTCAACCGTCTCTCCCTGGCGAGTGACCACGCGCGCTTCTACCCCGGCCTGACGGGCAATTTCCAACGCCTGGCGCAGTGTACGTCCGGGCAACGTGTCGGTTTCGGCCAGTCGTTGCCAGTTCTGCCGGATGGCGCGCGCTTCAGGATAATCCAGGTCCATGGGGGGAACGACGGTGAGCAGGGTAAGCGTAGCCCCAAAGGCTTGCGCCAGCCGAACTGCCAGGCTTTCTACCGTCAGGCCATAGCCCAGTCCACCCAGACAAACCAGCATTTTGCGAACAGGAAGTTCAACCGCTGGCACATACAAGAGCGGCTTCTCAACGCTTGCCAGGATGTGCCGAAATGAACGACCGGTCAGAAGACGCCGCAGGGGAGGTCGTCCGAGCGGACTGATGAGAACCGCTTCTGCTGCCTGTTCTGCTGCTTTGCGCGGAACGATGGCTTCGGCAGGTCCGCTTTCAAGCTGTAGCGCGTAGTCAATCTCATGTTGCTGGAACAGACTGACCGCACGGCTGAACATCTCCTCAACCGGGTCATTTTCGCCGTGCTGCTCCAGAACGCCCACCAGTGTGAGCGGCACTTTCATTTGAGCCGACATCCAGGCCGATAACTCAATAGACGGCCAGGTGCTTTCGTTACCGTTAGTAAAGACGTAGAGTGACTTCATCGGAAAAAGAGAACTCCCAAAATACCCGCTCCCAGCAGCACCATTGGGGCTGGGACATCGAGCCAGAACGCCAGCGCCGCCAGTGCGGCAATGAACAGCGCGCGCATTTTTATTTTCTTCCCTGTTCCGGCACGGAAGAGTTCCCATCCCACCAGCACCATCAGCGCGGCCACTGCCGGACTCATCCCGCCAACGAAGCGTTGCAGCCAGTCTTCCTGTTGAAAGTACTGTAAGATGGCCGCAACCACCAGCATCATAACGGTCGGCGGCAGGATAGCGCCGAGCAACGCGGCCAGCACTCCCGGCACACCGGCTGCCGCGTGGCCGACGAACATCGCCAGTTTGAGCGCCTCGCTGCCTGGCAAGACGTTCGAGAACCCCACCGCCTCTACGAACCGTTCTTCACTCATCAGTTTTCCGGCTGCTTCATCGTAGAGCAGGCCGATGGAAGCCGGCCCGGACGGGGAGAGCAGGTTTACCTTCAGGAACATCCAGAATAACTTGAACCAGGTGGTCAATTGCGGATTGGTCATCGCAACAGAAGCACTCCTAAAATTCCGGCGGCCAATACCACAAGCCGTGCGGGAATATCAAACGCCATGATAACCAGGCTGACCAGTGCCACCACCCAGCCGAACCATCCGGTTTCGCCGCCTTTTTGAAAGATTTTCCAGGCGGTGAAGACCATCAGAATCGCGATAGCGGGCGTCAGCCCTTCTACAAAACGCGCCACCCAGGCCTCGCGGCGCAGGCGGTGCAGAAGGGTAACTACCCCAAAGATAAGCACCGTCGGCGGCAGAATCGACCCGAGCATGGCAACCAGCCCGCCCGGAATCCCGCCTGCAGCGTAGCCAATGTACATCGCCAGTTGAATGGCATCGCTGCCCGGCAGGACGGCAGAAAATCCCACCGCCTGTACGAACTGGCTTTCCGTGATGAAGCGTCCTACCGTTTCACTGTGCAGCAGTCCTACGGAGGCCGGGCCAGACGTGCTGAGCAGGTTGACTTTTAGAAAAGTCCAGAACAAGAGGAGCAAATCGGTCATAGATGTCGGTATTGTAGCCGGATTGTGCCGCATGGCAAAGGGCAGGACGTTACGTAATCTTCCCATCGAAACCAAAAGAGTCGGTAACTATCTGGCCTGCATCACCTCGCTGAGCAGGGTTGCCTCCGACTCCCCGCCTTGGGTGCGCTTCGCAGTCCCACAGGGAGAGGCGAGAAATAACCCGGATTTTCGCCGTTTTCGCCAGCGAAATCACCGATTTACGGCTGTTTCCATCTCCCTTTGCCCCCGATACGGATGGTTTGAGGAGAATCGATGAGCGTTACCACACGCCGGTTCGCAGGTATTCGTCAATTGCCTGGGCAGCGGTTTTGGCCTGGCCCATTGCCAGGATGACGGTTGCGCCACCGGTGATGATGTCGCCACCTGCAAACACCCCGCGTTTGGATGTTTTCATCGTCTTCGGGTCAACCACCACTGTGCCGTTGCGGGCAGTGGTCAGTTCGGGTGTAGTTTTGGCAAGGATGGGGCTGGGGCTTTGCCCGATGGCGATGACCATCACATCGGCTTCGATGTGAAAATTGGAATTCGGTACCGGCACGGGGCGGCGGCGGCCCGAAGCATCTGGCTCGCCCAGTTCGTTCTTCAGGCATTCCAGCGAACGCACCCGTCCGCCCTGGCCGTGAAACGCAACCGGGGTGGTGAGAAAATAAAACTGGACGCCCTCTTCTTCTGCGTGGTGAATTTCTTCCTGGCGGGCGGGCATTTCGGCACGTGAGCGGCGATAGACAACGATAGACTCTTTTGCGCCCAAACGCAATGCCGTGCGGGCGGCATCCATAGCGGTATTCCCGCCGCCAATCGTCACCACCCGTTCGCCAATGGCGATGGGCGTATCGTATTCTGGGAAACGGTAAGCGCGCATCAGGTTGGCGCGCGTCAGATATTCGTTGGCCGAATACACCCCGCCCAGATTCTCGCCCGGAATTCCCAAAAACCAGGGCAGCCCTGCGCCGACACCCAGAAAAACGGCATCGAACTCTTCCAGCAATTCATCTACAGTGGCCGTCGTTCCTACAATGAAATCGGTGACGATTTCCACTCCCAGCGCGCGGACGTAATCTACCTCGCGCTTGACGATGGATTTCGGCAGGCGAAATTCAGGAATGCCATACACCAGCACGCCGCCCGCTTCGTGCAGGGCCTCAAAGATAGTCACTTTGTGTCCCAACCGCGCCAGGTCGGCGGCGACGGTCAGACCGGCGGGCCCAGAGCCAGCAACGGCCACTTTTTTGCCGGTGGGCGGGGGCAGAGATGGCAGGGGCGGCGGCCCCTGGCGGGCTTCCCAATCAGCCACAAAGCGCTCCAGCCGGCCAATGGCAACCGGTTCGTACTTTTTCGTCAGCACGCATACACCTTCGCATTGCGTTTCCTGCGGGCAAACCCGCCCGGTGATGGCAGGCAAGGCATTCGTCTGTTTGATGAGGTCCACCGCTGCCTGGTAATTTCCCTCTCGAATGTGGCGGATGAAGCCCGGAATGTCAATTTTGACCGGACATCCCGGCATACAGGTTGGCCTGGCGCAATCCAGACAGCGGGCGGCTTCGGCCAGCGCTTCCTCGATGCTGTATCCGTAGGAGACTTCCTCGTAATTGCGGGCGCGAACCTGGGGGTCTTGTTCTCGCATGGGGGTACGGGTGGGCAGAATTTTAGCCATGAGCGCGCTCCTTTTCCAGGGTTTCAGCGGCCTGGTCGAGGCGGCAGGCGTGGTCTTTCCAATGTTGCAGAGCGCGTTGTTCCTGTTCGCGGTAGAACGATAGCCGCTCCAGCAGGAGATTCCAATCTACGTTGTGACCGTCGAATTCCGGGCCATCTACGCACACAAACTGTGAGCCGCCGTCTGTAAAAGTCACGCGGCATCCGCCGCACATTCCTGTACCGTCAATCATGATGGTATTCAAACTGACGATGGTGGGTATGCCGAAGGGTTGGGTAGCTGCCGAAACGAATTTCATCATCACCGCCGGACCAATCGCCCACACGCGGGCAATATCTTTGCGCTGTTGCAGGATTTCTTTCAAGGGTTCGGTCACCAGCGCTTTGCGTCCCCGCGAACCATCATCGGTGCAGACAATCAATTCATCCGAATACGCGCGCATCCGTTCTTCCCAAAACAGCAGGGAGTGATTGCGCGCACCGATAATCGAAATGACCTGATTCCCGGCCTGTTTCAGCGCGCGCGTAATCGGAAAAAGCGGCGCAATGCCTACGCCACCACCGACCATGATGACCGTTCCATAGTTCTCAATTTCTGTTGCGTGTCCGAGCGGGCCAACCACGTTGGCGAACGCATCTCCGACCTGGAATTGCCCCATCTGCGCGGTCGATTTGCCCACTTCCTGAAAGATAATCGTAATCGTCCCCTGTTCGGCATCGAAATCGGCAATTGTCAGCGGGATGCGCTCCCCTTTTTCGTCATTTCGCACGATGACGAATTGTCCGGCTCTGGCTTTGCGCGCCACACGCGGTGCATACACCACCATTCGCTTGACCGTTTCGCTCAAAACTTCTTTCTCCAGAATCTCGTACATGCCATGCTCCTCCAAAGCGGCGAATAATCCTCGCAGTTCGTTCGTTAATAATAATCAAGGCGCTTTTTCCCTTATAGCCACGTATGTCACCAAACCGGAGGACATTTATCACAAAACGGACAGGATGCACCCTGCTTTGACTTGTTAGAGTTGCGTAAACCTTCTCTGCCGGGGACACCGTCAGCAAGCGGGTATGGGTTAGAATGTTATTTAGCCCGCAAAAATTGACAGTGTTCGAGAGTCTGTCTTCTTTACACTGACCAATACACCGCCTGCGCTGGTACTGAAAACAGGTCTCTTGAAACAGCGCGACGTACTTTTTCGTTTTTGGAGGTAAGTTATGAAAGGCAAAACCTGGTTGTGGCTATTGCTCATCGCTGCTTTGCTTGGCGGAGGTGGGTTTTACTACTACAATCGAAATGCGCGGGCCGCGCAAACGGAATATCAGACCGTTAGCGCATCACGGGGTGATTTGCTGGCTCTGGTGGGTGCAACCGGCACGGTGCGCGCACGGCAAAGCGCGCAACTGACCTGGCAGACCAGCGGCACGGTCGAAAAGGTTAACGTCAAACCGGGTGATGTCGTCAAAGCTGGCGATGAACTGGCGACGCTGGATATGACCTCTGTTTCGCAGAACATTATCCTGGCAAAGAGCGACCTGCTCAACGCGCAGCGTTCTCTCGAAGACCTAAAGACCTCCAACCTGGCGCGTGCGCAGGCCGAACAAGCGGTTGTGACCGCACAAAAAGCCTACGATGACGCCAAAACACGCTACGAAGCCACCAACTTTCGCCGTGCAAGCGATTCTTACATCGAGAACACTAAAGCCGAGCTCGACCTGGCGCGACAACAAGTGGCACTTGCGCGCCGCGCTTATAACCTGGTCAAAGACCTGCCTGATGGCGATGCCCGCAAGGCGCAGGCGCTTGCTAACCTGACCGCCGCAGAAATGCGGGTAGACCGCCTGGTGGCACAGTTGAACTATGCCACCGGACGCCCGGATGAGCAGGAAGTCGCCCAACGCAAAGCGGCTATGGAAGTGGCGCTGGCGCAACTGGAAGACGCCAAACGCCGGCTGGAGCGGCTTAAAGATGGTCCCGACCCGCTGGATGTGGCCGTTCTGGAAGCGCGTATTACTGCCGCGCAGGCTACGCTGAATCTCGCGCGCATTACCGCCCCGTTCGATGGTGTGATTACCGACGCCGAACCTTTGCCCGGTGACCAGGTGACGCCCGGCAAACTGGCTTTTCGGATTGATGACCTTTCACACCTGTTGGTGGATGTGCAGGTTTCGGAAATTGACATTAATAGCATTCAAATCGGTCAGCCGGTGACCATGAGTTTCGATGCGATTTTGGGAAAAACCTACAACGGTGTGGTGGTCGAAGTTGGCCAGGCTGGCACAGTGGTGCAGGGTGCGGTCAACTTTACGGTGACGGTTGAGCTGACCGATGCCGACGAACTTGTCCGCCCTGGCATGACTGCTGCTGTGAATATTCTCGTGCGCGAGGTCAAAGACGTTCTGGTGGTGCCAAATCGCGCTGTGCGGGTCATAGATGGTCAGCGTGTGGTGTATGTTCTGAAGAATGGCGTACCAGAGATGGTCAAAATTCGACTGGGCGCCATTTCCGACACTGTTTCGGAAGTGGTCTCCGGTGATTTGAACGTGGGCGACCTGATTGTTCTCAACCCACCAACCACTTTCAACGGTCCGATGGGTGGCCCTCCAGGGAGGCAGTAACATGGCTGAAGCGGTCGTGATTGCCGAAAACCTGACCAAAGTCTATAAAATGGGTGAGGTCGAAGTTCACGCCTTGCGCGGATTGTCGCTCCAAATCTTCAAGGGAGAAGTTGTCTCCATCATGGGGCCTTCGGGGTCGGGCAAATCGACGCTGATGAACATTTTGGGGTGCCTCGACCATCCGACCAGCGGACGTTATATTCTGGACGGTGAGGAAGTTTCGCACCTGCGCGATGACCAGCTGGCAGAAATCCGCAATCGCAAGGTCGGTTTCATCTTCCAATCGTTCAATCTGCTGGGGCGGCAAACGGCGCTGGCGAATGTGGAACTGCCTCTACGCTATGCAGGCGTGACCAAAGGACGTAAAGAGCGTGCGCGCCAATCGCTGGTGGCGGTGGGCCTGGAAAATCGTCTGCATCACAAACCGACCGAGCTTTCTGGCGGTCAGCAGCAGCGTGTTGCGATTGCCCGGGCGCTCGTCAATAACCCGGCCATCATCATGGCCGACGAGCCGACCGGTAACCTGGACTCCAAAGTCGGTCAGGAAATTATGGATTTGTTGCTCTCCCTCAACCGCGAGCGCGGCACGACGTTAATTATCGTCACGCATGACCCCAAAATCGCTGCGCAAACCCAGCGCGTCATCCGTATCCGCGATGGGGTCGTGGATGATACTCCTGAAGCCGAACGGGCAAAGATGGAGGCCGCATGACCCTCTTTCAGGCATTCATCGAGGCCCTCGAGAGCCTCAACTCCAACAAACTGCGCTCTGGTCTGACCATTCTGGGAATTGTGATTGGCGTGGCGGCAGTGATAGCCATGCTTGCGATTGGACGCGGGGCGCAGGACTCGATTACCGGCGCTATCAGTGGCATTGGCACCAACCTGTTGTTTGTGTTTTCGGGGAATGACCAGGCCAACCTGCGTAATGTGCGTCCGCTCACCATTCAAGATGCAGAAGCGATTGGCGACCCTTTCCTGGCACCGCATGTTGCCGCCGTTGCGCCTTTCATCCAGAGCGGGAATGTTATCGTTTCGGCAGGCGGTGAGCAGGCGCGCACCTCGCTGGGCGGTGTAACGCCGGAATACTTCAAAGTTCGCAATTTTCGCGTCGCCGAAGGCGAAGAAATCAACCAGGAACACTTGCTTGGGCGCGCTTCGGTGGCTTTGCTTGGCGTAGAAGTGGCCGAAAAACTTTTCGGACGCCGGGAAGGGTTGGTCGGAGAAACTGTCCGCATTGAGGGGCAGCCCTTTCGCGTGATTGGGGTGATGGAAGAAAAAGGCGGTTCTTCGTTCGGCTCGCAGGATGATGTGGTTTTTATCCCGATGACAACGGCGCGCACGCGCATCATCCGGCGTTCCACCATCAACCGCGTGGATTTGATCCTCGTCCAGGCCGTTTCAGCCCGCGATGTGCCACAGGCTGCCGAAGAAGTGGCTGCCATTTTGCGCGAACGTCACCGCACTGAAGTCGGTGCGGACGACTTTACTATCCTCTCGCAGCAGGATTTTCTGCAAACAGTGGATACTATTTTGGGCGTCTTTACCACCTTTTTGGGTGGAATCGCCGCCATTTCTCTGCTGGTGGGCGGAATTGGCATCATGAACATCATGCTGGTTTCGGTTTCGGAGCGCACCCGCGAAATTGGGCTACGAAAAGCATTAGGTGCGCGCAAGCGCGATATTTTGATACAGTTTCTCACCGAGTCGTCCCTGCTCAGTCTCATCGGCGGCCTCATCGGTATTCTGCTTGGCTGGGTGATTGCCTACATCGTGGGGCAGATAGCCGCAGCCACCGGCAACGCTTTTACCCCTGCTGTGGGACTGGATGCAATTTTGCTGGCGACTATCACCTCCACGATTATCGGCCTGTTTTTCGGCATTTATCCTGCCAACCGTGCGGCGAATCTGGAACCGGTTGAAGCTTTGCGGTATGAATAACCTGCAAATTCTCGAAATTACCCCCGAACGGATGGCCGATTACGAAGCCATCTCTCCCGCGTTCGAAGTGCGTGAAATGTTGGCTGTTTTCACGCCTGGCGATGGTCTGGGTGGCATTCATCTCGTACCGCAGAGGGTGGTGACGCCTTACATCAAAGATTACGATGCCTTCGGACCGCCTCGCCTGTGGCTGGCCGAGTTCAATACTGCCAACTGGGGCTTCTTTTTAGCCGAACAAGAAGGTTTGCCGGTTGGCGCAGCAGCGGTTGCCTGGAATACGAACGGTGTGGATATGCTCGAAGGCCGCCGCGACCTTTCTGTTTTGTGGGATTTGCGCGTGCGCCCCGAATGGCGGAAGCGAGGCGTTGGTAAAGCGCTTTTTCAGTACGCCGCCGCGTGGTCGCGCTCGCGCGGGTGTGTGATGATGAAAATCGAAACGCAAAATATCAATTTACCTGCCTGTCGCTTCTATGTGGCGCAAGGTTGTGTGCTGGGGGATATTCGCCGTTTTGCCTATCGTCATATTCCCGAAGCGGCAGACGAAGTACAACTGAACTGGTATTTTCGGCTTTGATTTGTGCATCTGGGTGGCTTTGGGGCGTGTGAAAGACCGCTTCGAGATTGCATCTTAAAGCGAGGACGGCCTGCTGCCCAACAGACCGTCCCGCTTGCGGAGGAGATGTACCATGCGTCCTAGAGGCTCGTCAGTTTCAGCCACAAGCCCGGAATGCGGCTGAGTTTGCCCCAGGAAGAGAGATTGGCTCGTTTGGAAAAGACATCGTAATCGTTGGCTTCGATGGCATCCAGAATGCCCTGATAGAAAGTGGATGCTGCGCCGATGGCAAGCTGACCGTCCCGTTCCAGAAAACGGATGCCTTTTTCGGATTCGGCGTAGAGCGCACGTGTGCGCTCAATTTGGAACTTCATGAAGGCGCGCCATTTGTCGTTGACAATGCCACGTGCTAAATCTCTCTCGGTGATGCCGTAGGCTTTGAGCTCGTCTTTGGGGAGGTAAACGCGCCCGTTGCGGTAATCTTCGCCCACGTCACGCAAAATGTTGGTCAGTTGTAGCGCAACGCCCAGCTTAATCGCGTAGGGGAGAGCATCATTCGATTTGAATCCCACGATGTACATACTCATCAGGCCGACGGTGGAGGCGACGCCATAGCAATACGTAGCCAGGTCATCGAAGTTTTTATAGCGAGTTTGTGTGATGTCGCGCGCCACGCCGTCAATCAGTTGCAAAGCGTATCGAGAGGGGATGTGATAGCGGTTGCGTGTATCGGCCCACGCTTGCGCCACCAGGTCGTCGGGACGAGGATGCAAAATTCCCTGTGCGACGCCACGCCAGTAATCCAGTTCCGCGTCGCGGCCTACAATCGAGCCTTCATCTACGATGTCATCCACTGTGCGGCAGAAGGCATACAAGGCGCGCGCCGCAGAGCGTTTTTCTTCTGGCAGCAGGCCGCTTGCAATGTAGAAGGACTTGCTGTGATGAGCGGCAATCTGTCCGCACAGTTCATAGGCTTTTTCGAGCGAGGCGTCGCCTGCCCAGTATGAGTAGACAGGACGGGTGGACGGGTGCGGAACATTTCCGGCCAGGTCAATCAAATGTCGTTCCCAGTGTGCCTGCATGGCTGCCTCCATCAGGGTTTGCATAAAATCCTGACTTTTATTGTACAGATTTTTTATACCTTGTCAAGGTTTTGCAAGGAAAAATCTTGACAAATAATGGACAAAGGCTATAATTCAAGGTGCAAGATATGCTTGCATTCTGCTCAAGGAGAAATGACAATGGCTTCTAAACCCACCGCAATTGTGATAGGCGCCGGCATTGGTGGCATTGCGACTGCTGCCCGACTGGCGAAAAACGGTTATAGCGTGACCGTCCTCGAGAAGAACGCCCAAGCCGGCGGACGCTGCAATCAGATTGTTCGAGAGGGTCATCGTTTTGATATTGGCCCCACTTTGTTTCTGATGCCCGAAGTGTGGGAGGAGACCTTTCAGGCGTTGGGAGAGCGCATGAGCGACCATCTCGACCTGCGCCGGATTGACCCGACCTATAAAGTCCACTTTGAGGATGGATTGCAATTACAACTGACATCCGACATTGGTAAGATGCAAGACCAGTTAGAGGCGGTGGAGAAGACGGCCTTTACCGGTTTTTTGAGTTACATTGCAGAAGGTGCCAGGCATTACAAAATTTCCCTGGAAAAGTTCGTAGGACGCAACTTCTATAGCCTGTTGGAGTATTTCAGCCTGAGCAACCTACCGCTCATCTTTCAACTCAAGGCACTGGATAAGCACTACCGTAACACCAGCCGCTATTTCAAAGATGAACGGCTCAAGGCGGCATTTACGTTCCAGAATATGTATCTCGGCCTGAGTCCCTACGATGCCCCGGCTACCTATTCTCTGCTTCAGTATACCGAGCTGGCAGAAGGGGTGTGGTATCCGATGGGCGGTATGTATGCGGCCATTCAGGCGCTCACGCGGATTGCCGAAAAATTGGGTGTTCGCTTTATTTACAATGCGCCCGTCAAAACCATCCAGGTGCAGGGTTCACAGGTCTTGTTTGTTGAGACGGAAGATGGCGCGCGCTACGCCGGCGATATTTTTGTCGGAAACGCGGACTTGCCTTATATCTATGACCAGCTTTTGCCCGACCGCGCCGAAGCCCGCAAACTGGACGAAAAACTTTATACCTGCTCCACCATCATGTTTTACTGGGGTGTGGACAAACAATATCCTCAAATTGCTCATCACAACGTCTTTCTGGCGGGCGATTACAAAGCCTCGTTCGACCGTATTTTCCAGGACCATACTTTGCCGGATGCGCCCTCGTTCTATGTCCACGCGCCAGCGCGTACTGACCCGGCCGCTGCCCCTGCCGGTCAGGATACTTTATATGTTCTCGTGCCGGTCGGTCATCTGGATGCTCGCACCCGGCAAGATTGGGACGCGATGGTGAAACGCGCGCGGGAAACCGTTTTTGCCCGCCTGGAAAAAGAAATGGGCATTAACGACCTGCGCGAACACATCAAATTTGAAATCACGTATACTCCGCTTACCTGGCAGCAGCAATTCAATCTGCAAAAGGGCGCGGCCTTTGGTTTGAGCCATAACTTCTGGCAGGTCGGCTATTTGCGCCCGCATAACCGTCACGCAAAATACAGGAATCTGTATTTTGCGGGCGCATCCACCCACCCCGGAACCGGCCTGCCGATTGTTCTGCTCTCGGCGCGCCTGACAACTGAGCGAATCTTGAAAGAAAAGGGTACAATTTCTGTGCAAAAGCCATCCACCGTTGCAGCGGCAGCCACAGATTAATTCCCCATTGGAGATTTCGATGCCCATCAGCAAAACTCCTGCGTTCAATCTTAAAGTCGTCTTGCGCGAAACCGGCCTGGCAGCCGATACGCTGCGTGCCTGGGAACGGCGCTATGGCCTGCCTGTTCCTGAACGCACGCCTGGCGGTCATCGCCTGTACTCGCAATACGACATCGAAACCATCAAATGGCTGATGGCGCGTCAGAATGAAGGATTGAGCATTTCCCGCGCGGTAGAACTCTGGAAAGATGAGGTTGCCAAAGGACGTGACCCACTGGCCCAAGTCGATACCCGTCCGGTGACGAGTCTTTCCACCTTTCAACAGCCGATTTTTCTGCCCCCGGAGACGAATATAGATGCGATTCGTTCGCATTGGCTGGCGGCCTGTCTGAACTTCAACGAGCATGCCGCTGAACAGGCGCTTAATCAGGCTTTTGGTCTGTATCCGGTCGAAACGGTTTGTACCGAAGTGTTGCAGCGCGGCATGGCCGAACTGGGGATGTTGTGGTATGAAGGCCGCGCTTCGGTTCAGCAAGAGCATTTCGCTTCCGGGCTTGCCATGCGGCGGCTGGACGCTTTACTGGCGGCGGCACCGCTTCCAACGCGTTCAAAGACTATCCTGGTGGGGTGTCCACCGGAGGAATGGCACACCTTTTCTATTCTTCTGCTCACGCTGTTTTTACGGCGGCGTGGTTTGAACGTCATTTATCTGGGCGCAAACGTGCCGGTTTCCCGGTTCGAGGAAACCGTCTCAATGGTCAAAGCCGACCTGGTTTTGCTGGCTGCACATCACCTGGTAAGCGCCGCGACCTTACAGCAAACGGCTTTACAACTGTCGGCGCAAGGCGCACGGGTGGTCTATGGCGGTCGTATTTTCAACCTGCATCCATCGTTGCATTATCGCATTCCCGGTCATTTTCTTGGGGAACGTCTCGATTCGTCTATCGAAAGTGTTGAGCGATTGCTGGCTGCCTTTCCGCAACCGGCTTTTGAGAGCGCGCTTTCAGAAGAGTACACTGCAGCCTTACGGGCTTTTCTCATCAACCGCCCATTGGTCGAGGCGGCAGTGAATCGGCATTTCCAGATTTCGGAGATGCCGCCTGCCTATCTGGAAACGGCTAACCGTTACATGGGCAATAACATTGCCGCCGCGCTCCAGCTGGGCAACATCGCATATCTGGATAGCGAGCTGGAATGGCTGCACCAGATGCTGGTCAGCCATCGGCGCGATACGCAAACCGTGCGCGAGTATCTGGCGTATTACACCGAAGCGCTGGAGCGGAACCTGCCCCCCCAGGCGTCGTTTGTCGTCTCCTGGATGAAGACCAAATCCTGAATTTGCCATGATGCTTAAAAACAGAATTATCGTCATCACCGGTTCTACACGTGGGCTTGGTTTCGCTACCGCAAAAGCCTGTCTGGCGGCAGGGGCGACGGTTGTCCTGACGGGCAGAAATCCACAGGCAGTGGAGCAGGCGCTCACGGAACTGCACTCGCCAGACCGTACCGCCGGCTTTCTGGTGGATGTGCGTGATGAGGCACAGGTGCATCGTCTGGCTCATCAGACCATCGAACGCTTTGGCCGCTTTGATATATGGATTAATAACGCGGGTTACTCTTCGGCGGCTGGGATGATTCTCGATATGAATCCCCGTGAGGCGCTTGACATGTTTCTGGCAAATGACCTTGGCGCTCTCTATGGAACGCAAGCCGCCATGAGCCATTTTCTCCCGCGTCAGACGGGCACTCTGGTCAATATCTATGGAAATGGTTCTTTTCTACGCCCTGCGACGCCGGTTGCTCTTTATGGCGCGACCAAAGCGTGGTTGACTTCTTTTACGCGCTCCCTCGCCAGAGAAACGGCTGGAAGCGGTATCCGCATTGTGGGTTTCAGCCCTGGCATGATGACCACCGAGATGCTCACTCGTCCGCGCGTGGTAGGCCAGAAAGCGCATGAACAAATGGAAAATTTCGGCTTTGTGCTGCGTTTTCTCAGTCAGCCACCAGAAATTCCGGCTCGCAAGCTGGTGCAGCTGCTGGCCTCGCAGCAGGCAGGCTTTGTCGAATACCAGATGTTCAAACCCTGGACGCCTTTGCTGGGCCTTATCCGTCTGGGCTGGGAAAATCTCACCAAAACCGCCCGAACGCCGACTCTTGTGATGCAGGATGAACCGGCCTACCGTTTTGAGCCAAAATAGAGAGGAGCTTTCTATGACGAAAATTAACATTGGCCGTATCAACGACTTTGAGATTGGCAAACCGCGCGTTGTACGCGCAGGCGGTGCGACGATTGTTGTCAATCGCACCGAAAACGGGTTTTGCGCCGTCGCCAATCATTGTCCGCACCTTGGTTTGCCGATTGCCGGTGGCAAGATTGAGGGCAACGTTATCACCTGTCCGTTTCACGGCAGTCGCTTCGATATGTGTACCGGCGAAAACCTGGATTGGGTCACCAGTTTTGCTGGCGCCAAACTGCCCGAATGGTCGCGCCGCCTGGTGGCGATGGGCAAAAAACCCACTCCCATCGAGACATTTGCGGTGACGCTCGAAAATGAAAATGTCTTTGTGACCATCCCAACCGCATAACTGAATAACCAACTTCCATGAATAAACAACTCTTCTCGGTCTTCCTCATCGTCTTCATTGACCTGCTCGGTTTCAGCCTGATTTTGCCGCTGCTGCCTTACTATGCCGAAACCTTTGGCGCAAATGAGTTCGTCACCGGCTTGCTGGTGGCTTCGTATGCTGCCATGCAGTTGATTGGCGCGCCCATTTTAGGGCGGCTCTCCGACCGGTTTGGACGCCGTCCTATTCTGCTGGTCAGCATCTTTGGCACGTTTCTGGGTTTTCTGCTGCTCGGTTTCGCCAACGCACTGTGGATGCTCTTCGCCAGCCGCATTCTGGATGGTTTTACCGGTGGCAACCTGAGCGTGGCGCAGGCCTATATTGCCGATGTGACCGATGAGAAAAATCGTTCCAAAGGCCTGGGGCTGGTTGGCGCGGCCTTTGGGCTGGGGTTCATCATTGGCCCGGTCACGGGCGGTTTCCTCAGCCAGTGGGGATACGCATTCCCGGCCTTTGCCGCTGCCGCGCTGGCTTTTGTGAACCTGGTTCTGGTGGGCTTCTGGCTGCCCGAATCGTTGACCCCTGAAAAACGCGCCGCCATGCCCGAAAAACGGCCCCCGGTGACACTGGCCGCTCTTCTTCAGGCGCTGCGGCGTCCCTTTACCGGCCCTCTGCTGATTACCCGCTTTTTCTTCGGGCTGGCATTTGCCATTTTCCAGACCATTTTCGCGCTCTACGCGCTCAAAAAGTTTCAACTTGATGCCCGTCAGACCGGCCTGGTGCTGACGTTTGTGGGCGTCCTGTCGGTCTTCGTGCAGGGCTTTCTGATAGGTCGTCTGACCCGCCGCTTCCGCGAGGATGTTTTGATTGTTGTTTCCGTGATTGTCATGGCTTTGTCTTTGTTGGGCTGGGCGGCAGCCCCGTCTGTGGTCTGGCTACTGGTCGTTCTCGTCCCAACGGCCTTTGCTGGCGGTGTGCTGAATACTGTCCTTGCCAGTACGTTGACCAAAGCAGTCGCCCCCCACGAGGTTGGCGGCATTCTCGGCCTGGCTGCCTCCATCGAGAGCCTGACGCGCGTCCTGGCTCCCACGCTGGGCGGCGCATTGCTCGGAGAATGGGGCACCTGGTCGCCGGGTGTCTTTGGCGGCGTGCTTCTCCTGGTGTTGAGCGTGTATGTTGCGCGCGTCATTTACAATCACCCTCTCGCTGCTGAGATTCACGCCCGCAAGGATGCAACCCCTGCTCCCGTCAGCCACTGATGACTGCTCACTGCTCACTGTTCACTGTTCACTGCTCATGCACGTCCTCATCATCGGCGCCGGCATTGGCGGATTGACCACCGCCGCCCTCCTGCTCAAGCAGGGCTGGCGGGTGACGGTCCTGGAAGCCGGAACTTACCCCGGTGGCTGCGCCGGAACGTTTTTTCACAAAGGCTACCGTTTCGACGCGGGCGCGACCCTGGCCGGTGGTTTCGACCCCGCCGGGCCGCATACCCGCGTGGCCGAAATTCTTGGCCTGGAATGGCCGGTGACGCCCATCCCCGATGCCGCCTGGGTGACGCACCTGCCCACCGAATCCGTCTATCAGTGGGTGGACCCGGCCCGCTGGCGCGAAGAGTACCTTACCAGATTCCCTTTTTCGGCGCGCTTCTGGCAAAAGCAGGAACAACTCGCCAGAATCGCCTGGGACATCGCCTCCCGCGACTTCCCCTGGCCGCCCGCCACCATCGCCGAAGCCCTGCGCCTGCCGCTGGCCCTGCGCCCGGAGACGTTGGCCGCTGCGCCGTATCTCTTCCGCAAAGTGCGCCATCTCCTGCCGCGCGAGACCACCCCGGCCTTCAAAGCCTTTGTGGATGGCAACCTGCTGATTTCGGCTCAGGCCATCAGTGACCACGCCGACGCGCTCTATGGCGCATCGGTGCTGGATTTGCCTCGCCGGGGCGTGATGCACGTGCGCGGCGGCATGGGCGCGATTGCGGAAACGCTCGTCTCGTGGATACAGGCCAATGGCGGCGAGGTGAAATACCGTCAGCGGGTGACGCACCTCGAAACGGCCAACGGGCGGGTGCGGGCGGCGGTAACAGCCAGGCAAATGCGCTTCGAGGCCGACGTGTTCCTCGCCAACCTGACCCCCTGGGGTTTGGAAGCGCTGCTCGGCGAAGCCGCGCCGGGCAACCTGCGGCGGGAGACATGCTCCCGGCCCTGGATGTGGGGCGCCTTTGTTGTCCACGCCGGGGTGCGGGCCGAGAAAATCTCCACATCCATCACCCATCATCAGGTGATTGTGGATGTGAACCAACCGCTCGGCGAGGGCAATTCGGTCTTTATTTCGCTTTCGCCGCTCGATGACCCCTCCCGCGCCCCGGCAGGCATGCGCGCCGCCATTCTCTCGACCCACACGCGCATTGCCGATTGGCAGGGACTGGACGAGGCCGCTTACGAAGAACGCAAGGCGGTTTACACCCAAAAAGTGCTGACTGCCGCCGAGCGCGCTCTGCCGGGTTTTCGCGCCGCCGCCGAACTTGTCCTGCCCGGCGCGCCACACACCTACGAGTTCTACACCCGCCGCCCGTTTGGCATGGTCGGCGGCTTCCCGCAGACTTCACTCTTCGCCGCGCGCGGCCCGCAGACCGGCTTCGGCAATCTGTGGTTGGTGGGCGATAGCATTTTCCCCGGCCAATCTACCGCCGGGGTGACGCTCGGCGCAATGCGCGTGGCGAGGCTGGTGAACGGAAAAAGTTAAGCAGGTAAATAGGAGAACCAATCATGCAAAAAGACCTTCTCAGTAATTTTTTTGGCAAATTGATGCCACTCTTTCCTCCACGCACCGAGGCCTTTCTCAAGAGCGCCAGGCGCGAAGACCTCAACCGGGTCAATTTTCGCTACATCTTCACCGTGCAGGGGATGGTCGAAATCAGTCACATGATTGAAGATGCCATTGTTGCCAGCCCGGGCGTTTCTGAAACGCACGTTTCGTTTCAATACTTCTCCCGTGTGGCCGACCAGGAAGAGCGCTATCACCGCGTTGCGCAGGCTTCGGTGGGTTTGTGGCTGTATGGCGTTCCCGATAAACCCCTCCCGAATTTTGTTCGCACGACAGCGGTGGATACCAGCAATACTCCTTTGGAAAACTACTGGTTCGTGATTGCTTACGGACCGGGAATCCACATGACTCTGCTGGCAGAAGAAATCAATCCTGGCGACCGGCTGCCTGGCGAACCGCGCATGTACGAGGGGTTTTACACGTTTGACCCTAACTTTGCGTATAAGGTCATCACCGTCATGCACAAACTTTTCCCGGAACAGGTGAACGTGCCAACCCTGCCGGAATTGTTAGAGTAAACCGCGAGACCCGCAATGGCCGAGACCAGCCTGACCCGTTACGAGCTGCCTCCTCAGGGAATCACCCTGCTCGGCTACATCGCGCGCCGGATGCACAAGACCCGCCTGCTCGTTCCGATAGCGGGAATGCTCTCAGCGGGGAACTCTGCCGCCGCGCTGGAGCAGGTTGCCTGGTATGCGGCAGCCGCTTCGGTTTCGTATGGCCCGGCCTATTACCAGCCGCGTTTCAACCGCCTGGGCGAGGAGCTGGTCGAAGCCGACCCGGCCACCGGCTGGGATGTGTGGGCGCGGCTCGAAGCTGTCTCTCCGCATTATCTGATTGCGTATCGCGCCCTCGCCCCCGATGGCAGCGCGGTTTTCAGCGGGCGGGAGGAAATCACTGGCACCACCATCGGCCTGCGCGGACTGGGCATGCCCGCCCCCTCGAAATTCCATTTCACCTGTGGCGGCTACCAGGCCACGCTGACCGGTGTCATCACCAGCGAACTGGTTTTGTCGCTGTTCGGCCCTACCCGCATTCGCGCGCATGGTTTCCTGAACCTGGCCGATAGCGCAGGCAACAGCGGAAAACTTCGCCTTGACCGGCGCGGCAAACTGACTCTTGAAATCAACGGTCAGCCGCCCATCATGTATGCCCTCGACCAGGACACGAACTGACATGCGGATTGGCTATCCCTGCGTTTCACGGCTGACCGGGCGCACCACCAACCACGAAACCATCCTGCGCGCCGCCACGCCCGAAAAACTGCGCGCTCTCGCCCGCCAAAACCTGGCTGACCTGCGCGAAATTCTGCGTCACAACCTGGCGCACGGCTGGCTGCTCTTTCGGATTGGTTCGAGCGTTATTCCCTTTGCCTCGCACCCGGTCAACACGCTCAATTGGCAGGCAGAATTTCGAGATGAGTTGACCGACATCGGCGCTTTTGCGCGTCAGCACGACATGCGGCTCTCTTTCCACCCCGGGCAGTACACCGTTTTGAACTCGCCCGACCCGGAAATTGTCCGCCGCGCCATCGAAGAAATTGCTTACTCTGCCGCCTTTCTCGATGCGCTGGGGATGGATACCACCTGCAAAATCGTCATCCACCTGGGTGGAACGTATGGCGACAAACCCGCCGCGCTGGGCCGCTTCGTCGAGACGGCGACCACCCTGCGCGACTCCCTGCGCCGCCGCCTGGTCATCGAAAACGATGAGCGTTGCTACGCCCCGGCGGATGCGCTCTGGGTGTCAGAACGCACCGGGTTACCGGTCGTCTTCGACAACCTGCACTATGCCGCCAACCCCGGCCCCGGCGCGCTCGATGACCTGCTGGCGCGAGTCTTTGCCACCTGGAAACCCGCCGATGGCGTCCCGAAGGTACATTTTTCCTCGCAAGCCCCTGGCAGCCGGCCCGGTCACCACGCCGACTACGCCCACCCGGACGAATTCCGTGACTGGCTGGTGCGCTGGTCTCGTTTTGGCGATTTTGACCTGATGCTTGAAGCCAAAGCCAAAGATGCCGCCCTCCTCGCCCTCTCCCCCGACCCTCTGACCCTGCTCCCTGCTCCCTGACCACTGTTTACTGCTCACTGTTTACTGCTCACTGTTTACTGCTCACTGCTCACTGTTCACTGCTCACTGCTCACTGTTTACGGTTCACTGTTCACTGCTCACTGATTACTGCTTACTGGAGTCCCCATGCCCTCAACCCTCCTCTGGGGCGCCGCCGGTGGAATCGGCAAAGCTCTGACCCAACAACTGACTGCCTCCGGCCACATGGTGGTTGCCGTCTCCCGCCATCCCGCCGAAATGAAAGCCCTCACGCCGCACGTTATCGCGGCAGATGTCACCCAACCGGCGCAGGTCAGCGCCGCCGCGCGCATGGCCGCCGGCATGGGCGCGCCCTTCGACCTTTTCATCTACGCCGCTGGCGACATCGCCTCGCTCAAAACCGCCGAAATGACCCCCGCTGACTGGAATCGGATACTCTCGGCTAACCTGACCGGCGCGTTTCTGACCGCGCAGGCCAGCCTGCCGCACCTGAAAGCCGATGCCCGCCTGGTCTTCATCGGCGCGGTGCATGAACGTCTGCGCCTGCCGGGTCTCTCGGCCTACGCCGCTGCCAAAGCCGGCCTGGAAGCCTTCGCCGAAGTCCTGCGCAAAGAAACCCGCCTGCCCGTCCTCGTCGTCCGCCCCGGCGCAGTGGATACGCCTTTTTGGAAAAAAGTGCCGTTTTCCATGCCCAAAAACGCCCTCAGCCCGCAAACGCTGGCCGAAAAGATACTGACCGCGCTCGAAGAAGATAAAACCGGCATGCTTGATATTGGGTAATTCGTAATTTGCGATTGCTCATTCCAATCCACTTGCCAGCTACCAGTTACCAATTACCAACATGACCTCTCTCTGGTGGATTCGCCGCGACCTTCGTCTCTCCGATAACCCGGCCCTGCACGCAGCACTCAAGCACGGGCCGGTTATCCCTGTTTTCATCCTCGACCCGCATCTGCTGGAACGTACCCCGGCGCGCCGCCAGCATTTCCTGTTCGGCGGGCTGGCCGAGTTGGACGCCGAACTCAAAAAACGCGGTTCTGGTCTGGTGATTCGGCGCGGCAAGCCAGAAATCGAACTCCTGAACCTCATCATCGAAACCGGCGCGCAGGCCATCTTTGCCGAAGAAGACTACACCCCCTACGCCCGCGCCCGTGACGAGCGCATCGCCGATTCTCTGCCTCTGACCCTCGTCCACGGGCAAACCGTTCATCATCCTGCTTCGGTGGTCAAACCGGATGGCAGCCCATACACCGTCTTTACCCCCTTCAGCAAAGCCTGGAAAGCCCTGCTGCCCGCCAGCCTGACCCCGCTCCCCGCGCCGGAACATTTCCCCCCCGTCACCCTGCCTGCTTCCACTCCTGCCCTCCGTTTCTCTGATTCATCCGCTGTCGAATCCGTTTCTCCGCCTGACTCCGTTTCCGCTCTCCGTTTCTCCGATTCATCCGCTGTCGAATCCGCTTCTCCGCTTGATTCCGTTTCCGCCCCCCGTTTCTCCGATTCATCCGCTGTCGAATCCGCTCTCTTTCTTCCTGGCGAAAAAGAAGCCCAGCGCCGCCTGTACCAGTTCACCAAATCAAAAAATCAAAAAATCACCCGATACCACGAAACCCGCAACCGTCTCGACCTGGATGGCACGTCGGCTCTTTCGCCCTACATCCGCTTTGGCATGATTTCCATGCGCCAGGCCGCATCTGCTGCCATTCAGCAAATCGCCTCTCCCACCGCGCGAGAGACTGGGGGCGAGGGCGCCACCGCCTGGCTCAACGAGCTCATCTGGCGTGAATTCTACATTGCCATTCTCTACCACTTCCCTCACGTCAGCAAAACAGCCTTCAACCCGGCGCTGGCGAACATCCCCTGGCGGAATAACGAAACCGAATTTGAAGCCTGGAAAGAGGGACGTACTGGCATTCCAGTTGTAGATGCTGCCATGCGCCAGTTGCGGGCCACCGGCTGGATGCACAACCGCGCCCGCATGATTGTTGCATCTTTTCTGGTCAAAGATTTGCTGATAAACTGGCAGTGGGGCGAACGCTGGTTCATGGACAACCTGCTGGATGGCGACCCCGCCGCCAACAACGGCGGCTGGCAGTGGACGGCTGGCACCGGCACCGACGCCGCGCCCTATTTCCGCATCTTCAACCCCGTGCTGCAGAGCCAGAAGTTCGACCCGCACGGCGACTACATTCGCAAATGGGTTCCCGAACTCGCCCATTTGCCCCCTGAAAGCATCCACGCCCCCTGGGAAAAGCGCCTTCGCATCCCTGGCTATCCCTCCCAACCCATCGTTGACCGCGAAAAAGCCCGCGAACGCACCCTGAAAGCCTATTCCCTGTCCAAAACCGTCTTCTAACCAACCACATCACCGACCAACCAGCCCAGCAGCAAAACGATATGAAAAACCCCGGCTCCGACCCCGCAACCGGACGCGCAGTTCTCAAAGCGTTCCTGGCTGAAAAATCGCCCCTCGGCCCTCTGCGCGTGATGGCAGAACGGGTCGGGCGCTTTTTTCAGGTGCCGCTGCCCTTTTTCAGCCCCTACATCGTCTTTGGCCCCGAAGCCGCCCGCAAAGTGCTGGTCACCGAGCGGAAAAAGTTCCTGTGGCGCAATCACGACCCCGTCACCGACCTCCTGCGGCGTGGCGTGCTTATCACCGATGGCGAGGAGCATGACCACTACCGTAAACTGATGGAGCAATCTCTGCATCCCGGGGCATTACCGCGCTATGCCGGGATGATGCGCGCTCAGACCCGGCGCGTCAGCGCGACCTGGCAGGATGGACAGGTGATAGACATGCTGGTTGAAGCCCGCAAAATTGCCCTGCTCATCATCCTCCAGGCGCTCTTCAGCCGCGACGCCTGGGACGACCTGCCGCGCATCTGGACGCCCATCCTGAAAGCCATCGAATACATCTCCCCCGGCGCCTGGATTCTCTGGCGCAACCTCCCGCGTCCTGGCTACAAAAAACATCTCGATGCTCTCGATGCTTATCTCTACGAAATCATTGCCAACCGCCGCGCCGCAATCACCAATCACCAGTTACCCATCCCCGATGACCTGCTCCAGCACCTGATAGACGCCGGCCTCTCCGATGACATCATCCGCGACCAGATGCTGACCATGCTCATCGCCGGTCACGACACCTCCACCGCCCTGCTGGCCTGGGTCTTTGCCATGCTCGGCCAGCGCCCCGAAACATACACTGAACTCCAGCGCCAGCTGGCCGAAACCCCGCCGGAGAAAACCCCGCCCCTGCTCGACCAGGTCATCAAAGAGACCCTGCGTCTCTACCCGCCGATTCACATCGGCAACCGCATCGTAGCCGAAGAGGTCACCTTTGGCGAAGGCCAGACCATCCCTGCCGGCGCGCGCATGTTCTACTCCATTTACCTGACCCACCGCGACCCGGCGATTTGGGAAAATCCCGACCAATTCTGTCCTGAGCGCTTTGCGCATGGTCGTCAGACGCCCCCCATGGCCTACATCCCTTTTGGCGGCGGCCCACGCGCCTGCATCGGCGCCGCCTTCGGACAGGCGGAAGCCCGGATTGTGCTGTCTGAACTTCTGCAAACCTTTGATTTTCAACCCCTGAACCCCCACAACATCCACCCTCACATGGGCGCTACCCTCGAACCCCGTCCGGGCGTTTTGATGAAAGTCTTCCGCCGCCAGGCAACAACTAACAACTACAATCTGAAATCGAACACTGAATGACCTACTTCAACTTCCTGCTTCTCTTTGTTGTCATCCCCATTCTGGTCTTGATTGCCATCACCTGGTTTGACCTGCGCGCCGGACGCCCAACCCCTGGGTTTGACGCAAAGAAAGTCCCGCTCATTATCTTCGTTCACGTCATCCTGGCGCTTACCTACACCACCCCCTGGGACAACTACTTGGTCGCCACCGGCGTCTGGTACTACAACCCGCAACTGGTTACCGGCATCACCATCGGCTACGTTCCTATCGAGGAATACATTTTCTTCGTGGTGGAAACCATTCTCGTTGGCCTGTGGTGGTGGTTCCTGGCAAAACGCCTGTCGTTGCCTGCCCCCGAAACCTTTCAGCGCAACCGGAAAGGGGTCTATGGGACAACCGGGATACTCTTGCTGCTGTGGGCTTTCTTCACTTTCCAGTTCTTCTTCGCCGGGGATGAATGGAACTACCTGGGCATCATCTTTGCCTGGGCGCTGCTGCCCATCCTGCCGCAATTCCTGTTCGGCGCGGATATTCTCTGGCATTATCGTAAACTCGTCTTCTGGTCTATCTTCGTTCCTGGCCTGTACCTCTCGCTGACCGACATCGTTGCCTTGAACGCCACCACCTGGCAAATCTCCAAAGACCAGACCCTTGGCATCAACTTCTTTGGCATTTTGCCGATAGAAGAAGTCGCTTTCTTCTTCATTACTTGTGTTTTGATTGGCTTCGGCATGACCCTGATGCTCTCCAACATCGGATGGGAACGTTTCAGCGCCTGGCGCGCGCGCAAATTCAAGGGATTGCCCTGAGCGATAACTGCTCATTTGAAAACCCTTCGATACCCCGCCTGGCGAACTGACATCAGGTGTGCTATCCTCGCCAAAACGCTCCTCAGCACAGAAAATCGGAAAGCCGTCTCGATGTCCACCTCTCTTGCCTCCAAACAATTTCTCACGATTGGGGTTTTGGCTGGCTGGCAATTTTACCGTACCGCCACCACGCTCAGCTACCTGGAACCTATTTTTCGGGGAATTTCTCACGCGGCACAAACCCTGCGTTGCCATCTTTTGCTTGCCTGTGGAATTGGCCCTTCGGCCAGCCCAGGCGACCCCTACCGACCGGCCTGGCCGATACCTTCTGCCGAACACGACTTTGTGCCGGTTGGCCCCTGGAATACCGATGGCCTGATTGTCGTCCCCCCGCTTCACTCTTCAGAGCGTTCGGCCTATATCGAAAAACTGCGCCTTTCTGGCTTCCCGATTTTCTTCATTGGCTCTGGCGAAATTGGTCCCACCCTGTTGGCCGACAATGCTTCTGGCATTCGGCAGGCAGTCCAGCACCTGGCCGAACACGGGCGGCGCAAAATTGCCTTCATCGCCGGTTCGCCCGACGACCTGACCGGTGATTCCGGAGAACGGTTGCACGCCTTTCAGCAGGCCTGTCGTCACTTTGGTCTGGAACAAGACCCCCGCCGCGTCCTGTATGGTCGCCACGTGTACGATGGCGGTTTTGCCGCTGCTCAACAATTTTTGCAGAGCGGTGTTCAATTCGATGCGCTTCTTGCCAGCAATGACGAATCGGCAATTGGGGCAATACATGCCCTTCGGCAAGCCGGGCGACGCATTCCCGAGGATGTGGCGGTGATTGGCTTCGATAACCGCCTGGAAGGGGCGGTACAACAGCCTGCGCTCACCAGTGTTCATATCCCGCTTTTCGAAATGGGGGTTCAGGCGACGCATGAACTCTGGCGTCATTTGACCGAAGGTGTTCCTTTGCCCGAACGCCGGCGGGTTGAAACTCATCTGGTTGTGCGTCAGTCGTGTGGTTGTGGAGGCAGTCACGTCGCCAGAGTTTCCTCCTCAGCCGCATCCCTTGGCGCAGAAATTTGCGCTTACATTCATCCGCAGGTCTATGGCTTGCGTGAGCAAGACCTTTCCACCTTCAGCCACCGCCTGGTCGAAACCTTTGAGCAGAGTCTTTCCCAGGGGAACCCAATTGCCTTTCGTGCCGCACTGGAGGAGATTCTTACCCGTACCGTTCAATCCGGTGACGACGCGCATCTGTGGCAGGAAGCGCTTTCGTTCCTCTCCAAAAGCCCGGTGTGGAAGCAACACCCACAAATGGCTGCCACCTTGCTCGATGAAGCCCGCCTCACCATTAGCGCACGAATGCGGGACGCTCACCGCCAACATGTTCTGGAAGAACGCTGGACGTTTAGCCGCCTCAGTCTGCTGACAGCCCGCCTGCTCACTGTGTTGGATGAAGCCCAGGTGTACGACGTGCTGGCAAGTCATCTCCCCGAATTTGGCATTCAGACCGCCCTGGTTGCGCTCTTTGAGCCGGAAGGACAAGAACGTTTGGGTTGGAGCGTTCTTCGCGATGCCCTCAATCCTCGCCAGCCGCTCCTGCGTCTCCGCCCCCAACAATTTCCTCCCCCCACCCTGCTGACAGCAGAGCGGCCTTTCTCGCTTGCGCTTGTTCCCATCACCGACCAGACCGGCCAAATTGGTTTTATGGCGTTGGATACTGCACGCCTCGACCTGCATGGCGCAATTGTGCAGCAACTTGGCAGCGCACTCAACACAGTGCGCCTTTACCGTCAGGCTACCGAGGCCCGCCGTGCTGCTGAAGAAGCCAACCGGCTCAAAAGCCGTTTTCTCTCCACCATCAGCCACGAACTTCGTGCGCCGCTTCATCTGATTGTTGGTCTCAGTGGCCTGTTGTTGGATGAAAACGAAGCGCAGAGCGCCTCCCTGCCCGAATCGGCGCGCCGCGACATCGAACGTGTCCATGCTTACGCTCAACATTTAGGCGGCCTGATAAATGATGTGATTGACCTGGCCTCCAGCGGGGCCGGACAGCTGCGTCTGCAATACGAACCACTGGATTTGACCGATACGTTACGGATTGTGGCCGAAAGCGGTGCCCAGATGGCACAAGATAAGGGCTTGACCTGGCGCGCCGACCTGCCGGAACAACCAGTTTGGGTGTGGGGGGACCGCACTCGTTTGCGTCAGGCCGCGCTTAACCTGGTCAGCAATGCCATCAAATTCACGCCGCGTGGTGAGGTACGGCTTTCTCTTCAGTGTACCGGCGGTCAGGCGCGCGTCGAGGTCAGTGATACGGGGCCGGGCATCCCTCCCCAGGAGCAAACGCGCATCTTCGAGGCCTTTCATCGCACTGAGCGCAGTGTTGCCGAAGGTCAGCCTGGCCTGGGGTTAGGACTGACCATTTGCAAAATGCTGGTTGAAATGCACGGCGGTCAGGTGGGTGTTTCTTCCAGCGGCCTGCCGGGCGAAGGCGCTTGTTTCTGGTTCACCCTGCCAGAAATTTCTCCCGCTTCCCGGCAGCCAGCCCCTGCGGCCTCGTCCGAAAAAAAGGTGTTATTCCTGTTTCAATCACCTCTTGACCTGCCGCATTTGACCGAACGACTGGCTGGACAGAACATTCGCGTGCTGAGCGCTCCGCTGGCTCGCCCAGCCGATTGGCAGGCTTTGCTGGCGGTCTCTCCGCCTCAGGCCATTGCACTGGAAATCGAAGGTCAACCCGGCCTTGCCTGGCGGGCCATGCAGACGATTAAGAGTTTGCCTTCGGCTCAGGACATCCCCATCCTGTTTTATGCCGTCTCGGACCAGGGGGAAGCCTTGCTCAGCCTGGACTACCTCACCAAACCTGTTGAGCCGGAGACTTTGCTTCGCGCTCTGGATGAAAATTTGCCTCCTGCTGAAACAGTCTCTCAACAGGTGCGTACTTTTCTGGCTGTGGATGACGATTTGTCTGCTCTGGAAATGTATGCCCGTATTTTGCGTTTACATAGCCCATCCAATCGTGTGTTGGCTGCCCAAAATGGTCACCAGGCGTTAAAAATTTTGCTCAAAGAGAAGATTGACCTGGTGTTGCTCGACCTGCAAATGCCTGAAATGGATGGCTTTGCTGTGTTGCAGGCTATGCGCGAAGCCGCCTGGACACGTGATATTCCCGTTATCGTCATCACTGGCAAAAATCTGAGTGAAGAAGACCTGAAGCGTTTGAACGATGGTGTGGCGGTGGTTTTGCAAAAGGGCGTGTTTAGCATGGAGGAAACAATTGCGCGCATCAGCGCCGCGTTGGAGCGCAAACGTCGCCTGAGCCAGGATGCCCAACGATTGGTGCGCCAGGCCATGCTTTATATCCATCAGAATTACGCTCAACCCATCAGCCGTGCCGAAATTGCCCGGCACGTCAACATTACCGAAGACTATCTGACCTTTTGCTTTCGACAGGAACTTGGCACGACACCCATCAAATATCTGCAACGCTACCGCATTCAACAAGCCAAAACCTTGCTCAAAACCACCACACGCAGTGTTTCCGACATCGCACTTGAAGTAGGTTTTTCCGATAGCGGCTACTTCACCCGCATCTTCCACCGCGAAACTGGCCTGGCGCCAGAAGTCTTCCGCCATCAACCGACTTAAGCAGGATGTACGGCGATATTTTTGCCTGTCATCGGCTTCTCGCTTTTCTCCACCTGCTTCGCGCTTTTCTCCAAGACGGGGGAAACCAGATTCCATAGAATGTGAAACAGGAACGACCTGCCCCCTGGGCGCACTCACCCAATCCTGTTTTGCAAGGAGATTTCCCATGTCCAAGAAAATGTTCTCTTTCCTGAGCCTGCTGGTGGCCTTTGCCACCCTGCTGGCTGCCTGTGCTTCGCCTTCCACGCCCACCGCGGCGCCGGCTGGGGGCGAGAGCGCTCCGGCCCAACCTGCCGGTAAAGTGACCCTGCGCGTGCTGGTTCACCAGAATCCGCCGATGGTTGCTTTCATGGAAGAATTCAACAAGAAATTCCAGGAAAAGCACCCGAATATCGTGGTGGATATGTCGGTGGTCAATGCCAACGACCTCAGCACCGTCTCCCAGACTCGCCTTTCGGCCAATGATATTGACGTATTGGATATTTTCGGCTTTTCCAATGCGGCTCAACCGTACATGAAGCAGGTGGACCCGCCCAACTGGCAACAGCTCATCGAAGCCGGCCTGCTGATGGACCTGACCGGACAGGACTTCCTCAAGTACTACGACCAATCTGCCTTGCAGGATGCTGGTTCCTACAACGGTAAGGTGTACGCCGTCAATCTGGGGCGCGTTTCCTACAGCGGCATTTACTATAACAAGAAACTCTTTGAACAGTATAACCTGAAGGTCCCAACCACCTGGCCTGAACTGGTGACGGCTTGCGAAACCTTCAAGGCTGCTGGCATTCCGTGCATGACTGCCGGTGGTAAGGATGGTTGGCCTATCTTCGTAGGCGCTTACGGGCTCATTGGCTCCATCTACCCCGACCAGGCTGCCCTCGTTGAAGGCTTGTGGACTGGCAAAATCAAATGGAACGATGAGAAATCGCTCGAAATGTGGCGGAAAATGCAGGTGTATGCCCGCGACATGATGGAAGAAGGCGCAAGCGGCATCGCTGGTGATGCGGCTCCCGGTCGCTTTGCCTCCGGTGCGGTGGCCATGTTCCCCGGCGGCACCTGGTATGCTCCCGCCATCGAGGCTGCCCAGCCCGATTTCGATTGGGGTTATATCCCCTTCCCTGGCTCCGATAATCCTGAAGACAACAAATATCTCTTTGGCAAATATGACCAGGGATGGGCCATTGCGGCCAACACTCCCCACCGCGAAGCTGCTCTGCTCTACCTGGCCGAATTTTCTGAACCTGCCAATTACCAGGCCTTTGTGAACGCGGTTGGCTTCATCCCCACGCAGCCCACCGCCCAACTCAACACCAAAATCGGCGCGGAAGTCGCCCCGTATCTTGCCAACTTCCGCGTAGGATACGAACAGTATTGGGTTGCTCCCAAAGGTGCCGGTCAGTTTGCGAACCCCTGGGCTTCGTACTTCAAGCCCTTCGGCACCGATGATGACCCCAAAGCACTGGCCGATAAAGTGCAGGCTGACCTGCAAGCCGGGTTGGACGCTGTCAACAAGTAGCCCATCTCTCTCTGGGCTTCCCGCCGAGACGGGAAGCCCAGAGTTCTTCACCGAAAGGAACAGGTGTCGTCATGTCCTACCACTTTGGACGCGGCTGGTCGAAACTGACTCCTTACCTTTTACTCTTGCCAGGCCTGCTGTTCTATTTTCTGATTGCGCTTGGCCCTTCTATTGCGACTGCCTTTTACTCCTTCACGGATGCTACCGGCATTCGCAACGCCCCTGTGCATTGGATTGGCTTCGACAATTACCGTGAATTTCTCTTCATGGGACGTGCTTCCTTAGATAACCTGGAAGCCCTCAAGCGCACACTCATTTTTTCGGCTGCAGTCACCATTATTCAGTTTGCGCTTGGTTTGTTTGTTGCGCTCATCGTCAACCAGAACTTGAAGGGTGCCAACATTTTCCGCACCATTTACTTCATGCCTGTTATTTTGGGCGTGGTCATTCAGGGGCTCATGTGGTCGCTCTTTCTCTATCCGCTGGGTGGCCCGGCTGCCAAACTGCTCTCTCTGTTGGGCTTGCGCTCCGAATTTCTGGGCGGTCCACCAGCGCAGGCCTTTGCCTGGGTCATTTTCATCCAGATTTGGGCCAATATGGGCATTACGATGATGATTTTCCTGGCCGGATTGCAAACCATCCCTGCCGAACTGTACGAAGCCGCCCGTATTGATGGGGCTAACGCATGGCAATTGTTTGCGAACGTCACCTGGCCCTTGCTGACCCCCAGCGTCAACACCAATCTGCTGCTCAACATCATCGGTAGTTTGCAAGCCTGGCAGCTGTTTCTGGTGTTGGTCGGTTACCGTAACGGGACGCAAGTGTTGGGTTACCTGATTTATGCCACCGGCTTCGGCCAGACTTCCGGCAGTGTCACCAGCAGTTTTCGACAGGGGTACGCTGCCGCTGCTTCCATCGTCTTGTTTCTCCTGGTGCTGGTAATTGGAATGACCGTGCAATACGTCCTTCAGCGCAGAGAAGAGAGGATTTTAGGATGAACGCTCGAACCGTCTCCCATCACGGCCATTATCGTTCCACCCGCATTCCGTGGGGGGTAATTGGCTCGTACCTGGTCATGATTTTCTTTGCTCTCTTGTACGTTGGGCCGCTCTTCATGTTGGTCAATACTTCTCTGAAGACCATGCCCTCCTTCATGAAGGACGCCACGGCGTTGGCAACCGAATTACACTTCCAGAATTTCATCGAAGCCTGGAACAAAGCCAGCTTCCCCAAATATCTGCTCAACTCGGTCATTTACACTGTGGCCGCCACCACCATTTACATCATTACGGCGGTGTTTGTGGCCTTTCCGATTGCGCGCGGCTATATCAAATTCTCCGGCGCAGTGCTGACCCTGTTCGTTATTGCGCTCTTCTTACCGCCTGCGCTCATCCCGCAGTTTCAACTCATGCTGCATCTTGGTCTGTACAACAATCCTGTTGGGTACATCATGCTCTTTATCGTTAACCCCATTGGAATTGTGATTCTGGTCAACTACATCAAAACCATCCCGCGCGAATTGGACGAAGCCGCTGCGCTGGATGGTTGTGGTTACTTCCGTTTTGTGTGGATGATTCTCATCCCGCTCATCCGCCCGGCCCTGGCAACAGTTATCGTGATGCACGCCATCGGGATTTGGAACGAAGTCATTGCCCCCACAATCTACCTGACCAGCAAAGACTATTACCCTATCACGCGCGGGCTGATTGTCTTTCAGGGTGTGTATGGCAGCAATTGGCCGACCCTGGCTGCCGCCGTCCTTTTGCTCACCTTCCCCATGCTCATTTTATTCCTCTTCCTGCAACGTTACATCGTTTCCGGCCTGACCGCAGGTGCGGTGAAAGGGTAACCCGCCATGTTGCGCCGAATCTTGCTTCTCTCCCTCATTATTGCTGTTTTTCTGATGAGCGTTTCTGCCTGTGGACTGGTCTCCGCTCCTGTCCCGGAACGCCCCGGTTGGAAACTCGTCTGGAACGATGAGTTCGATGGAAAAACGATTGACCGCACCAACTGGACTTTTGACATCGGCGGGCATGGTTGGGGCAACGGCGAAATGCAGTTTTACACCGACCGTCCGGAAAATGCCCGTATCGAAAATGGATATCTGGTCATCGAAGCCCGTCAGGAAAAGTATCAGGGTTCATACTACACTTCTGCGCGTCTCAAAAGTCAGGGATTGCGCGAATTTCAGTATGGACGGCTCGAAGCCCGGCTCAAAGTGCCGGAAGGCAAAGGTTTTTGGCCGGCTTTCTGGATGCTCGGCGCAAATTTTTCTCAGGTGGGTTGGCCCGACTGCGGTGAAATTGACATCATGGAATACGTCGGCAAAGAACCAGACCTGATTCTGGGCACTTTGCACGGCCCCGGCTACTCTGGCGCGCTTGGCATCAGCAAATGGAATCGTCAGCAATTTAACATTGCCGATGATTTTCATACCTACGCCATCGAATGGGACGAGAATCAGATTACCTGGTTTTTTGATGACGTTCCCTATCACACCGTCACCCGCGAAGATGTTGGCAGCCGTCCATGGGTGTTCGACCAGCCCTTCTTCTTCATCTTGAACCTGGCCGTTGGCGGTACCCTGGGCGGTATGGTCAGCCCAACAACCGTTTTCCCGGCCCAATATCTTGTAGATTACGTGCGCGTATACGAAAAATTGCCCTGAGAGTTCGGAGAACGCTCCCATGCTCAAAACTCGTTCGCTTTATCTCGGTGAAACTTTACTGCCTCCGCCTTCTGGCGAAGTGAGCGGGGAATATGTGACCCTGCTGGGCGAATCCTGGTACAAAATTGCTCACTACGATGCCCTGCCGCCTTTTCTGATGAGCATTGTCAGCAGCGGCAACCACTGGTTGTTCGTCTCGTCCAACGGCGGTCTTTCGGCAGGCCGCGCGCATGCCGACCGCGCGCTCTTTCCCTACTATACCGAAGACAAATTGACCGATAACCACGAGAACACCGGGCCAAAGACCGTGTTGCGCTTCACGCGCGGCACGCAAACCTGGTTATGGGAGCCGTTCTCCATTCGTCAGCAAGGCGTGTATCGTATCGAACGCCATCTCTACAAGAACATTCCCGGCACGGCGATTCTTTTTGAAGAAATGAATCACTCCCTGAAAGCGGTTTTCCGTTACGCCTGGCGTACCAGCAACCGTCTGGGCTTCGTCAAGACGGCCTGGCTGATGAACCTCGACCTGCAGATGGACTGCCAGGTTGAACTGCTGGATGGTTTACAAAACCTGATGCCGGCGCATGCTGATTCTGCCGTCCAGAATCAATACAGCTGCCTGCTCGATGCCTATAAACGCGCGGAACTCGACATCTCCACCGGGCTGGGGATTTTTACTCTCAATTCGCGCCTGACTGACCTGGCTGAACCCAGCGAGTCACTGCGCGCCACCTCCGTCTTTCAGGTGGGGCTAACCCCCGTGGGCTTTTTGCTCTCCTCGCGTCAATTGGATGCCTTCCGTTTTGGCGCCGACCTGCAACCGGAAAGCGAAGTACGCGGTCAGCGTGGGGCCTATTTTGTTCACGCTCAACTCTCACTGGACGCCGGACAGGAGCGCTGCTGGCATTTGGTGGCTGATGTGCATCAAGACCATGCTGCACTGGTCGAATTACGCCGCTTTTTGCAAACTCCCCTGGCGCAACAACAGCAGGTCATTGAGCAGGAGATTGCCTTCAACACCTTTAGCCTGCAAAACATTGTTTCGGCCGCTGATGGTCTGCAGGTTTCTCAAAGCCAGACAGCGACCGCTCGCCACTTTGCGAATGTGTTGTTCAACGTCATGCGCGGCGGCATCTTCGCTGACCAGTACTGGATTGACCGCGCTGACCTGTTCGATTTCCTGGAAACGCACCAGCGTGGCATTACCCAACAACACCGTGAACTGTTAGCTCCTCTGCCTGCGCGCTTTCGCCTGGACGAATTGTACACCTGTGCGCAGAGCGCTCCGCCAGCCTTACGCCGGCTTTTGCTTACCTACCTGCCTCTCACCTTCAGCCGTCGGCATGGTGACCCCAGTCGCCCCTGGAATCGCTTCTCCATCAACCTGCAAAATCCGGATGGCTCCCGGCGGCTCGATTACGAAGGCAACTGGCGCGATATTTTCCAGAACTGGGAAGCCCTGGCTTATTCCTACCCCGATTACCTGGAAGCCATGATAGGCGTCTTTCTCAGTGCCACCACCGCTGATGGCTATAATCCCTATCGCATTACCCGCGCCGGAGTAGATTGGGAAGTCCCCGAAGAAGGCAATCCCTGGGCGAATATTGGCTACTGGAGCGACCATCAAATCATCTACCTGCAAAAATTGATGGAAGCCAGCGCGCGTTTGCACCCTGGCGCTTTGCGCCGCCTGCTTCGACAGCCCTTGTGGAGTTATGCCAACGTTCCTTACCGCATTAAACCCTACGAGGACCTGCTTCATGACCCTTACGATACCATTGTCTTCGACCACGCGCTTCATGCTCGCCTCGAACAGGAGAGCAAAACACAGGGTAGTGATGCTCGCCTCTTGCGCTCTGCCGATGGTACCCTCGTTCTGGCTTCGTTGACCGAAAAATTATTCACACTTTTGCTTGCCAAACTGGTCAACTTTGTCCCCGAAGGCGGAATCTGGATGAACACCCAACGTCCTGAATGGAACGATGCCAACAACGCACTCGTAGGACGCGGGCTTTCGGTGGTGACCCTGGCCTATTTAAGGCGCTTTCTGGTCTTCTTCCAAAATCTGCTTCAGGAAGAAAGCGAACCCTTCCTGTTGCGCACCGAAATTGCCGATTGGCTGCGAACGCTTGCGGCCATTCTGGAGCAATTTCGCGCCTCGCTGGAGCAGGGCTTCTCTCCTGCTGCGCGCCGCGCCATGATGGATGCTCTTGGACAGGCGGGGAGCGCGTATCGCTGGCGCGTGTATCAGGCGGGCTTTTCTGAGTCTTTTGCTTCGCTCCAGGCCGAAGAATTACGCGCCTTCCTTTCGCTGGCGCGGGAGTATGTGGAACACAGCCTGCGCGCCAACCGCCGCCCCGATGCGCTCTATCACTCCTATAATCTCCTTCGGCTGACGGAAACCGAAGCGTATATCGACCGTTTGCAGGAAATGCTGGAAGGACAGGTAGCAATCCTCTCATCAGAATTGCTCTCGTCTCGAGAATCGCTCGAGCTGTTGTACAGTCTCCGCAAGAGCGCACTCTACCGCCCTGACCAGCATACATACCTGCTTTATCCCGATAAAGCCTTGCCTGGCTTTTTGGAGAAAAACCTGCTCTCTCCCGAACAACTCAAGGACTTGCGTCTGCCGTTTCTCCTGTCCGAACGGGGGGAAACCTCCTTGTTCGTGCGCGATGCAGAAGGCAACTTTCACTTCAACGGCGACCTGCGAAATGCGCGAGATGTTCGCCGGGTTTTACAACTGCTCCAGGCTCATTCCGAGTTCGCTGACCTGGCAAAGGCCGAGGCCGAAGCAATTTTGGAACAATTTGAGCGCGTCTTCCGTCACGCTGAATTTACCGGACGCTCCGGCTCATTCTTTGCTTATGAAGGACTGGGCAGTGTCTACTGGCATATGGTTGCCAAACTGCTTCTGGCGGTTCAGGAAACCACACAGCGATTTGCTTATCATTCGGACGGAATCGAACTGCGCGCCATCTACTACGAAATTCGCGCCGGTCTGGGGTATCATAAATCTCCGGCGGAATATGGCGCTTTTCCAACCGACCCCTATTCCCACACGCCGCGTCATCAGGGCGCACGTCAGCCCGGTATGACTGGCTCAGTCAAAGAAGAAATTCTCACCCGCCGGGCCGAAACGGGCATTTTATTCGTGAACGGAAAATTAGCTTTTCATCCCTTCCTGCTTTCTGCTGATGAACTGCTCACGCAGCCGCATCGTGTCTCTTACCTGGATGTCAACGGGGAGGAACAAACTCTGAATGTGCCAGCAGGTTCACTGGCTTGTTTCGTATGCCAGACTCCCATCTTGCTGCAATTTGGCCTGCGTGATGAAGTAACGTTGTACTTTGCCGATGAAACCACCCGCACGCTGCCCGGACGCGTTCTCGACCTGGATTACAGCCGTCGCCTTTTTGCTCGTGATGGCAGTATTCGTCAGGTTCGCGTTACCTTCGCCAACGGCGGGCGCAAAGAATGCCTGTTATTGTAAGAGCGCACGGAGAAAATCGAATATAATCACGGCCTGGAACGCACTTTCTTCAGGATGACCCGATGAATCCATCGTCCAGCCGCTCTCTTTGCGAATCTATCCGCGCTCGCTATCTGGCTGCTCGTGAACAAATCGAAATCGCCGCTCAGCGTGCCGGGCGGTCTGCCGCTTCGGTGCGCCTGGTGGTCGTCACCAAGACCCATCCCGTCGAAACCGTTCGCGCAGCGGTCGAAGCAGGCATCCGTGACCTGGGCGAAAATTATGCCGAAGAAGCCGTGCAAAAAATTCAGGCACTCTCCTCTGAAGTCGAAGACCTGCGCTGGCACATGATAGGACACGTGCAGAGCCGCAAAGCGGGCCTGGTGGCCGCCCACTTCAACTGGATGCACTCCCTCGATAGCCTGAAACTTGCCCTCCGGCTGGAGCGTTTTGCACAGGAAGCCGGGCGTGTTTTGCCGGTGCTTCTGGAGTGTAACGTCGGCGGCGAGGCCAGCAAATTCGGCTACCCGGCTGCGACCCCTGCCGACCTGAATGCGCTCTGCCGCGAAGTGGAACAAATTGCTCTTCTGCCGCATTTGCAGGTACGCGGCCTGATGACCATGCCGCCTCTCTACGATGACCCGGAGCGCACCCGTCCTTTCTTCGTCAGGCTGCGTGAAGTGCGTGATTTCCTGGCGGCGCGCTTCCCCTCTCTCGCATGGAACGAACTCTCGATGGGGACCAGCGCCGATTTTGTGGCTGCCGTCGAAGAAGGCGCAACCATGGTGCGGATTGGCACGGCCATTCTCGGTCCGCGCCCGCCGAAAGATTGAAATTTTCCTTCGCTCACACCAACAGAATGGTCAGCAGTGCTCCGAACGCTGCACAGGCAAAGTTCACCCAATCGTTATCCAGCCAGCGCCAGCCGCGTTTGAGAATCGTGGCTGCGCCGCAGGTGTGCGTGGGGTGGCGTTCAGTTTCTTTGTTGCACGTCGGGCAGTGATAGATGGCCTGCACGGTTGCACCAAGCAGCGAGTCGACTAACGAACCGCCCAACCCGGCCAGCGTGACGAGAATGCCCAACGCTGGCGAAACCGTCATCGGCGCGACGGCTACCGTCAACAGGCCAATCAGCCCGGCGCCCCCCAGGGCTGCCGCCGTTCCCACGAGCGAGATAGCGCCTGAAGTCCCTTTTTCCACGCTTTTGCTCGGCTGAGTAATCAGACGCGGTGGATGCGGATTCAACACCCCCAATTCGGTTGCCCACGTATCGGCATTGACCGCTGCCAGCGAAGCCGCAAACCCCGCCCACACCCACGCTTCGCCGGGGAAGAAATGCCACAACGCAGCGAAGAGAGTCGCCAATCCGCCATTACCAAGCACCTGCCCCAGGTCGCGTTCTCCGCCTTTGGAAAACTTCTCACTCAGGCCGCGTTTTCGTTTTTTGAAAGCACGGGTGAGCGCACTAGACGTGATGAAAAAGGCCAGCAGCAGAATTGCCCACTGCCAGCCGCCGATTCCAAAGATGACCCCGCCCACCAGCACGGCTCCCAGCGCCCCTGAAGCACTGAGACTGTGCGCGCGATAGGCTGCAAATGCGATGAGACTTGCCAGAAGAAAACCGGTGAAAATTTGCATGGCTTATTAGAGAGGGCTGGTCACCAGAAAATAAATTGCAAACAAGAAAAACAGAGACGTGAGCGCGCCGGACACCCACAGCACCAGCGAAAGCACGTGCTGGTCGGCGCGGCGGTAAAAAAACACGCCCATCAGCCATCCAAAGCCGAACAACACCAGGCTGAGAAACGGCAACAAAATCAACTGTGCCGCCGGCACGGCCTCCAGCGGCGTGCCACCTGGTCCGAATCCGAGCGGCACGCGCCGTGTCGTTGGGATGAGAATCCCCACCCATATCAGCGCGGCCACATTTGCCGCCAAACCGCCCAGCCACGCTGCGCGCGCAAATGGATTTTGCCAGGCCTGTCCCACCACAAAGGAGGGAAACTCTGAACGCATCACCCCGCTGGTGAGACTTCCCATTTCGATGACCCGCTGAAAAGCCGCCGTGAAAGCAGCCGGGTCTTCTGGCGAAATAGCGTACACCCGTTGAGGGGTTGCCACCAGCAGCAAACCTTCCGTTTCCGATGCCAGAAATTCCACCTCACCAATGTCGGGGTGGCGGGTGACCCCCAAAATGCCCCCTGGCAGACGGAAGAGCGGTAGAGTGAGCGGCATCACCAGCCCCTGCGCGGGTCGCACCCATTCGATGAGAGAGACCGGAACTTCTTCTACCCGTAATCCCCATGTCAGGCGCAGGGTATTCCGGTCGAGCCGATAGTGAGCCCGGTTCAGCGCATATAATCGGTAGACCAGTACAGGCAAGGGCAACACCGTCAACAAAAATGCTACCGCATAGAACGCGAAAGACGGACCAACGGGCGTTTGAAAGACCAGCCAAAAGCAGATACCTGCCGTCAGGCTGAGCAGGGCGATGAGCGTCAGGTGAACCACCAGTCCACGCCGGCGTGGGGGCAAGAATTCGTGCATCGCTACAACCCGTTCAAAACCGCACGAATGGCCTGGCAGACGTATTCGACCTGCTCTTCTGTCATCACACCGCTGAACGGCACTGCCACGCCGCGCTGTCCCAGGTCTTCGGTGATAGGGAAGTCGCCTTCGCGCCAGCCGAAGCGTTCCACCATATAAGGCTGAAGGTGAATCGGCAGGAAATACGGACGCACTGGCACCCCGTGTGCTTCCAGCCGTCGGGCGAAATCGGCGCGGTCAATTCTTCTTTCCAGGCGGATGACATACACGAACCACGACATGCGCGTTGTTTCTGGCGCAATGAAAGGAATCTCAAGCCCGGCCAGTCCGCGCAATCGCTCGAAATACCACGCTGCCACCTGCTCCCGTTTTGCAAGCATGGCATCGAGCCGATTCAGTTGCGTAATCCCCAGCGCGCATGACATTTCGTCGAGACGATAGTTGTACCCCAGATAGGTGTGGGAAAGCCACGTATCACCGGGGGCGCGCCCCTGGTTGCGAAGCGCGCGCATGAAAGCCGCCGCCTGCTCGTCATCCGTCACGATGACCCCGCCTTCGCCGGTGGTCATCTGCTTGTTAGGATAAAACGCAAACACGCCGTAATCGCCAAACGTGCCAGCCTGCTTTCCCTTATAGGTTGCGCCCAGCGCCTCGCATGAATCCTCAATGACTTTCAGGCCGTGTGCGCGCGCCAGGTCGGTAATCTCGTCCATAGGCGCTGGCTGCCCGAAGACATCTACCGGCAATACAGCCTTCAGCGCCCCGCCCGGAACGGGGGAGCGGCGCGGCAGGTACTTCTCGATATGTTCGAGCGCGTCGCACAACTGCGCAACGTCCAGGTTACCGGTGCGCGCATCCACATCTACAAAGACCGGGATGGCGTTCTCGAACAACAGCGCGTTGGTCGAAGCCACAAAGGAAAAGGGCGTGGTAACGACCAGGTCGCCTGCGCCAATTCCGGCGGCGCGCACGCACAGGTGCAGCCCCGCGGTGCCGGAATTGACGGCAATCGCATATTTTGCGCCGGTGTACTCGCACACCGCGCGCTCGAAGGCCGGCAGTTTAGGCCCCAGGCTCAAATTGGGCGTAGAGAGAACTTCCATCACCGCCTGCCGGTCGGCTTCGGTGAGGTCGGGAGAAGACATGGGAATTTTCATGGCGGGGATTATACTCTACCCCCGGCCTGGTCTTGCTCGCCGGGAGCGGTTTCCAAAAATGCGAGAATCTGCTGCTCTACCTCGTCCACGCTCAACGCATCGGTGAACACATACAAATCGGCATGTTGACGGGCATGCGCCAGGCGGCGGTGCTGCTCCTGGTAATCGGCTTCAGACCACCCCAACTGCCGCCGCGCATTCGTCACTGCATACGACGCATCCAGAAAAATCAAGACATCCGGGTTCACCAACCGCTTCCACATATCCTGAACGAACGAATGCTCCTGCGCAATGTGCTTTACGCGATACCCCCGCGCACGCAGACGCGCCGCCAGGGTGGATTTTCCCGCTCCGCACGGGCCCACCAGCCCAATCAGCGGCTTGTCTTGATGGCTCGTTTCGTAGCGGTCATTGATTGTCATGCACGACCATGTTCAACCGGTCCGGGCTTCCGAGTACGGCAATCACATCACCATCGCGCAAAACTTCCTTGCCACTGGGATGCAGGTCGAGTTGACCTTCTTTTTTAAGCAGAACGACGCTGACATCGTAGCGCGCCTCAATTTCCGCAACCGAACGCCAGTGCAGTTTACTGCCTTTGCTGATGGTCAAGCGTCCCAGACTGAGCGCCTGCCCTTCCACTGTAATCGGACGGGTGACATCGGCCCCCGCAGCCGAAGCCGCAAAAGCGGGAGCGGCCATACTGGTTGCGCTCAATGCCACGAACCCGAACTGCTGCTGGATAGATTCGGCAAAATCATCATCAAAAATCCGAATCACTACGCGGATGTTGGGGTTCAGACTGCGGGCTTTCACGGCAATCTGCAAGTTCATCGAATCGTTTTGCGAACACAACACAATGGTCTTGGCGCGCCGGATGCCCGCCGCCTCCAACACCCTTTGCCGCGTGGCATCATCCTGAATGACCGGGATGTTCATCGCCTGCACCGTGCCGGATAAATCGGCGTTCGGGTTGAGTTCGATGACCACCACTGGCTCTTCCATTTTGTGCAGATACTGCACCACGCGGTAACCCAGATGACCTAACCCCACCAGGACGGTATGATTCTCGAAAGTCGAAGCCACCGCCATTTCCCACTCCTTGCTGCGTGCGCGCCGGTTGAAGAGCAGGTAACCGAAATCGGCCAGTCCTTGTGCCAGAATGACCAGTCCGACCAGCGGCACGACAAAGTAGAACACCTGTAAAGCCGGTTGCGTGGGAAAATCTCCACCCGGCTGAAAGAACGTCAGCGTCAGCATCAGATACAGCGCTTCGGTAAACGACCCGACTGGCTCACCATAACCCCGCGCCAGATGCTCATACAACACTGCCCCAACCGTCAGAGTCAGTGAAAAAGAGACCACTGGCTGGCGAAACTCCCGCAGGAGCAACATCGTATCGCGCCAGGAGGCCTTCAGTCTGCGAATCTCCGGTTTTTTCAGGGGGAGAAGGCGCGTTCTCATAAATTCAACGGCAAGCGCACGGTCATTCGCCGCACGTTTTCTTCGCCGCGCGGCAACACGCGCATCACCACCACGCTCATATCGTCTGCCGGGCGGCCTTCGTCGAGACGCATGGCCTGTGCCAGCAAAGCATCTGCAATTCCTTGAGCAGGAGGGTCGCCATCTTCGAGCAGACCGCGCAAGGTCACGCCAACATCCATCGTCTGGCCGCGCCGGCTGCCAGCGTGAACCAGCCCGTCGGTGTACATCACCACCGTCAGCCCAATTTCGAGCGGAATCTCGGTAATTTTGGGCTTGATGTTGCGTCCGATGCCGATAGATTGACTGGGTTCGTCAATCCGCTCAATTTCTTCGCCGCGTGCCACATACATCGGCGATTCGTTGTTACGGGCAAGCACCACCGTGCGGGTATGCAAATCTACCGAAAGGATATTGAGTGTGCTGGAGACCTTCCCGCCGCGCTCGCTGAAGAGATAATCGGACGCTGCCCGCGCCGCCGCCCCATCGCGTACGCCTTCGGCCAGCAGCCCAATCACCTTGCGAACGACCATCATTGAGATAACTTTAGCCGCCCGCCCCGAAGACTGCCCATCGGCCAACACCACCGAAAGCCCGCCGCCAGGCCGCTCCACGACCTCCAGCGTGTCGCCGCTTTCGGACACGGCGTATTTATTGGTCTTGGCAACCGCAATCTGCACTTCCATATTGCAAATTCTACCCCACTTTTGCTGCCTGCGGCGAGGGCTTGCGTTTTTCCTTCCCTTTTTATTCTGCTTCTGCTTTTTCTGCGACAATCACCAACACCATGCTATGGCGGACTTCGACCCTGGAACACACCGCGCGGAAGCCGTGTTCCGCCAGAAAAGCGGCGATTCTCGCTTCCAGGCCCTCGCCGCCCTGACCGGTGACGCGGAACAGCCAGCGCATTGCCCGTTCAGGCAGAGAGTTTGCGCCCATCCAGGCCATTGGCACGATGACCAGACGGCCTGTTCGTTTCAGCACCCGTCCTGCTTCGCGCAACGTCTGCGGGTCGGCAATGTATTCGCTGGGAAAGGTCGAGACCACGCTATCGAACGCTTCCGAAGCAAACGGCAGATGCTGAGTGTATCCGCGTACCAGGCGCAAAGGTGCGCCGTGACGCATCAGATGATGTCGCGCCTGCCGGGTCATCTGCTTGCTCTCGTCCAGACCGAAGGCTTGCCGACCGGTGTGGTACATTTCGACTTGCAGATGACCGGGACCAAAGCCGAGTTCCAATACCCGTTCGCCTTGTACAAAGGGCAGGGCAGTGCGTCCCCACTCTTTCCAGCGGCCCAGCGAAACGATGGCTGCTACGGCGTCGTACGTCCATGCCAGGGCGTGGTAAAAGTGATAGAAGAAAAAACGCATGAAGCGGCGCATCAGCGGTCAAAACGGGCTTCGGGATAGGCCGGGGAGGGACTTGCGAGCAGGGAGGCGGATTTGCCTTTCAAGGCCCAATCGAAAAAAGCCAGTGTGTAATCCATCAGCAAAGGCTGCACGCGTCCGGCGGGGATGGGGCCTTTCAAGCCGAGTTGTGGCGCGAGCGGCGAAAGCGCAGGCAGGTCGGTGAAGTCGTAATGGTCTGCGCCCAGCACAGTAATGACGCGGTTGGTGGCTGGCACGTGCTGGTAGTACCTCTCGAACAGTTCGTTGTTGCGCGGGAAGGGCCACAATTCGCTAAACAGGTACAGGAAGGGCTGTGGCGTGCCGTTTGAGAGCACTTCGGTTGCTACCGGGCGCATAAAAGCATCGTAGGTTAGCCCGGCCTTACAGCGCGAATCGAGACCGCAGAACTGAATGGCAGCCCCGCCGCCGGTAGAATGGCCGAACACGCCGATTTTCTCCAGGTCGAGCAGGCCATAAAGAGGTTCGGAGGGCGTGGTATGGATTTTGGAAAGCACATTAAGCGTGTAGCCAATATCTTCCGTCCATTGCGCTACCAGTTTGCGGGCAACGGCCTCGTACTCTTCGGTGGGCAGGCTGCTGGCTGGTGGTAAGGCCGCGGGGTTGTTGCGTGCCACACTCCCATCGGGGAAGACCACCATCCGTGCGCCGTAAGGCAGGTCGAGCGATACCACCACGTAGCCGTGCGAGGCCAGGTCTTGCATCAGAAAGGTGGCCTGCTGACGAAAACCGTTCCAGCCGTGAACGAAGACCAGCACCGGGTAAGGGCCGTTTCTTCTTTCCGGCGGCAGGTTTTCATACGAAAACGTTTTTGCCAGGGCAAGGTGGTTCAAAAAGAAGCGCGGCAGGCCGATATGTTCGGCAATTTCTGGCGCCACCTGTTCTGCTTCACGCATCCAGGCGGCGCGCTCGGCCTCTAATGAGGGGGATTGTGCCGGATACCAGACCTGCATTATCAGGCGGCGAGGTTCGTCTTTTTCAGAGTAGCGTTCGCGCCGTGATTCATCCACCAGCATACGGGAGAAGGTGCCAACAGCGTATGCGCCGCGCGGCGGCGGTAACTGTGGAACCGGCAACAGGGCTGGTAACGCCGTCGAAACGGCCAGCAAAACCAGTGCCGCCAGCAATCCACCCAGCTGACGGCCCGTTGGACGCAGGAGTATCTCTCCTTCGCCGCGCGCCCGCAAATAAGCCGGGAGCGTCCAGAAGAACAACACCAGAGTAAACGCATAGAGTGGAATCATCTGCCAGCGCATACCCTCTACGCGAGCGTGTGTAATCATCACCACCAGTGCGAAGGCAGGCAGAATGCCCAGCGCGGGCGGGCGTTGGCGGCTGACCAGCGGCCAGCACACATACAACGCCAGAAGGAGCGGCAGAACGACTTCAAGCGGTCGCATGGGAATTTTCCTTTAGAACCCGCTCGCAAAACCGGCTGCGCCTACCACCACTGCCGCGCACAGTAGACAAATGCCCGCAACCCCGAGCAACAGGATGAAAACCTGGCTCTGTCCTTTGATTTCTGCGTTTTGCGGCTGTGCGGTGGAATACAGGACGGAAACGGTCTGACCGACCTGGTGGGCAGGCCTGGCCGAACTGATTTTTGATTTGAACGTGTAGGATTGACCGTTGCCTGCCGTGAAACGCACCACCGGGGCGAAAATATCTGGCTCTTTGGGGTCAGGTTCCAGCGCAATGACTGTACCGGAAGCCTCGCTTTTGGCCTGAAATGGCTTTCCCATCAGGAAAACGAGCATGGCCCCCAAGAAGAAACCACCGCCCATGCAGAGTAAAAACAAAGCGATGAGAAGGGTAGAGGAGGGTTGTTCCATCGGGCTTTCAAGCCTTTCTTTGTTCCTTGTTTGGTGGCCAGGCAACCAGGCCGCGTTTTTTGGCGAAGACCGCCCAGCGGGAAGCCAGATGCACCAGGGGAGAAGACAGCCGTACCCGTTCGACTGCTGAAACAAGCGCCTGCCGCAGGCTTTCGGCGTCCCAAAAAGCGGGCAGGGTGAGCGTGGCGCGTCCGAGTTCGCGCAGGGTGTGGGCATCCGAACCGACCAGGCCGGGCAGGCCGCGTTCGCGGGCGAAGGCGCGGGCGTCATCATTGAAACGCATTTCAAGGCAGCGGGCGTTGAACACTTCCAGCGCGTCCACGTGTGGCAGAATTTCCAGCAGATGTTCGCGCTTCCAGCCGCGCATGGGGTCAAACGGATGCGAGACCCCGATAAAAGCCCCTTGTTCTTTCAGGCGGCGGATGGCCTCCAGGGGCGTCAGTCCGGCAGGGATTTCCTCCTGCACAAAGACTGCCAGCAGCTCACCCTGCGTGGTGAGTATCTCTTCGCCCACAATCACCAGTTCTGGCGCAAGTCGTTGCGCTTCCAGCGCGCCGCCGATACAGTTATGGTCGGTGATGACCAGGCGTTCCAATCCTTTGCGGCGGGCTGCGGCTACCAGATGGTGTGGCTTCACCAGCGAGTCTTTGGAGTAAATCGTATGGCAGTGAAATTCTGTGCGGATTGTCTTCATTCCGCATGATTATACGTCATGTCCTTTCCCTTTTTTGCGTTTTTGTTATAGAATCAGAGCAATGGAAGAGCAAAATACTTTTTGGAACAACCCTCTCGTTCAGGCCTTCAGAACCGCAATTGTTCTCTTCTTTGGGGGCTATCTTGCGCTGGTCGGATTATCGTATATCCTGGCCTGGCTGTTTCCCAATTCGTCGGGATTGATTCTTCGCTATGCTGTAGACCCGCTCGATTGGATGGGTGATTTTGTCCTGTGCTTTGCGGGCGGCCTGTTCTGGCTGGTTTTTTTTGCCCAGTTCGTTTTGCCGGTACGCACGCTCAGCGACCGTCTGCGGGTGGTAGACCGGTTGATTTCATACCTGCTTGGCAATCATGGCCCGGCCATCTTCGTTGAAAACGGTATTGTGCGAGAGCGCGCCGAGGAAAAAGGCCGCAAAGGACCGGGCGTCATCTGGATGGATAGCGCCAGCGCAGCGGTGTTGAGAAACAAGGTCAAATTCACGAACACCATTGGCCCTGGCATCCACTTTACCAAAGCCGATGAATACATCGCCGGGACTGCCGATTTGCACCCGCTCTCGCAAACTATTGGACCGGCGGATGATGACCGCGATGACCGCGACCCCTTCCGCGTGACCAGAGAGAAATTCCCCGAGGAGTACGAGCAGATTCAAAAACGTCGCTGGGAAACCAGTGCGCTGACCCGTGATGGCATCGAAGTCGTGGCGGCGATGGCGGTCAACTTCCGCATTGCGGCCAAAGAGGGCGAAGGCGGCAGCCGTTTTGGCTTCAACAAGGAAAATGCTGAGCGCGCTATTCGAGATAGCATTACTCGCGGCGCAAACACCGAATGGCCAGTATGGAGCGAACTGCCAGCCCGTATGGCTGCCGATTTGTGGCGCGAATACGTTCGCAAATTCCGCCAGGATGAATTGTTCAAAATTGCGGAAGGCCGCACCGAAACCGGCTTACAGGTCATTGCTGCGATGGTCAATAAACGGCTTAAACAGGCCGAAGTGGAAAAACTGGATGATTTTGGCCGCCCGGTAGTGAAGCCCGAAGACGAATGTCGTGAAATCTTCAACAAACATCGCCGCGAAAACCGGTATGCCGATATAGAAACCGCCTTGCGGCCTTTCATCGCTTCCGAAAAATTCTCGTACCAGCAAATGTTTGCATTTTTGATGGAGCGTGGGAAAACAGCAGATGCCGCCGAGTATCTGGAGAAAGTTCCCAGCCGCGAATACAAAACACTCTCCGAAATGGGCTGGCAGGTGACTGGCGTCAACCTGAAGCGCGTCTTATTTGCACCAGACGTAGAAGAGCGCATCATCGCCCAATGGACGACACTGTGGAAAAAGAACGCCGAAAAAGAGCGCGACCAGGTGGAACGCAACCGCAAACTGCACGAGACCGAAGGCGCTGAAGAAGCCTTGCGCGATTTTGCTCAGGACGCCATCCGTGAATTTCAGCCGGAACCGTTGCCCGGACGGTATCAGGCGTTGGCGATGCTGGTTCACAGCACCTTCAGCGCCTTGCGCCGTAACACTGCTCTGCTCAAACGCACCAACACGGAACTTCGTGAATTATCTGATATTTTCGCCTGGCTGCGTGACCGCTCGGAGGAACCGCGATGAAAGAGTTCACCCGCGTTTCTTCCCCGGCAGCCGGCCCCTCGGCTTTGATGCGGCTTCTGGATGGACTCTCGCATCTGATAGACCAGGCGCTCAATTTCATTTTCTCGCTCACGCACCGCGCCTCGCTTGTGCGCGCGAATGCGTTGGTGGTAGCCTTTGCGGTTGCCTGGTTGCTGGCGGTGGTTGTGGTTGTACCGATTGAAGAAGGCCGGGCGCTCATCACCCGTTTGCTTCAGGCTGCGCTCACCGTGCCAGCAGAAGACCAGTTGCCACCCAACCCCCTGTCGCTCCTGCTGGAATTTCTCTTTTCGACCTTCCTGCACCCGGCAGTTTTGCGCCATTTGCTCGCGCTTTATGCGCCCTATTGGCTCATGCACCGCGTGGCGGCCATTTACCTGGCCGATATTTTCGGGCTGGACAAAGAACGCCTGCACGTGACCGAAACGTTTGTGGAGCAGGCCGCCTTCGGGCGCCAGTACAACGCCTTGCAGATTCGAGAAGGCCGGGTGGTGGAAGAAGATTCTATTATCGTTCAAATTGGCGGGCCGGGCATCGTCAAAATCGAACTGGACAGTGCCGCCTTGTTCGAGCGCCCTGATGGTTCCCCTCTGGTGATTGGCCCCACCGATGGCGAAATCATTGACGAATTTGTGCGCATTCGGCGCGTGTTTGATTTGCGCGATACCATCGAGAGTGCTGATTTGCCGCCCACCCGCTCGAAAGATGGGGTTCTCGTCGGCGTCAAAGACATTCAGTTTTCGTATAGCATTTATCGCGGCTCGGAGCTCGACCGCTCGAAAATGCCTTATCCGTTTGATAAGAAAGCTGCCGAAAGTCTGGTCTATAAAGACACCCGCACCGTCCGGCCAGGCAAGCCGCCCTCGGTGGAGCCGGAATGGAAATCTGGCCCGTTCAACATGAAGGGGCCGATTCTTGGCGAGATGGGCGCGTTCATCGGCAGCCGCGGCCTGGGCGAATTTCTCTCCAGCATTGGCGAACCAGAAGTGAACTCTCTCCGAAACGCCGAACTGCAAATCGAACAGCGGAGTCAACTTCTCTCCGGCATCAACGGCAACCCGCTTTCTGAGCCGCCGCTCAAGGCCGAGCCGTTTACGCCCCGCACGATGTTGACGGAACAATTCTACAACCAGGAAGGCTTTGCCCGCCGGATGGTGGAACGTGGCTTTCAATTGAACTGGATTGGGGTTGGCACGTGGCACACCCCCATCGAGGTTATCACCGCCAATCACCGCGAAGCCTGGCGCATCAGCCGCGAGAATTACGTGCGTGGCAATCCGCAGGCGCTCAAAGCCGTCAAAGAAGAGGCCAGGCAGCAAGAACTCTTGCGGCTGATTCGCACCCTGCCGTTGGGAACTTTCTACAAGAACGCTGATGCCGAAGAGCGGGAATTAACCGATGCTCTGCTGGAAGAGTATGAAGAAACCCTGCAGCGCGCGTCAGAATTGTTCTTCCGCGGGCCGCTGGCGCTCAACCAGCGTTTTAGCACGCTGCTCTCGCAGGCGCAGACTCTCCTGGAGCGCGACCAGCGAGCGTTTATCCTGCCTGAATATCAAACGTTCCTGCGCAATGTCGCTGCGCTGGCGTCAGGCTGGCGGGTGACCGATATGGGCGTGGAAGACCTTTTGTGGCAGGCACAGTCTCTTTATACCCAACTATCCGCGCGGCTCGCGCCCTCAGACCAGGACTTCTTGAAAGAAACCATTCGGCTGGCGAACGATTTGCAGACGTACAACCGTATCATGGCCGTTGCCCGCGTGTTGCGGCAGATTCGTAATCCCCACCATCCGGTTGGAGCCATGGGATGAGCGGCTCTTCCGAAAATCGTATTGTGGTGATTGGCGCTTCGGCGCTGGATGTGGTCGGACGGGTGGAAGGAGAAGTACGCTCCGGCACGTCCAATCCGGCGCGGATTCGGGCTTCGTTCGGTGGCGTAGCCCGCAATGTGGCCGAGAACCTGGCCCGGCTGGGGCAGCCCGTCAGCCTGCTCTCGGTGGTGGGCAAAGACCGTATTGGCGAAGATGTGCTGGCACATACCCGCCAGGCAGGGGTGGATGTGACCCGCGTGTACGCAACCGATAAATATCCTACCGGTTTTTACATGGGCGTCCTCGACGAAGACGGCTACCGTCAATTTGCCTTCGACGATATGCGCGTCATGCAAGAGTTGACCGATGCCTACCTGTTTTACCATGCCGATTTATTTGAGCAGGCAGAAATGGTCTTTGTAGATGCCAACCTTGCCCCTTCGGCTTTGGCGGCGGTCTTCGACCTGGCAAAGAAACACCATCTGCCGGTTTGCGCCGACCCCACCTCAGCCCCACTGGCTTTACGCCTGCTCCCTTACCTGCGGCAGTTGAAGATGATTACCCCCAACAGCGTGGAGGCGGGTGTGCTGGCTGGACAACCTTTCGAGCCAGCCGATAGCCTGGCCGCTATCGAAATAGCTCGTTATCTGGTCAATCAGGGCGTGGAGACGGTCTTCGTTACCCTGGCTGAGTTTGGCGTGTGCTACGCCAGCTCCGAAACCACCGGCCACCTGCCCGCACTGCGGACGACAGTGGTAGACTCGACCGGCGCCGGCGATGCGCTGACGGCGGCGGTGATGTTTGCTCTGGTCAACGAGATTGAACTGGATGACGCGGCTCGACTGGGGCTTTCTGCCGCTGCGCTGACTCTGCGCTATCCTGGCACGGTCTTGCCCGACCTGACGCTCGAAAAACTCTACGATGAACTGGCTCTCTAACCCATGAGTGATTTGCCCTCTTCCTTCTCCCTTTCTCTCGAAGTCCTCTCGGCCCGGCGGCGAGGGTTGCCGATTGTCGCACTCGAATCAACCGTCATCACACATGGCCTGCCAAAACCCTACAACCTGACCCTGGCACAGGACATGGAAGCCGCCGTTCGTGCCGAGGGCGCAGCCCCCGCCACCATTGCCATTTTGGGGGGCAAAGTACAAATTGGCCTGACGCCTGACCAGCTGGAGCAACTGGCAAACAGCAGCGATGCCATCAAGGTCAGTCTGCGCGATTTTGCCACTGCCCTGACCGGAAACAAAATGGGAGGAACGACCGTTGCTGGCACCATGTTTGCCGCCGAAAAGGCCGGCATTCGCGTTTTTGCCACCGGCGGCATTGGTGGCGTTCACCGCGAGCATTCTTTCGATGTTTCGACCGATTTGCAGGCTCTGGCATCCATTCCTATCATTGTCGTTTCGGCGGGGGCCAAATCTATTCTGGATTTGCGCGCCACGCTGGAATATCTGGAGACGATGGGTGTGCCGGTCGTGGGCTATGGCACCGATAAATTCCCTGAATTTTTCTCGCCCGGAAAAACCTATCCGGTCAGCGTGCGTTTGGATACCCCCGAGGCTGTGGTGGCGTTTGCCAAAACCCACTGGGAACTGGGGATGAAGTCGGCGGTGCTGGTGTGTCAGCCCATTCCGGCCGGGTCGGCGCTGGATGCACAGGTGGCACGGCAGGCCGAAGAAACCGCCTCCCGCGAAGCGCAGGAAAAGAACATTCGTGGCCAGGAACTCACGCCTTTCTTGCTCAAGCGCGTGAACGAGCTCACCGGCGGAAAATCTATGCGCGCCAACCTGGATTTGCTCTTGAACAATGCCCGTCTGGCGGCGCAGATTGCGCGCGTGTGGGTCAGCCAGGAATATCGGGCGCGGTTGACGTAACCCCCGTTTCACTCCATTGGATACACAATCACCATCTGTTCCCGTCCAGGCAGGGGCAGAGAGCGTTTGGGGCCAGCGCGGAAGGTGGCCCCAATGGCGAGCCGCGCCGTTTCGGAAGCCAGCAACTCCCCTGGCGCGGCGGCAGCCTCGATACCGCGCGCCGTGTCTATAGCTTCGCCCACTTCGTCTGGACGTAACTCCCCCTGCCCAGGCACATTTCCCCACAAAATTTTGCCGGTGTGAAGCCCCAGGCCGACCCCGATGCCCTGTCGGTGCAGCAACGCACCGATTTGCAGACGCAATTTCAGGGCGGCAGACAGTGCCTCTTCCACATTCCCAAAGAAAGCCAGCACTTCACCTCCGCGCGTTTGAATCGCAAGCGCCCCATGTTGTTCGAGCGTGTTTTGTGCCGTCTGGTAATAGCGGTGCAGCAGGCTGATAGTTTCTTCCGGCTGACGCGTTTCGCTCCATTCGGAGAGGCCGCGCAGGTTCATGACCAGGATGACACGCTCCTCCCGTTTTACGGTGGGGAGAGACTTCTCTTCAAGGCGAGGCGGGAGTGCTTGCCGCTTGCGCGTGGGTTGGGTTTTTGCGGTCTCTTCATCCGAAGCGGGCATCAGAGTGCGCCCGCTGCTGAGGACACCGAGCAGAAACAGGGCCAGCGCCACAAAACGATGCGCCGGGTCGGCCAGAAAATCGGGGATGCGCGGCAGGGTGGTGGGGTCGAGGCGCAAATGCAAGAGATAGTACATGCTGGCAGCCAGCAGGCCGTGCGCAAGCGCCCGGAACAGGTTTGAAACAGTCTGATAGGGGGGAAGCAGGCCAAGCACCAGGTTGAATACCCAATACGCAACGTGGTTGGGGACGGAGAGAAACGCTGTTCCGTAGAGCGCCAGGCCGATGCCCGTAAATACGCCTGGGCCAATCAGATAACCGAAGGTGCGCCGTTCCGGCCAGCGGACGAGCGCTCCGGCTTGCAGAAGGCTGGCTCCCAGCAGCCCCAGTCCGGCGGGAGAGAGCAGGGCATACACGGGGTCGGAAATTACCGCTTCGAGTAGCCAGTTCAGCAGCGGGAAATACAGCGCGTTTCCCAGCCATTCTTGCCAGAAAGGGGAGTGCAGGTCGAAATGGTTGTTGTGTGATGGAGCATTCACCTCATCATCCCTTTGGGTTTGCCGGGGAGGTGCTTTCTCTGTCATTGACACTTTCGAATATGGAGAGATGTCAGCAACAGGGTCGAAAATGCAACAGTGGCAGCCTGCCGGCGTTGCGTTACGGTGTGGCAGTCGGCCAGGGCGTGTCGGAAGGCCGGCGGGTACGGGTGGCGGTGGGCGTTGCCGAAACGGTAGGGGTGGCGCTGGGTGGCCGGGTTGAGGATGCGGTTGCAGTTGGCGGAATGCGACGGGTGGCGGTGGCCGTTCGCGTGAAGGTGGGCGCACGGGTGGGAGTAAGCGTTGGAGGGTCGCCTTCGACAATAAACCGCCCTACCGCCTTCCATTCCATGCCCACGAAAATCTGCACTTCGTAGTTGCCCGGTTTCCATTCATCGGGCGAGGGCTGCCATTCGGTGAAACCATAACCACCCGTGCCGCCGTTCCAGGGTGCGGTTTCGTAAAACACCAGTTCTCCTTCTCTCAGCCACAGCGCCGTCCACTGCGCGCCGGGCTTCATGCCATCGTAGGTGTAAAGCACCACGATTTTCTCGATGGGATTCTGGAAGACCGTCCCCTGCCCAATTGGCTCATAGTTGCGCGGGTTAAAGCCGCGCGCAAACACCAGTGGGCTGAACACTGCTGCCGGGTCGGGGGTTACGTCACTGGTGAAAAACGCCTCCACCGCCGCCGGAATATACGGTGTGGGGGTAATGGTGGGCGTGTCCGTAATCGAGGGCGTGTTTGTGACAGTGGGTGTAAACGTAATAGTGGGCGATAGCGTGATGGTTGGGGTCAGCGTGATGGTGGGCGTAAGTGTGATGGTCGGCGAAGGCTCGTAGAAGCGGTAAGCCACCGGTTCACCAAATTGCCCCAGCGTAAGCGCCAGAAGCCCCAGCCCTACTCCCGTCCCAATTTGCCGCCAGCCTTGCGCAATTCGCTTGCGCCGCAGTTGGTAGTACAGGATGCGGCGCGCGGCCTGGAGCGATTGTACGCCCATCCAGAGACTGAACAAGGCACCGAGAACAGCGAGGAGAATAGCGGCCTGAATTCCAGCTTTGATGTCCATTGGGAAAATTATACCCGTTTATAATTGACGTATGACTGAACTTATCTTCCTCAAACTGGGTGGCTCGTTAATCACCGATAAAACACGTCCCTATACCCCTCGTCTGGACATTTTGGCTGAACTATCGCAGCAAATTGCTGCCGCATATCGCCGCAACCCGGCGCTGCGCCTGGTTTTAGGGCATGGTTCGGGTTCCTTCGGCCATGTGGCAGCCAAAGAATATCGTACCCGCGAGGGTCTGTCTGTTGCGCTCGAAACCAGGAGCGAGGATGCCACGCGCTACTGGCGCGGTTTCTCCGAAGTGTGGTTTCAGGCTTCAGCGCTCAACCGTTTCGTTATGGAAGCCCTGCGTCAGGCTGCGGTGCCTGCGGTGGCGCTCGCGCCTGTTGCGGCGGTGACCGCGCGTGAGGGGAGAGTTTCCCGCTGGGATTTGACACCGCTTCGTCTGACGCTCTCCGCCGGGCTGCTTCCGGTAGTGTATGGGGATGTGGTTTTCGACGAACTGCGTGGCGGCACCATCCTCTCGACTGAAGACCTGTTCACACATCTGGCGCGGGAACTGCGTCCGCAGCGAATTTTGCTGGCCGGGCTGGAAGCGGCGGTTTGGGCCGATTTTCCAGCGCGCCGGCAAAAAATCGAAATCATCACCCCTGCTTCTTTTGCGCAGGTACAGCAGGGGGTAGGGCAGTCGCATGGCGCTGATGTAACTGGCGGAATGCAAGCCAAAGTGCAGCAGATGCTTGCGCTGGTGAGCGAAGTGCCTGGACTGACGGCGCAAATTTTCAGCGGCGAGGAAACGGATGGCCTGGCACGCGCCCTGAATGGGGAAAGGCTGGGTACGTTGATTCGCGCGGATTGAGTTCATCTTGCTCGTCCACTTGTTTCTGTATCAGCCGAGTGCTTCTACCTGGTTCTGTTCCTCTCATTGTTTATTCCGATTCTGTTTCCAAAGGAGCATCCATGTCCCGAAAATTCACCCCAACCCCGTTGAAACTCATCCATCCCGTGCCATCGGATTTGGAAATTGCCCAGGCGGCTGCGCTCAAACCGATTGTGCAAATTGCCGAAGAATTGGGAATTCAGGAAGACGAACTCGAACTCTATGGTCCTTACAAGGCCAAAATCAAACTGGAAATTCTGGAGCGATTGAAAGACCGTCCTGATGGCAAATACATTGACGTCACCGCCATTACGCCAACGCCGCTTGGCGAGGGAAAAACCACCACCACAGTTGGGCTTTCGCAGGCATTGGGGGCGCATTTGGGCAAGAGCGTGATGACCGTCATCCGTCAACCTTCGCAGGGGCCGACGTTTGGCATCAAGGGCGGGGCGGCAGGTGGTGGCTATAGTCAGATTATTCCGATGGAAGATTTCAACCTGCATCTGACCGGGGACATTCACGCCATCACCGCCGCGCATAATTTGTGCGCCGCCGCGCTGGATGCCCGCATGATGCACGAGAAGAACACTCCCGATGATGACAAACTGTTCGATGCGCTGTGTCCACCCGATAAAAATGGCAAACGGCGGTTTTCACCCACCATGCTGCGCCGTTTGAAGAAATTGGGGATTGACAAAACCGACCCCAATGACCTGACGCCCGAAGAACGCGCTCGCTTTGCCCGCCTGGATATTGACCCGAACGGCGTACAATGGCGGCGCGTGATGGACATCAACGACCGGATGTTGCGCGAAATCATGGTGGGGTTGGGCAAAGAAGAAGCCGGACACGAACATCGTTCTGGCTTCGATATTACGGTGGCCTCTGAAATTATGGCAATTCTGGCGCTCACCACCAGCCTGGCCGATATGCGTGAGCGCTTAGGGCGCATGGTTGTGGCCGTCAACCGTCAGGGTGAACCCATCACGGCAGAAGATTTGGGTGTGGCTGGCGCAATGGCAGTTTTGATGAAAGATGCCATCAAGCCGAATCTGATGCAGACGCTGGAAGGCACACCCGCCCTGGTTCATGCCGGGCCGTTTGCGAACATTGCACACGGCAACAGCTCCATCCTGGCCGATAAAATTGCCCTCAAACTGGCTGATTACGTGGTGACCGAATCGGGGTTTGGCGCCGATATTGGCATGGAAAAGTTCATGAACATCAAGTGCCGCTACTCGGGTCTGATACCCCATGTGGTGGTGCTGGTGGCGACGGTACGCGCGCTGAAGATGCACGGCGGCGGCCCCAAAGTGGTGGCCGGCAAGCCGCTGGCGCATGAATATACCGAAGAAAACCTGGAATTGCTCCAGAAGGGATTGCCCAACCTGGTGCGACACATCGAAAATGCCCTCAAGTTTGGCGTGCATGTGGTTGTGGCGGTCAACTCTTTTGCGACTGATACCCCTGCCGAAGTTGAGATAGTGCGTCAGGCTGCGCTGGAGGCTGGCGCAATGGACGCGGTCGTCTCCCAACACTGGATGTACGGCGGCAAAGGTGCGGTGGCGCTGGCCGAAGCAGTGGTGCGGGCTGCCGAACAACCCAGCCATTTTCGTTTCCTCTATCCGTTGGAAATGTCGGTCAAAGACAAAATTGAGACCATTGCCCGCGAAATTTATCGTGCCGATGGCGTGGATTACACCCCCGAAGCCGAAGCGAAAATTGCGCAATTTACCGAAATGGGATTTGGACATTTGCCGATTTGTATGGCAAAAACCCATTTATCGTTTACCGATAAGGCCGACATCAAAGGCGCACCGACCGGTTTCCGCGTAACGGTGAGTGACATTCGTGCCAGTGCAGGCGCGGGCTTTCTGTACCCCTTGCTTGGCGCGATGCGAACGATGCCCGGCTTACCGACCCGTCCCGCATTTTACGACGTGGACCTTGACCTGGAAACAGGCAAAGTGGTTGGGTTGTTCTGATAAAACCCGGTAGAGCGAGAGGCACCTCTCGCTCTACGTTTTTTCGTAAAAGACCAGCAAGGTACTGCCATATTTGCGCTGGTCACTTTCCTGAACGTTTACCAGCGTCAGGGGTTTGTATTCGCGCGGGTGAATCTGGACAATGACCTCACCGCCAGCGGCCAGCCAGCCAGGGTTTTCATCCAGCAATTGCAGGGCTTTGAGCCATAGTTCCTGGTATTGCGGCGGCGCGATGTAAATGTATTCGAATTGGCGGTCAGGCACAGCGCGCAGCATGGCGAGTGAGTCACCACGTTTCACTTCTGCCTGGCGCTCGAAACCACAGATTTTCAGGTTCTCTTTGATAATTTCGATGGGCAGGCGGTTCAGGTCGGAAAAACGTACAAAGGTTGCCCCGCGGCTGAGGGCTTCAATGCCGATGGCACCCGTCCCACCGAACAGGTCCCACCAATTCGATTCGATGACATCGCCGCCCAAAATATCGAACAGCGCCTCTTTGACCTTATCGGTCACGGGGCGAGTGGTGTCGCCGGGGACGGTTTTCAGCCGCCGGCCTTTGGCTTTTCCGGTGATGACACGCAAGGTCATGTTTTTATCTCTCTGTGCATTCCGCCGGTTTCAGAGATAAGAACGGAGTGGATGAAAAATACTGGTTCCGGCGTTAGGGAATTCATTCCTGAGTGTATCACGGCGGCGTCAGGCTTCCATCGCTTTGCGCGCTGTCAGCAGATTGCCATAAGGGGCAATCGTCTCAACGACGCAGCCGGTACCGAGCAGCAATTTGCGTCCGCCGGTTTGGGCCAGCGCATCTTGCGCTTCGGTCAAGATGTCGTTGGGGGTGCCGAAGACAAGCGTTTCGCGGCGAAGACCGCCGCATAACACGGCTTTGGTGCGGGTTTGCGCTTCGCCCAGCGACGGGGCGGTATCGCGGTCGTGCCAGTTGATGATGTGAACGGGGTAATCGGCCAGGGCATTGAAATAGATGTTTTCCCCGTGAATGTGCAAGATGTTGCACCACAGCAGACGTGCCGATTCCAGCACCGACAGGTCAATGGCGCGTCCAAATTCGTTGAATTCATCGCGGGTGAGCAAATGCGCCTGGGCGTGTTGGACGGCGTAAAACACACCGTCTATCAACCCCATTGTGCGGGCGGCACGGATGAAGCGGCGTGTGCTTTCAGCGATGATTTCCAGGCCGCGCCAGAGCAAATCCGGTTTCTGGCGCATGTGAACGAGCATGGTTGGTTCACCGGCCAGGTTTTTGGCCTGCGAAAGGGGCGAAAAAATGGTTTGCACCAGGGGCGTATCCGGGCCAAGTTCGGCGCGCAGAATGGATAAACAGCGTAACTGGGCAGCAAGCGCCGGAGAGTCGGCATCCAGCACGGGTAATTGCGGCCATTCTTCGGGCGAGGAAATCACCCGCCGGGTGTAGCGCCGCGTGCCTTCGGGGTGGCCCTCCCAAACGTCTTCTGCGCCCCAATCTTTGAGACAATAGGAAGAAGCCGGGGTTACTTTGACCAGGTCCCAATCGAAAGTAGCTTGCCATTGCAAGGTAGCAGCGGCCAACGTGTCGGGATGCTGGTCATCTACGGGGAAGTGCCGCCACAGGGCAACGGGCGGGCGGTCGAGCAGGTCTCCGCTCAGGCAGGCTTCTATTCGCTGGCGATGAGTGGTCATAAAATGCGCCTTTCTGCCGCATCGTAGGCGGCAATTTCGAGTTGGGCGGCGGGACTGGAGGGGTATTCCTCGGCAAAGAGAGTCCAAACCATCTGGTCGCAGGGGCGACCATAGGCGTAACTGCGGTTTTTGAGCGTGGCTTCGTGATGGAAGCCAAGTTTGCGTGGCACAGCGGCAGAGCGGGCGTTTTCGACGGCGCAATGGATTTCGACTCGCTCCACTTTATGCACCAGAAAAGCCACTTTGGTCAGTGCAGCGGCGGTTTCGGTAGCGTAGCCGCGCCCAATGTAATCTTTGTGTATCCAGTAGCCGATTTCGAGGGCTTTATCGCCGATGCGTGGGTGCAGGCCAGTGCTGCCGAGCAAACGCTTTTCCTGCGGATTGAAGATTCCATACACAAAGTCTTTATCTAAATCGAAGTTGGCACGAAAACGGCGCAAACGTTCGATTTTGGCTTCAAGTGGCTGTGGTTCCGAAGCCGCCCAGGGCATCCAGGGGAGCAAATGTTCGATGCTTTCGGCGATGGCTTCGGCGAAGAGAGGAGCGTCGGCGGGCGTGTAACAGCGGAGTAACAGTTGGGGGGTGACGATGCGGTATGCGGGGGCAGTCATTCAGTCTTTCCTTTTGATGAGGCAAAATTCTGCGCCGTCACGCCCTATGCTGACAACCACCGGCAAGCCACGATAGATGGAGCGAATATCCAGGTTGGCGCGGGTGTGGAAGAGCAACAGGTCACCGGGTTGGATGGCCGATTCGGGTTCGCGCGCCAAATCTGTGATGTGCAGGCGTTCGGCGTAGTAGGCGGCAAGGTCAAACTCGCGTCCAATGTGGAGCGTGGCCGCCGGTTCGTTATATTTTACCCACTCTATGGCTTCTTTGTAACAGGTCAACCAGTATTCGGTCTCGTACACGCGGTAAGCGCCGCCCGTGCCGCCCACGAAACGGTTGTAATAGGCGTATTCGTACGGGTGCAGCTGCCAGATTCCGAGCAGACCCGGGAGGAGAAGCAACGGTGCGACGAAGCGCGCCTGTTTCCACAGCCACTGAAACGCAAAACCGCAAAAAACGAAAACCGGCGGTAAGATGAAGAAGAAATGGCGGAAGCCGTCATACATGGCGGGGACGAAGTACAGCAGGTAGGCCATCATGAACCCAAACAAGGCCAGCACCACCAGCGGGGCGCGGAAATCCAGGCTTTTTTGAATAAATTGGCGTGTAGCCAACAAGATACCTGCCGCGAACAGAAGCCAGGTGGGTTCGGTCAGGGTGAGCGCCAGCATGGTTGGCAGATAGCGGCGTGGCATATCGTTGGCGCGGAAGATTTGGCCGAGGAATAACACGGCCAGTTCGGTGGGGTTATCGGACATGTGTCGGAAGACCCCCAGCAGGCGGCCAAAGGGGTCGGCCCACAGGTATGGCCAGGCCAGAAGCATGACCAGAACGGCGAGTAAGCCATAGGCAGGCAGTGCCAGCCAGGCCAACTGCCTGGTACGCAACGACAAATTGTGTTTCCAGGGTAGTTGCCGGAGCAGAAAATACAACCCCACCAGTGCGCCAGATAGAGGCCCAATGACGCGGATAGCACTGGATAACCCCAGCAAAAGCGCAGCCAGCAGCGTTTTCGTCGCTTTCTGGCGCACGGAGGCGCTGGGGTTCAGCAGGGTATCCACCATCTCCAGGCCGAGCGTGAGTGACCACAGGAAGAACACCAGAAAGGGCAGGTCTTTGGGATTGATGAAGGCGTGTCCCCAAAAAACGGGTTGCCAGGCCAGGAAGGCGGTGGCAAAGGTAGCAGGCCAGGGGTCGAGCCAGCGGCGCACCAGGCGGTAAAAGCCGACCAGGCCAATTTGGAAGGTGAGGAAGTTGACCAGGTGCCACGCAGAGGCCATGTCTGCGTTGAACACCGTCATGACCAGGCGCTGCACAGGGCGCGCCAGCAGCAGATAGGCCGGGCCATAGATTTTGTGGTCTTCGGCACTGCGTCCGTAAACGCTCTCAAAGTTGAAGCCGGGGGCAAAGGCGGCCGGGGTGTAAGCCTTCCAGATGGAGTCGGCGTAATCGTAAAAGAGCGGTTCGTCCCATGAGAGGCCGTAATGACGAAAGGTGAATAACCCAACCAGCAGGTTGAGGGTGAGCAGCAGGAGCAGTGGAGCAGGGATGGGAAGCTTTTTCACGGCTGTGGGAGAGGCAGGTCAAGCATCATTTCGACACAGTGCAGGCCGGGCGCGTAAGCATCGGGGGTGAAGCCGGTTTGCCGGAAGCCAAAGCGGGCAAAGAACGGTTGTGTGTGCTGGCTGGTGTGAATCTGGATATGGGCCTGCGGGGTTTCCTGGGCGATGTGTTTGAGACGTTCTTGCAGCAGAAACGTGCCGATTCCCTGTCTGTGTTGGTCGCGGCGTACCATTCCCCAGGTCAATAAAATGTTATGGCCTTTGCGGCCATAGCCGCCGCAGCCGACGATTTCTCCATCGGATTCGACCACGAAGAAGGGCCCGGGCAGGTGTTGCAGAAAGTGTTCAAAATCAGGGCGTTCGGCGGGGGAGAAGAAGAGGGGGGTATTGCTATCGAACAGGGCCAGGCAAGCGGCCTGGTCTTTCGAGGTGTAAGGGCGCAGGCGCAGGCTCATTTCAGCGCAGTTCTTCCAGCAGGGTTTGCATTTCGTGTTCTTCGTTTTTCTGATGGTCGAAGTATTCGGTCATGAAGGATGAGCGCCGCAGGCGCAAGGCCATCGGCGCGACGGCGCGCAAATCGGTAGCCTGAACGGTGTCGCGTCCATCGGCGGCGGCATAAGCGCGGGCGGCCTCGAACCAGGTGATTTCTGCCCGGAGCGAATCTATCTGCATTTTTTGGATGAGGTGGATGGCGCGGGTTGCCAGGTCATCGGGCAGGCGTACCTGCCGCACCAGGCGGCGTGCCGATTGCAGTTCCTCGCGCGCCTGGGCAATTTCTTCGGCGTATAAGTTAATCATTGCGCGTGGATTAGCAAGGTAAGCCTGCACCCGCCGGTAGGCTTCCAGGCGTTCTGCCGCATCTGTCAGCCCATGCACGATAACGCGCAGGCCAAAACGGTCCAAAATCTGAGGGCGGAGTTTGCCCTCTTCCGGGTTCATGGAACCAATCAGCAGAAAACGCGCCCGATAGGTGGCAGCCACCGGCCCGCGCCGCACGGTGTAGATGCCCTGCGCAGCGGCATCCAGAATAGCGTCCATTATGCTATCATCCAACAGGTTAATTTCGTCAATGTAGAGCAGGTTTTTATCGGCCTGCGCCAGGATGCCGCGACGGATTCGCATGCGTTCATGCACGGCGGCGCGTTCGTCCAGGCCGCCCACCACGTCTTCGAGGCGGGCGTTCAACGGCAGTTCTACCAGCCGCACGCGGTCGGGCGCGGTAAGGGGTTTGCCTTCGGCGTATTTTCGGGCGCATTCCGGGCAGATGGCGTCTATGCCGCCGGTTTCCACATCTTCGGGCAGGCAGCCGTAATAACATGTGGAGCGTTCAATGACCGGTAACAGGTCCAGCAGCGAGCGGACGGCGGTGGTTTTGGCGGTGCCGCGCGGGCCAACCAGCAGGATGCCGCCGATGTTGGGGTTGATGAGGCCCAAAATCAGCGCCAGTTTCATTTCGGTTTGCCCCACAATCGCCAGGAAGGGGAAGGGCAGGGGTTCCGCAATGCCGGAATCGCCCATTTGTGCCAGGTCTTTGGTAATGTTTTTGACCGAGGCAAAGTCCAGCAATTCTTTCAGTGAGCGAAAGTGCCGCGCCGGTTGGGTGTTTTCGCTCGTTGGGGCGGTGATTTCAGGGGAGGCTTCGGGGGTGGTCATGCTTGTTTTTGCTCCAGGCGCTGTTTTTGACGCTGTCGGCCGGCTTCCAGTTTGGCCTGTTCTTCGGGCGTTTCGGCCAGCACTGGCGGCACGGGCGCAGGGTTTCCGGCTTCATCGAGAGCAACATACACCAGGTAGGCCGTGTTGGTGTGGGTGCGCTCGCCTGTCACCGGGTTTTCGGCTTCGACCTGTACTTCGACTTCGATGGAGGTGCGCCCGGTGTAGGTGACGTGCGCGGTGAGCGTGACCAAATCTCCCACTTTGATAGGTTGGCGGAAGGTCATGCGGTCTATGGCAACTGTCACGGCACGTTTGCGGGCATGGCGCATGGCTGCCAGCGCGCCGCATTCGTCCACCAGTTTCATAATCCAGCCGCCATGCACGTTACCGAGCGGGTTGGCGTGTTCGGGTTGCATCAGTTGCGCCAGGCTGACCTGTGAAGCGCGCATGGGTTTGGGCGCGGATGAATTCATGCTCATTCAGCAATCTGTAAGCGAAAGTGGTTCAGTCCATATCCGGGCGGAATTCACCCGAATCCAGGGTGTGCAGGCGTTCGGGTTCGTCTTGCAACACGTCTATCATCTCAAAGGGAACGTCGCTCATCATTTTGGGGAGTGGGTTAGACGAGGGAATCCGAATGCGCCCGGGCGCGGCAGGGGGTTTCTGGCGGGGATGCTCCTCTTCGGAGCGCCGGCGGAAGATGCGCGGGTCGTTGGTTAACTGTCCAACGTACACTCCCAGCACAGAATACACTTCGCGTTGTGGAGTCACGAAGCCAATCCATTCTCCCTGGCGGTTGAAGAGATAAGGGTACACCAGAAAGGCTTCAGCGTCGCCGCGCGTGGAGAAGATGGGAATGACAGTGTTAGACATCATGGTCAATCTATATCATTATACGTCCAATAGCGGTTGACGAAGTAATTCCAAAGCATGACGATTCCGATGGCAATCGCCAGAGTGGCATTGTGGCTGATGAAGGTGTGGCTGTGCGCCAGCAGGTCGAGCGAGGAGGTCTCCAGCAGATGGTCCAGGGCGGGTTCGCCGATTTTCAGGATGGGAACGCGGATGACCAGGCCGATGGCGTTGACGATGGTGAATTGGATGAGCTGTCCGAAAACGTGTTTTGTGCGAGATTCGGGATACGTCCACAAGCGATTCCAGGTGAAGTTGCTCAAAACGGCGCACACGAAAGAGACGCTGCCGGCGACGACCAGGGTGGCTTTTGCCAGCCAGACCAGCAGATTCATGACACCAAAATCAATCAGCGCACCCAGTGCGCCGACGATGGCAAACTTGATGAAACGTGTCCGTTCGACCGGATTTTTGAGCAGCGCCGTCATTCCGTCAGACCAAGTTTTTGCTTGAAGTAAGGGATAGTACGTCGCAGGCCTTCTTCCAGGCTGATTTTCGGCTCCCAGCCGAGAATTTCGCGGGCGCGGGTGATGTCGGGACGACGGCGCTGGGGGTCGCGCGTGCTGCGCGCACGGGGCAGGAACTGAATGCCAGCAGAGTTGCCGGTGATGCGGTTGATGGTTTCGGCAAATTCCAGAATGCTCATTTCCACCGGATTGCCGATGTTGACCGGCATGTGTTCATTCGAGTAAAGCAGGCGCACCACACCTTCGATGAGGTCATCCACATAACAAAACGAGCGTGTTTGTGAGCCATCACCATACACGGTGAGGGGTTTGCCCAGCAAGGCCTGTTTGAGCAGGTTGGGCAGGGCGCGCCCGTCTTCCAAATCCATGCGCGGGCCATAGGTGTTGAAGATGCGCACGATGCGGGTATCCACGCCGTGCTGGCGATGGTAGGCCAGGGTGAGGGCCTCGGCGAAGCGTTTGGCTTCATCGTACACGGCGCGCTCTCCTGCCGGGTCCACATTGCCGGGGTAGGATTCTTTCTGGGGATGTTCCAGCGGGTCGCCATAGATTTCGCTGGTGGAGGCCAGCAGGAAACGCGCATGGTTGGCTTTTGCCAGTCCGAGCGTGTTGTGTGTGCCGAGCGCCCCGGCTTTCATCGTCTGGATGGGCAGGTTGAAATAGGCCAGTGGCGATTGCGGGTTGGGGCTGGCCGGAGAAGCAAAATGCAACACGGCATCTACTTTGCCAGCGATGTAAATGTAGTTGGAAACATCGTGTTTGTAGAAGGTGAAGTTTTCGTTGCCCATCAGGTGGGCGATGTTTTCCCGCGAGCCGGTGATGAAGTTATCTAACCCAACCACCTGGTGTCCTTCTGCAAGCAGACGGTCGCACAGGTGCGAACCGAGAAAGCCGGCCGCGCCGGTGATAACGATACGCATGAGTCCTCCGAGCAAATATCGAGAAGTTATCGTAAAGCGAGGGGATGGATTCTCTCCCCAATTTTACCTGTTGTTTGGCAGTTACTTCCAATCTATTGTTTGTATCAATCCATCGTTGGTGACCTGAATGGCTTCGCCGGTAGCGGCATCTATCATCCAGAGATTGCCTTCGTAAACGATAGCGACGAAATCGCCCTCCAGGAACGAGGGCGCCGAAGGCGACCAGAGCGGAATCTGGGGTTGTAGGCCAGGCGCGCCGGGAGAAGGGAAGACCACGCGCCGGTTCGAACCGTCGCGGTCCATCAGCACCAGTTGATAACCGGAAATATCGGATTGCTGGGGCAGGAGTGCCTGGAGATAGGCGACATAGTAGGCCAGTTCGTTGCCCCGTTTGGCAGCGCGGGAGGCCGAAGCGTAAGCAAACATGCCGCTTTGCGCTTTTACCTGCACCAGGGCGTTCGAGTCCAGCGAGAGAGCGTTCAGGTCGAAGTTGGGCGATTCTTCCGGGTTGACCAGGCCCGGCGGCGGGGCATGTGTCACCACGAACAGGGTGCGTCCATCAGCACCCCATCCGACCGGTGGTATCAGCGCCCAATCCGAGCGGGTTTGCAGCGGTGTGATTTCCAGCAGAGGAAGCAAACGCTTCTCTCGAAAACTGACGATGCCCATGCCATCCGGGCGGCTGTAGGCCAGCAGATTGCCGGTTGGAGACCAGAAATAGGCGGTTCCCCACCAGCCATATACCCCGCCGGTGTTGGCCTCAATAATTTTCTCGCGTACGCCCAGGTTGCCGTTGGGGGCAAATTTCATGCGGTAGAGGTCGTTGTTGGCCTGCCAGCCAGGCGCGGCAGTGCGCGGCTCAACGGTAGAATACAACAGCGTAAACGAGGCCAGCGGGTCGAAATCGGCAAAGTGGATAACGTTGGAGGTGCGCAGGTTGATGGGTTTGGCTTTGGGGTCGTTCAGGTCCAGCACCCACAGGGTGTTAATTTCCTGGTCTGCCGGCCTGGCTGATTTGCGGGTGTAGAGCAGCCAGCGCCGGTCTGTCGAAAGGCGAAAGATACGCCCATCCAGCGGCGTGGCCGGGTCTTCAATGACCACAAGCGGAATACGGTTGGAGGTCGAGCCTTCCATCATCCACGCGCTGCCCGCCGCCAGATAGACCAGTTTTCCGGCAATGGGCAGCGGGGCAAACGGAGCACGTGCGCCGACCATCACAATTTCCGGCACTGCCGGCTCCAGGATGGTCACCCGCGAGGGCGTGCGGCTGACCAGCACATCGTTCTCGAAGTATTTGCGGTAGGTGATTTCCCGCACGCCGTTCTGACCAGGCTGGACGATAAGCGTTTCACCCTGCGGCAGAGATTCGTTTCGCACTGTCTGGCGTTCGTAGGGGATGGTTTCCTGCTCGGTCTCGAATTCTTCGCGCCCGCGTGTGATTTCGATGCTGAGCCCTTCGCTCACCAGCGCATAGAGAGGCGGTTGGACTTTATCCAGACTTCCAACCTGTAACCCGGCGCTTTTCAGGGCTTCGGCAACCGTGCTTCCGGCTGGCACTTGCGCCGTGAAGGTTTGTCCATCGGCGCGCAGGTTGACTGCTACGTTCACCCGTCCCTGCGAAACCTGTGGCGCCAGGCAGCCTGATAGCAGCGCAAACGAAACAATCAGCCATCCCCCCAACATCAAAGCACGTGCCGAAAGACGGGCGTACACAGAATGGCACTTTGGGGCAGACTGCATTTGTGGCATGGGCGGGTTTGGCGAGACGAAGGTATAATCGGGCTACTTCGTCCGTCCGGTCAGGGTCAGCGTTCCATCGGTAATCGTGATGCTTTCCAGCCGAAAGCCGATGGCTGCGGGGCCGAGTGCGCCGGTGAAGGCCTCGCGTATCAGGCCGGAGATGGTCTTGTTCAGCCCTTCTGGCGCAGGAAAGGGGCCGAAATCGGCAGATACGACCTCGATGACCGGCTGACCGCTGGCATCCACGGTGGCCGAAATCACAATCCGCACATTGGCCTGAAAGACACCTTGCGTGGCTTTGCCGTAAATTTGAATTTGCCCATCGCGCAGGTACACTTGCGGGTCGGTCAGCAAGGGCGATTCTTCCTGTGTCAGCCGGGCAGCGACGAGTGACGTCAGCTGGCTTTCGGAAACGCTCAGAGAGAGCGTGCCGCTCTGGGCGGCGGCGGTGCGGGCGGCCTTCAATTGTTCTTCGAGCGTGAGCGCCGATTCGGTCGAAACTGGCACACGGGTAGCAGGGTAATCGGGCCCGCCCGTCTGGATGGTGCATGCCAGCGATGCCAGAATCAGACTCACAAGCATCAGCGCAAACGGAATCTTGCGTTTCATGAGTTGCGTTCTCCGATTAAAAATCACTCATTGATAAAGTGCCTGGCATCTGGCCGGGCAAAGTGGAGCAATTATAGCATGAGCGAATCTCAAAATCTTTCAGAACCCCGTCTGCCCCTTTTGTTGGAGGGTTTGTTGTTTGTAGCGGGAGAACCGGTCAGCCCAATGCAGCTGGCCGCTGCGCTGAATGTGACCGTTGCCGAAGTGGAAAATGGCCTGCAGGCCCTGGAAGAACAGTTGAATCAGCGCGCGCTGCGCCTGCAACGACATGCCGGGCGGGTGCAGTTGACGACCGCTCCTGAGCTGGCTGAACCCATCGAACGCTTTTTGGGACTGGAGGCATCCAGCCGTCTGAGCCGCGCGGCGCTGGAGACCCTGGCAATCATCGCCTATCAGCAGCCGGTGACGCGTCCGGCCGTCGATGCCATTCGTGGCGTGAACAGCGATGGCGTTATCAAGAGTCTTTTGAGCAAGGGCTTGCTTCAGGAGGTGGGTCGCTCCGAAGGCCCGGGTCGCCCGATTTTGTATGGCACTACGCCACAATTCTTACAGCACTTTGGCCTGAATTCGCTCTCTGAACTGCCGCCTTTAAACCCGGTGGAGGCCGGAGAAAAAGACGTGGAGCTGCTCAAAGGGTAGTTCGGAAGCGTATCCCTTTTTCAAACGATGTGTTAAGACCGTAGGGCAATTTTCCAGATTGCCCTGCGATTTTTTTCTGGGAGAAGACTCGATGACTCGAAAACGCGTTGTCGTTACCGGCCTGGGTTGCATTAGCCCGCTGGGAAACAACATGCAAGATACCTGGAACGCTTTGCTGGCAGGTCAATCGGGCGCAGGCCCGATTACGCTCTTCGATGCCAGCCGTCACAAAACCCGTTTTGCCTGCGAAGTGAAAGGCTTTGACCCGGCGGCTGTGTTCGGCTCGCGCGAAGCCCGCCGCATGGACCGTTTCTGCCAGTTTGCGGTTGCCGCTGCGCAGGAAGCCGTTGAACACGCTGCACTGGTGGTGACTGAAGCCAATCGCGACCGAATCGGCGTTCTGGTCGGTACCGGCATTGGCGGCATTGGCACGCTGCTGGAACAAATCGAAGTTCTGCGCGAGAAGGGCCCGGAGCGGGTCAGTCCTTTTCTCGTCCCGATGATGATTGCAGATAACGCTGCCGCGACCATTGCGCTGCGGATGGGGGTGCGCGGCCCGAATGCGGCCTTTGTCACCGCGTGTGCCACCGGTTCAAACGCCGTTGGCGAGGCGGCAGAAGTGATTCGGCGCGGCGCAGCCGATGTTATGCTGGCAGGAGGCGCTGAAGCCTCTATCGTTTCGGTGGCGATGGCCGGGTTGAACGTCATGACTGCCCTCTCGACCCGCAACGATGACCCGCAAACGGCCTCGCGCCCGTTCGACAAAGACCGCGATGGTTTCGTGATGGGGGAAGGTGCGGGCATTCTGGTGCTGGAATCGCTGGAACATGCCCTTGCCCGCGGTGCGCAGATTCTCGCAGAAATCTCTGGCTATGGCACGAGCGATGACGCTTACCACATCTCGGCGCCTGCCGAAAACGGGGCGGGCGCGGCGCTGTGCATGAAACTGGCGCTCGAAGATGCCGGTCTGACCCCCGCGCAGATAGATTACATCAACGCGCACGGTACTTCGACCCCGCTCAACGACAAATCTGAAACGGCGGCCATCAAAACGGTCTTTGGTGAACACGCTTATCGCGTGCCGGTCTCTTCCACCAAATCGATGACCGGCCATTTGCTGGGCGCTTCTGGCGCGGTGGAGGCTGCTATTTGTGTTGCAGTCTTTCAGCACGGCATTCTCCCGCCCACCATCAACTACTTTACTCCAGACCCCGAATGTGACCTGGATTACGTGCCGAACACACCCCGCCCGGCGCAGCCGCGTCACATCATGTCCAATTCGTTTGGTTTTGGCGGACACAACGCCACGTTGATTCTTAGCCGCTGGCAACCGGCAGAATAGCCTGACCGCCGGCTTCCGGCAGGCTGAAACAAGGGAGCGTCTTTATGCCTTACGCGCATATCACCGGCTGGGGGATGGCTGTCCCCCAGAAGGTTCTGACGAACGATGATTTGAGCAAACTGGTCGAAACCAGCGATGAGTGGATTCGGGAGCGCACCGGCATCCGCGAGCGGCGCATTGCTTCCGAGTCGGAAACTGCTTCGGCGCTAGGCGCAGAAGCCGCCTTTAAGGCGCTGAGCATGGCCGGGTTACTGCCCAGCCAGGTAGATTTAATCATCTGTTCCACTTCCTCGCCGGAGTATATTTTCCCCGCCACGGCCTCGCTCATTCAGGACAAAATCGGCGCCTCAAACGCCGGAGCCTTTGACCTGCTGGCGGCCTGCACCGGGTTCATCTACGCGCTCGATATGGCGGCGCAATCCATCCGCTCGGGCGCGCTGAAGACCGTGCTGGTGATTGGCGCAGAAAATCTCTCGCGCTACACCAATTACAAAGACCGCAACACCTGCATTTTGTTCGGCGATGGCGCGGGGGCCTTTGTCTTGCAAGCCAGCGAGAAACCCGGCGGCGTGATGGGGTCGGTGTTGCATTCCGATGGTTCGGGCGGCAAATTCCTGCTGGTTCCGGCCAGCGGCAGCGGCCACCCCGCCAGCGAGGAGACGGTGCGGAGCGGCCTGCACTTCATTCACATGGACGGCAAAGAAGTCTTCCGCTTTGCAACGCGTGTGATGGCGCAGGCTACCCAGGAGGCCGCCCAAAAATCGGGCTGGAAACCCGAAGATTTGGCGCTGGTGGTGCCGCATCAGGCCAATATCCGCATCATCGAGGCCGCCGCGCGCAGCTTGAAGATGCCGATGGACAGGTTTTTCGTTAACCTGGAGCGGTATGGGAATACCTCCACGGCGTCTATTCCGATTGCGGCGGTGGAAGCCGTGCAGGTGGGAAAGTTGAAACCCGGCGATAAGGTAGTTTTCGTTGGTTTTGGCGCCGGGCTGACCTGGGGCGCGCTGGCCGTTGAGTGGAGTGGGCCGCTCTTGCCTGAACGCACCATCCGTGCCGAATGGTTCAGGCCGTTTGCCCGCCTGCGCTCGTTCCTGCGCCGTGTATTGCGGAAACTGGAGGGCATTCTGTTTGGACGCGAGTTGTGGTAACATTCTGGCGAAAGGAGCAAACCGATGGTGCGTCTTGGACCTACGGAACTGATTATTATTCTGGTGATTGTCATCATCCTCTTCGGCCCTGGCCGATTGGGGAACGTGCTTGGAGAACTCGGCAAAGGATTGCGCTCGTTCAAAGATGCTTTGAGTGGTGAAAAAGACGAAACCCCCAAATCCGAAAAGAGCGACCAGCCCTGACCTTTCACGCTCCAACCAAAAACCGTTTCACCCCTGCCAACAAACAGGCTTCCGCCAAAGGGAGCCTTTTTTCTTCACAAGACGATGACCCGCCTGCATGTTCTTGACCCACATCCCGCCGGTTCGCCCGCCGTCCTGCTCCTGCATGGATTGGGCGCGAACGGTTCGATGTGGACGCTGCAATTCGATGACTTAATCGCTGCCGGGTATCGTCCCCTCGCGCCAGATGCACCCGGTTTTGGCGCTTCGCCTTACGACGGACGCGGTTGGAACTTTCGGCGCGTGGCTGCCGATTTGGCCGGGTTGCTGCACGAGCTGGATACCGGCCCGGCGCACGTGGTGGGGCTTTCGATGGGTGGGGTGATTGCCCAACAGTTCGCGCTCGATTTCCCGCATCTGACGCGCAAACTGGTGTTAGTCAGCACCTTCAGCGTGCTGCGTCCGGGCAGTCTCTCGCAGTGGCTGTATTTTCTCCAGCGCTTGCTGGTGGTTCACCTGGTGGGGCTGCAACAGCAATCGAATCTTGTGGCGCGGCGCGTATTTCCTGCGCCGGAACAGGAAGCCCTGCGCGAGATGGCTGCTGCCCAGATTGCCCGCGCCGACCCGCGCGCCTATCGCGCTGCCATGCGTCAGCTGGGACTGTTCGATTCGCGCAGGCGGCTCAAAGAAATTCGCGTCCCTACCCTGGTTGTGACGGGTGGACGTGATACCACTGTCTCCCCTGCGCGGCAAACACTCCTGGCCAATGCCATCCCTGGCGCGCGGCAGGTGATACTCTCTGAAGGTGGCCACGCCCTGGCCGTTGACCAGGCTGCAGCCTTCAACCGCGTGTTGCTGGACTTTCTGGCATAAACTGTCGTTGTTCCGCCTTGTTTGGCTCAAACCTGATTCAGGAAGGCTTCCAGTCTTTCTGCTGAGCGACGTGCGTAGGCCGCACCGCGTTCGCGTTTGCCGCGCGCTTCTTCTTCCAGCGGGGGTAGAATGCCAAAATTGGCTTTCATGGGCTGGAAATCTTTCAGGTCAGCGTGCGTGATATACCAGCATAGTGCGCCGAGCATCGTCTCGCGCGGCAGTTCCAGCGGCGGCTGGCCGTTGAGCAGACGGGCGGCGTTCCATCCTGCCAGAAGACCGGTGGCGATGTTGCCCATGTAACCCTCCACACCGGTAATTTGCCCGGCGAAGAACAGGTCTTCGCGGGCGCGCGCTTGCAGCGTGGGATGCAGGAGTTTGGGCGCGGCGATAAACGTATTGCGGTGCATTTGCCCGTAACGGGCGAATTCTGCCTTTTGCAAACCCGGAATCATGCGGAAAACGCGCCGCTGTTCAGGAAAGGTCAGGTTGGTTTGGAACCCGACCATGTTGTAGAGATTGCCGGCCAGGTTATCCTGCCGCAGCTGCACCACCGCATACGGACGGCGCGGCACGCGCGGGTCAGCCAGCCCGACCGGGCGCATCGGCCCATAGGCCAGCGCTTTCTCACCGCGTGCGGCGATGATTTCCACCGGCAGACAACCTTCAAAAAATTGCCCGGCGCCAGCGCGCACGCCGCTTTCCAGCGCACGCTCAAACTCCTTGAGCGGAATCCGCTCCGCCGTGCGTAAGGCTTCCACAAAGGCCAGATAATCGCTCTTTTCGTGGAATGGGCAATTGATGTAATCGCCGTCCTCCTCGCCTTCACCCCAGCGCGAAGCGCGGTAGGCAATGGACATATCAATCGAAGAAGCCTCTACAATCGGGGCAATCGCATCGAAAAAGTACAGGTGTTCTTCGCCGCTAAAATGGGCAATTGCTTCAGAAAGACGAGGGGAAGTGAGCGGCCCCGAAGCCACAATGGCCGCTTCAGCAGGAATTTCGGTCACCTCCGCGCGCCGGATTTCGATGTTCGGGTGTGCGCTCAGCCGTGTGGTGACTTCTCTGGCAAAGGATTCCCGGTCTACTGCCAAAGCCGAGCCGGCTGGCAGCGCCGTTTGCTCAGCAATTTCCAGCAGCAGCGACCCCAGCCGGCGCAATTCGGCCTTCAAGACACCCGAAGCGCGGTCGGGCAGGTTCGAGCCAAGCGAATTCGAGCAGACCAGTTCGGCCAGGTCTCCGCTGACGTGTGCGCCGGTTTCCACATGCGGACGCATTTCGTAGAGATACACGTGAATTCCGCGTTGGGCGGCTTGCCAGGCGGCCTCCGAGCCGGCCAACCCCCCGCCGATGATAATGAGTTCTTTACGATTAAACCTGTTCATCTTCTTTATACTTCGGATAATAGATGTCGGGCAACAGCAGGCATTACTCTGCCCGCTGGTGAAGGACTATTTTACCACCCCAAAAATCTCTCTCGGATTGCGCGTATCTTATGTATAATCATCACATGGCGGAAAATGCGTTGCTTTTGCGTCTGAAAGAAGCCTGCCAACTGACCGATGCCTGCTGGGCAGCCTATACATTTCGAGAGGGGGATGCCTGGCGGCTGGGCGATACATATCATCTCTCCAGAGCGGCGCAATCCATGTTGTTAGAGTTCCTGAACGAGCCTGCTTCGGCCACCTGGCTGGGTGGCGCGCTGACGGGGGGACGGGTGCGTTCCCGCAGTCTCTCTGAAAAACTGCCGCTTACCTGCGGCAGGGTTTATGCCTTTCCGGCTGGGGTGATGACCCTGGTGGTGGTCGGCTGCAAAACCGAACTAGACGCACGCGCGCAACGAATCTGGAAACTGGCGACCCTGAGCGACCCGTTTCCGCCTCCTTCGCCGGGCGAAGTGAGCCTGCTTCAGCAGACGGTCATCGAATTGCAAAACACTCAGCAGGAGCTGCAGGCGCGCATCAGCGCCCAACGCGAGGCCGAAGCGCGCCTGATTCAGGCCGCCAAGCTGGCGGCAGTGGGCGAGATGGCTGCCGGTGTAGCGCACGAACTCAATAATCCACTCACGACGGTGGTGGGTTTCACTGAACTGGCGCTGGAAGAACTGCCGCTCGATTCTCCGCTGCGCCGCGACCTGGAACTTGTGCTGAAAGAATCGCGCCGCGCCCGCAGTGTGGTGCGCCGTCTGCTTGATTTTGCCCGTCAGGGCGAGACCAGCCGCGTCAAGGCCGACATCAACGAAATTGTTGAAGATGTCATCCTGCTCACCAAGCATCTGATGCAGACCAATAACGTGCAGCCGGTCATTCGGTTGGGTGAAAACCTGCCCTGGGCTTCGATGGACCGCAATCAGATTAAGCAAGTGGTTATCAACCTGGTCAACAATGCGCTGTATGCCATGCCTGAAGGCGGATGCCTGGAGGTGGAAACCGCCTGTCAGCCGCGCTATAACCGGCATTGGATTACCTTCTCTGTGCGTGATACGGGGGTAGGCATTCCGCCGGAGAATTTGCAGCGTATCTTTGAACCATTCTTCACCACCCGCAGCGACCGCGGCGGCACAGGGTTAGGGCTTTCGGTTACCTATGGGATTGTGACCGACCACGGTGGCATGATTGAAGTGGAGAGCCAGGTGGGGGCTGGTTCTACCTTCACCGTCTGGCTTCCGTTGGAGGAAACAGCGTGACGGCTCCGCGCATTCTGGTTGTAGATGATGAACCCGGCATCACCCTGCTGTGTGAGCGTCTCCTTACCAGAGCAGGGTTTCAGGTCGTGGCGCACACCGACCCTGCGCTGGCGCTGGAATTGCTCAAGAAAGAACGTTATGATTTGCTGCTGGTAGATATTCGCATGCCGGAAATCAGCGGTTTTGATGTCGTTCAGCGGGCGCGCGAAACGCAAGGTGAAATGGCAATTCTGGCAATGACCGGCTTTGGCACGGTCGAGACGGCTATCCAGGCCCTGCGGCGCGGGGTAGATGGGTTGATTCTCAAACCGTTTGAGAAAGATGAGCTCATTCAGGCCGTTCGGCAGGCGCTGAGTGACAGCCAGCAGAAACAGGATGCCGCTCGTGTACAGGCTCTGCGTCCGCTCTTCAGCGTCACCGAAACGCTGCTTTCCGAAACCCGCCCCGACCACTTGCTCGAACTCATCCTCGACGTGGTTTCGACCCAGTTGCGCTGCTCGAATGTCGGTTTTTATCAGGTCATCGAAAAAGACAATCGCCTGAATCTGCTGGCCGGGCGTGGAAAACTCCTGCCCGATGGCACCGTGAGCGAACACGGTAACCCGGTTGCCCGGGCTGCTGCGCTCGATGCGCCGGTGTGGGGAGGCATGAATGACCCCCGCCTGAAGCGAGACCTGTATCAGCTGGAATTGAGCAGCATGATGTGTGTGCCAACCTCGCTGGTGAACATCTCCTCTGTTTTGTTTGTCGCGCGCGATGCCGGCGAGCCGGTCTTTCGCGAAGCTGACCTGGAAATGTTCCTGATTCTGGCGCGCCAGGCGACGATTGCGATGGAAAATGCCCGTCTCTATGAAGAACTGCGCGCGTATGTGCGCCGGGTGGAAGAGTCGCAACAGGCTCTGGTGCAGGCCGAAAAACTCGCTGCCGCAGGCCGTCTGACGGCCTCCATTGCGCACGAAATCAACAACCCCTTGCAGGGCGTGCGGAATTGCTTTCACCTGGCAACACGCGAGGACGTTCCCGCCGAAATGCGCCAGAAATATCTGGAAATGACCCAGCAAGAACTCGACCGTTTGATGACCACTGTTCAACGCATGCTGGATTTTTACCGTCCCAGCGCCGAGTTTAAGCCTGTGCAGGTGCTGGATTTGCTGGAACATGTTCTCAATCTGCTGGGGCCGCAATTACGCGAACGAAACATCCGCGTTACTACCGCCTGGCCGGCGCGTTTGCCGAGCATCCGCGCCATCAGCAATCAAATCGAACAGGTCTTCATCAACCTGGTCTTGAACGCCTTCGACGCGATGCCTGAAGGCGGCGAATTGTGGATTAGTATTGCCCAAAAACGAAAGATGATAGAAATCCTGTTTCAGGATACTGGCCCGGGCGTCCCGCCGGAAGTGCGCGCGCACATCTTTGAGCCGTTCGTCAGCACCAAAGGCAGCGGCACCGGCCTGGGGTTATCGGTCAGTTATGACATTGTTACGGCGCATGGCGGCAAACTTGACCTGCTTCCCGACCGTAAACCAGGCGCCTGTTTCCGTCTTCTACTTCCAATTCATCCTGCGAGGGAGATGAACGCATGAAAACCAATATCCTTGTTGTTGATGATGAACCGGTTGCCCGCCAGTCGCTGAGTGATATTTTGCGGCTGGAAGGCTACAACGTGACTGCCGTCGCCAACGGCGAGCAGGCTGTTGAACACATCCGCAATCATGCCGTGGACCTGATTGTGCTGGACCTGAAGATGCCCGGCATGAACGGTCTGGACGTGGTACAGGTGGTGAATCAGATTTCGCCCGATACGCAAATCATTTTGCTGACGGCGTTTGGCTCGATGGAATCAGCAGTGGAAGCCCTGCGTCAGCGCGTGCATGATTATCTGCTCAAGCCCGCTTCTCCCAATCAGGTGCTGGAAAGTGTGCGGCGCGGCCTCGAGCGGCGTGCCGCGCGTCTCAAACAGAAGGAAGGTAAGGAAGAAGTGCAGGTTTTTACCACTTCTGATGGTACCGAAGTGGACCTGATGCGCCGTACTGTCTCGCGGGGCAACCGTGTCGAATCGCTAACCCCTGCGGAAGGGCATTTGCTGAAAGTTTTTCTGGAAAACGTTGGCAAAGTCTATTCGCACCGCGAACTCGTCCTGCTGGTGCAGGGGTACGATGTTTCTCAGCGCGAGGCGCAGGAAATTTTGCGCCCTCTGGTCAGCCGCCTGCGCCACAAACTGGAACCATTCCCGACGCTCTTTCACCGGATTGTCAGCGTGCGCGGCACCGGATATGTCTTCGAGGCCGAATGATTTGCCGGTGGTCAGGCAGGTTGAAGTCTGGGCGAGGGGTCATATCGCCTTCAGGCGGTTAGACAGGCTGAAGTCTGGGTTACGGCGCTGGTGGTCAGGCAGGTTGAAGTCTGACGACAGGTAATATCGCCTTGAGGCGCTTAGACAGGCTGAAGCCTGCGTTACAGCGCTGGTGGTCAGGCAGGCGAAAGATTCCCTTGTTGTGCTTTCTTGACGAATTCCCAAAACTCTACCTGCATGCGCGTCAGGGGTTGGCGGCGGTTGCGTGCCATATACAGATTTCGGGTGAGTTTCATTCCCTCCACTTCGACTTCCACCAGCCGCCCCAGTTCGATGCCGCGCATGGCGGCCAGGCGAGAGATGAAGGCCACGCCGATGCCTTCTTCCACCGCCATGCCAATTGCCTCTGCGTTCCCCAGCACCATGACCACATTCAACATGTCAGGGGAAATGTCGCATTTCAGCAGGCCGTCGCGCAACACTTCGCGGGTGCCGGCGGCTTCTTCGCGCAGGATGATGGGCTCATCTAACAGGTCATCGGGGTAGATGCGGCGGTATTGCGCCCAGCGGTGACCGGCAGGTACGACCAGGATGACATCATCCTCGTAAAACTCCTGATATTCCAGGTCGTAGTGTTCGATTAATTTGCTCGAAACGCCTAGCGACACCTCGCCGGAGAGCAATTTGTTCAATACCGACTCGCGGCTGGTCACCAGCACGTTGATGCGCACGTGAGGGTATTCGCGCCGGAAGCGGGCTATCAATCCTGGTAAGAGATACTTTCCCGAAGCGGTTGAACAACCGATGGACATTTCTCCCACCACTTCGCCATGCAGAGAAAGCATGGTTTGTTCAACACGTTGGGCGTTTGTCAGCAGCTCACGTGCCATCGAAACCAGAACCTGACCGGCTTCGGTCAACTGCACGGTGCGACCCTGGCGCAGAAACAGTTGAATCCCCAATTGTTTTTCTAACCCTTGAATTGTCTGACTCACCGCCGGCTGGGTGAGATGTAAACGCCGCCCTGCCTCACTAAAACTGCCGTGTTCGGCAACGGTCAGAAACACTTTGAGTGCATCCAGGTTCAGCATGTCTTAAATTATAGCCCAAAAACAAAACTTATCGTTTTCCATAAGAAAAGCGAATAACTATAGATTACAAGTATCACTTTCTAATTACAGCGGGGCGAATACAATTTAATTGTGACGCAGTTCACAAGATAAAGGATAATCCTATGGTCAAATGGAAGTATTTTGTCACATTCTTGCTCGCTTCGTCGTTCCTGACTGCTTGCGCTGCCCAGGAGATGACGGCGGCGACGGCAACTGCACCCACCCACGAAAGTGCTGCGCCTGCTGCTACTCTTTTGCCTGAGCCTGCCCCTGTGGTTGACCATTGTCTGGAATGCCATACTGATAAGGACAAACTCACCGCACTGGCAAAGGAAGAAGAAACCGGACATAACTCAGAATCCGAAGGGGTTGGCTGAGGGGGCGATGTGGCTCCGTTGGAGCCATGGGAGAAAGTCTTTATCGCGCGCGATGAATTCCTCGCCACCGCGCACGGGCAGATGGCCTGCACCTATTGTCACGGTGGTCAGCAGTCGCCGGAGATGGAAACCGCGCATACCGGCCTGGTGGCCGACCCCAGCGCTAAAGGTGAGACCTGCGCTACCTGTCACGGCGACCAAACCGCGCACTTTGAGAAGAGCCTGCATGTTTCGCTAGCCGGTTATTGGGACCGGTTGGACGCCCGCAGCGCGCCCGAACACAAGAAAACGCTGGAGAAGATGTTTGGCAATCACTGCGCTTCGTGCCACACCTCGTGCGGTGACTGTCACATCAGCCAGCCCGGTTCGGTGGGGGGCGGGTTTATCGCCGGGCATGTGGTGCAAAAGACGCCTTCGATGAGCCGCAACTGCACGGCCTGCCATGGCAGCCGCGTGGGCAACGAATATCTCGGCAAGAACGAGGAGATTCCCGGCGATGTTCACTTCCGCCAGGGGCGCATGAATTGCGTGTCGTGTCATGGCGGGAGCGATATGCACAACTCGGAAGCTGCCTGTACGCAATGTCACGATACCAGCCAGGCGGTTTTCCAGGTGACGAACCGCTATTCGGGCGCGCAAAGCCCGGCGTGCGAATCATGCCACGAAACGGTCGGCAAGCAGGGTGACGCGGTGACCCAGCACGTCATTCACGGCAATAAACTGGCCTGTCAGGTCTGCCACTCGGTCTCTTACATGAGTTGCGATGGCTGCCACGTGGCAATCAGCCAGAAGACCGGCAAGCCGTTCTTCAAGACCGAGCGCAGTTACATGAGCTTCTTCATTGGTCTGAACCCACAGCCGAACTATCACCGCCCCTATCAGTACGTGGTCTTGCGGCATGTGCCGGCGGCGCCCACTTCGTATCAGTATTACGGCGAGAACCTGCTGCCGAACTTCGATGCCTTGCCAACCTGGACGTATGCCACGCCGCACAACATTCAGCGCAAGACGCCGCAGAACGCCTCGTGTAACGCCTGCCACGGCAACGACAAAATTTTCCTGACCGCTGATAAGGTCAAACCGGAGGAACTTCAGGCCAACCAGCCTGTGATTGTCCCCGAAGTGCCACCAGCCATTGGCACTCCGTAAACTTGTATCGCCTTCTGATAAAGGAGAAGAAAAATGACCCGTAAACTTCACTTTCTCTTTGCTCTGTTGACGCTGCTCAGCCTGGTATTGAGTGCGTGCGGCGCCCCGGCAGTTGCCACGCAAGAACCGGTAGTCGCTCCGCCGACCGAAGTCCCACCGACTCCTGTGCCACCGACCCCCACGCCTGAGCCGGCGCCCGATGCGCAGGCGCTCTTTGCCGAACTGGTCGCCAGCCTGCCTGCTGATAAGGGCTATGGCACGGTGCAGGCCGTGAAACTCAACGAGGAATTGGCCGAGAAGCCGCTCTTCCTGCTGGATGTGCGCGAAGCCGCTGAAGCCGAAAAAGATGGCTACCTGAAAGGCGCCGTCAACATTCCCGTCCGCCAGCTGCTCGATAACCTGGATAAACTCCCTGGGCTGGATGAACCTATCGTCATCTACTGTGCTTCGGGGCATCGCGGCGGCGTGGCGATGGCGGCCCTCAAACTGCTGGGCTATACCAACGTCCGCAATCTGGCGGGCGGCCTGAACGCCTGGAAGAAAGCCAGCCTGCCGGTGGAAAGCGGTAAACCCGCCGAAGCGGCCAGCCTGAGCAAGCCGATTGTGGCCGACAAGCCGCTGTATGACATGCTGAAGGGCTTCTTTGCCGAAATGCCCGATGACTATTACGCCATCAAGGCCGATAAACTCAACGAAGCGCTGGCCGAGAAAGCCCCTGTGTTGCTCGACGTGCGCACGGCAGCGGAATTTGAGAAAGACGGCCACCTGGCCGATGCACTCAACATTCCCTTGCAGGAACTCTTTAAGAGCGTCGAAAAATTGCCCGCCAAAGATACGCCCATCGTGATTTACTGCGTCTCCGGGCATCGCGGCTCGATTGCGATGATGGGCCTGCGCCTGATGGGGTACACCAACGTCCGCAACCTGGCCGGTGGCCTGAACGCCTGGAAAGCCGCCAAATTGCCGGTGGTGGGCTGGGTGGATTGGCCTTCGACGTATGCCGACTTCCTGACCAACCTGCCCGCCGACCAGGGTTACTACACCATCACGGCTGCCAAACTCAACGAACTGCTGGCCGATAAGCCGCCCTTTATCCTGGATGTGCGTGAAGCAGCGGAAGTGGAATCCACTGGCTACATTGCCGGTACGGTCAACATTCCCGTCCGCGAGGTCTTGAAGAACCTGGATAAATTGCCTGCCCAGGACGCGAAAATTGTCGTTGCCTGCGCTTCGGGGCATCGCGGCGCGATGGTCATGATGGCTCTGCGGCTGCTTGGCTATCAGGATGTGGTCAACCTGGCGGGTGGTATCAACGGCTGGAAGAAGGCCGAACTGCCGCTGGAACCCGGCAAACCGGCTGCCGCTGCTCCGACCGGTGCGACCCCGAATGTGGATAAGACCCGCCTGACCGGTCTGGATGCTTATCTGAGCGCCCTGCCCGAAGGCTTCTTCACCGTCAAAGCCCCGGACCTGAACGCTGAACTTGGCTCTGGCACGAAACCCTTCATTGTAGATGTCCGCACGGCGGAAGAATTGACGAAAGACGGCTACATCGAAGGCGCGCTTAACATCCCCATCAACGAACTGCCCGCGCGCCTGGCGGAATTGCCCAAAGATAAAGCCACGCCGATTGTCATCCTGTGCAAGTCGGGTCATCGCGGTTCGCTCGCTCTGGTGTATCTGCAATCGCTGGGTTATACCAACGTCCGCAACCTGGCCGGGGGCATGAACGCCTGGATTGCTGCTGAACTGCCAGTTGTAAAGCAGTAAACGGTTCTCGCTCTATGCCGACGGGCTGCCTATCCTGGGCAGCCCGTTTTGGTTGGGTTACATTACCGTTTTCAGGCAACGGGTTGCGTTAAAGCTTCGTTGCGTGCAGAAAGGGGGATTGCCGGATGTACGAAAGTGAAGCAAAATACCCCTTGTCTGCTTGTTTGAGCAGTCATTTGCCATGAAACCATTTCTTCGTGCGTTCTTATTTCTCTCCCTGATTGCTGTTTTGCTCATCGCCTGTTCTGGGGCATTGCCTGCTGCCACGCAGACTGTTTTGCCGCCGTTGACCGCTTACGCAACCCGCACGC
>JANWWK010000005.1 GCA_025056175.1 Anaerolineales bacterium
GCCGTCATAGGTGAACCGGGCGATGGTTGCGCCAGATTTCTTGACTTCCACCACGCGATTTTCCGCGTCATACAGCAGTTGATACTGCCCGTCGTTGGCGATGTTGCGGTTGGTCTGGTTGCCGTTGGCGTCGTAGGCGTAAATATTCCCGTTCGAGAGCGAAGCAACGGCGTGCGGGTGGCTGGGGTCGTAGGCGTAGGTCACGCCTGCTTTGGCAGTCAGGTTGCCGGTGAGTGGGTCGTATTGGTAGGTCTCGCTATACAGACCCTCCGCGCCGCCCGTCGCCTGGGCCGATATGAGCCGGTCGAGGGCGTCATACTCGAAATCCTGCAGCTGCGGCGCGCCGGCTTTCCAATCCTTAATCCAGTCAATGTTGCCGGCGGCGTCATACGCATATTCGAGCGATTGCAGCGAGGTGGGCGCGGCGCTCGAGCCAGATGTGATGAAACGCAGCCGCCCGCCCTGCTGGTTCCAGGCGAAGTAATCGTAATCGGTTTGCGTGCCGTTGCCATAAGCGCGGACATTGATGCGCCCGGCGGAATCATAGGAGGTGGCAGTGACATACGGGCTGCTGCCAGTCACCGTTTCGAGCAACATCTGCGGCGAATAGGCGTTTGTGACCACTTCGCCATCCGGGTAGGTCATGTTCACGGGCAGGTCGGCGGAGTTGTAAGTCCAACGCGTCGTAAAAGATTGCCCATCAATCACCTTCGTTTCGGAAAGCATTCGCCCGCGCAAGTCATACGTCCAGGCGCTGCTGCCACTGGCGTCGGTCATGCCTGTACGGCGGCCCTTGCCGTTGAGGCCCTGGTCATAGGTGTATAGCGTGTTTACCTGCGTCCCGCACCCCGCGCCGGAGGAGGCTTTGGAGGTCAGGCGGTTAAGGGAATCATAAGCCATCGCCAATACGCAGCCGCGCGCGTCGGTTTGGGTGGTCAGATTGCCGAGCGCGTCGTAGGCGTAGGCCCACTGGCCCATATCAGGGTCAGACATGGCGATTTTGCGCCCGCCAGCGTCATAGGTCAACGTAGTCGTCAGGCCGCCGCGCGTGGCCGTCAACAGGCGTCCGAGCGGGTCGTACGCATACGCAACGCCGGGTCCGGTTGGCGGGGTAACGGACGTGGTTCGCCCCCAAACATCGGAGACGGTCGTGGTGTTGTTCCCTCTCGCGTCAGTGATGGTTGTGACCAGGCCATTGTAAGCGTAACGTGTCTCGCTTTCATCCGGCGCGGAGATGGCGAGCGGACGACCCAGGATATCTTTGATGGTGATGGTATAGGCGGGCGTCTCGCCGGAGGAATACGGCGCGCTCTGGCGGATTTGGGTGAATGTATCGTACAGCGTATTGACCGTGTTAAAGACGTTGAACGCGCCATCCGCGCCGGTGCTGCTGCCAGTTTGTTGCCTGTACTGACGGCCAAGCCCGTCGTACTCACGGCGCACGCCGTAGTAGCGGTTGCTATCAATGCGCTGGCGAATAAGAGTGGTAAACGGCGCGCCGCTCGAGTAACTGATGGCAATCGTCGGGTTGGCGGAATCATCCCCTGGTCGAATCAGTTTCACCAGACGACCAAAAACGTCATACTGGGCGCTGGTAACGGCTCCGTTGAGGTCGGTTTCAGTCAAAGGAACACCCAATCCATAGTCGTAAGTCCAGGTTGTAGTCTGGTTGAGCGGGTTAGTGGTCGAGGTTGGGTAGGTGTAGTAAGTGGAGTCGAAAACCGTAGTGGTCGCGCGCGCGCCCTGGGTGGGATTGGCGTTCCAGGGGCCATATCCGCTCCAGGCGGTCTGATTGGTCATGTTGCCCCAGGCATCGTAGCCATACGAAACCTGGCTGAATTCGCTTCCGCGCATCCAGGTTCTTTGCGCGGTGAGAATGCCATTTGCCGGTTGAACGTTGAAATTGGCCGTGTTCCCGCCATAAAGGTAAAGTATTTTGTACAGCTCATTGTTGGCCGCGCCAAAGATAGTTTTCTTGGCAGGCAGACCAACCAGGTATTGGCCTGCTGTATTCCTGGGATAGTATTCGTAGGCCGTCTTGCGATAGAGACTGCACGAACTACCCGCGCAGGCCGATTCGCGCTGTTCCAGCAAGTTTCCATAGCCAGTGACAGGTTCGTAAATGAACTCAGAGCGAATTGCGCTATACGAGCCGTCATTGGCGTAAGTGCGGTTTTCTTCGGTGGAAACATAAATCCAGTTCCGCAGTAGACCTTTGTAGAAACAATCGCCGACGTGACAGCCCTCGACGTTTGGATACCACATATCCAGGCGGTTAACGCTGTAAGTATACAACGTTTGAGCGTAGGTTTTTCCGCTTGCGTCTTGGGTTGTCACGCTGATTGGACGCCCTTTCAGGCTGTCGGTCTGGTGATACTGCGTAATCGTCTTCAAACCGGCCGGATTGGTTTCGGTGACGGTCGCGTGTCCGCGGAATTCGGTATATTTTTCGACATAGGCCGGGCATGGCGAGGCAGGAGGATTGTATGGGTCGTAATCAGGACAAATGTTCAGCCGGGTCTCGCCGTTGGGAAAAGTGACCATTTCCGCGGTCGCGTTAGTGTTAACGGTTGCCCCCGCGTAGGAATAAGTGTATGTGTATGTGTTGCCTCGCCCGTCTTCGATGGTTTTGCTGGCCACTCGATATACAGAAGTCAGTAAGCGAAATTCAAAATTGTGAAACCGTCCATAGCCTGCGCCAGTCACGTTGATTTTCGGGTCGGCCTTCGAGGCATTGGTTGGCAAAACCTGGACGCTGCCATTTGCTCCGTAGTTGGTTTGCGCGCCATTGAACAACCCCAGGCTCAGGCTTGTTCCGGCATCCACGCTGCCAAGCACCATTAACTTATACGCGCCGCCCGGTCGCACCAGTTCCCGCGCTATAGTTGCATCCCCGGCTACCCCCCAGATAATCATCAAATCAGCGGCATTTGTATTTTCCTGACAATATAACTCTCCGCTTTCGCGCGTCCACCAGTATAAATTACATTCGCGCTTTGGTGGGCCAAAGTACTGGTAATGCGAGCGAGAGGCGGGAGAATTGTCCGCGTAATACCACAGGTTGTAACTGAACTGCACCGCGCCGCCGTAGCCGTTATCGGCTCGAGTCAGGTGCATGTTATCGCCATAGGTGAAGGTATGCGCTGGCAAAGCGGTTGTTCCGCCCAGCCCATACTGGGTTATCTTCTTGAGTGTGGTCGTTTTACCGCCTGCCGTCCACGAAACTCCGGGCCAGATAAGGTTGGCGGAGTTGGTTTCGTATTCAAGTTGATATTTTCGAATCAGGGTCTCGAATATGCCGTTTCCGTCTGCATCCTGTTCGACAAGAATGGCTTTTAAGCGCGAACGCTGGAATTCATGGTAAGCCCCATCGGTAACCCATTCAGCCGGGTAGTCTGAGCGCGCCTCCCGCTCGAAGCGAATTCGATAGCGGTTGTGAGGGTAGGTGATGACGTTGAGATAGGTTGCAGTCACTGAAGGAACGAATGGTCCGTGCGCGCTGCAAACATATACTCCTTTGTTGTTTTTCTCCCAAACCCAGGTTTGGAACTGTTTGGTTTCGTCGACGTAAGAATATACCAGAGACTTCCCATGCGCGTTCTGCACTCTGGTTAACATCCACTTGTAAGGCAAATCATATTTGCCGCAAATTTCGCCGGTCCCGCCGTCCAGGTTATATTGCATCGAAACCATTTTCTCAAAGTAGTATACATTTCCCGCTTTGTCCCACACAGTCCAGGATATATTTCCATTGTTTTCGATTTTCCAAAAATTTTCATCGGTGAGATGAAAACGGGAGTCGGCATTGCTCCAGACAATTGTGCTGCTTACCCCGCCCACGTTCAGCATGAAAGTATCATCGCCGGTAAAATGGCTGGTACCGTTGTTGTTGCGCTCGATGGAGCCTGCATCCAGCGACCAGCCCATGCCCACCCACGAAGCTTGGGTCTTTGCAACCGACTGGTCAACCACCTGGCTATTGTAATTGAGCGACAGACTCGGCTGCAAGCCGCCCGGTCCGGGCGGCACTTCAATGGGGTAAGAATAGGTGGCCGCGCCGGTAAAATTGGATACCTGGAACGCATCGATGGTGGGCAAGTGGTTGGCCTGCCAGTTATTCACCCCAATATCGAAAACAGTGAAGTGACTGGAATAAGCGCGCACGATTTTGTTTTCGGTATCGACCGTTGTTGTTAACGCGTGCCAGGTGTCCAGTTCAGGGTCGTACCAGTACAGGTACAGGTCGCCTTCCAGAGTTGACGGTATCTCGAAATCGGCGTAAGAGACTTCGATTTCCACATCCTCCTGGAATGTATCCACCCCGCGCTTGCTTTGCGCGCCGCGCGCTGTGATTTCAAAGGGACGACCACTCAGAGAATGAGATGGCATCGATTCGCGCAGGGGCTTGTGGATGAAAACTTCGATGGATTCTGAAAGCGCGCTTGCAGGGAATTCGACCCTGACGGTATTCTTTAACCCGGCTGCCTCCCCGCCCGCTTTATCAATGCTGACTTTCTCGTACAGGGCCAGGGAAGCCTGCCAGTTGTCGCTTTCCTGCGTGCCCATCAATGGCCGTTTTTCTGCGTTATTCACCAGGCGCGCATCAATGTACACCGGCAATTCCACCTTCTCAGAAATTTCTACCTTGAAATCTCCTTTGGGGGCAAAAGGAACGCGCAAAGTATTCTTTTCCAGGTCGTATGCGCTGCTTTTGTCTATCTCCTTGACGGAGATGCCCCAGGATAAAGAAAACTCGATGGCGTCGTAACCTGCGACATCCTCTGTGACTTCCCATCGAATGGTTGCCTTCCCGCCTGGCGTGATGAATCCAGGCTCTGCTTCGAGCCGAATCCGTTGTTCCGCCAGGCCGGGCGTTTCCCCCTCTGCCTTGGATGGCATGGAAGTTGCGGAAGGCTGGGGCGTTTCGGTCGGTAAGAGCGTTTCACCTGCAGGCAAGGGAGTTGCGCTTTCGGCTGGCTGTGTTGCCTCCACTGGCGCGCCAGTTGGGGTTGGGGTCGGCGTAGAAGTCATCTCATCCCCCTGCAGCCAGGAAACAGAACTGGTTTCTGCTAAAGAAGCATTACGGACGGACGGATGGATGGATGGATGGATGGATGGCGAAAGCCGCCGCTGGCGGCGCAACCTGCTGGAACAGGAAAACGAGCAACATGCCACAATGGATGAGCAGTTTCATGGGAGTCTCCTGGCAAGGCAAGGGATTTGGGGCAATGCGAACTTAACTATAAGTGAAAATTTACACTTTTGCAAGGAAAGATGACACAGCGCAGGTGCGAAATATTTCCTACCCAGGCAGGACGACAGGCCAGGAGATTAAGACAAAACAGCGGCCACCCACCAGGAGGCCGCCGTTCCGAATGATAATGCCCGACGCAGTCACAATGTGTCTATCGAACTGAGCCACCGAAGGGATTTGAACCCTTGACCGGACGATTACGAATCGTCTGCTCTGCCAGCTGAGCTACGGTGGCGTATTAGCGGGCGAGATTATACAAGATTCCCGCAAATTTCGCAACGAAAATGGGGCTTTTTTGTGTCGAAATCTGCCTGCAGGTCAGCGCATTCAGACAGAGCAAAGCCTGCAGGAGTGCTACAAAACACGCAACTGGCGTACAATAGACGCCATGATTCGCGTTGCAATGCTCTCTTATCACACCTGCCCGCTGGCCACCTTAGGCGGGAAAGACACTGGCGGCATGAACGTTTACGTCCGCGACCTGACGCGCGAACTGGGGCGACAAGGCATTCACGTAGATGTCTTCACCCGCTCGCAGGATGAACACGTCCCGCACGTCCTGCACGACCTGGGTTACGGCAACCGCGTGGTACACGTCCGCGCCGGGCCAGAACAGCCGCTGCCCAAAAAGCAACTGGCCGAATACATCCCGCAATTCGTGGAGGGAATCCAGGCCTTCGCCGCCGAAAAAGGCATCCGTTACGACATCATCCACAGCCACTATTGGATGTCGGGCCTGGCGGCAGAAATGCTCTCAGATTCCTGGCAGATTCCCATCGTTCACATGTTCCACACCCTGGGCGAGATGAAAAACCGCATCGCGCAGAGCGAATCCGAAAAAGAAGGCGCGTACCGGCTGGATGGCGAGCGGCGCGTTCTCAAGCGTGCTGACCGGATTGTGGCCGCTACCCCTGCGGAGAAAGCGCAACTCCAATGGCTCTACAAAGCCGATGCGCGCAAAATTACGGTCATCCCGCCAGGAGTGGATACCTGCCATTTCTATCCCATTCCGCCGGATGAAGCCAAAGAATACGTCGGTATCCCTAAAGAGGACCGCATGATTCTGTTCGTGGGGCGCATCGAACCACTCAAGGGAGTAGATACACTCATCCGCGCTGTGGCATGTATGCGCTTGAAAGAGATGGAACGCCCCGCCTATCTCGCCATCATCGGCGGTGACCCCAACGCCAGCCCGGAAACGATGACCGCAGAAATGCGACGCCTGCAATCGCTATGCAATGAGTTGTGCATGAATCATCTGGTAGTCTTTCTCGGCAAGCGCGGACAAGACAGCCTCCCTTACTACTACTCCGCCGCCGAGGTGCTGGTCATGCCTTCCCATTACGAATCGTTCGGTATGGTCGCGCTCGAGGCAATGGCCTGCGGCACGCCGGTCGTCGCCTCACAGGTCGGCGGCCTGGCCTTCCTGGTACAAGACGGCATCACCGGCTTCCACGTCCCCGATGGCGACCACGATGCCCTGTGCGAAAAACTGACCCAACTGCTTGGCGACCCCGCGCTGCGCCAACGGATGGGAGAAAATGCACATCGTTACGCCCGTGAATATGCGTGGGAAATCATTGCCGGGCGTATACTTGCCCTGTATCAGAGTCTTTTACAGGGAAAAGTGGAGATTTATCTTTGAAATCGGGGCGCACAACGCCCACAATGGAGACTGCATGGAAAAAACAGGTCTTTTACTCGCGTTTGGTGCATATTTCATCTGGGGCGTGTTCCCCATTTACTGGAAGTGGCTTAAGGAAGTCGAAGCGCTCGAACTGCTGGCCCACCGCATTATCTGGTCTTTTGTCTTTCTGGCGCTCTTCCTGCTGGTTGCGCGCAAAAGACGAGAGTTTCTGCTTAACCTTCGCAACCAAAAAGTGATACGCACCTATTTTGTGGCAGCCGTGCTGATTGGCCTGAACTGGCTGGTATACGTTTGGGCGGTGAATTCTGGCTTTATCGTAGAAACCAGTTTGGGGTATTTCATCAATCCGCTCATCAGCGTTTCGCTAGGCGTCCTGTTTCTGCGTGAGCGCTTGCGCCCACTCCAGTGGCTGCCGGTCGGTCTAGCAGCGCTCGGTGTTGCCTATCTGACCTTTGTTTATGGTCGCCTGCCTTGGATTGCACTCACCCTGGCCTTTTCGTTCGGTCTGTATGGGCTCGTCAAAAAAGTAGCGCCGCTCAGTTCGGTTTATGGTCTCACGCTCGAAACCGGAATTCTGTTTCTGCCTGCCGTGCTGTATCTGGGAACGCAGGAAATCATCGGACAGGCGGTCTTCTTACACACCAGCCTGGCAACCAATCTCTTACTGGTGGGAGCGGGCATCGTCACCACGATCCCCTTGTTGATGTTTGCTGCCGCCGCGCACCGGATTCCCTTAACGATGATTGGCCTGATGCAATATCTTGCGCCCACACTTCAATTTTTGCTGGGCGTGCTGGTCTATAAAGAACCCTTCAGCGCGGCGCAGGCCATCGGGTTTGGCATCGTCTGGACAGCATTGGTCCTCTTTTGGGTCGAAAATCGCGCAAACGCCCGCGCCCTGCGGGCTGAACCGGTTCCAGAATTGGGCGAGGGATGACAAAGAAGAGGATTACAACACACCCCATACGGCCACAAAGTGCGCCAGCGCACCCAGCAAGACGAAAATGTGCCAGACTTCATGAAAACCGAATTTGCCGGGGACGAAGTCGAACAGTTTGGCGGCATAGACCACTGCACCCAGCGTGTAAATCACACCGCCGGCGGCTAACCAGCCAAGGGTGAAAGGGGTCAGGGCGGTCATCATTTCGCCGGCTGCTACCAGGCACAACCAGCCCATCAGGACGTAGATGCCCGCCGTCAGCCAGCGTGGCGCGCCCATGTAGAAAAGTTTGACGAGAATGCCTGTCACCGCAATGCCCCATACAATCGCCAGCAAACCCCAACGGTAAAAACCGCTAAAAGCATTGATGCAAAAGGGCGTGTAAGTGCCGGCTATCAACAGATAGATGGCCGCGTGGTCGAGTTTTCTCAAAAAGGCAGTGACCTTTGGCCCGGTATTCACCAGATGATAAGCGGCGCTGGCCGAAAACAAACCAACCAGACTGAGACCATACACCAAAACCGAGACAAATTTCTCCACCCCACTGGCAGCAACAGCCAGCAAAGCAATTTGCCCTAACAACGCAGCCACAGCCCCGCCAAGATGAGTCAGGCCGCTAAATGGTTCGCGGAGACGAGAAAACATAGGTATCCTTTGCAGAAAAAGATCTGCAGAAAGTCTAACAAAATCTGTCCCCGCGAACCTATCCAGCGGCTAACAGGCAGGTATCAATTAGAAGCCAATTCTCCTTTCAGCGCACGTTCCAGCGCGGCGCGCTGCGCGGGGGTGAGATGAACGGCAAACGCGCCCAGCGCATTCGGGTCGGTCAGCAGGTCGGGCAGAGCAGCATCTATCTCCTTTTTGAACCAGCTCGACATGCGGAACGCGCGCAGATAACGGCGCACCGTTTCGGGGCGGCGGTCGCGCTCCTCGCGCAGAGTCCCCTGCCTGACGGCGAGTTCCACTTCGAGCGAGTCGGAGGGCGCGAGGGTGATTCCGCGCACCGAGAAAACAGAACCCGGCTCATTCCAGGTTGTTTCTGCCGCGAGTGTGTCCCCATTAATGGTTACGCGAAGTTTTTCGGGCTGCCGAATGCCCCGAAAGCGGAGTTCCAGCGAACGCGCGGCGGGCAGGTGACCGGTTTCGCCTTCGGCGGGTTCGATGCGGACGATTTGGCGGGTTTCTTCCCATCTCTGCGTGATGCGAATGCGGCTGAACGCGCCCCGCTCGAACGCACGGCTCACGCCGTCATCTTCGTACAGCGTAAACGCGCCATCGCCGCCGGGGAAGAGTTCCAGCACAAGTTGTTCGGGTGGCTCGGTTTGAGTCAGCGATGGTTCGCCCGCCAGGGGGACGATGCTGCCCGCGCGGGCAAAGACAGGGATGTCTTCCAGCCCGCCGTAGAGCGTGACCCAGCGCCCGCCGGTGAAGCGCTCGCCGCTGAAGAAGTGATACCACTCCCCTTTGGGCAGCCAGACGGTGGTCTGGCTCAGGCCGGTTTCGACATCGCGCGGACTGACGAAAGGCGCGGACAGCAGTTGGTCGCCGAACAGGTATTGGTTGGGACAACGGTAAGCGTTTTCTTCTTCAGGATGCTCGTAATACATCGGCGCGCAGAGCGGAATGGCCGTCTGACTGAAACGCCAGGCCATTGTGTAGATGTAGGGAATCAGAGCATGGCGTAAACGCAGGGCAGCGCGCGCCAGGCGGAAGGTGTCTTCGCCAAAAGACCAGGGGGCGCGGTCCTGGTAGGGATTTTTGGTGCAGTGCAGGCGCAGGATGGGGCTGAAGACGCCGTATTGCACCCAGCGCAGGTAGAGTTCGGGGTCTTCGATGCCGTCCATGTGGCCGCCAATGTCGTGACTCCACCAGCCGAAGCCCACGTTGGCAGCGGTGGCGGTGAAATAGGGCTGGAAGGCTAGCGATTTCCACGAGACCACGCTATCGCCGGAGAAGCCGATGGGATAGCGGTGATTGCCCAGCCCGCCCCAGCGGGAAAAGACGAAGGGACGTCTGCTCCCATCGCGGCCCAAATCGTAAAAGTGCAGATGATTCAGCCACCAGAGCGGGTCGAGCTGTTCGGCCACTTCGCGGCGCGATTCAGAGAGCCGCGCGCCCTGCTGCCAGTCCATCCACCAGAAATCCACGCCCTGCTCCTCGTAGGGATGGTGCAGGACCTCGAAGTAGTGGCGGGTGAACTCCGGGTCGGCGATGTCGAAGCGCACGGGTTGGCCGCTGGCCGGGTCTATGCCCATCCGCTTTGCCATTTCGGGGTACATTTCCTCGTGCGGCCAGATGCCATCGGCAGGGTGCAGGTTCATGGCCGTCCGCAGGCCCATCTCATGCAGCCAGCGCAGCAGACCGGGCGGGTCGGGGAAGAGCTGGCGGTTCCAGGTGTAGCCGGTCCAGCCGCTGCTCTCGTTGCCGGTGTGGGTGATGTGCCAGTCCATGTCAATGATGCAGACGGAGAGCGGCGTCTCGCGGCGGCGGAATTCAAGCATGAGATTTTGCAGTTCTTCTTGAGAATACTCCCAGTAGCGGCTCCACCAGTTGCCCAAAACCCAGCGCGGAATGAGCGGCACGCGGCCTGCGACTTTGAAATAATCCTGAAGACAGGCGGCGTAATCGCGCCCGTAGCCGAAGAAGTACACATCGCGCCGTTTGCCCGCCGGACGCAGGGTGAGCCAGCCGGTCTCGTCGAAGACCAGGCTGTGGGAATCGTCCACCACTGCCCAGCCGGAGCGCGAGAGCAGGCCATGTTCCAGTTCAATGGCGCCATCGGCCCCATCCAGCGTGCGCCCGGTACCGCGCAGGTTGCGGTGGTCCCAATCGCCATAGCGCCAGGTGACGCCGGTGGCGCGGACGGTGATGGAGAGCGTCTCGCGCCGGAAACCGCGCGGGCTGACCTGATAGGAGAGCAGGAGCGCGCCGGTGTCGATTTCGACCCGCGAATCGCTCCGATTCACGCGAAAAGGCGGCACGGGCTGCTGCCGAAACCAGAAGACCTGGCTGGGACGCTCCTCGAAGCGTTCTTCGGGGTCATATTCCAGCCGAATCAGGCGGTCGGTCAGGACGGTGAAACGCGCCCCCGGCGCGCGAACGATGGCGGCGGGGTCGGCCAGGGGCTGAAAGGGAATGGAGGGGAATTGGTAGGGCATAAGCAGTGATTCCTTGAGCGCAGTCAATCGCATTTGATACATACCAATCCCTTCAGGTAGGCGCCTTCGGGGAAGTGGAGAGCAACCGGATGGTCGGGCGCCTGGGAGAGATGTTCCACAATTTGGGCATCTACTCCGGCATCGAGCGCCGCCGAAGCCACGATTTTCTGAAAGAGGGCTGCATCAATGCCGCCGGAGCAGGAAAACGTGACCAGAATACCGCCCGGGCGCAGAAGTTTGAACGCCAGACGATTGATGTCTTTGTAGCCGCGCGCTGCTTTTTCGGCCTGAGCCGCAGTGGGCGCGAACTTGGGCGGGTCGAGGATAATCAAATCCCACGAGCGGTTCTGGTCGCGAAATTTTCGCAGGGCGGTGAAAACATCTGCTTCCAGCCAGTCCAGACGGTCAGAGGGCAGCGCATTCTGGCGGGCATTTTCGCGGGCAAGGGCAAGCGCTTCGGCGCTGGTATCCACCGAAAGCACGGAATTGGCTCCGCCTGCCGCCGCATGCAGGGTGAAACCGCCGGTGTAACAGAAACAATTCAGTACATCGCGGCCTTGCGCCATCTCACCTACCCGTTTACGGTTGGTGCGCTGGTCGAGATAAAAGCCGGTTTTGTGGCCGCGTTCCACATCCACCCAAACGTTCAGGCCGTGTTCGTAAATGGACAGGCGCGGAGAGTGCCAAACACCCCGCAGGATGCCCACGCGGGGGGCAAGACCTTCTAAGGCGCGCACATCCGCATCAGAACGTTCGTAGAGAGCCACAGCACCGGTCGCTTCCATCAGCAGGTCGGCCAATGTCTCGCGCCAGAAATCACTGCCAGCAGTGAGGGATTGCAGAACAAGGACATCGCCGTAGCGGTCTACGACCAGGCCCGGCAAGCCATCCGATTCAGCGTGAACCAGGCGAAAGGCATCAGTTGTCACGTGAGCAGGCCGCTCACCGGTTTGCGGCACTGGGGAAAACCCCAGCACGGCGCGGCGCTGAAGAGCAGCATGTATCCGGCGGCGAAAGAAATCGGCATCCACCGCTTCATCTGGGTCAAAAGTCCACACACGGGCGCGTATTTGGGAAACAGGAGAGTACGCCGCGCGCGCCAGCCATTGGCCGCGGGCATTGCACACGTCCACCGTCTCGCCAGGGCGTGGGTCTCCACTCACACGCTCGACCGCGCCGGAGAAGACCCAGGGATGACGCCGGAGGAGCGATTTTTCACGTTCGGGTTTCAGAAAAAGCGCAGGCATACGCGCGAGTATAACACTTTGCGTCCGCCGTTTGGGTTTACAATAAAGCCCCATCCCTGGAGGAAATTCATCACCGATGAACCGCGTATCCGATTTTTTGCTCTTGTACGACCAGTCTTCCCAACGCTGGCTGGAATTCACGAATCCGGTCGGTGTTCTGACGGCATACCACCTGCGCGATGTTTTGCCCGCACTGCGGCAGGTCGAAGCCGCTACGGGGCGTGGATGGTGGGCGGCCGGGTTTCTGACCTACGAGGCCGCGCCAGCCTTCGATGCAGCACTGGAAACACACACAGAGACAGGCGGTCTGCCCCTGCTGTGGTTTGGATTATACAACACACCGCGCGCGGTCAACCCGCCGCCGCCTGCCGAAGAAGCCGCACCGCTCGCGTGGCAGGCTTCGATGGATGCGGAAGCCTACCAGCAAGGGTTCGAGCGCATCAAACGCCACATCGGCGCCGGGGAAACCTATCAGGTCAATTACACTTTTCGCCTGCGTGCGCCCTTTCAGGGCAATGCGCACGATTTGTTCGTGCGTGCAGTTCAAGCACAAGGCGGGGGCTATCCGGTTTTTGTGGAGACTGATGCGTGGGTCATCGGTTCGGCTTCACCGGAGTTATTCTTCTCGCTGGAGGGCGAACGGCTGGTTTCCAAACCGATGAAAGGCACCGCTCCGCGCGGCCTTTGGTTGGAAGACGACCAGGCGCAGGCAGAATGGCTGCGTAACTCAGAAAAGAATCGCGCCGAAAACGTGATGATTGTGGACATGGTTCGCAACGATATGGGGCGCATTGCCCGCACCGGCAGTGTGCGCGTTCCCGCATTGTTTCAGGTGGAAAAGTACCGCACGGTCTGGCAGATGACCAGCACAGTCGTATGTGAGACATCTGCCGGGCTGACCGACATCCTGACGGCGCTGTTCCCCGCAGCCTCCATCACCGGCGCACCCAAAGCCCGCACAATGCAACTCATCCGCCAGTTAGAAACCACCCCACGCCGCATCTATACCGGCACGCTGGGGTATGTTGCACCGGGGCGACGCTGGCAATTCAATGTGGCTATCCGCACTTTTTTGCTGGACAAAGCCACGCAGCAGGTCGAATACGGACTGGGAGGCGGCATCGTGTGGGATTCCGAACCACGCGATGAGCTGCGCGAAGCCTATCGAAAAGCGCAAATTCTGACCGCTCCCCCGCCACCGCGTTTTGACCTGCTGGAAACCCTGCTCTGGAGGCCTGACAGCGGCTTTGTCCTGCTGGAGCGTCACCTGGCGCGCATGAGAGCTTCAGCGGCTTACTTCGAGTTTCCATTCCAGGAACAGGAAATACGCCGCAAACTGAATGCGACAATTCACTACCTGCGCACTGCCACCGGAGAGCAGGCGCAAGAGAGCCTGCTGCGAGTGCGAATTTTGCTGTCTTCTGATGGAGAAATTCATATCAAACACGCGCCGCTGGAGCCGTTGCCTTCGCCCTATCGAGTGCGCCTGGCAGAACGCCCGGTCGAATCGGGGTATCCGTTTCTCTATCACAAAACTACCCATCGTGCGCTGTATCAATCTCTGCAAGCAGCAGGCTACGATGACGTTTTGCTCTGGAACGAGCGCGGAGAACTCACCGAAAGCACCATCGCAAACCTGGTGGTGCTGCGCGGTGGTGAATGGCTCACCCCGCCCCTGCACTGTGGCCTGTTGCCCGGCACCGCGCGTGCCGAATGGCTGGCACAAGGTAAATTGCGCGAGGCAGTGGTTCGGGTCGAAGACCTGGCAGAATGTGATAAGATGTTTCTGCTCAATTCCGTGCGCGGTTTATGGGAGATTACGCTATGAACGAAACTCCTGCCTCTCGTTCCAGGCTGGCAACTGTTATTTTCCTGCTGTTTGCGCCAACGCTGACCTGCAAATTGCTGGGCTATCATGCCGTCTTGTGGTTTGTGGAACAGATTGCACTCGCAACTGGCAGTTTGAAGGCCTTGAGCCAGGCCGGGCTGGGCGGGCTGGCGGTGCAGGCCGTTTCACTCTCCTTGCTGACGGGATTGCTGTGGTTCTTTTCGCGCGATGAGCGCTACCGTCCGGTCTATGCGGGCTGGTTCGGCGCAGCGCTGTTTGCATTTCCGGCGCTGGGATTGCGCTTGCTTGGTCCGAACAACGACCAGGCAGGCGCGCTGGCGCAAACTCTGCTAGCCCTGCTGGGAGCCGGTGTTGCGCTGTTCCTGCGGCGCGGACAGATTGCCTGGAATCCCGCTGCCCTGCCGGCAGGCTTGCTCATTGCTGCCATCGGTATCGCGCCGCTGGCCGTCTATGGGGCGCCGGGCGCACCAGCAGACATATTCCTGCAACTGCTGGCCGGGCTGGCATTCGGTCTATTTGCCGCAGCGTTAACCTCGACCAGCACCGAAAACGGATTTCTGGATGGACTGGGAATCGGCGCGTTGCTGGCAATGCTTGCTTCGGCCTTTGGATATGATGGCGGGCAATTGATTCTACTGGGACTCTTGCCACCCTTTGCGTTTGCGCTTTCGGCCCTGGCGTCTTCGGTTGCTGCCCAAGCAGTCGTTACCGGTTTGCTGACCGCCGCCGGATTGATGTTCTTCGACCCCACCGAACTCACAATTCTACTCGGCGATTTAGGCATCGTGGCGCTTCAGGCAGTGGGGCTGGCCATCGGACTGGGCTGGCTGGCTGGCGGATTGGCTTGGGGCGCGCGCAAATTGCTCAGCGGACAAGACTGGACGCAAATAGCAATTCGGCTCGGCGCAGGATTCGCCTGGGCGGCGTTGTTCGTGCTGTACTTTCTGACCGGGCATCACGGCTTCTACGGCGACAGGCTGTTCGTCTTGCTCAAAGACCAGGCAGATATTTCCGATGTCGCCGCCATCCCGAACCGTAACGAACGCCTGAAGGCCGCCTATTCCCGTCTGACGGCACACGCCAGCGCTTCGCAAGCCGATTTGCGCCAGACGCTCGATGCGCTCGGCATTCGTTACACCCCTTATTACCTGGTCAACGCGCTGGAGGTGGATGGCGGCTTGCTGGTGCGGCTATACCTGACGAGCCGTCCCGAAGTAGATAGAGTTATCCCCAGTCCGCGCCTGCGTCCCGTGCCGCCGCCGGAAACCACATACGGAGAGGCCACCACTATTTGGGAAGCGCCAGGCTGGAATATCAAGATGATTGGCGCAGACAAGGCATGGGAAGAATTCGGCGCGCGCGGACAGGGTATCGTTATCGGGCAATCCGATAGCGGCGTGGACGGCGGTCATCCCGCTCTGGCAGCGCAATATCGCGGCGCTCAACAGGGCGATGATTACAACTGGTTCGACCCCTGGGAAGGCACGCGCTCACCCAACGATGAAGGCGGGCATGGCACCCACACACTTGGCACCGTGCTGGGAAAAGACGGCATTGGTGTTGCGCCGGAGGCCACCTGGTTTGCATGTGTCAACCTGAACCGCAACCTGGGCAATCCGGCGCTTTACCTGGATTGTATGCAATTCATGCTCGCCCCGTTTCCTCAAGGCGGCAACCCGTTCACCGATGGCGACCCTACCCGCGCGGCACACGTCTTAAATAACTCGTGGGGATGCCCGGAAATTGAAGGCTGCGACCCCGAATCGCTGCGCGTGGCCGCCGAACATCTGCGCCATGCCGGCATTTTCGTGGTCGTTTCAGCAGGCAACGACGGCCCCAGTTGCTCGACCATCACCGCACCGCTCTCCCTGTACGACGCGGTCTTTTCTGTCGGCGCTGTGGATAGGGACGGGAACATAGCCGAATTCAGCAGCCGCGGTCCTGTCACTGTGGATGGTTCCGGGCGCATGAAACCCGACCTGGTTGCACCGGGAGTGGATATTTTCTCCGCCATGCCGGGCGGCACTTACGCACCAAACAGCGGTACCTCAATGGCCGGGCCGCACGTCGCCGGCGTGGTGGCGCTGATGTGGTCAGCCAACCCCAATTTGATTGGCGACATCGAGCGCACCGAGCAAATTCTCATCGAAACAGCCACACCCTATAGTGGACAATTTGAGATGGGTTGTTTCGAGGGGGGTATACCAAATGCAGCCTACGGGTACGGTATTGTGAACGCGTATGAAGCCGTGAAAAGAGCAGTCGAGATGCGCGACCAGTAGCCCCGCCTTCAGGCAGTCAGACAGGCGCAAACCTGTACAACGAACCGCCATCGTTCTGACTTCTAACCAGAGGGCGGGGTGAAGAAACCGGCGCTGAAGTAGGTGGCCCATAAAATGAACAGGGCAATGCCAAACAGAATTGGCAGAACGATAAGTGCCACGTTGTTCCACAAACGCGCAGATTTGGGTTTGGTCTTGTTCAGGCGATGCGTAAGAACCGCGACCAGCGCCGCCAGCGTGATAAAGACATACGCCACCACGTGCAGGTTATCGACCAGAGTCGGCACGGAACTTTCCGGCAGAATCCCGCTCACCACGAACTGGCTACCAACTGCTGCAAACAGCGAACCAATTGAAAGGCTGGCACGCACTTCCAATTCTTCCGGGCTGACCAGAAGCGAGAAAAACGAAATCGCAACGGAAACCAGCACTGCCGAAAAAATCTTGAAGAACAGGTCACGTCCCCCGTTGGGTCGTTCAATCATGAACGAGACCAGAATGCGCGGAATGGCCGCACCTCGCTGACCGCCCAGCGCGGGGTCGCCCAGCGAGCTTTCCCATGTTTTGGTCGTCGCTTCGATTTTCAGGGGGTCGGGAATCCAGCCCGGAATGCGTAAGCCTGACTCGATACGACTGTTGGCCACATCGGGAATATACACCACGTTCCCCTGCGAGGCATCATCTTCCAGAAAAATCCGAACGGTATGCTCATCGAAAGGAAAATCCGTTACCGTCCAGTTCTTTTTGATGACCGCTTTGACGAAGGCACGCTGATAAATCAGGTTTCCTTCCACGCGCGTATACTTGCGGGAGACTTCAACCTGTTTGGCATTCACAACCTCGAAGGTTTCCAGCGGATTGATGCTGCTCCCGGCCTCAACCGGATAAGTGAACCACAGGAAAAAATCCACCGACACCTGATTGTTGGGGAAATCAATTTCGTACACATCCACAACGTGTACCCCCACATTCACGTTGACAGGCGCCTGCGCTTGCGCTGCAACCCGAACCGGCAGGAAAAACAAAACAGCGAGAATGGCAATCAGCAAAATCTTGCGGAATGTGTCCATACATGCCTCCTTGCACAATTCTACGAAGGAGGCCCGTTCTTGATGTTGATGGAACGTTAATGGATTGTAAAAGTTGGATAAAAAACATCCCGAAGGATTGGGCCTTCGGGATGCCGCCGCTTACCACAAGCGCAGAATTTGACCGGGGGAGAGTTTATCCGGGTCAGACAGGTTGTTGAGCGATTTCAGGCTATCCACCGTTGTGTTGAATTTGCGAGCAATTTTGCTCAGGGTATCGCCTTTTTGGACAGTGTAGCGATTGACCTCCGCTGGAAGGTTGATGACCTGGCCCACGTAGATTTTGTTGGGGTTTTTGATTTGGGGATTGACTTCTAGCAACGCATCTACTGTGGTGAAGGTCCAGGAGGCAATTTTGCGGAGCGTATCCCCTTTCTGGACGGTGTAAGTGTGTCCACTGGGCGAAGGAGGCGGCGTTGGGATACTGCCCGCTGCAGGAACGACCAGACGCTGGCCTTCGTAGATGACATCGGGGTCTTTGATATCCGGGTTGAGTGAAAGCAGATATTCAACAGTGGTCTCGAAGCGTTTTGCCAGTGCTTTGAGCGTATCGCCGCGCGCAACGATGTAGGTATCAAAACCGTCTTTCCCTTTGACGAGCGCGCCCGGCAGAAGAAGCACCTGACCGGGGTAAATTTTATCGCCAGAGCCAATTTCCGGGTTGGCACGGCGCAGGACAGAAACAGTCGTGCCGCACTTCTGGGCAATTTTGGTGAGCGTATCTCCTTTGAGAACGGTGTAGGTTGTACCACAAGACGAAGCGGCCTGGGCAGGAGTGGTGTTCAAAATGCTAACGCCCAACAGCACAAACAGGAGAAGCAGTTGAACGAACTTTTTGATAGACATTTTGGCCTCCAGGTAAGGAACAAAACGAATGGATAGGTCTCGCGGCATAGATGACCATCCACTTCTAAATGTTCCGTAAACTGGAGAGAAATTCGTTACAAACGCATTACAAACTGCTTCAGGGCGGCCAGGGGATGGTTTTTGGTTGACTGTAACCGTGCTTCTCGACGGTATAAATCACACCACCAGACGGAGCCGGACACCCTTTTTCATCCTGGACGGTGTAACTGGTGGTGTACTGGTCGGGGAAAGAGACCGGCCACCACAAATACGCACCATTCTGGCACACGAATAACTCCAGATAATAACCCCGGTCTTTGTCTTTGGTCATCACCACCTGGCTCCAGGTAATCGTGACTTTATCACCATCACGGGTAGCATAGACTTCGTCGGGAGGACCGTAAAGATACACACCCGGAACGGGAAGTTTAACTTCAGTGTACTTGATGAGCGAAATATCGCCCACCACATCTACGACTCCCGGAGCCACCCAACAGAAGTAGTTGAGTTTGTCGAACTTGACGTAGAGCCACTTGCTATATCGAAACCGTCCACGCACTGTGCCGGTATCGCCAGGATACAGGTCAGCAGCGTGCAGATGGGCTTTGGAAGGCCCATAACGACAGTGCGCCTGCATTTTGACCGTCACCTGCGGAAAAGCATAGGTCGGCGTAGCGGTTGGCGCAGGCGTATCGGTGAGTGTGGGGGTAAGCGTAGGCGGAAGGGGGGTAAAGCTCGCCGTTGGTGAGGGGGAAAGCGTCGCAGTTGGGGTGGGGGTGTCTGTATCAGGCAGGGAGGTGGGTGAAGGCGGCGGCGCGGTTTCCGTAGGAGACGGGCTCGGAGCAGGGATGGTCTGAGGGGCAGCGGGCAAGTTACAGCCCGCCATCAAAACGTTCACGGTCAGGAAGAGAAGAAGCAGCCGGGTAGTCATAGTTCGATTTTATCCGCTTTTGCGGGTTGAACCAATCCCCCATTCGTTGAGAAAGGTTGACGTTTGCGCGGCTTTCTCGTATGCTTGAAACCGACCCAATGCCCTTCCCACAGACCAACCACAAAGGATGTGTTTATGGAACTCTATGAAGCGATTTACATGCGCCAATCCATCGGCAAAGTGCGCCCTGACCCCCTGCCGCGTGCGCTGATTGAAAAACTGTTAGACGCCGGCGCCCAGGCGCCGAATCACTACAAAGTGCGCCCATGGCGTTTTGTGGTGCTAACCGATTCTGCGCGCGAGCGGCTGGGGGAGGTGATGGCCGAATCATTTCGCGCCCGCTTCCCGCAGGTGAGCGAAGAAGCGCTGGAAAAAGAGCGCGCCAAACCCCTGCGCGCGCCGGTTATCATCGCGGTTGGGGTTGAAAAGCCCGCCGAGCCAAAGGTAGATGAAATTGAAAATCTGTGCGCGGCAGCAGCGGCCTGTCAGAACATCTTGCTGGCAGCACAGGCCGAAGGGTTAGGGGCCATCTGGCGCACCGGTGACGCGGCGCGTGACCCGAAGGTCAAGGCATTTCTGGGGTTTGCGCCAGACCAGCATTTGATTGGGCTTCTCTACATTGGCTACCCTGCACAGACACCGGTCAAACCGCAGCGGCCCTCGTTCGAGGACCGCACGGTTTGGATGTAAGCCTTTGTGGTTACGGACCGGCAATCACAATTCGGTCGTCCCGGATGAAAAACGTCGTTTTATCGAAGTTGTAGATGCGGAACGTGCCGGAGAACATCTTCTTATCGGCCAGGAAGATGACATATTGATAGGTGCCAAACGGAAGGTCGTGCCGGTGCTGGCGTTCCTCGAACGTCCATTTGTAATAATACGGCTTTTCGCCCTGTTCGGTCGTTCCCTGAATATTCAGGTGGATGGGCTTGAATTTGGATTCGTTCTGAAACAAGACGTAGCCCTTGTTGACGCCGGGCGGTAACCCGGCAGGCGCAAATTCACCGTAAAAGGGGATGACGGTGGCGGTCGGTTCAGGGGTAAAGGTGGCGGTCGGTTCAGGCGTCAGCGTAAACGTAGCCGTCGGCTCGGGCGTAAAGGTGGCGGTAGCGGTGGGGGTATGGGTGGGTTGCGCTGTCAGCGTTCCGGCCATCATCGTGCCGGAGAGCGCGGCAATGGTGGCGTTGACATCCACCGTCGGGACAGGCGTCTGCGCACCGCCGCCGCAACCGACCAGCAAAGTCATCAGAACGAGCAGAAAGAAAGAGCGTTTCATTCGGAGCATTCCTCTTCAGAATACAAAATCATTCCCCGCTCTGGCCCGCAAAATGCGGCAGACGCGGGGAAACCAAGTATAACCGAAAAGGCGGCTTTCAGTTGGCTGCAGCCACCTCCAGGAATTGGTCGAGCGCCTGGCGCAGCATCCGTTCAGGCAAAGCGCCCACCTGGCGGTGGATGACTTTTCCGCCTGCAATAAACAGCATGGTCGGAATGCCCTGCACGCCGTAACGCATCGCCCATTCGGGGTTATCATCGGTGTTGACCTTTGCAACAATAACTTTCCCGGCGTATTCTTTGGCAATTTTATCCAGGATGGGAGCAATCATCTTACAAGGACCGCACCAGGGCGCCCAAAAGTCCACAATAACCGGCGTCGGAGATTGCAACACGGTCTTCTCGAAAGCCGCGTCAGTCACATGAATGGGGGTATCAATCATCTCGAAAATCCTTTCTGTAAAGATTCATTTGCATCTTTGCGCCTGGCTCAGCCGTGCCAGAACGCACGCCGTAAGTTGGATGCAAAAAAGCCTGAAAAGTGACGTTTCAGGCACTTTCGCCAGGTTTGAGAATGCGAAAACGGGAATGAATGGGGCCCGCTTTAGAAAGTGTGCCGCCGACCGAACAGTACTTTTCTTCTGAAAGTTGAACAGCCTGCGCTACATCTTTCTCTTGCAGATTCTCGCCCCACAAGAGATACTCGACCTCGAACTCGGTGTAATGATAGGGATATTCCGTCAAACGCTGATTGCCGCGCACGATGACTTTGAACTCAACCGGTAATTGACGCTTCTTCCGCAAAATTTCTACCACATCTATCATCGTACAACCAGCCAGGCCGGCCAGGAGCATTTCCATCGGCCCAATTCCGGGGTTTCCCTGGCGGTCTTTGCCCATCAGGACGGTGGCACCTGCCTTGTTACGGGCGACATAGCCCGCTTCGCCGTCCCAAACAGTTTCGATTTCTTTCCACTGGTTTTTGGGTTTTTCGTCGCTCATCTCGGTCTCCTCTGCGGCGGGAGTATAACACGATTTCTGATATAATCGCCGCGCTATGGTAGATTTTCTGAACAAATGGCGTGAGGGCCTGGCCCGCACCAGCAAAGCCGCCTTTGGCCGCCTGGCAGGGATGCTGGGCGCGACCGAAATCACCCCCGAAACATGGGAAGACCTGGAAGCCTTGTTGATTCAGGCCGATGTGGGGCTGGAGACAACTCAAGCGGTCTTGAAAGCACTCAAGGAAACGGTAAAACGGGAGGGGCTGACGCGCGCTTCCGATTTACGGGCTGTTCTCAAGGCCGAATTGCGCTCCCGCCTGACCACCCCACCACCGCTCGTCTTTTCTGACAGGCCGACGGTCATCCTGCTGGTGGGGGTCAACGGTTCGGGAAAAACCACCACTGCCGCCAAACTCGGCCAGCGCTTCATGAAAGAAGGCAAAACTGTCTTATTCGGCGCGGCAGATACCTTTCGAGCGGCAGCAGTAGACCAGTTACAGGTATGGGGAGAACGATTAAAAGCAGAAGTCATTGCCGGCGCGCCCGAATCAGACCCCGGCGCAGTGGCCTATAACGCGGTGCAGGCCGGCATTGCGCGCGGCGTGGACGTGATACTGATAGATACCGCCGGTCGTCTGCACACCCGCTTCAATTTGATGGAAGAGCTGAAAAAAGTCTATCGGGTGGTGCAGAAAGCCCTGCCCTCTGCGCCGCACGCCGTCTGGCTGGTGCTGGATGCCACCACCGGACAGAATGCCCTGCAACAGGCACGCGCCTTTAAGGACGCCGTCCGGGTCAATGGTGTGATTCTGACCAAACTGGATTCTTCGGCGCGCGGCGGCATGGCCTTCGCCATTCAACGCGAACTTGGCCTGCCCATTTTGTTCGCCGGACTGGGCGAAAAGCCCGAAGACCTGACCCCCTTCGACCCGGATGCCTTCATCAACGGCGTGTTAGAATAAAAACGCCTGACTCTTGCTGCCAGGTCAGGCCAGAGCGCCGTGTTCAAGCGGCAGGAGTGAATATGACGCCGAATTTTCGGATGGGCTTCAAACTCTCCGGCACAGACGCGCACATCTACCTGGCGTTTCGCTTTCACGGCAACTTTTACCACTCCTACCGCGGCGATACGCCCGATGAACTGGGGTTTGGCAAAGACATCCGCATCCTTCGACACATCCTGCAAACACTGGATGACCTCAATGCGTGCGGTATTCCGGTTTGCGGCACGTGGGACTTTGAGAATCTCTTTTCCCTGCAAGAAATCATTCCTGCACACAGCCCAGATCTTCTCGCGGCACTCCAGCGGCGGGCGCAACAGGGCCACGATGAATTTCACCTGATGTCCTACAACAACGGCCTGGTGAGCGCGCACGATGCCCGCGAGTTCGAGGCTGCCATCCGGCGCGGAATCAGCAATCCGCAGGGGTCAGGCCTGCGTGACCTGTTCGGAGACGCCTTTTATCCGATGGTGCGTCCGCAGGAAATGATGTTCACACCTGTTCACCTGCAACTGTACCCGGCTTGCGGCATTCACGCCATCAGCCTGTTCTACTCAGCGCTGCCGTTCAATGGCTTCAGCAATTTTCTCCCCCTGTTGTCTGCCCACCAACGCTACAACCCGCTCACGCTCACCTATCCGGGTCTGGCTCACACCATGACCCTGATGCCCTGCTACAACACCGGCGACCTGGCCGACCATCTCACCTTGCGGCGCTGGGTGAAGCAAATGCGCCGCGCACAACTGCAGATGGAACAGCCACATGACCTGCTGCTCCTAATTGACATGGATGCCGATGATGAATTCTGGGCCGGATTCGACATACCGCTCTTGAAAGGCCGTTTTTCCACCATCAGCGGGTTGCGAGGCCTGGTTGAAAACGTAGCCGATTTGGAATACGTTCGCTTCACCACACCGGGCCGCTATCTGGAAACACATCCCCCACTTCAAACAGTCATCATCGGACAAGATACCGCCGATGGCAGTTTCGACGGCCTTTCCAGCTGGGCCGAAAAATGGTCAAATCACCAGGTTTGGACTCTGCTCGAGCGCGCCCGCCTGCGCGAATGGCAAACCTGCCATCTGTCCGGAAACAGTCCGCCCGCTTCGATACAACAACTGCTGAACGAATCATTCGAGACCCGGCTGCGATTGCTCTCCACCACTCATTTCGGAATGTCGGCCCCGATAATGAACCGTGCGCGTGAGCAAACGGCCTTTGCCCTGGCACACCACGCCCTGAAAACAGCGGAACAGGCCTTTGCGCAGAGCGCCCAACCGCCCTCGCACGCCACATTTTGCCTGTTCGATTATCCGCGCGGCCTCTCCACCGAACACGTCCTCTATGAAACACACCCCTCAAAAGGGCTGATTCGCCTGCGGCTGGATGATGCTGTTTCCGAACCATTTGCCCTGCGTACCCTGATGGGCATCCCAATCCCCAGCGCAGTATGGAACAGAGAACTGTTCTTCGTGGATAGATTTGCCCCCGGTGAAATGCGGATGTATCATATCGAAGCCGGTCGGCCTCCGCATCTGCCAGCCCGCCCCGTGCGCGCGAACCAGGAGAGCCTGGAAAACGAATTCCTGTGCCTGACCTTCGATTTGCAGGGACATCCAGTCCATTTCACGCGCAACGGAGAAGAATTCGCCACAGGGCATTTCCTGCGCAGCGGGGTGACGTATGCCGGGCAAACGTATCAGGTCACGAGATGGGAGACGGTGGAAAGCAAAGCGCCAGGCATCGTGGGATGGGTTCGACAAACAGGCCGGCTGACGCTGAAAGGAGGACATCCGGTCGAATACCAGCGCGAGCTTCTTCTGGCAGCCGGGCTGCCCTATTTGTATGTTTCGATGCGGGTAACATACCCTCCAACACCACACGCTGGATATAGCAAAGAGAAAGCCCGACGGTTGGGGCGCACATGGGATAGCCGCTGGCAAGAAGTGCGCCCGTGTGAGATTCATCCGGCACTGTTTGGCGCGTTGCGGGTTTGGAAGCACAATTATTTTGGACACGTCAGCACTTACGCGCTGGATTATGGTCGCTTTTCGAGCAACCGCGTTCTTGACAGCGTCAACAACCACGTCACCTGTGGCTGGGTAGCCGTTTCAGATGGCATGCGCGGCCTGCTGACGGCATACACGGTGGATACTCTGGGCGGCATGGCCTTCTGCCCGATGCGCACGCGCGCTGACCAGACCGGTTTGCGCGTTGCGATGAACCCTTTCGGCAGTTATTGGGGACGTCAATATCGCTACGATACCGCCGATACCGGGCTGGGACGCTTCCTGGCCATTGCGCTTTCGGCTGCGGACCACATCAACCCCTATGCGCCCTCCTACAACGGGCAGAGGCAGCAATTTCAGCTTTTGCTCGCACCTTACAGCGGCGATGCTCCACCAGTCGAAGTTCAGAAGGATGCGCTGGCGTTTGCCTACCCATATGGTCACCTGGAGCAAGCCGGTCACACATCCACCACAAACACCAGCACGGCAATTATCTAAAAAAGGAGACCCGATGACCGTCCAAACTGCTTCCCGTTCGCTCCGCTGGTTCGATTATCTACCCATCAACATCAACTGGTTTGCTATCACCCTGCGCTCACAGGTGCTGGCCGGGTTAGTAGTGCCGCTGCTGGTGCAGGAGTTCGTAGGCGAATCGCAAAAAGGGGCTTATTTCGGCACGCTTCGCCTGTGGGGTTTAATGGTAGCCCTGCTGGCACAAGCGCTCTTCGGCCTGCTGAGTGACCGCTCTCGCCTGCGATGGGGACGCCGCCGCCCGTTTATTCTCATCGGCACGGTGCTGGAAGTGCTTGTCATTCTCGGCCTGGCCTGGGTGGCCGGCCTGGAGGGTCTTACCGGCTACGCAGTTTTATTCAGCGCCTACCTGGCTTCAATGGTGCTGGCGAACATGTCACACGCTGCCACGCAAGGCCTCATCCCCGATGTTGTACCGCCAGAAAAGCGCGGCATTGCTTCGGGGCTGAAGATGCTGCTGGAAATTCCCCTGCCGCTGGTGCTGGTGGGACTGGTGGTGACGCCAATGGTCAGCGGCGGTCATCTGCTCACTGCCCTGCTGGTCACTGCGGCTGCGATGTTGACCTGTATGGGGTTGACTCTGTTCGTGCAGGAACCCCCCCTGGAAACTGCCCCGCCGCCATTGGACTGGAAACCATTCCTGAGCCTGGTTTTGATGACCGCCATCTTCACTGCCACCGTGCTGGGCCTGGGGGAAATTGTACGGCTTTCGATTGCCGCCTGGCCGCAGGCTTCACATCTGGCTTTTGGCGCCATCGGCGTAACAGCCATGATAGTTGCAGTGGTTGTGGGCATTTTTCTGGCGCTCTCAGTGCATTTAGATAGCTCCGTGCGTCAGAACAAACCCTTTCTCTGGTTCATTGTTTCGCGCCTGGCTGCTCTGGTGGCTATCAACAACATTTCTTCGTTTTTGCTCTATTTCTTTCAGGAAAAGTTTGACATGCCCGTCAAACAGGCGCTTTCGCTGGCCGGACAAATGCCGATGGTGCTAGGGGGATTCATCATCCTGTTTGGGTTGGTCGCCGGCTGGCTGGCCGACCGCTTCGACCGACGTCTGCTCACAGCAACGGGCGGCCTCATCGGCGCGCTGGGTGTGGCAGTGATGGTCTTTGGGCCAAATTTGCCATTGATGTACGTGGCTGCAGCGTTGATTGGCCTGGCCTATGCGCTGTTCAACGTTTCTTCGTGGGCGCTCGGCACAAGCATCCTCCCCCAGGCACGCGCTGGAGAATTTCTCGGCCTGCAAAACCTGGCTGGCGCCGGGGCAGGCGCCATCGGCGCGTATATCGGCGGGCGTATAGCCGACCAATCAGGCTATCTTTTGCTGATGGGCATGTTTGGGGTGATGTTTTTGCTCTCGGCAGGAGCGGCGATGCTCATCCGCATCGAAAAGCAATAGTGCCTGGGGGTCGGTTTGTGGTCAGGCTTTGGGCAGGGAGAGACGAATGACCGCCCCCTCCTCATCCCCTTCGGCGGTGAGAATCGCTCCCTGGTGCATCTTGAGAATGGTCTGGCCGATATAGGCCGACATGGTGAGAAACATCTCTCCCGCTGCCGGATTGCGTTTGCCGCGACTTTGCACGGTCACAAGCGCATCCTGCTCGCGCGGTTCCAGCGTCAGCATCACCTGCGCTGGCGGTTGAGTATATTCGACAACGTACAGAATCCAGTTAAGCAGTCCCTGCCGTAAGAGCGTTTCATCAGCGCGGATTCTGGTTTCCCCCTCCGGGAAATGCGTCACCAATTCCACATCTTTGACGGCCTTGTTTTGCTTCCAATAAGCCACCGTCTGCGCCAGGATGTTGTTCAGATTGGTCTCGCTGACCGAAAAGGCCTTCTCCCCGCGGCTCAGCCGGGCCATATCCACCAGATTCGACATGGCCGTCATCGCCTGGGCGCTGTTCTCATACACAACCGTCAGGTCATCCTTTTGCATATCCGTCAACGGACCGGACATCCCCTTGAGCAGCATCTTGGTAAAACCCAAAATACGATTGAAGGGTGATTTCAGGTCGTGCGCTTCTTTGGAGATAAACTCGACCAGGTCCAGGTCATCGGGGAGGTGCAAAGGGGTCTTCGACATACAAAATTCCTTTGAGAGAAGTTATGCCAGTCGTCCCACCAAAATCACACATGGGTTACGAAACACGCTTTCATCATGGGGCGCATCGGCCAATTCTCCGGTCAAATCCTGACCGGGGAAATGCAAATTCTCATGCAGTTCCCTGCGCCAGCGCGGGCAATCAGTAACGTCATAGACCACGCCCGCATAGGCAATCCACTTGCGCGCGCCGCGCTCACCATCGTTACGGCGAAGTTCCTGAAGCGTGACGAGACGGTCAGGGAGGTTCATTCCTTGAATTATACCGTTTTGCAAAGCGAATTCCCGTTGCAATCTCGAAATTTTCGTACACGAAAAACGATTTTGGCCAGGGATACACGGAAAAGGCAGAAAACATAGAACAAAACGGCGCTGCACACGAGACTCCAGATATAATCGGCAAAAAACAAACCTGCTACCCAACAATCCTCCGCTCCTGCAATCCCCCGATTCCCCATGGCCCAACTCATCGAATGCATCCCCAACTTTTCCGAAGGCCGGCGCACAGAGGTCATCGAACAAATTGTGGCGGCCGCCGCATCCGTCACAGATGTAACAATTCTTGACCGTTCCTCCGACGCCGACCACAACCGCACCGTACTGACCTTCGTCGGCCCGCCCGCCGCAGTGGAAGAAGCAGCTTTTCGTGTCATTGCTCAGGCCGCTGCATTGATAGACATGAACCAGCACACCGGCGAACACCCCCGCATCGGCGCAACCGATGTCGTGCCGTTCGTACCGCTGAGCGACGTAACGATGGAAGATTGCGTGGCTCTCGCTAACCGCCTCGGTGAGCGGGTGGCCGCTCAGTTGGGTATCCCCGTCTATCTCTACGAAGCTGCCGCCCGCCGACCAGAGCGCGTGAACCTGGAAAACATCCGGCGCGGACAATATGAAGGCCTGAAAGCCGAAATCGAAACCAACCCCGACCGCGCTCCCGATTACGGCCCCGCCCGGCTTGGCCCGGCTGGCGCAACCGTGATTGGTGCGCGCGCCCCGCTGGTGGCCTTCAACGTCTATCTCACCACAGAGGATGTTGCGATTGCCAAAGCCATCGCCCGTGCCGTGCGTCACTCCTCCGGCGGCTTCCGCTTTGTCAAAGCCGCTGGCTTCCTGGTTGAAGGCCGCGCCCAGGTCTCCATGAATCTGACGGACTACCGCCAAACGCCAATTGCGCGGGTGGTCGAAACCATCCGGCGCGAGGCAGCACGCTACGGCGTCGGAATCCATCACAGCGAGCTGGTCGGCCTGATTCCGCAAGAGGCGCTCATAGATACCGCCGTATGGTACACTCAGCTGGATGGTTTCCAGCCCAACCAGGTGCTGGAAACGCGTTTGTTTGCAACGCAACAAACGGCCAACCGAGCCGAGAGCAGAAAAGAAAGGGAAAGCCAGGCCTCCGAAGCTGCCTTTCTCGACCAGCTTGCTGCCGCAACGCCCGCTCCCGGCGGAGGCTGCGCGGCTGCGTATGCCGGCGCCATGGGCGCGGCGCTCGTTGGAATGATGGCCGGTCTGACTCTTGGCAAAAAGAAATACGCCGAAGTCCAGGCACAAGCCGAAGCCATCCGCGCTGAAGCGGAACACCTGCGCGCCGCTCTGACCGCCGCCGTGCAGGAAGACTCGGCCGCCTTCGAGGCCGTCATGGCTGCCTTCAAACTCCCCAAAGACTCCGAAACGCAAATCAAACTACGCGAGGCGGAAATTCAGAAAGCCACGCTGCAAGCCGCGCGCGTCCCGCTGCAGGTCGCGCAGATGTCGGCCCGCGTCATAGAACTGGCTGCCCAAATTGTCGCAATCGGCAACCTGAACGCTATCAGCGATGGTGCCAGCGGCGCAGCCATGGCGCGCGCTGCGCTCACTGCCGCCGGTTACAATGTCCGCATCAACCTCAACAGCCTGAGTGATGACACCGCCAGAAGCGCCTTGCGCCAGGAACTACACCAGGCCGAAGCACGCGCCGCGGCAGCCGAAGCACAGATTCAACACATTCTGGAAACGCGCGGGGGGATAAGCGCCTGATGCGCCGGATTCTGCCGCTGCTGATAGCGCTGGTCGTTCTATCGGCCTGCTTTTCCCTCTCCACGCAGGAAACGCCCCCGCCGCAGCCGCCTTCGGAGCAACCGGCTTCTGTCGCTGCATCAACGACGCTCTCCGCCAGGACACCTGTCGGAACTGAAACACCCCAGCGGCTCCCGGCCACTGCAACCGTCTCCCCTTCGGCCCTGCCAACCGTCACCTTGGTGCGGCTGCGCGAAACTTGCGAAAGCGCCCCGGTCTGCATCCTGCGCGGACACTTTCTCTTTCAGCGTCCCATCCCGCCGGAGGGGAAAACGGCCATCGAGCGGTCGTACCCGTACGGCAGTACACAGAACGGTCAGCGCGAAGTGCATCACGGGGTCGAGTTCGCCAACCCGCAAGGAACACCCGTTCTGGCGGCTGCCGATGGCAAGGTCATCTTTGCCGGCGACGACCGGCAGACTCAACTGGCCTGGGTGCCTGCGTTCTACGGGAATGTTATCGTCCTGGAGCATTGGCTGGAGGGCGAACGCTTCTTCACTCTCTACGGACATCTGCATCGAATCCTGGTAAGCACAGAGCAAAACGTGCATGCAGGCCAGCCAATTGGCGAAGTGGGCGCCAGCGGCACAGCCATCGGCAGTCACCTGCACTTCGAAATTCGGCGCGGAACAAATGACTACAACGCCACACGCAACCCGGAATTGTGGCTTATCCCCCTTGAAGGCACAGGCGTACTGGCCGGGCGTATCGTGGACGAACGCGGCAGCCTCGTCAGAGGAACGGTGAATGTGCAACGGGTGGAAAACGGCATCCTGAACCCGCTATCGGTCGGTGCGGCAAGCACTTATGCACCCGGTAACGTAAACAGCGATGACAACCTGCAAGAAACCTTTGTGCTGGGCGAGATGCCAGCAGGTGAATATCGCTTATCCCTCGTTCACTACGGTATTCTGTATGAACAGGTTGTCACCATCGAAGCCGGCAGGCTGACCTTTGTCAACTTTTTCGTAAAATAAAAGGAGAACGTTATGGGACTGAAACCCGACCACTGGATTCGCAAAATGGCACGCGAACACGGCATGATTGAGCCGTTCGTGGACAGCCAGGTAAGGCAAGGCGTCATCTCGTATGGCGTATCCTCCTATGGTTACGACCTGCGCGTGGCCGATGAATTCAAAATTTTCACCAACGTCTTCGGGGCTGTGGTAGACCCCAAGAACTTCGACCCCAAAAGCATGGTGGATTTCATCGGCGATGTGTGCGTCATCCCCCCGAACTCCTTCGCGCTGGCGCGTTCCGTCGAGTACTTCCGCATTCCACGCGGGGTGTTAACCGTCTGTTTGGGAAAATCCACCTATGCCCGCTGCGGCATCATCGTCAACGTCACGCCATTCGAACCAGAATGGAGCGGATACGTCACGCTCGAAATCTCGAACACCACCCCGCTGCCGGCCAAAATTTACGCCAACGAGGGCCTGGCGCAGGTCTTGTTCTTTGAGGCCGATGAAGAGTGCGAAATCAGTTACGCCGACAAAAAAGGCAAATATCAGAACCAGAAATCCATCGTTCTGCCCAAACTGTAACGCCCATACACCCCACACCAAACCCGTCAGACAGGACTTTGGATGACCGATAAGCGCTGGCTCATTCCCATTTTTTTGCTTCTGGCTTTGATGGCTGCAGGGTTGCCGTTTTCGCTCGCTTCCTGGCAACAGGCCCAAAACCGCCCCAATCTCCTGTTCATCTACACCGATGACCTGGATATGCCGCTGATGGCATATATGCCGCTGACCAACCGCCTGATTGCTGAACAGGGGGCGGTCTTTACGAACTTCTTCGTCACCAGTTCGATGTGTTGCCCTTCGCGGGCTTCAACCTTGCGCGGACAATATCCTCACAACACCGGCATCCTGGAAAATGCGCCCGGTTTCAAAAAGTTCTACCGGCAGGGAAGCGAACAGGAAACACTGGCAACCTGGCTGGAACGCGCCGGCTACCAAAACGCGCTGCTCGGCAAGTACCTGAACCTGTATCCGTTGGGGGCTTTTCCTGAATATATCCCCCCCGCCTGGCACGATTGGCGTGTTTTCATAGACGAAGGGAAACCCTATTACTTTGCGTATGCACTTAACGAGAATGGTCAGGTCATACGTTACTATAAAAAACCGGAAGACTACAGCACCGATGTTCTGAACCGTCATGCCCAGGCATTCATTCGCCAGCGTGCAGCAGCCGGTCAGCCATTCTTTCTGTTTCTCTCCGTATATGCGCCGCACGGCCCCAGCACGCCCGCGCCTCGTCACGCAGACCAATATACCGAGGTCCAATATCCCAAAAAGCCATCGTTCCACGAAAAAGACGTGAGTGACAAACCAGCCGTCATTCAAACCCTGCGCGCAACAGGCGGACTGTTCGAGGCCGAAGAAGCGGATGCGCTATTTGTTCTGCGTGTACAATCCATGCAGGCAGTAGACGAGATGGTGGGCGACCTGGTCAATCTCTTGCAGGAAACCGGCCAGTTAGAGAACACCTACATCTTTTTTTCATCGGATAACGGCTTTCACATGGGGGAACACATGCTTCCCTCCGGCAAGATGCTCCCTTACGAGGAAGACATCCTGGTCCCGCTCTACGTGCGCGGGCCGGGAATCCGTCCTGGCACGAAAATTTCCGAATTAACCGTGAATGTGGACCTGGCGCCAACCTTTCTGGAACTGGCCGGGGCGCGCTTCCCTCGCCTGCTGGACGGACGCTCTCTTGCGCCGCTTCTCTTTTCTGCCACGCCGCCCGCCGATTGGCGCAAAGCGGTTCTCATCGAAACCGGAGAAATTGAAAAAGAGACCGATGCGCTGGCCTGGCGCGGGGTGCGCACGGAAACGTTCAAGTACGTGGAATACGAAAACGGCGAATTGGAATTCTATGACCTGGTCAACGACCCGTTCGAGATGGAAAACCTGGCTGCCCACCTGTCACCGGAGACGCTGAACACCCTGCACCGCTGGCTGGCACGTCTGGCAGCCTGCCGGGCAGAAGAATGCCGCCGGCTGGAGCAGGAGATTCCGACAGTCCAGTACGCATCCTCCCCTTGAAAGTTGGCACGTGAGGGCGTACACTAACAATATCTTCTCACTGTTTGGAGGAAAACCATGCCTGCCCTGAATCGCGTTCAATTGATTGGGTATCTGGGCAAAGACCCGGAAACCCGCTACACCCCCACCGGCAAGAAAGTGACGCATTTCAGCCTGGCCGTGACCCAACGCTGGAAAAGCGGCGGAGAAACAAAAGAATACACCGAATGGGTCACCATTGAAGCCTGGGGAAGGTTGGGCGAAATCTGCGACCAGTATCTGAAAAAGGGCAGCCTGGTTTACGTAGAAGGCCGCCTGAAAACCGATAAGTACGAAGACAAAGGGGAAACCAGGTACTTCACCAAAGTTGTGGCGCTGATGCTCCAAATGCTCGACCGTAAGCCCACCGAAGAACCAGTGCTGACGGTTGAGGAAGAAGCCGCAGAGTACGAAGCCTGACAGCCAGGGTCTGTTGAGAGCCTCACTGCAACGGCAGACGAACAAAAAAAGTGCTGCCCTGCCCCGGCGCGCTTCGGACGCTAATTGTACCACCATGCGCCGCAACGATTTCGCGGGCAATGGAAAGCCCCAGTCCGGCGCCGCGCCCCTGGCCGCGCTGCCGGGATGGGTCGGCCTGGTAAAAACGCTCAAAGATGCGGGGTAAGGCTTCGGGGGCGATGCCGATGCCGGTATCCTGCACCTGCATTTCGAGTTCGTCGCCGCGCTTCCGCGTGCGAATCACAATCTGCCCGCCGGAGGGGGTAAATTTCAGGGCGTTATCAAGCAGGTTATCGAGAACCTGCGCCAGCCGGTCGCCATCGCCTGGGATTTCGGGCAGCAGCGGTTCGAGTTCCAGGTCAAGTCTGACCCCGGCGGCCTGGGCGCGTGGACCAAAACGTTCCACCGCGCCGCGCGCCAGAGCGTTCAGGTCGAGCGGGTCGCGCTTCAGGTCGGCAATGCCCGAATCGAGCCGCGCCAGGTCGAGCAGGTCGAGCGCCAGGCGGTGCAGGCGCGCCGCTTCGTCGTAGATAATTTGCGCGGCCTGTCGTTGGGCTTCGGGCGTACCGGCTGTGCCGTCCAAAATGGCCTGGGCAAAGCCCTGAATGGCGGTGAGCGGGGTTTTTAACTCGTGCGAGACATTTGCCACAAACGCGCGCTGCGCATTTTGCCCGGCCTGCACCCGGGCAGTCATCTGATTAAAGGCTTGCAGCAAAGCGCGCACTTCGCGGGGGCCTTCCACCGGCAGGGGCCGGGCTGCCTCGCCAGAGAAGGCGCGGGCGGCGTTCACCAGCCGCTGGAGCGGGTCGGCCACCCAGCGCGCCACCCCAAACGCCAGAAAAAGCGCCAAAACAAGGGCCATCAGCCCGCCCACGAGCAGGGGCGGCATGAGTTCATCGGCCAGAACGGTCAACAACGCCGGGCGGGGACGCGGGGTGGCAACGATGAGAGTTCTGCCGTTTTCCAAACGACGGGCTTTGAAGAGCCAGGGGCTGCCTTCGGAATCGTATGTCGTTTGGTTCAGACGCGCCAGGCGGCGCAGGTCGAGCGCCGGGGCAGAGGGGTTGGAGTCAACAATCACCCGGCGCGCATCATCGAGCAGGAGCAGGCGCGCTTCGAGCGTTTCTCCCTGACGAGCAAACAGCCGCTCCAGGCGGTCGGGCGGCAGGTTCTCCCACTCTTCCTGACGCGCCAGCAAAACGCCCTGCACGGCAGTCAATTTGACCAGCGCCTGCCGGTAAGCAAGCGGGTTGCGAATGACGTAAACGACAAACACCGCCGCCACAATCAGCAGCGCGGCGGCAACCAGGAACGCATACGTCAGCCACAGGCGGGAGCGGATGGAGGAGAACAAGGGATGAATCAGGAACCAGGAAAGGTGAATTTGTATCCCACGCCGGTCACGGTTTCGATTCTGGTTTGGCTGGCGGCGAGTTTGCGGCGCAACTGGGCAATGTGGACATCTACGGTGCGGGTCTGGCCGTAGAAATCGAAGCCCCAGGCCTTTTCCAGCAGTTGCTCGCGCGTAAAGACGCGCTGCGGCTGACTGGCCAGGGTGAGCAACAGGTCGAATTCCTGCGCGCGCAGGCTGACGGGGAGTCCGTTGACGGTGACGGTTCGGCGGATGGGGTCAATTTCCAGGTCGGCGCAACGCAGGGGCGCGGGGGCATCGTCGCTTTTCTTCTCCACGCGGCGCAGGATGGCTTTGACCCGCGCCGTCAATTCGCGCGGATTGAACGGCTTGGTCAGGTAATCATCGGCGCCCAATTCCAGGCCGAGAATTTTATCAATATCTTCATCGCGCGCGGTGAGCATCAGGATGGGAACTTCATTGCCCGCCGCACGCAAACGGCGGCAGACCTCGAAGCCATCCAGTCCCGGCAGCATGACATCCAGAACGACCAGCGCCGGGCGCAGGCGTTCGACCGCTTCGAGGGCTTTCAGCCCGTCTGCCGCCGATTCGATATGGAAACCATCCCGCTCCAGGTATAGACGGGCGAGCGAAACGATGGACGGTTCGTCATCTACAAGCAGGATGGTTTCCATTGCTCAACGCAGGGCAATCGCTTCGATTTCCACCAACCCGCCTTTGGGCAGGCCGGCCACCGCGATGGTGGAACGCGCCGGGGGGTTAGCCGGGAAGAACTCGCCATACACGGCGTTCATTTTTGGGAAATCGGCCATGTCTTTGAGGAAAACGGTGGTTTTGACCACGTTTTCCAGGCCAGAACCGGCGGCTTCCAGCACATTCTTGAGGTTGGTGAGCGCCTGGCGGGTCTGTTCGGCCACATCCGCCGAGACTAACTCTCCGGTGGCCGGGTGCAGGCCCAACTGGCCGGAGCAAAAGACGAAGTTTTCGGTCTGAATGGCAACCGAGTACGGGCCGATGGCTTTGGGGGCGTTTTCGGAAGTCACAACGTTTCGCATGGCAAGTCTCCTGGAAAGGGGATTGGGTGAACATTGCGCCGCGCAGCGCGGAATGAATTCCACGCTGCGGTGTTCTGCTCCAATTCTAACAGGGAAAGTGGCTGCCGACCTCGCAAACCAAGGTTGGACCCAAACGGACACGACGAAACACAACGTGCAAGGCTTATGGTCTATTGCGCCTGGGCGTTTCGGGCCGCAGGGCTTTGAGGGCCTCACGCAGCGCGCGGAGCGGCTCGCGGAGCGTTTCACGGTACTGTTTCACGGCCTCCCCCAGCGCGCGCACCGTCTCGCGGGCTTTCTCCAGGTCGGTCACTTTGCCGCTGGCATCGAAGCCTTCATGCGTCTGGACGAGGCTCACGGCCTGTTCATAGAAGGGTTTGGCCTGCGCCAGCGCCTGTTTGTAATCGGCCAGGGCTTTTTCGGCAGCGGCAACATCCTTGCCCTGTTCTTTGGCCTTAGCAATCAGGTCTTCAACGCGAGCCAGAAACTCATCCTGATACTCCAGATTCAGACCAATGCGCTGGACGGCCAGTTTCAGGTTGGCAAAGGCCCACTCCAGGCGGATTTTGGCGCGTTCCGGGTCGGGCGTGGCAGCGGGGGTAGGCGGGTCGTCATGTCCGGCGGCCAGCGCGCTCTGCGCCGGAAGCGCCAGCAGGACGAGCGCGAACAGGGTGAACGCAAGAAACAGTGTTTGCAGTCTGGTTTTCATATTTGCCTCCGTTGATTGAATTGCCCACATTCTAGAGGAGGCGGGTCAGGAAGATGTGAGGAAGATGTAAAAAAGTTGTAAAAAATGGTGGGGCGTCTTCAAGCGTTTTCGGGCGCGGGCAAAACGAAGTTCTGATAATTGTCCGGCGTCACCGCCTGGAACGAGGCGTCGGGATATGTTTTGCGCCAGGAGGATGGCAGGGAAACGCGCGCTTTGGGGTTGAACTTGAACTCAAAACCGTGCAAATCGCCATCGCGTTCTTCGACCAGGTCTACCTCCTGCCCCTGGTAGGTGCGCCAGAAATAGGCATTTCCATAGATGCTGCGATATTGGCGGTATTTCAAACGCTCCATCACCATAAAATTTTCCCACAGCGCGCCCTGGTCGTTACGCTGGTCGAAATCATTAAACTGCGCGATGAGCGCATTGCGAATGCCGTTATCCACGAAGTAGTATTTGGCTTTACGGGTCACTTCCTGGCGCAAATTGCGGCTAAACCCATTGAGACGATACAAGACGAAAGTTTTTTCGAGCAAATCCAGATAGCGTTGAATGGTTTTGACATCCACCCCCAACTGAGCGCCAAGCTCCGAATGCGAGACTTCGCTGCCCACCTGGAAGGCCAGCAACTTCAGCAGGTCGAGCAAGGTGCGCGCGCTGCGAATGCGGTCAAAGACCAGAATGTCTTTGAGCAGGTACGAGTGAGCAATTTCGAGCAAAATTTCGATGCGCTCTTGACGGGTGGCCGCCTGTACCACTTCGGGATACGAACCAAAAATTAGAAAGCGCGCCAGGCTTTCACGCAACTCGAAGCGATTGTAAGCAGAAAGCAACTCCATTTGTGCCAGCGGATAAAGGGTAAGGGTCGTTTTGCGCCCGGTAAGCGGCTCGCCAACCTGGCCCGATAACTCGAAAGAAGAAGACCCGGTGACAAACACGCGAATTCCCGGAATCTGGTCCACGATGATTTTCAATGCCATACCGATATTCGGGATGTTCTGCGCTTCGTCAATGGCAATCAATTCATATCCCTCGGCATACCCAAGAATCTGGTCGAAATCTTGCGAGGAAAGAATTTGTTGCACGCGCAGGTTATCACCCGAATCCAGTTTGTATTTGTAAGGCGTGTTTTTGAGATAGTTTTGTAAAAGCGTCGTTTTTCCCACCCGCCGCGGGCCGTAAAGCACCAGTGCCTTGTTCGGTTTCAGGTACGCTTCCAAAGGCTCATACGCACGCGCAAAAAGGGGAGCAGACATGCTTTGAGTATAAGCGATGCCAGGTCAGAAGTCAACAAAACAGGAACAAAATTCCACGTTTTCATGCAAAAATACAGAGCAAAAGTGGCGACTTTACAGTTAGTACCGATTTGTATTCAAGTGGCAAATCGCAATCGCCAGCGCATCGGCGGCGTCGTCAGGTTTGGGAATTTCGGGAAGGGCAAGCAGCACTCTCACCATCTCTTGCACCTGGCGCTTGTCGGCGGAGCCGTAGCCAGCCACCGCCTGCTTGACCTCGTTAGGGGTATATTCGGCCACCTCCAGGCCGTTTTGCGCCAGCGCAAGCAGCAACACGCCACGCGCCTGTCCAACCGTGATGGCTGTGCTGATGTTCTTCTGAAAGAAGAGCTTTTCAACCGCAGCCGTTTGCGGCCGGTAGGTCTCCAAAAGTTGCAGCAGGGCGCGGTAGAGCAAATCCAGCCGTTCCGGCGCGGGCAGGTCTTTGGGCGTCAGGATGACGCCAAAGTGAACCGCTTCGAGCGCGCCGTCCGAATGCTGGCGCACCAGGCCGTAGCCGGTGGTGGCCGTGCCGGGGTCGAGTCCGAGGGCGAGGGTCATATCGAAAGCAAAAGGGCGGGTTGCGCTCCCCGCCCTTCCAGTTCATTCGGTTTCGAGCGCCGCCAGGGCGTCTTCGGAAATTTTCAGGTTGTGATAGACGTTCTGCACATCGTCCAGGTCTTCGATGGCTTCGACGAATTTCAGCACCTGTAACGTTTCTTCCACGCCCAGTTCCAGGTCTTGTTTGGCAATCAGGCGCAAACCGGCTTCTTCAGGGCTGACCTTGGCGGCGTGCAGGGCATCGGAGATGGTCTTGAAGGCCTCCACCGGCCCGATGATTTCGATGTTTTCGCCGTCTTCCTGCACGTCATCGGCTCCGGCTTCAATGGCGAGTTCAAAGGCTTTATCATAAGACAACTGGCTGGCCGGGAAGGCAAAGTACGATTTGCGCTCGAACTGCCAGGCCACCGCGCCGGGTTCGGCCAGATTGCCGCCGTTCTTGTTGAAGGCATGGCGCATATCAGCAACCGTGCGGTTGCGGTTATCGGTGACACATTCAACCATCAGCGCCACACCGTTCGGGCCATATCCTTCCATGAGGAGTTCTTCCAGCGCGCTGCCTTCTTTATCTTCGCCTGTACCGCGTCGAATGGCACGTTCAATGTTGTCTTTGGGCATATTGTTCGAGCGCGCCTTTTCCACCGCCAGTTGTAAGCGGACATTGGCGTTGATGTCGCCGCCGCCCATACGCGCCGCCATCGTAATTTCACGCGCCAAACGGGTGAAGAGCGCGCCCCGTTTGGCATCTGCCGCGCCTTTTTTGCGACGAATGGTCGCCCAGTGGCTATGACCGGACATAAAACCGTTCTCCTTCTCGTAAAACAACCATTTCGTTGGGAATTTTGGTGATTAAGCGTACAGATTATATCACACCGTTTCAGGCAAAGAAGCCAATGCCCAGGGCTTTCGGGCCAGCGTGAACGACAATGGCGGGCGGAAGCAGGTAAATGGGGATATTGGTCAGACCGGTGCGGGCAGCAAGTTCGTCGCGCAGGGCTTCCGCTTCGTCCTGGGCATCGATGTGTATCACGCACAAATGCGAGTCGGAGCGGCCCTGCACCTGTTCCGCAGCGATTTCTACCAGACGCGCAACAGCACGCTTCTTGGTGCGCTCCTGGTCATAAGGGGCAACCTGTCCGTCTTTGATTTGCAAAATCGGCTTGACCTGCAACAATTCCCCCAACAGGGCTTTGGCCGCGCCGATACGGCCACCGCGCCGGAGATATTCGAGCGTATCCAGGACGAAGTAAATGTGTCCGCGCGGGAGCCACGCCCGCAGATGGGCTTCGATTTCATCGGCGCTGCAACCCTGCTTTGCCAGGTCATCGGCCAAAAGGGTGAGCGTTCCCTGGTTGCAGGCCAGCGTCTGGGTATCGAGGATGCGAATATCGGCATGTGGGAAATCGTTGCGGGCTGTTTCGGCAGAGCGCACGGTGCCGCTTACTTTGGCCGAGGGCGCAATCACCAGCACGGTATCCCCATTTTTGGCCGCTTCTGCAAAGATGGGCAGGTAGAGATGTGGCGGCGGAGCGGCAGTTTTTGGGGTTTCGCGTCCGGCACGCAATTTCTGCAAAAACGTGGCGGTATCTATCTCGGTATCGTCGCGGTAGGCAGTTTCTCCAAAAATGACGATTTGGGGAATGACCGGAATGCCGCGCGCGCGCATCAGGTCGAGCGGAAAGCCAGTGAGGGTATCGGTGACGATGCGAATCATTGCACCTCCTTATCGAGTTGTAAGCAGTGTTTGCCTTCCTGCAGAAGTTCATCGTAGCGGTGTTCGAGCGCGGGATTTACACCGCGTAAACCGGTTACAACCTGCTCTGTCCACAAAAGGTAGCGTTGTTTGCGCTCCAGTGACCAGCGGCGGGGCGGAGAATGGAGCAAGTCATAGACGTTGCTGATTTTATCGGCCAATTTGATGAGCTTGGCGCGGAGAGAAAGATGCGGTGCCGTTTCGATTTGCAACTGTTTGCGGCGCGCCTTGGGCAGAGATTTGTCATCGGTCACTTCCAACACCAGGCCCAGCACATCTTCTCCAAACGTCTGACGAATATCATCGGGGGTAGTATCGGTATCTTCGATGGTATCGTGCAAAATGGCTGCTATCAGTGTCGCTTCTTCCCGCACGCTGCCCACTTCCCAAAGCAGGCGCGCCACCTCGAGCGGGTGGTTGATGTACGGTGAGAGCGCCTGGTCTTTGCGGCGCTGGTCGCGGTGTTTGAAGGCGGCAAAATGAACCGCCGTCAGCAGGTTGCCAGTGCGTTCGTCGAATTGTGAATTCATTGCTTCCCCTTCTTCGCCTTCAGGCCAATGAGTTGAGAAAAGCCATTTCTTCTTCGCTCAACTTCAGGGTCACAGCGGCCAGGTTTTCAGCCTGATGACGAGGGTCGAACGAAGCAGGGATAGTGATGACACGCGGCTGATGTACCAGCCAGGCCAGACCTATCTGAAAAGGCGTGACGCCGCGCTGGCGGGCAAACTCGGCCAGTTTTTTGCCTCTGAAGAAACGGCTTTTGACGGGAGAGTACGCCGTCAACAAAATATCGTGTTGCTGACAATAAGCCAAAACGCCGTTTTTCACATAAGAACGGTCGGGGATGCTATAGGGAACCTGATTGGTGAGCAGGGGTGTTTCGGAGAGCGCGCATGCCTGCTGGAGAAGATTCAAATTGAAGTTGCTGACGCCTAAATGTCGAACCCGGCCCTCGCGCACCAGCTGATTCAACGCGCGGAAGGTCTCTGGCAGGTTCATGTTTCGCTCCGGCCAGTGAATGAGATACAGGTCGAGATAGTCCATCCCCAATCGGCGCAAACTGTTCTCACAAGAACGCAGAACGTCATCGTATTTCAGATGATTGGGGCTGACTTTGGAGGTGATAAAAACGGATTCACGCGCAACGCCCGCCTCGCGGAGAGCGCGGCCTAACAGTTCTTCGGAATGCCCGGCGGCGTAATACTCGGCGGTGTCGAAATGGGTGTACCCCAACGAGAGCGCAGAACGCAGGGCGGCCAGCGAACGTTCGTCCTGCGATGGGTCGGCAGTTGCTTCGCCACCAATTCGCCAACACCCAAAGCCAATTTTGGGGATACGAACGCCATGAACGGTTTCAAATTGCATAAAAGCCTCTTGGGAGATTATTCCGGCTCGATGGAGAAGCGCAGGGGGTAGCCCTCCAGCCCGGCGGCAAAGTGCGCGCGGTTAACACGTGTCTGCGCCTCGTGTTTGGGCAAAGTTTGCACATATGCCTGGCCTTCGTAATGCGCGGTCAACATAACCGCCATTGCGTCTGGTTCTGGCAGGAAGAAAATGCGCTCCAGGAGATACACCACAAAATCCATCGGCGTCACATCGTCGTTGTGGATGATGACGCGGTAGAGCGGCTCCAGCGCGGTTTCTGGTTGTTCGATGACGCGTGGAAGGGAGCGAGATTGCATGCCGGCCATAAGAAAATCATAACACAGTTTTTGTTTACAAATTGTTGCTTGATTGTAGGCCGCAAATGTTATAAGATAATCGCTGTGCATTTTTAACTTCAAGGAGCAACCCATGTCCGAATCCGCTTTGCCTGCCGAAGAACAGCCTCCCCACCGACTGAAACCCGAAAAGCCCTGGCTGGTGGCTGTGCTTGCTAACGTCAAAGATGAAAAGATGCCGCTGCCGCCGGATGTCGCCGCCGACGCGCTGGCCGATTACGACCGCATCGAGACGATTGACTGTATCCGCGCTGCCATCGAAACGGATGGCCACAAGACGGTTTTTCTGCCCGCTGACCGGGAGTTGCCTTACGCTTTGCGCGAAGTGAAGCCCGATATTTGTTTCAACATTGCCGAAGGGTTGGGGGGCGATGCGCGCGAAGCCCAGGTGCCGGCCCTGCTGGAACTGCTCCGTATCCCCTACACGCATTCCCGGGTGATGGCAAACGCCATTTCACTGGATAAAACTCTGACCAAACGCATCTGGCGCGACCGCCGCCTGCCGGTGGCGCCCTTCCAGGAATTCATCGTTGGAGATGAACCCCTGCGCCCTGAGCTGCGCTTTCCACTTTTCGTCAAACCGGCGCGCGAAGGTACCGGCATGGGGGTAGATGCCAAAGCCATTGTGGATTCACCTGCCGAACTGCGTGAACGGGTCAACTACATCATCCACACCTACCGTCAGCCGGCACTGGTGGAAAGTTTCCTCTCCGGGCGCGAATTCACCTGCGGGCTGATTGGCCGTTGGGACGCCTGGAAGTACTCACGTCATCCCGAATGGTACGATGAAAAGCATGGCTACCACCTGTTTCCGGTGCTGGAGCTGGACAGCAGCCGTTCGGTCACGCCCGGTATTTACAGCCAGGAATCGAAGTCCAAACCGGTGGGCGAGGAGGGTGCGCCCGGCTACATCTGCCCGGCAGATATTCCGCCCGAATTGACCCGCAAATTACAACAACTGGTGGTGCGGGCGCACATGGCCATCAAGGCGATTGATGTTTCACGCACGGACATCCGCCTGAACGCTGAGGGCGAGCCGATGCTGATGGAAATCAACACTCTGCCAGGCCTGACGCCGCACTACAGCGACCTGTGTATCGAAGCCGCCGCGGAAGGCATTTCGTACGAAGACTTAATTCTGGAAATCCTGTATCTGGGTGCCAGCCGCTGGGGGATGGTTGCTCCGCGCGAAACGCCGCCCCGGCCGCTCAAACGAACTGGCGGGCTCAAATCCAACCCGCGCCGCTAAAGCGTGGTATAATACCGCCCGCTCTGATGGAGAGGTCGCGTAGCCTGGTTTAGCGCGCACGCCTGGAGAGCGTGTTTCCCGCAAGGGAACGCGGGTTCAAATCCCGCCCTCTCCGCTGCAAAACACCCCTTGTAACAGGGGTGTTTTTTTATGGGAACGCGTGCTTGTCGGAGCGCTTTTACGCCTATCTCGCCTTACCGATAACCATCTCTCCCTGTACGGTGCAAGCAAAAGAGCAAAAGGGAAAGCCTGGCAATCCGGGGGTAAGGAAAAATAGATAAGGAACAAAAGTGGTATAAAATATCAACTGTTCAGAAACCTTGTTTCTCCTGCTCGAGATAAGACCAACCTGCCTTAACCTGTTATGTTATTGTCGCTACAAAATTCACAAACTATCGGGCAAAATTTATGAAACATAACGGGGGAATCGAATCACGACCTGAGATTGGGAGATGGAGATACATCATGTGCCTGACCGATTGGCAAACTTTGCTTGCGCCTTATCTCTCCAAAATCGAACTGCTAAGCGAACTGCCGCTCAATCGCGCCGAGCATGCCCAATTGGAGCAAGCCCTGGCCGACTTCGTCCAAAAGCAAGGCCTGACTGAAGCTACCCGCCGCCTTAAGGCCGAGTATCCGGCGGCGTTCATCGCTTACCTGGCATTCAAAGCCGCCTTCAACGAAGAACGCGGTTTTTGGGAGCAAATTGCCCGCGCCATCGGGCTGGAGGGCGAACAGCCGCTCTTCCACCCTGCGCACCACTGGGGAAAAACCTTTCAGGAAGTTATCACAGCACATCCTAACTTACGGCAATTTCACGGCATTTCAGGTCACGAGTATCTTACTCCCATTCGCTTACACGGCGGTATTCCGGCCTTTTCGCTCCCCGATTTCTTCCGATACATCCTTCTGCCTTCGGTAGAAAAAGCTCCCTACGACGGAATGGAAGACGCTGAGTCCCTGCGCGCTCTGCTCGGTCACTATACCGCTGAATTGTTGGTAGATGATGTGGTACGGCACTTCTTCAACCACAGTGGTGAAGCGGGATTGTCATTTTTCAAGAAATGCCGCCACATGGCACGCCTTGCACTGCGGGGGAACCCGCTCAACCCCGCTGAAATCGGCCTGCGTCCGTACGTCATTCAGTGCTTCGAGACCTTTCAGCAGAAGCAGAGCGTGCCATCCCTGCGGCGCCGCCGACCGCGCCTGTTCTTCGACCCTTACCTGCCCACCTTCCGCATCATCTTGCCGCCTCAACCGCTCACCCTGGAACAGGCTGGACAGCGCTACACTGCGCGTCTGTACTCGCCTTCCGATGGGGACATCTACCAGGAAAAGACCCGCTTGCGTCCCGTTCGCCAGGGGCAGGAATGGCATCTGGAAGAAATCGAATGGGTGTTGGAAGAGCCGCTCGAAGCAGTTCAGGTCAGTCTCTTCGCGCCGGGTGCAGAACAGTCCTTCCCACCATATTTTGTACGTCTTTTGCCTCCAGCAGATTTTCCACCTCTTCTGGCCTTCGATTACGAGACCACCCGGCAAGTTTTGTTTTCTCCTGGTTTGCCAACCCGCGCCCTATGGCTGCTCTACCCCATCGATTGCGAAATACGCTTTGAGGGAGCAGCACGCCAGCTACAAAGCCTGCAGTTCTTTGGACCACCCTGGCACAACTGGCAAGCCTCCGCCTGGGAATTGAGCGAGGTGCGTCTCTTGCGCCTGTTGCGCGCAGGACAGGATATTTGCCCGCCCATCTCGGTTTCCCGCCCGCTTGAGCCGTCACTGCTCCCCTCCAGCCTGCCGCTGCACGTGTTGGCGGTGGAAGAAAAGCCACTCTACAACACCGTGCCGGTGTTGTGTCTCCCATTGCAGAACTCACAAAACTCTGCCGAGGAATTGAAAGGTTGGCATCTACGGCTGGAATCGCGCTACGCCGCCCGTCCACAGGGTGAATGGCAGGCCAAAGGTGATGAGCTGCCTTTCATCATCGAGAAGGACGAGGCCCACCTGCCACTCTCCTGCTGGCTGGGAGAAGCCCCAGCCGGAACGTATCATCTTACTCTCTCGCGGCGGGGACACTCGACGAGCGAAATGCCCTTCCGCGTCTGTGCGGGGCTGGACATCAACGGTCTCCAACCCTACTACTTGCCAGACTCAACCGGCTCGAAGGAAGTGACTTTTTCCATCCACCTGCCTTCTGGCTTCCACCTGCTCGTACAGGACGAAGAGAATGCGTCCACTTCTTCTTTGGGAGGAGGACAAGAGATAAAGGTTTCTCCCAACACTTCGCAGGCCAATCTGCTGCTGGAACTGCCCACCGAACCAGAGCCAGTTCGTGTCCCGTTGCAAATTCGTATTCCACGCCTGCGCTGGGCACTGACGCTGGAAACAAGCGCCGCCCTCGAATGGGCGCATCAGCTCATTACGCGCCCGCTGGCCAAACTTCTGCAAACCGACCGCAGCCGCGCCTGTCCACGCCTGCGGGTAGACTTGCCCGCCTCAGGCGCCAATGACCTGCTTGCCGGGCTGCATCTAACCGTACCCGGGCGCGAACGTCCTTTACAAACCACCCCCAGCCGCACACTTACCGCCCACTGGTTGGATTTCGACCTGGCTGGTTTTTTCGATACTTTACGCGCCCATCCGCAAGAATCGGTCTTCGAGTTTGAGTTGGAATTACTGGATGCTGAGCGCGACACGAACCTCCGTTTGCCCATTTTGCGCTTCACCCGTGAACTGGAAATCCACGCCTGCCATTTCGAGTCCGTGCCGCCCGATGGTTGGCAATTGCACTGGTACGAGCCGCGTCCATTGCGTCACCGCCGACTGCGCCTGTGGTCGCTCTGGCAGCCCTGGTCCACCCCGATAGAAATTCCCATCCCCGATGATGCATCACCCAGCGATTCTGCCCCTGGTGAAGGCTGGTGGATGTGCAACATCCCGGCAGATATTGGCTTACCACCCTCGCATTATCGCGCTCATTTCGTAGCCGTTGCGCCTTACGAGAAAAACCCGCCGCCATCCTTCCCGCCGAAGAATGCCATCAAAATCGAGATGGTCACACCGGAGGCGCATCTACGACATATCGAACATGCTTTGCAAAACGCCACACCTGGCAGGAGATTTGCTCTGCACTTTGAAAAACTGTGCATTTACTACACTAACAACCGTCATAGCGAAGCACAAGAAGAAATCAAATGGTGTCTGGCACACTGGCGCGAGGCCAGCCTGCTCCACCTGGAAGCACTCGCGCGCTGGCTGGGCGAATATGACAAGGACAACCAGCCTGCTTTTCTCATGCACCTTTTCCGCGAAGAAAGCCTGGAACAACTGGAAAAAGGACATTTTTCGCCGGAATTCAAGCAGCAATACCTGGGAAATTTGCTGCACGCTCACACGCTCAAGCCCGAAAGCGCCCGCCGCATCCTGGCAATGGCGCATAACCCAGCAGTCATCCTGCGCGCGCTGCAACTTTTGATGAAATCGCAGGACGAAGAAGCCTGCCGCATTTTTTGGGATTTTCTGGCGCAAGGACGCTTCTCCGAAGCCGACGCTGTTGCCCTGCTCAAAGACCATGCCAATTTTGTCCGCCGCCTGCTCCAAGCAGGCGCGCCTGCTTCCCCCATACGCACCCGTCTGCTGCACGAATTCAGCCGACACCTGGATTTGCCCGAATATATCGTCAAAGTCGGGTACTTCGTCTTGTGTGACGCCGGCTGGGGAAAAATCTTGGAGATTCGCGGGGGCAAACAGGAAAACCTCTTTATCTATAATGAAGAAGCGCCCACTTTACTCATCGAACTCCTTCACTGGTCTGGTCAGAAAGCCGAACTTGACCTGTCCAGGCGTCAAATACGACTTCTAGAGAGAAACGGCGTCAACCGTTGCGCCTGCGGGCATTTCGCCTATATGGGCGGAGACCAACCCCGCCCTGTTTGGGAAAAACACCGCGCATTTTGCAGGCAAAGCGGTGTTTCGCCTTTGCCTGCTTCCTTTTCGTTCAGATGCTCGCTGGTTTACCGAGCCAACGCGCCTGAAAACCATCTCGATACCCGCCCTGGAGAGTAGCCTATGCCTATCCACCCTGTACAAACCGCCCGTCGTCTGCACGAAGCCTACACCCGTTACCTCAAAACCATCAAACCTTTCCAGGATGAGCACCTGCGTCAGGAGTTCAGCCGTGCGCTGGAAGCCGAGAACATGCTCATCAAAGGGCCATACCTCGAACTGACACTCCCCTTTGCGACAGGCAAGACGATTGAGCAATTACTCGCCGAGGGCATACTTACACCCCGTTTTCGGGCCTTTTGCCACGAGACCGGACTTCGCCTTGACCGCCCGCTCTACTGGCACCAGGAAGAAGCCGTTCGTAAAGCGCAGGCAGGGCGCAACCTGGTCATCACGACCGGCACAGGCAGCGGCAAAACCGAAGCCTTCCTCATCCCAATTCTCGACTGGCTCGCCCGTGAGGCTGAGGATGGCACGCTGAAACAACCCGGCGTGCGCGCCTTATTGCTCTACCCGATGAACGCGCTCGCCAATGACCAGATGGAGCGTTTGCGCGCTTATCTAAAGAACTTTCCAGAAATTACTTTCGGACGTTACGTGGGTGAAACACCCGCTAAACCCGCCGAAGCACTGGATTTGTATAAGCAAATCCACCAGGGCCACGAACCACCGCTTAACGAGCTCATCAGCCGCGAGGCGATGCAAAAAGCCCCGCCGCACATTTTGCTCACAAACTATGCCATGCTGGAATACCTGCTCCTGCGCCCCGCAGATACCACCCTGTTCGACGGAGAAACAGGCAAACATTGGCGCTTCCTGGTGCTGGATGAAGCCCACGCCTACGATGGAGCCCAGGCTACCGAAATTGCGATGCTCTTGCGCCGCCTGCAAGACCGCGTCACCGACGGTGGGCGAAAGAAATTGCAAGCCATTGCCGCCAGCGCTACCCTGGGTGAAGAAAGCGCCGAAACACGCGCACAAATCAGTCAGTTTGCTTCTAAACTGTTCGCACTCGATTTTGTCCCCGAAGACGTCATTTTCAGCCGGCGGGAACCGGAAAGCAGCCTGACCAGTCCCTGGGGGCGTGGGATACCCGAACTCTACGCATTCCTGGCGACCCTGGCCGATTCATTCCGACAGGGAAACACGCTCCCATTGCCCGAATCGTTACCCGGTATTGAACCTATCCGCTGGCAGGCCGCCCGCCAGACCGCGCAAGATTTCCTGCCACGCCTGCTCTATGAATTGCTGAGCGGTGACCAGAACATTCACGAGTTGCGCCACCATTTGCAAACCCAGCCTCTGCCGCTCCATGAAGCCGCCCGGCGAATTTTTCCTGACACGCAAAAGACCGAATCTGAGCAGACTCTGGCAAACCTGATTTCAGCGGCTATTCTGGCCCGCGAACGGGAGGATAAACTGCCGCTCTTGCCTGCTCGTTATCACTTGTTCGTTCGTGCGTTGGAGGGGGCTTTCGTCTGTTTGAACACAGAACACCCTGCGCACAGGCAAGAGGGAAAACCTTCACTTTTTCTCAACCGTCAAAAGTTCTGCGAACACTGCGGCAGCCGAGTCTTCGAACTGGCAAACTGCACCCGTTGCGGCGTGAGTTATCTGATTGGAGATGAATATGGCGGTGATGAACTATCCGACAGCGAATTCTCGCCTGATAATCCGCGCAACACTAATCAAGAGTATCTTATTCAGAACAGCGTCATCTACGAAAACGAATTGGAAGCGCGTAAATTGAGTTACTTCGTACTGGAATCGCTGGAGGCCGTTACCACCGATGAAGATTCGCTCATCGAAAGTGAGATGAAAAGTAATGGCCAAGCGGATGATAAGACCGAGTCTGCCCGCATCTGTCCACGCTGCGGGGCAGTTTCGGCACCTGGCGACCCTCCCTGTCAGTGTGGACTTCCCCCGCGCCCAATTGCACGGGTGGTAATAGGCAAAGGTAAAAAGCGCACTCTTGAGCGTTGCGTTTCCTGTTCCACTTACGCAAAAGGTGGCGTGGTGTATCGCTTCCTCACCGGCCAAGATGCCCCCGTGAGTGTACTGGCCGGAACACTCTATCGGGATGTGCCAGAAGCAAAGCCGGATGCCAAGGAGCGCGCCAACCCCGGCGGAGGGCGCAAGCTGCTTATTTTCACCGATAACCGCCAGCGGGCTGCTTTCTTCGCCCCTTATCTTCAGCGCGCTCAGGAGCGTCAGCTGCGCCGTCGGCTAATGGTGGAATCGCTCAAGAAATTGTCCAATGATGAACCACTGCGTTTTTCGGATTGGATAGACATCCTATTGAACCATGCAAATAAAGCAAATGTATTCCCTCTGGAAACATCTCTGCACGCCAAACGGCTGACGATTGCAACCTGGCTCATGCTCGAATTCAGCGGCCTGGACAAGCGTCTGGGACTGGAAGGGGTCGGCCTGCTCTACTTCCGCCCATTGCAAGTTGCTAACTGGAGACCACCCACCGAACTACTTGAGACACCCTGGAACTTCTCGCCGGAGGAAGCCTATCAGATACTTGCCATCCTGCTTAACACCCTGCGGCGTCAGGGTGCAGTCACCTACCTGTTGAGCAACGAGGGTATCAGTCTGTTGGATAGAGAAAAGCGTGAAGAATTCCTTCTGCGCGCCCGTGAGTTCTATGTGCGAGAGCAAGAAGCCTGCAATTACAACCAATATGGCATCTATAGCTGGCTGCCCACCCAGCCCTATAACAACAGCCGCCGCGATTACCTCGCCCGCCTGCTGGCCAAAAAGAAGGGTGAACCAACTCCGTCTCAAGAGACACTGATGCAAGCCGGACGGTTACTCAGCCAATTATGGGAATATCTCATCTCCCTCTCGCCAAACTGGCTTGAGCGTGAAACCAAAGAGGGCGCCGGTACGCTCTACCGCCTTCGCCACAACCTGTGGGAGGTCATTCCCACCATTGAGAACCTTACCCCTTGGTCAGTTTGCGATACCTGTCAGAACCTGACTGCTTTCAACGTAAACGGCGTCTGCCCCACCTATGGCTGTAGAGGCACGCTTCAGCCGCTCTCCGACAATAAGCACATTATCGAGGATAACCTGTATCGCTACCAGTACCAGAGCGAAGAACCACTGGTCTTGAAAGCAATGGAACACACCGCACAGTGGAATTCCCGCAAGGCGGCGGAAATTCAAAAACAGTTCATCGTGGGACAGGTCAATGCCCTGAGTTGCTCTACCACCTTCGAGATGGGCGTGGATGTTGGCGACCTGAACGCCGTTTTGCTCCGCAATGTGCCGCCCACCACAGCCAACTACATCCAGCGCGCCGGACGCGCAGGACGCCGTAGTGACAGCGTAGCAATGGCCGTTACCTTCGCGCAGCGCCGCCAGCATGACCTGACCTTTTACGCCGAGCCAGAGCGCATGATTGCCGGGAAAGTCCGCCCGCCAATTGTGCCGCTTAAGAACGAGAAAATCATTCGTCGTCATCTGCACTCGGTGGCCTTCGCCGCCTTCCTGCGTTGGGTCAAGGAAACGCGCGGCTGGGACTACAAAAATACTGGTGAATTCTTTGCCCCCGAAGACCCAACCCGAAACGGTCTGACGCTCTTCCAGAAATATCTGGCCTGCCACCCCCCCGAACTTGAGGCCGCTCTGCGTCGCATCGTCCCTGTCGAGGACCCCAGCCTGCCCGAACGCCTGGCGTTGAACAATTGGGGCTGGTTGGTTTATCTCACTGACCGTGAGGAGTCTGTACTGGACAAAGCCGCTGAAGTCTTAACTGGAGAATTAAACGAGTTCAAGCGATTAGAACAAGAAGAAAAAGCCAAAGATAGACCCAACTACGATTTGGCCAAACAATATCAGAAAATCCAAGATACTATCCGAAGCCGCGACTTGCTAGGCTATCTTGGCTCAAAAAACGTCCTGCCCAAATACGGCTTCCCATCTGACGTTGTACCGCTCCAGACTAACCATCTCCATATTCCAGACGCCGATAACATCGAACTCGACCGTGACCTGAAACAAGCCATTTCTGAATTTGCCCCCGGTGGACAGGTGGTAGCAGCGGGTAAAATCTGGTACAGCCGCGGCATTAAATTTCTGCCAGGACGAAAGCCCGTTTTCTATCGCTATGCCGTTTGTGAACACTGCAACCGCATCAACATCCTGCCGGGGGAGCAGGTTATCTTCCAATGTGAATGCGGCCAATCCATACGCGGCAGAAAACAGCAAGGGGTGTATCTTGTGCCGGAACATGGCTTTGTTGCAGAGAACCGTACTGAAACCCCTGGAGAAAACCCACCGGAACGTATCTATGCCAGCCGCATTTACCTGGCACATTACCGTCCATCTTCTGGGATTTCCTTCAACCCGCGTGACGTTGAAGTCGACCCTGAATTCAATGGCTCCGCACAAGTTTTGAAGCGATACGCTCGCAACGCATATTTAGGGTTGGTCAACAACGGCTACGGCGCTGGCTTTTACGTTTGCCAGACCTGCGGCTGGTCGGATGTAGTTGAATATAAGAATGGTAGACCAGACTCTGCCTCTCGCAACCACTCCAGCCCGCTTACCCACCAAACTTGCGCTGGCGTTTTGAACACCTATCATATCGGACACCATTTCATGACCGACGTGCTTCAGTTGCGTTTCAAGATGCCAGTTTCGGGCGAAAGCGCCATTTATTCCCTGCTGTATGCCATCCTGAACGGCGCCTGCGACGCTCTCGAAATCCCGCGCAGCGACGTGGACGGATTGATTTTCTACCAGGACGGTGAACCATCTTTTCTGCTCTTCGACACTACCCCCGGAGGTTCAGGCCATGTGGAGATGATAAGTCACCATCTGCGTATCGCGCTGGAAGCCGCTTATCGCCGTGTATCGAACTGTGAAGGCTGCGCACCTGACACCAGTTGTTATAGCTGCCTGCGCGGTTACACTAACCAAAAGTGGCACAACTTGCTCGTGCGTAAAACTGCGGCCCGGTTGCTGGAGAGCATGGTGGGCAAATAAAATAAGCCCTCTCTGTGAACTGGAGGACCAACATTTCACCTGGCACAACTGGCCCGAGCAATACGCCTATGCTTACGGTCCATCGCATGATTTTTGGGCCGATTTCTACCGTGTATGCCGTCAGACCAACCCCGAATGCTGGATTTTTGGAGAAATCATCCACACACCTGAAACCCACAGCCTTCTTCGATAACCACGATATGAACCGTTTCCTCTTCATTGCAAACGAAGACCCGGCGCGTGTAAAACTGGCTGCCCTGGCACTCTTTACACTGCCCGGCGCCCCCATCATTTACTATGGCACCGAGGTCGGTGTAACCCAGGAACGTCCCATTCACCAGAACACGTTTGGCATCTTTGAAGAAGCCCGCTTACCCATGAAATGGGGACCGGAACAAAATAGCGACCTGTATCAAACTTTCCGACGCTTGATTGCGCTGCGGCGTGCGCACCCAGTTTTACAGGAAAGTCGCCGGCGACTGATTCACCTGGAAGAACAAACCATGGCCTACGTGCGGGAAGCGGCAAACGAGCAGATAGCGGTAGCATTTAATCTCTCTCCCCAGGTACGGCGCATCTTCCTGGCCGGCCTGCCTCTCATGCACGACGCGTTGAACAAATGCCCAACCCAGGCTGCCAGCAACGGGCTATGGGTGGAACTGCCGCCGATGACCGGCGCCTTTCTGGTCTAACGCGCCAATTTGGCCCCTGCCCAAACACACAAAAATCACTCGTACACAATGCCGCGCCTGTTCATACAACAAAAGGCGCGGCATTTGATTTGAGTGAAAAGAAAAAGTCGTATAAAATACAAACATTAGAGTATCTCTCCACCTTCGCTCTCGCCTGCAGGGAATTGTAAAAGCAGTCACAAATCGGCATGAGAACAAAATCCATCAGCCCACTTCGCTACCCTGGTTCCAAGCGTCATTTGATGGATTACGTGGCTCAGTCATTGAAAGCCAATCATTTCTATCCAAAGATTTATGTTGAGCCATTTGTGGGAGGCGGAAATGTGGCTTTCTATTTACTCCAGCAACAAATTGTAGAAAAAGTCATTTTGATTGACCTGGACCCATGGATTGCCAGTTTCTGGCAAGCAGTTTTTTGGGATACCGAATGGCTGCTTCGGCAAATCGAGCAGGCAAAAGTGACGCTGGAATCCTGGCAAGAGATGAAAAAGAGCGACCCAGTCACGCCTCGAGAGCAAGCATGGGCGTGCTTGTTCCTGAATCGCACCAGTTTTTCGGGAATTTTGCGTCCCGAAGTTGGTCCGCTCGGCGGCAAGTCACAGACCTCGCCCTATAAAATTGACTGCCGTTTTCCGCGTCAAACCCTGGTAGAACGCATCCGCACCATTGCCTCTTTCCGTGAGCGGGTGTATGCGGTCTGGAACTTATCATGGGAGGAGGGCTTGCAAAATCTGCGCGCCGAACAACGTGCAGGCAGTCTTCCAAGTGACAGGATATTTTTCTATCTCGACCCGCCCTTTTTTGAGAAAGCCGATGCCCTCTACCGGTATTATTTCCAGGAAAAAGACCATCGCGCGCTGCGAGATACGCTTTTGAAATTAAACGATAAATGGCTTCTCAGTTACGATTCCGCCGAACAAGTGGAAACTCTCTACGGAGAAGCCATCGCTTCGAGCGCCAACGGTGCTAAACGCTCTGATGTTGAACTGTTATACAGCCTTTCCCTGCGAGAACGGAAACGCGGTAAAGAGGTCATTCTTTCTAACCTGGAAATTTTGCCCGAATTCAATGGACGCAAGTAAGGAGGCATTCTATGCAAAATGTCAATCCAATCCTGGCAACCTCGCCGCTGATGAAGTTAATCCAGCCTGAAAACTTCATCGGCTGGGTCTATGCGATTGACTACGAATTTGCCCATGTGATGACCAATGATTTGTGGAAGTACCGCGCGCTGGGGATCCCCCACAATTGTTTCCTGGTGGCTGCCTCCTTTGACCCGCAAAATCTGGCACAGACGCCGGAAGAAGAGATGGAGATTGTGCTACTCCGCGTTCTGGGTTCGGCCAAACTGCCACAGGATGACGACCTGGTGCGGACGAAAATTGACCATTTCAAAGACCAGAAAAGCCCAACCGGCACACCCGACCGGGAACTGGATGACCTCACACGCAGCGAAATGCAATTTGGCGGCCTGAAATGCCGCGTTCTTGGCACGTTCTTTATGGATGAGAACGAACTCTGGTTGGGAAGTGACCTGGAATCGTTTGCCACCGCTACGCGCTTGAACGTGTATCGCCCGCACGGCGAGGCGCTCTCTCTCATTGCCAATTACGTGGACCCGATTCGGCGCAATACGGCGCGCGAGATGGCCGAACAGTTAGGCGTGAAAGGGGAAATCAACCCATTTCAAATCGGCACCGTTCGCTACACCTCCACCGACCGCCTGCACCGGCGCAATGCCCGGGCTGAGAAAGTGCCGGTCTTCGTGCAACCTGCTGATTTTCTGGCGCGCCGCACGGCCGTGCTGGGCATGACGCGCACCGGCAAATCGAACATGATTAAGCAATTGGTTTCGGTCGTCAAACGAGTAGCCGATGAGAGCCATGCCAGAATTGGGCAAATCATCTACGACATCAACGGCGAATACGCCAACGCCAATCAGCAAGACAAAGGCGCATTGGCGGATATTTACCCGCAGGACACCGTGCGCTATCGGATGCTGGAAACGCCTGGCTTTCGTGAACTGCGCACGAATTTCTACGAACAACTCAACGAAGGCTTTGGCATCATTCAACGTGAATTGGAAGAAGCCAATCGTATCACCACAGACTATGTAAGAGCCTTTGTCAATCTTTCATTGGATGAACCTGACTCTCAAGAACAATCTGAACACAAGCGCTGGCAAGTGCGTGTTGCTGCATATAGAACTTTGCTTTATGTTGCTGGCTTTCAGCCGCCGCCTGGCTTGAGTGTAAAATTCGAGGCAAGTGCGGAAATCAGGCAATCTGTCCAGGAAAAATCTCGAATTCCACTGCCTGAACCCAGATTGGGGTTGTCCCTTCCGCAGGCAAAAGAATGGTTTCTGGCCTTACGTCAAGCCAATCTTGAAAAGCCTCTCAAGAGTTCCAGTGGAAAAGATTGGGTAGATGACTCGCTGAAAACGCTGATAGATATGATTGCCCAACGGCAAGGAAGCGCCTACATTTCCGGTTTCAAAATCCTCGCCGATTCCCTCAAATATCACTCCCCCCATCGGACATCTGAGGTGGCCGATGAAATTTACGAATTACTTAAAGACGGCAAAATCGTCATTTTAGACCTTTCCGTGGGAGATGCGCGCATCCGAGAAAAAGTAAGCACCCGCATTGCCCAAAAGATTTTTCAGAAGTCTATGGAAATTTTTGTGCGCGGCGAAACCCCTCCCAACATCGTCGTTTACATCGAAGAAGCCCACAACCTGATTGGCAAAGGCATGGACTTGACCGAAACCTGGCCGCGCCTGGCCAAAGAAGGCGCCAAGTACCGCATCAGCCTGGTCTATGCCACGCAGGAAGTCTCTTCCATGCACCCCAACATCCTGGCCAACACCGAAAACTGGTTCATCACCCACCTGAATAACGCCCGTGAAGTGAAAGAACTGGCGCAATTCTACGACTTCGAGGATTTCGGCGATTCGCTCATCCGCGCGCAGGATGTCGGCTTTGCCCGCGTCAAGACGCTTTCCAGCCCGTTTGTCATCCCGGTGCAGATTGACAAATTCGACCCGGAACAGGAGCGCCGGCGCATCACAGAGCGCAAAGGCCAGGAGTAACACCATGCCCTACGAGAACGAACGCGCCAGCAAGACAGCGCACGGTGATTTCGTCAAAAATCCCGATATCCAGGCTTTCCTGAATACGTGCGAGTACCTGACGCCCCCCGGTGAAGCCCAGACCGAGGAGTTGACCTCGGTGTTTAGCCCGCCTCCCCGCTTACCGCAGCCCTCGCACATCGAGCTTGTGCTGGCAACCGATGGCAGCAATTACGAATCCGCACTCCACGACCAGATTCCCAGCACGCGCCTGGGATATTTGAAAGTGGGCGCAGTGCTGTTCAGCCTCAAAGAGTTCTCACAACTGCGCGAAGGGCGGTTCATAGACCCTTTCAAAGTGGCAGCCTTACAAGATAACAACACAGCGCTCTCCTTTGTTCTGCCGAGCGCCAATGTGCGCCTGGCAGGTAAAACCAGCGTGCGCGACAGCTTCCGCGCCGCCCTGGATGAACAATTGCTCAGCGAAAAAACGCGCTTTGACCCCAAAAACTTTTACACCAGCCTGCGCAGCACGTTGTTTCACCTCGCTTCCCGCCGCCCCGGAGACCTGGGCACTGGCAACCCCTTCAAATTGAAATTGCACAAATGCCCCACGTGCGAAACAGGCCCGGTCGAAGTCGAAGACAAACTGGGAGAACAAACCTGCCCGCATTGCGGAGCGCCCGTTTACCCCAGCGACTGCCTGCGCATTTGGGAAGAGGTCACAGAGTATCAATCCAACCAGGTGCCGCTCTCCCGCTTGATGATGGTGCTGGAGCATCTCATCCCCCTTCACTACATTCGCTTTATCGAACAAAAAGCGCTGCTCTCGCTCAATAAAATTGCTTTCTTCGTAGATGGCCCATTGGCAGTTTATGGTACGCCTGCCTGGCTGCACCGCAGTATCATGATTTACCTGCACGAAGTGAACAGCAAACTCGCCAAACACCATCAACCGCCCCTGCTCATCATTGGCCTGCAAAAGACCGGACAGATTGTGGACTATATGCGCCTGATGGACCGTTTTCTGCCTCCCAATCGGCTGTTTGCAATTGACGACGAGTATCGCTACAAATACATCCTCGCCAACCGGGAAGCCTCCAAAGGCGGGTTCGGCTTCGAGACCTATTACGGGCAGGATTTCATCTTCAAAACCAGCCAGGGGCGGACGTTCGTCTTTGCCTTGCCCTATCCCTACCCATCCAAAGACGAGCCAGGAAGCGACTTCCTCCGAGAAAAGACCGAATGGTCGCGTTACCCCACCCTTCCGACCGCCATTCAACTGCTCGAAGACTTGCAAACCGAACTCTACCGCGACGCGCTGGTGCCGATTGCCCTGGCACATCGCTATACCGCCATCAGCCTGCAACCCGGCGGACGTGTCCTCGACCTTTTGACCCGCAGAGCCTTAGCATGAGCACCTTCCGCGACCATTTGCTTGCCATCACGGGTAGAGAACTGCCGACCATCGAACAACTTTGGGAGATGACCGGCTTCTCACCCAACGATGCTCAACGCCAGGCCATCCTGCACGTTGAAGGCCCACTCTACCTGACCGCCGGGCCCGGCTCCGGCAAGACGCGCGTCTTGCTCTGGCGCACGCTTAACCTGATGGTCTATCACGGCGTTAAAGCCGAGCAGATTTTCCTCTCCACCTTCACCGAAAAAGCCGCCAAACAATTGGGAGACGGTTTGCGCTCTCTGCTCGGCCTGGTGACGAACCTGACCGGGCAGCCTTACGACCTGGCAGGGATGTACCTCGGCACAGTGCATTCGCTTTGCCAGCGCATCCTTTCAGACCGGCGGCGTTTTTCGCCCAACCGCCAACGCCCGCGCCCTCCCACCCTGCTGGATGATTTGGGCCAATACTTTCACCTCTACGACTCGCAAAACTGGGAAATTGTTGCCAGCGCCGCCGGGCTGAGGCCCGAACCCGAAGAAGCCGTCCAGGCCGTCAACCGGTTGCTCAATGACGCAGACTCGGGCTCCCGTCACCGCGCGGTCGAAGCCCTGCGCCCCATCTTCAACCGCTTTTCGGAAGAGCTGCTCGACCCGGCTGACCTGCGCCCGCGCCTGAACAGCCTGCAGCTGGATGGGTTCACCCCGCAAAATGTAGATTTCCTGCTGGCGCTCTACGAAGGCTACCGTCACAGCTTGCAACATACCCGCCAGACCGATTTTGCCCTGCTCCAGCGCGAGGCGTTTCAGGTCTTGCAGGAGTTCGAGTCTGCCGGCGCGGTCTTCCGCCACGTCATCGTGGATGAGTATCAGGATACCAACACCATCCAGGAGCGCATCTTCTTCCGCCTGGCTTCAGGGACGGGCAACCTGTGCGTGGTGGGCGATGACGACCAGGCCCTCTACCGCTTTCGCGGCGCAACGGTGGAAAACTTCGTCCAGTTCCCGGCGCGCTGTCAGACCTATCTGGCGCAGACGCCGCGCACCATTGCGCTCGACATCAACTACCGTTCGCGCGCCCACATCGTGCAAACGTATAACCGCTTCATGGCGCAAACCGACTGGCGCGCCGCCGAGGGGACAACCTTCCGCGTGCCGAAGACCATCATCCCCCACCGCGCCGACCCGTCCCCGGCTGTGCTGAGCAGCGCCCCCGCCGCGCCCGAAGACGCCTGCCGCGAGATTGCCCGCTTTGTGCGCCGCCTGATTGACGAAGGCAAGGTCGAAAACCCCAACCAGATTGCTTTCCTGTACCCCTCGCTCAAATCGGAGCAGACCAGACGCATGATTGCCGCGCTCGAAGCCGAGGGCCTGCTGGTCTATGCCCCGCGCGCCGGGCGTTTTCTCGAAGTGGACGAAGCGAGGGACGTGTTGGGCCTCTTCCTCGCCATTTTCGGACGCCCTCGCATCGAGGGCATGGGACACGACCTGGAAGCCTACCAGATTTACCTGACCCGCTTGAACGAACGTGCCAGAGAACTGCAAGAGACCGACCCCCTCCTCAAACAGTTCGTGGACGACCGCCGCGCCGAAATTCAACGCGCCCTGGATGATTACAAAGCCTTGCAAAATGTCCTCACGCACAACCGCTGGCGGCCCGAACAACCCTACGACCCCGCAGCGATGAAGCGCGCCCTGGCCGCCGCACCCGGACTTTCCGAAACCGGACGCCGCCTGGTCTCCAGCGTCTATCTCGACCGGCTGGTTCCCCTGCGCGCCCGCGAGGGACGCCCGCTTTCCCTGGAGTACGTCATCCGCCGCGCCACTTCTCTGGACTGGAACCTGCTCGACCTGTTTTACCAGCTGATGGGCTTTGAGCATTTCAAAGCGATGTTCGACCGCGCCGAACGCAACGGCGATGAAGGCGCTGTGGCCAACCTCGGCCTGCTGACGCAGTACCTGGCGCGCTTCGTGCAGGAGCGTGTCAACGTCATCACCGCCGCCCTGCTCAACGACCACAAATTTTCGGGCATGTTCTTCGGTTCGTATCTGTTTGCACTCTTTCGGCTGGAGGAGAGCGAACGCGAGGACGAAGAGAATCCCTTCCCGCGCGGGCGCATCCCTTTCCTGACGATTCACCAGGCAAAGGGATTGGAGTTTCCGGTGGTGGTGTTGGGCAACCTGGACAAGCGCGACCGCGGCGCGCCGCGCATCGAACGGCTGGTGCGCCCGCTCCTGCCGCGCCCGGCCAGCGAACCGCTGGAACGCATGACCGCCTTCGACATTGCCCGCATGTTCTACGTGGCGCTCTCGCGGGCGCAAAACCTGCTCATCCTGGCGCATTTCTCCGGGCGCGGACAGCGCCATCACTCCGCTTTCACGCCCCTGCTGAACGAACACGTCACCCGCCTGGCAGATTTCGACCTCGCAACCCTGCCCCCCGCCGCCGCACGCGATGAAACCCTGCCCAGGGTGTATTCCTTCACCGCCGATTACCTGCTCTACCAGAAATGCCCGCGCCAATACATGATTTTCCGCAAGTTCGGCTTCGTCCCCTCCCGCTCGCAGACGATGCTCTTCGGTTCGCTGGTGCATCGCACGCTGGAAGACCTGCACCACGAGTTGATTCGCCGCCGGGCTGCGACCGCCTCTCCCCCAAAAAAGGATGACCGATGACTGAAGACCCATTTGCCGACGTCGAAGACTTCATCCGCCAGCGCTTCGAGGAAAATTTCCAGCAGTTGACCCTGGAAAGCGGACACACCCTCACCGCCGACGTGAAAGAGACCGCCCTGCAGCAAGTCCTGCTCTACTGGCGCAAACTGCGCCACGTGGCTGAGCGCGTGACCGATACCGAAGTGCGCCTGAGCCTGCCCAACCAGACCAGCCCGCAGGGACGCGAGTTCACCATCGAAGGCGTGGTGGACATCGTGCGCGCCGACGACCAGACGGTGATGTACGACATTAAAACCCACGATGCCGACTACGTGCGCGCCAACCTGGAACTTTATAAACAGCAGTTGAACGTCTATGCCCACATCTGGCAGGAACTGCGCGGCGAACCGCTGGACGGAATGGCCGTCATCGCCACCGACTTTCCCCACGCCGTCAAAGACGCTCTCGCCAACCCCGACCCGCTCGCTCTGCCAGCCGCCCTGCAGGCCTGGCAGCCGCTCGTCCCCATCGAATACGACCCGGCGCACAAAGACCGCACCCTCTATGCGTTTGGCGAAACGGTGGATAAAATCGAAAGCGGTGAATTTGCCCCGCCCCCGCTGGAACGCCTGAACGAGACCATCCCCGGCGCGCTGACGCACGAACGCTTTGGAACGCGCATCTGCCGCCAGTGCGACGCCCGCTTTTCGTGCGCCTCGTACCGCCAATACGCCCGCGGCAGCCGCCAGGTGGGTGAACGCCGCATGACCTACTTCACCGATGACCAGCCCGACCAGGAACTCTGGCGCGACGCCGGCCTGAGCGGGTGAACCAGCCCCCAAAACAGGAAACCCCATGCCGCCAGAAAAACTCCGCCCTTCCTTCTCCTTTACCGCAGACCGCCTGCGTGACCTTCAGCAAGCCGTCCCCGAAGCCTTTGCCGACGGCAAAATCGACTGGGACGCGCTCCGCGAAGCCCTGGGCGAACACCTGGAAGATGAAGCCCAGGAACACTTCGGCCTGACCTGGCCCGGCAAGCGCGAAGCCCGCCGCCTGGCTGCCCTGCCCCCGCAGGGGACGCTCGCCCCAGCCCCCGGCGAAGGCGTGGACGAAGAGACCGCCCCCCACCTCTTCATCGAAGCCGATAACCTCGAAGCCCTCAAGCTCCTGCAAAAAAGCTACGCCGGGCGCATCAAGATGATTTACATTGACCCGCCCTACAACACCGGCAACGACTTCATCTACGAAGACGATTACGCCGAACCGCTCGAAGCCTACCTGAAGCGCACCGGCCAAATAGACGA
>JANWWK010000095.1 GCA_025056175.1 Anaerolineales bacterium
GAACCAGCACCAGAATCCCAACGACCAGGATGAGGATTTCAGGCAGGACTGCCAGGATGTTGAGGCTCATTTATGCACCTCCCAAAATGCGGAGAATGTTCTGCACGCCGGTCGAGACCATTGGAGCCATCAGGCCGGGGAACAGGCCGAGCAACACCATGCAAGCGCACAAAGTCACAATGGCGACCTTGTCGAGGGCAGTGATGGGCGTGATGTGATGCTCGAACTGCGCGGGCATTTCGCCAAAGAAGGCGCGCCGCACGACCAGTAAAACGTAGGCTGCGGTGACGACAATCGAAATGGACGCGATGATGGCTGCCAGAGCGCTCTTTTGCCAGACACCCATGAAGATGGGGAATTCGGCCACGAAACCGGAGAAGCCGGGCATGCCCATCGAGACCAGACTGCCGATGATGAAGCCAATCGCCACCCAGGGTAGGGGTTTGACCATGCCGCCTAACTCGGGTATCTGGCGGGTGTGGGCGCGGTCGTACACCATGCCAACGGCAGCAAAGAAGAGCGCCGTCATCACGCCGTGCGAGAACATTTGAATGCCTGCGCCCAACATGCCCTCACGGGTGAGGGTGGCAAAACCAAGCGCCACCAGCCCCATGTGCGAGACCGAAGAGAAGCCGATGACGTATTTCATGTCCTGCTGAATCATGGCGATAAACGCGCCATACACCACGTTGACCATCGCCAGGCCGAAGATGAGCCACGCCCACTGCTTCGCGCCCTCAGGCAAGAGCATGATGCCCACCCGCAGGGCAGCGAACGCGCCCAGTTTCATCAGGACGCCCGCGTGGAACATTGAGACGGCGGTCGGTGCGGCGACGTGACCATCGGGCGACCAGTTGTGGAAGGGGAAAATGCCGCCCAGCACCGCAAAGCCCAAAAAGGTCGGCAAGAACCAGATGTTCTGGAAGGCCTTCGAGAACCCGGCTTTTTCGAGCAAGAGCATGTCGAAGGTGAGGACGCCGGTATTCTGGTAGTTGACGAAGACCATCGCCAGCGCGCCGACCAGGGCAAAAACCGAGCCGACAAACAGGTAGAGGGTCAGTTTCATGGCCGCGTATTCGCGCGTCACCTTCCAGCCCCAGATGGCAATCAGCAGGTACATCGGGAAGACGGCGATTTCGTAGAAGAAGAACAGCATGAACAGGTCGAGCGAGACGAACACGCCGAACACGCCGCCCGCCAGCAGGAACAAGAAGGCGAAGAATTCACGCGGACGGTCGTCAATGCCCCACGAAATCAGGACGCCGGTGAACATGACGATACCGGTCAGCAGGACGAGCGGGGCGCTCATGCCATCCACGCCGAAGTGCAGCGAGATGCCCAGGACTGGCAGCCAGTCATACTTTTCGATGAACTGGTACTCCAGCGAGGGGTGCATATAGACCTGGTAATAGACCCAACCCGAAAGAACCAGGTCGAAGACTGCCGCCGCCAGGGCCGTGACGCGGATTTCGTTCCTGGCCTCCGGCTTCATCAGCAGCATGATGACGGCGGCAATGAAGGGCGCGAAAACGATGATGCTCAAGACGGGAAATTGCATTTTGTCACCTCGCTCTACGAGAACAACAGGAGCATGGCTTTGTTGATGACATCCAGCAGCCACATCGGCCAGAAGCCGAGAACCAGGATAAGAACCATCAGCGGCGCCATCACCAGAATCTCGCGGGGGTTGATTTCGGTCAGTTTGTGTTCACCGTGCGCCCAATGCTCATTGAGCGGTCCGTGCAACACTTTGCGAATCCCTTTGAGGATGTATGCGCCGGTGAACAACAGGCCAAGCATGGCCACGGCGGTATAGACGGCCATGTAATTCCAACGGCCGCCTTCAAACCCTACCCCAAACGCGCCCCGCACCACCAGAAACTCAGAAACGAAGCCGTTCAGACCAGGCAGGCCGAGCGAGGCCATGCTGGTAAAGATGAGAATGCCGCCGTACACCGGCACGAGCGGAAACAGGCCGCCGAACTCGTTCAGGTCGCGGGTGTGCGTGCGTTCGTAAATCACGCCCACCAGGAAGAACATGCCCGCCGCCGAAAGGCCGTGATTGAACATTTGCAACACCGCGCCGTTCAGGGCGATGGTGGCGTCTTGCGTTCCCATGGCTTTGGCCGCCGCGGCAATACCGAGCAATACAAAGCCCATGTGATTGACCGAAGAATAAGCCACCAGGCGTTTGAAATCGGTCTGCCCAAAGGAGGCAAACGCGCCGAAAACTATCGCCATCGTCGCCAGGAAGGCCAACCAGCCCGCGAACTGCTGCGATTCCGCCGGATAGAAGGGCAAAACCAGCCGCAGGAAGCCATACGCGCCCAACTTGAGCAAAACACCTGCCAGAATCATCGAACCAGCGGTAGGGGCTTCGGTGTGCGCATCGGGCAGCCAGGTGTGGAAGGGCCAGACCGGCACTTTCAGGGCAAAAGCAATTGTGAAAGCCCAAAACGCAACAGCCTTAACGGTTGAGACGTTCATGCCGAGCAGCGTGCCGGTCGTGAAGTTGCTCCACTTCTCGGCCAGCGTCATCAGGTCATACGTCTGGAACAAAACGCCGAGCATTTGGATGGCGAGCAACAGGCCCAGCGAACCCGCCATGGTGTACACCATGAACTTGAGCGAGGCATAGTTGCGGGCCGAAACCTTCATGCCGGGCCACATTTCGCGTTCGCCCTTTGGGCTGCCCCACTGGTTGATGAGGAAGTACATCGGGACCAGGCCGATTTCCCAGAAGACGAAGAAAATCAGCAGGTCGAGCGCCAGGAAGACGCCCAACATGCCCGTTTCCAGGAACAGGAAGAGCATCATGTAGGCCTTGACCTTTTCGGTGATGCTGAACGAGGCCAGGATGGCAAGCGGCATGAGCAGCGTGGTCAACAAGACCATCGTGAGCGAAAGCCCATCCACGCCGATATGGAAAGTCGAGTTGATTTCGGGATACCAGGCATACTGTTCCTGGAACTGAAAACCCGGCGCAGAGGGGTCGAACATCGCCCACAACCAGATGGTCAACCCAAAAGGAACCAGGCTGGCAAGGAATGCCGTCCAGCGAATCAGGTTGGTCTGGTCTTTGGGCAGGAACCAGATGAGCAACGCGGCCAGCACCGGAAAGAACAGGATGGTGGTGAGCAGGTGAGTGCTGATGAAGTCCATTGTCCACTCCCCTTTTAGAAAACGAAGAGATAGAGCGCAACGCCAATAACCAGGAATACGGCCACTGCGCCAATCAGGTAGGTCTGGATGCGCCCGGTCTGGACTTTGCTCAACGCGCGTCCGGCAGGCTGGAAGGTCCAGTAAGCACCCAGTTTGTCACCGATGAATTCGTTCACAATCGGCTTGTCAATGTAATAGCGGAAGAAGTGACCGATTGCCAGGCCAAGACGGGCAAAGAAGTGCAGAATGCCGTCTATGGCGCGCCGGTCCATCCACTGGTAGGTGAACACTTCCGAAACCCACGTCATCGGCTTGACCACGAAGAACGCGTAGAACTCGTCGAAATACCACTTGTTCTTGAGGAACGGGTACAGGAACCCGAGCGGTTTTTCGAGCGGGTCGGGGTCGCCGGCCTTCACGTCTTTATACACCAGCCAGCCGAGCGCCAGGCCGCCCAGGGCAACCACCAGCGAAATGGTGAGCGGGACAAAACTGAATTCGACCGGTTTGGGGTGTTTAATCAGCGTTCCGCCAACAAATTCGTGGAACCAGTTTGGAATCAGGCCGCCGAGCAGCGGGAAATGCTCCGGGATGCCGACCCAACCGAACCCCACCGCAAAGACCGAGAGAACCACCAGCGGGACGGTCATCGTCCAGGGAGTTTCCTGCGCGTGTTCGGCTTCTCTGGTGCGCGGCTGGCCCAAAAAGGTCAGCGTAATCTGGCGCATGGTGTAGAAGGCCGTCATCAATGCGGCGATGGAAAGGGTGGCGAGGATGACCCAGTGTTCGTGGGCAAACGCATCGGCCAGAATTTCATCCTTAGACCAGAAACCTGCCGTAACGAGCGGGAAACCAGCCAAAGCAAAGCCGCCAATCAGGAAGGTCCAGAAGGTGATGGGCATGCGGTCTTTCAGGCCGCCCATGTTGCGCATGTCCTGCGGGTCCACGTGATGGTTGCCGGTGTGCAACACGCCATGTTCCATGCCATGAATGACCGAGCCGGAACCGAGGAAGAGCAGCGCCTTGAAGAAAGCGTGCGTAACCAGGTGGAAGGCCGCCGCGATGTAGGCGCCCATGCCAAGCGCGGAAATCATGAAACCAAGCTGCGAAATGGTGGAGTAGGCCAGCACTTTCTTGATGTCGTTCTGCGCCAGGGCAATGGTCGCCGCGAAAATGGCGGTGAACGTGCCGATGAAGGCGATGACGCTCATGGCCGCCGTCAGGTCGTGGCCGTGCCAATCGGCAGTCACCAGCGGGAAGATGCGGATGACCATGTAGACGCCCGCCGAAACCATCGTCGCGGCATGAATCATCGCGCTGACGGGGGTCGGGCCTTCCATTGCATCGGGCAGCCAGATGTGGAGCGGCCACTGTGCCGATTTGCCGATGGTGCCGATGAACAAGAGCAGGCCAATCAGTCCGGCGGCAGAAAGACCGAAGACCGGCGTCATCGTTTCGGCCAACCGGCTGAGAACTTCTTCGTTATAGAAGATGGCGCGGTAGTTGAGCGTGCCGGTGGCCGAATAGAGCAGCGCCAGGCCGAGCAGCATGAACACATCGCCGACGCGGGTGGTCATGAAGGCTTTGACCGCCGCGTTGCGCGCCGAGGGCTTGCCGTACCAGAAGCCAATCAGCAGGTACGAACAAAGGCCCATGATTTCCCAGCCCACGAACAGAGTCAACAGGTTATCGGAGACAACCAGGACGTACATGCCAAAGGCGAACAGCGCCAGGAAGGCAAAAAAGCGGCTGTACATCGGTTCGACCGAGGGAACAACGTGCTGATGTCCGTGCGAATCGGTCACCGTTGCACCATGCGGCGGCAGCCCGGGGCGGTCGTGGTCTCCTTTGGGTTGGCCGAAGTTGTGGTAGCCCACGCTGTACAGGAAAATCATGAAAATCGTCCAGGCCACGAAGAACAGCGTTATCGCGCCGAGCGGGTCAATCTGCACGCCGATTTTCAGGAAATCTGTGCCAGTTGGCAGCCAGTTAACGGAGGAAGCAAACACTTCTTTGCCAAAGTGTTCCGTGCCAAGCGCGCGGAAGAAAACAACCATACTTCCCAACCAGGAGAGCGTGACAGCAGCAATGGCTACTGTGTGGCTCAGCGCTTTGCTCCGGTTGGTGAACAGAACAATCAGAAAAAACGCCAGCAGGGGTGGCAGGGGAATAAGCCAGATGATGGTTTCAGTCGCCATAGTGGAGGTCTCCTACCACTTCATCAAATCGAGTTCATCAGCAATCACGGTCTTACGGGCGCGGTAGATAGAGATAACCAGCGAAAGACCAACTGCTACCTCTGCCGCCGCCACCGCGAAGACGATAATGGCAAACACCTGACCGGCCATTTGCGCCGGGTCGGTATAGCGCCAGAAGGCCACCAGGTTGATATTGGCGGCATTGAGCATGAGTTCGATGCCAAGCAGGATGGCAATCGCATTCTTGCGCGCCAGAACGCCATACAGCCCGATGGCAAAGAGCGCCGCCGAAAGATAGAGATACCAGGAAAGCGGAATCATGCGCGGGCCTCCTATTTCTTGTTCATTGCCACGTACACGGCACCGACCAGCGCCGCCACCAGCAAAACGGACGCCACCTCGAACGGCAGGACAAATTGTTGCGGAGAAACCAGCGCCTGCCCCAGCCGTTCCAGGCTATCGGTCGGCACCGGCGCAAGCGGACGGTCGAGCGAAAAGCCAAACCCACGCGCGATGAACGCGATTGCCGCCAGAGAAAGCGCGCTCACACCCAATGCCACCGGCCAGTTAGCGTTGGTCTGCGAAGATTGGCTGAGCAGGTCGCGGCGGGTGAGCATGACGGCAAAGATGAACAAAATCGCAATTGCGCCGATATACACCACCACCTGCACCACTGCCAGAAAACCGGCTTCAAGCAGGACGTATAAGACGGCCACCCCAAACAGGGTTGCAATCAGCCACAGCGCCGCATGAACCAGGTTACGAGCGGTTACGACGAAGAGCGCCGAAACCAGGATGAGCGCCGCGCTCAGGAAGAAAATGATTTGCGAAGCATCCATAAAGTGTTGCTCCCCATCCGATTTTAATGTTGCGCCGCTGGCGCGGGAGTTTCTTCTGCCGCGCGCTCCTGGCGGGCATTGCTGCGTAAAATTTCCAGCACCGCCCACCCCAGCAGGATATTCGAGAGGAACATCGCCAGGCCATAAGCCCACAGGGGCAAGTCTTTGAAGATGGCATGAACGACTGCCGTGACAATCAGCAGGGCAAAGGCCAGCGGGGTGAGGAATTTCCAGTTGAAAGCCAGCATGTGGTCAATGCGCAGGCGCGGCACAGTGTATTTGACCCACATAATGACCCAGTAGAAGAACATGCCCTTTGCCAGAACGTTGAAGATGCCAATGAGTGGATATTTATCGCCCCAAGGCAAAGGCCAGTTCCAGCCTCCAAAGAAGAGAATGCCCACAAACGCCCCAAACGTGAAGGCGTGTAAGAGCTCACCTGCGTAGAAGAGACCAAACTTCATGCCAGAGTACTCGATGTGAAAGCCAGAAACGATTTCCGATTCGCCTTCACTGAGGTCGAAGGGGGCGCGCCCCAGTTCGGCGATGGCCGCCACCAGGAAGAGCAACATGCCAAGCGGGGAAAGCACCACAAACCACAGCCCATCCTGCTGTGCCAGCGTGATGCCTTTCATGCTCATCGTCCCTGCCAGCAGGGTGGGGATGAGCAGGGCGACAATCATCGGGATTTCGTAGGAAATCATCACCGCCACCATGCGGTACGCGCCGAGCAAGGCATATTTGTTGTTCGAGGCCCAGCCCGCCATGATGATAGAAAGCGTGCCGATGGCGCCGGCTGCCACCAGATAGAGCAGCGCAACGTTCAAATCCACGCCGTACACGTTGGCCGCCAGCGGGATGACCGCCCACAAGAAGATGACCGAGGCCAGCGAGAGGATCGGCGCGAGGTTGAAGACCACCTTATCGGCACCTGCCGGGGTAATATCTTCCTTGATGATGAGCTTGATGATGTCGGGAAAGGGTTGGAACAAGCCAAACGGGCCGACACGGTTCGGGCCAAGCCGGTCCTGGAAGCGCGCCACGACCTTGCGCTCCACCCACACGAGCAAAATATCCAGCACCATCGCAGCAGTAATCAGGACGATGATGCCGAGCAGGTTGATGAGAACATCTGCCAGCCAGCCGCTCATGCCCCAGCCGGTAAGGGTAATCATCAACCAATCGTAAATGACCTTGATGGGGTCTGTCCAAAAATTCATGGAACACTCCTCCGAAGCAAATAAAAGGCTGAAAGGAAGTTTCCTGTCAGCCTTTCGATGTCGGTCTGGAACTCAAGCCCATTCCAGCAGTCCTTTACGCCAGGTGTAAACCAGCCCGGCAACCAGGATAAGGATGAAAATCACGCCTTCGATGGCAATGAAGGCCGGAAGCACCGCCGGGTTTTGTGCATTGAGCGCCAATGCCCAGGGGAACAGAAAGACAGTTTCTACATCGAAGATGAGAAACACCAGGGCAAAGACGTAATACTGGGCTTTGAACTGTACCCAGCTTTCCCCGACCGTTTCGATACCGCATTCGTAGGTGCTTTGCTTGATGGGATTGGGCTTCCTGGGCGCAATCAGCGCAGAAAAAGCAATCGGCACTATCGGAATGATGATGCCGACCAGCAAAAAGAGACCGAGATAGACCCAGGGATTCTGCATAACGTCTCCTTGGCGATTGGGGATTCTGTCACAAACTGATGTGATTGTATCACAGCGGCTTTATTCGAGAAACTTACCCTTGTAACGCAGGAAAGTGATATTTGTCATGTATTTGCGTTGCTTAGTCGAAACAATCTGACCGATTATCATCATTTATAGATAACTATCAGTACTTCCTCCAACCATCATGAGAACGATTTCAGGATGGCCGCCCAATCAGTGAAGCAAGCCAATTGTTCGTTTGGGGTGCTTTACCGACGCCTGAAAGCACGGCTTGGCCCCTCCCAGGCAACCGTGGCCACAGCCCATGCGATTGCACGCACGATGTACCGCATGTTGAAATATCAGATTGAGTACGACCCGCTGACTGTGAATGAATACCAGAAGCAGTACGAAGAACAGCAAATCAAGTACATGAAGAAGCGAGCCGCCAAACTCGGCTACGCATTGCTGCCGGTCGCAGCCTGAACAGGACCGGCGCAAACGAAACGGCGTCCCCCGAATGGAGAACGCCTGGTTTGGGGTTAGGAGTCAGGCTAGATTTTACCGTTTTTTGCGTCGATTCTGCTTTTTGCGTAGGCCCACGCCCCTTTTTTCACCCCGGCAGCCGGTCGCGACGGGCGGGTTTCTGAGAACTCCAGAATGACGGGCGAGTGCCGTCATTTTTTATGCAAGAAACCGGCTTGCTGACCGGCAGGGCAGCGGTATCATGGATAGGCAATCGTCACAAAAGAGCGTTTTTTGCCTGATTCTGGTTTCTTAGGAACAGTGTTAGCCGCCTTTCTATTGAAAGGCGATTTTATCTATCAAAAATTGACCTAACGTCTCTTCATCATAATCGAGCATATATTTTGGGGGGCGAGGCTTACCATTTGCATTTCTCCCCTGATGATAAATGCCCAACAATGAAATATTTTTGGAAGTAATCGCAAGAAACAGAACTTCTTGTAAATCGGCTCTGGTCTTTCGATACCGAGATACGCTGGTTCTTTGCTCTCTTTCTAGTTGATATTTTGACTTGCCGCCCTTTAACTCTTCATGCCATTGTTGAAAAGATCTGTCATTATCGTTGTACTCAACATCACATAAACCAATCATCAAGCCGTGAACACCGTATTTCTTAATGCTCCAGTCCATTGCTTCTGTGTCATTCAAGATAGAGCGATGGTCATCGGATTTTATGGCTTTGGCTTTCAAATCCCAATTTATAGAGCGTTTCAAATCGAAGCAGGAAGTGGCGGCTGTACCGTATTTATCGCCAGGGATGGAAAACTCGCCTGCAAGCCGCCTGTGGCATAACATCTCAAAATAAAATCCCCACCATTCCATTTGTCGCCAATTGAAATCCGCTTCTTTCATTTCCAAAACACTTGTTCTCCCATCCCATTTTGTTGGCAAATCTGCAAGCAGGCGCTTGGCAACTTTTACATCATCTTGATATGACATTCGGTTTGCTCCTAAAACATGCTGACTTGATTGGCTTGCGCTTCAATTTGAAGGCGTTTTCGAGCAATGTCACAGTATTCTTCGCTGATTTCAATTCCAATGAACTGCCTGTTGTTTAATTTTGCCTGCACACAAGTTGTGCCACTTCCACACATCGGGTCAAGCACAATATCACCAGGTTCTGAAAAACATAAAATTAAGTCGCTTGCTAACTTGTCTGGGAAAGTAGCAGGGTGTTGGAGCTTTAGCCGATTCCCTTCTGTATTGCTTGTGGAATATTCCCAAACTGTTCCCCGACACTTCATCGGGTTTACAGCTTTCGGTTCAATTTTTTTGAAACCGCCATTTGTTAACCTGTCCGTTCCCGAATAGATTTTTCCAGCATGCTTACTTGGAATCATCAAATGTTCCTTATGAAAAGATTTTGGACGATTCCCTTTAAAAAACATAAAAATATACTCATGGTCAACTCGAAAACGTTGATTCCACCATGCCCCAGGGTTGCCGTCACGCCTGTAAATGACGCTTTCAAAGAGTTTCCAGCCAATATCGTCAACCCAATTTACAGCCAACCGAAAAGAAGTGAGGGATTTGGCAAAGTTTTTTGTTCCATCGCCAATAACGACAACGGCGACTCCGCCATCTTTTGTTACTCTGAAAAGATGGTTGCCTAATTTAGCAAAATCAAATGTCCAATTATTTTTATAATCTCGAATACCGTCATAAGGAGGCGAGAATACTGTTAAGTCAATCGAATTATCATCAAAGAAGGCAAGTTCTTCGAGACAATCGGCTTGGAGAATTTGATTTAATCTGGTTGAAGTGGATTTCTTTAGGGTCACAGAATACTCCATACATATCAAAATGGTGTGTCCACTTCAAAATTATACTTGACTTGCTAAAAGCGGGCGGTCTAACGGTTTGCGCTTCACCTGCGGCGAGCCAAGCGCAGCGGAGCGGCGTCAGGTGCACCCAATCAAGATGGCGGGCCATCCTGTTTCCAGGAAGAAACCGCCCCGCAGCGCAACCTGATGGATGAATTATACTCGAGGCAGGCAGGCCAGGAGGCCGTACAACTCCAGAATTACGGGCGAGCGCCGTCATTTTTTA
>JANWWK010000024.1 GCA_025056175.1 Anaerolineales bacterium
CCTGAAGAACTGGAAGTGACCGCTCAAACCGCTGAGGGGGAAATTATGGGCTTGAAGCATCGAGAGCATCCCACTTATGGCGTGCAATTTCACCCCGAATCGATTCTGACCGAACACGGCAAACAAATTCTGCAAAATTTCCTGGATTCCCGCGTTTGACGTATTGGGAGGTTCTTATGTTGCAACCATATATTGCCAAAGCCATCCAGTATACCCACCTGACTGCCGAAGAGGCGGAGCAGGCAATGACGATTATCATGACCGGGCAGGCCACGCCAGCACAAATTGGCGCGTATCTGGTGGCCTTGCGGATGAAAGGCGAAACGGTGGAGGAAATCACCGGTTCGGTGCGTGCCATGCGGGCGGTTTCGCTCAAAGTTCCGTTGCGCGACCGCTCGCAGCCGGTGTATGACGTGGTTGGCACCGGCGGGGATGGGGCGCGCACCTTCAACATTTCCACAGCGGCGGCATTTGTCGTTGCCGGCACTGGCCGCCGCGTTGCCAAGCATGGCAACCGCGCCGCTTCGTCTCAGTGCGGCAGCGCCGATGTTCTCGCTGCACTGGGGGTCAACCTGGAACTCACGCCTGAGCAGGTAGGACAGGCGATTGAAGAAATCGGTATTGGTTTCATGTTTGCGCCCAAATTTCATCCGGCCATGAAACATGCGGTTGGCCCGCGCAAGGAAATCGGTCAACGCACCATCTTCAACGTGCTGGGGCCGCTTACCAATCCGGCGGGCGCCGAAATTCAACTGACCGGCGTTTATTCGCCGGCGCTCACCGAACCGCTGGCGCATGTTCTCAAAGAACTGGGTGCGCGCGCTGCTCTCGTCATTCATGGCGCTGGCGGCACCGACGAACTCAATCCGCTTGGCCCGAACCGTGTCAGCCATCTCCAGGATGGCGCGGTTCGCACGTATGACCTGGACCCGGCAGAGTATGGCTTTCCGCGCGCCAGCCTGGATGACCTGCGCGGCGGCACGCCAGAAGAATCAGCCCAGATGATGCGTGACCTGTTAGCCGGGAAACTGCATGGTGCGCGCCGCGATGCCGTGCTCCTGAACGCTGCCGCCACCCTGGCTGCCGAAACTGCCGATTTTCATTTCGCTTTGGCTGAAGCCCGCGAATCACTCGAAAGCGGCGCGGCGCTGAAGAAATTGAACCAGCTGGTTGCCTTCAGCCAATCGTTTGCTGCTGTTTAGTGCAAGCCAGAACGCCGCCATGAGCATTTTGACCCGCATTCTCGACCAGAAGCGCCTGGAAGTGGCCGCGCTTGACCTGCCTGCCCTGCGCCGCGCCGCAGAAGCGGCGCCTGCCCCGCGCGATTTTCTCGCCGCTGTGCGTTTATCGTCTGCTTCCCACTCCGCAGAGCAAGAGCGTGGCGACAGGCTGGCACTGATTGCCGAACTCAAACGCGCCAGTCCTTCCAAAGGTATGCTTGCTCCACATCTCGACCTGCTTCAGGTAGCGGAGATATATGCGCGTAATGGCGCGCGCGCAGTCAGCGTGCTGACCGACGAAGTGTTCTTTCAGGGACATCTCGATACTTTGCGCCGCCTGCGACAGGTGAACTATCCGCTGCCTCTTTTGCGTAAAGAATTCATCATTCACGAAGCCCAACTTTACGAAACCCGTGCCGCCGGCGCCGATGCCGTCTTGCTGATTGCTGCCGCTCTGCCCGATGACGCCCACTTTGCTGACCTGCATGCCTGTGCCCTTGCCCTTGGGTTGACTCCGCTGGTTGAAGTCCACGATGAACCCGAAACCGAACGTGCTTTGCGCCTGCCTGGAATTCGTTTGGTAGGCATCAACAACCGCGACCTGACCACGTTTCACGTTTCGCTCGAAACCACCGAACGCCTTCGCCCCCTCATCCCTGCGCAGGTGACGGTGGTGGCCGAGAGCGGTATTTTCACGGCGCAGGACGTCACCCGTCTGGCGCGTGCTGGTGTAGATGCCATTCTGGTTGGTGAAGCGCTGGTCACTGCGCCCGATATTGCTGCCAGGGTGCGCGAACTCTCCGGTGCGTTTGCGCCCGGATCCTGAACCCTCATCCATTCACCCATCATCTCTCATATGCCTTTCGTCAAAATTTGCGGCATTAAAACCCTTGAAGATGCTCTGGCCGCCATCGAGGCGGGGGCCGATTTGCTTGGTTTCAACTTTTACCCCAAGAGCCCCCGTTTCATTACGCCGCAAACGTGCGCCGGGATTACCTCCATACTGCGGCAGCGTTTTCCCGCTATCGTTTTGGTGGGCGTTTTTGTCAACGCGCCGGCTTCTGAAATTCGCGCTGTTCTGGAGGCTGCCAGCCTGCACCGCGCCCAGTTGCACGGCGACGAACCGCCGGAACTGCTCGAGGAACTCGGTCCACTGGCCTTTAAGGCCGTTCGGTTGCGCGCAGGTAGCGATGCAGCCGCACAACTTGCCCCTTATCTCCGTTGTTCCGCTTCATTAGCGCCTGCCTTGCTGGTCGATTCATCGGTTTCTGGCCTGTATGGCGGCTCCGGCCAGGTTGGTGATTGGAACGCCGCAGCGCGCCTGGCCAGGCAGTCTCCCCTCTTGCTGGCAGGCGGCCTGACCCCCGAAAACGTCTCCGAAGCCATCCGGATTGTACAGCCTTGGGGGGTCGATACCGCCTCCGGCGTTGAATCTGCTCCTGGCGTCAAAGATGCAGAGAAGATGAGAAAATTCGTCCAACAGGTTCGTCTGCTCTCCTCGTGAGTGCGATTCTTATTCGTCTACCACCCTTTCTCCTTATTCCTATGCCTCTCCTGCCTCCCAAATTTGGACCCTATGGCGGACAATACGTCCCCGAAACCCTCATGCCTGCTCTGGCAGAACTCGAAGATGCGTTCATCTCGGCGCGCGCTGACCTTGCTTTTCAGCGCGAATTCGACCGTTTGCTGGCCGATTTCGTAGGCCGTCCGACTCCCCTGACGTATGCACGGCGGCTTTCGGAGCGGTTAGGCGGGGCGCAAATTTATCTCAAGCGCGAAGACCTGGCGCATACCGGCGCGCACAAAATCAACAATGCGCTGGGGCAGGCGTTGCTCGTCCGGCGCATGGGCAAACGGCGCATTGTCGCCGAAACCGGCGCCGGGCAGCATGGCGTGGCCTCGGCCACTGCCGCTGCTTTGCTCGGGTTGGAATGCGTCGTCTATATGGGCGCTGTAGATATTGCCCGTCAGCAGCCCAACGTCTTTCGCATGAAATTGCTTGGTGCAGAAGTGCGCTCTGTTTCTGGCGGCACACAAACCCTCAAAGATGCCATCAACGAAGCCATTCGTGACTGGGTGACCAACGTCCGCGATACGCACTATCTGTTAGGCTCCGCGCTCGGTCCGCACCCCTATCCCACCATCGTGCGCGAATTTCAATCGGTGATTGGCCGCGAAGCGCGCGAACAAATTCTGCGCGAACTGGGCCGCCTGCCCGATACGGTGATTGCGTGCGTGGGCGGCGGTTCCAACGCCATCGGCATCTTCAGCGCCTTTCTCTCCGACCCCGAAGTTGAACTCATCGGCGTCGAAGCCGGGGGCGAGGGCCTGGCCTCTGGTAAACATGCTGCCCGCTTTGGCGACCCCGCGCGCGGACGTCTTGGCGTGATTCACGGTACGCGCACCTTCGTCTTGCAAACCGCCGATGGTCAGATTGCCGAAACGCATTCCGTTTCTGCCGGCCTGGATTACGCTGCCATCGGCCCGGAACATGCCTATTTGCGCGACCAGGAACGTGCCTTTTACACCGCGGCCACCGATGAAGAAGCGCTCTCTGCCTTTCAGATGTTGTGCCAGACGGAAGGCATCATCCCGGCTCTGGAGTCGGCCCACGCGCTGGCCGAAGTGATTAAACGCGCTCCCACCATGCCCAAAGATAGCGTGATTCTCGTCAATCTCTCCGGGCGCGGCGATAAAGACCTGAACACAGTCATGCAACATTTTCACTAAACGACCGCTTTCTGTCTGCTTTGTTTCCGTTTTGTCCTATGAACCGCCTGCAAACTGCTTTTCGCCGTCCCCCTATCTTCATGCCCTATTTCCCGGTCGGGTATCCGGATCTTCCTGCTTCGATAGATGTTCTCGAAGTCCTTGCCAGAAACGGCGCTGATTTAATCGAAGTCGGGCTATCGTTTTCCGACCCGCTGGCCGATGGCCCCGTCATCCAACAGGCCACACAGGTTGCACTTCAAAACGGTGTAACCACACGGGATGGCATCGCTGCGATTGCCGAATTGCGCCGCCGTGGGGTAGAAATCCCCCTTCTTTTGATGGGGTACTACAACCCCATTCTGGCCTATGGGCTGCGCAATTTTGTGCGTGATGCCGTGCAGGCCGGTGCTGATGGTTTCATCCTCCCCGACCTGCCGCCCGAAGAAGCCGATGAATTCCGCGCGTTGCTGGATGAAACCCAAACTCCGCTCGTCACCATGCTGGCGCCCACCACATCGGACGAGCGCATGGAGCGGATTGCCCGCCGCGCGCAAGGCTTCATCTACCTTGTGAGTGTGACGGGGGTGACCGGTGAACGCAGCCAGGTGACGTCAGGTCTGTCCGACCTGATTGCCCGTGTGCGACGTTACACCGAGATACCGGTGTGCGTGGGATTTGGCATCAGCACCCCCGAACAGGCCGCTGCCGTTGGACAACTGGCCGATGGTGTCATCGTTGGCTCGGCCTGTGTGCGCGCAGTAGGCGGGAGCGCAGACCCCGTGCAAGCCGCTGCGGAGTTTGCTCAAAAATATCGGCTCAGGCGCTAAGGCTGCTATCAAGCCAAAAACCGCCCCGAACGTCTGGTCCGTGGGCGGTTTCTGTGATGTTTATACGGCTTTTCTCACAGCATCCTGCTTACAATCGCCAGCAGCACGCCGCCAGCAATCACTGACCCCAACTGACCAGCCGTATTGGAACCCATCGCATGCATCAGGATGAAATTATCGGGGTCTTCATCCAGCGCGGCGCGCGCCGAGAGCCGCCCGGCCATGGGAAACGCGCTGATGCCGCAGGCGCCAATCAGCGGGTTGATTTTGCCGCCGCTCAGGAACGATAGGATTTTGCCAAAGGTCAATCCGGCCACCGTATCCAGCACAAAGGCCAGCAGACCCAGAACCATGATGCCCAGCGTGCGCACCTGCCAGCCGGTAGCGGGGTCGTAGAGGAACTTTTCGGCGGTCATGGTCGCGCCGATGGCCAGCCCCAGGAACAGGGTGGTAACGTTGATGATTTCGTTTTGGGCGGCCTTGTTCAGGCGTTCCACCACGCCCGATTCTTTGAGCAGGTTGCCAAGCATGAGCGCCGCAATCAGCGGGGCTGCCGCCGGCGCCAGCAGGCTGATGGCAATCGTCACCACAATCGGAAACGCAATCACCGTGCGGGTCGAAACCGGGCGAGGAGCGTAGTCCATTCGAATCAGGCGCTCTTTGCGGGTGGTCATCAACTTCATGATGGGCGGCTGGATAATTGGAATCAGGCTCATATACGAGTAGGCCGCCACCGCAATTGGGCCGAGCAGTTCCGGCGCAAGTTTCGATGTCACGAAAATGGCTGTTGGGCCGTCAATGGCACCAATGACGCCAATGCTGGCGGCTTCATTGAGCGGAAAGCCCAGCAAGGTCGCCAGGATGAGCGCACCGAAGATGCCGAATTGTCCTGCCGCGCCAAGTAAGACCATGTGGGGTTGAGCCAGGAGCGGGCGGAAATCAATCATTGCGCCGACGCCGATGAAAATCAGCAGCGGGAAAAGTTCGGTCTGAATGCCCGCATCGTACAACACTTTCAGAAAGCTTTCCTCGTTGTACACCGACATTCCCAGGTTTGCCAGAATGCAGCCAAAGCCAATCGGCAGAAGCAGCACAGGTTCGTATTCCTTCACCACCGCCAGCGTCACCAGCCCGGCGCCAATCAACAGCATCACTGCGTTGGCCCAGGTGAACTGCAGGCCGCCAAAGACGCTCAATACCAGTTCGCCGATGTTCATGACTCGAACTCCACCAGCGGTTGGCGGTGCGCCACCGTTTGCCCGGTGCTCACCAGCACGTGTTTAACCACTCCGCTGCGCACGGAACGGATACTGTTTTTCATCTTCATTGCTTCGATGATAAGCGCTACCTGTCCAGCCTCGACTTTCTCCCCCGGCTTGACAAAGACCTCGACCACCGTGCCGGGCAGGGGCGCAAGCAGGGCATTCCCGGCCTTTTCCACCTTATCGAGTGGAAGTGAGGCCACACTGACCGGTTTGGCTGTTGCTGGCGCAGAGTCGGCTCCCCGAACGACAGGCGCATCGGCACGGCGTTCAATGAACACTTCAACGGTTTCCCCATCCACACGAGCAATAACCGGACGTTGGGTGATGTCCTCGATTTCGACTGTGTAGGTTTTTTCTCCAATTGTCACGTTGTATTTCATTTGCGTCTTCTGCCTTTCTCGTACATTTGGCGGGAGCGGGTGCCTAATTGCCAGGCGCTGACGATGGCTGTCGGCGGGGGTGGCAGCGGTCGGGCCGAGGAGAGTTCCTGTTCGGCCAGCGCAAGCGCAACAGCGGCAGCGGCAGCGCGGATTTTGGCCTCTTGTTCGGCAGCGGAAACCGCCTCCGGCGCGTTCTCTTCTTTTTCCTGGGCATCCGGAAGCATCGTCAGGGCAGCCATCATCCCCCACAGGACGACAATCGCTGCAAAGGTAATCCCCATGCCAATCGCGGTGATAATCAATGCGTTAAGCAGGTTTTCCATAGGCCGTTATACCGGAATGTTGCCGTGCTTGCGGGGCGGAGCGGGGGCAAATTTATCGCGCAGGGCCGAGAGGGCTGCAATGATTTTGGGGCGCGTTTCTTTCGGTTCGATGATGTCATCCACGTAGCCGGTGCTGGCGGCGTGATAGGGATTATTGAAACGCGCGCGGTATTCGTCGGCCAGGCGTTTGCGCTCGGCAGCCGGGTCGGGCGCGCTTTCAATTTGCTTTTTGAACAGGATGTTGACCGCACCTTCTGCGCCCAGAACGGCAATTTCGGCGCTCGGCCAGGCGTAGGTGACATCGGTGCCGAGATATTTGCTGGACATGACCACATACGCCCCCCCGTAGGCTTTACGGGTGATGATGGTCACTTTTGGCACGGTGGCGTTCGAGTAGGCGTACAGCAATTTGGCCCCATGGCGGATGATGCCGCCGTGTTCTTGTGCCACACCGGGCAGAAACCCGGGCGAATCGACAAACGTGACCAGGGGGATGTTAAAGCAATCGCACATCATCACGAAGCGCGTCATCTTGTCGCTGGCATCAATATCAATCACGCCGGCCATCACTGCCGGTTCCTGTGCCACGATGCCCACGCTATGCCCGCCAATGCGCGCCAGCCCAATAATGGCGTTGCGCGCCCAGTTGGGCTGAAGTTCCAGGAAAGTGCCTTTATCTACCACCGATTCGATGACCTGGTGCATCACGTATGGCTCGGAGGGGTCGAGCGGCACAATGCTGTTGAGGTGTTCGTCCATGCGTGCCGGGTCGTCGGTGGGGGTGACGTAGGGTGGATTTTCGATATTGTTGGACGGCAGGTATGAAAGGAAGCGGCGCGCAACGGCCAGCGCTTCCTGCTCGGTGGGAACAGCCAGGTGTGCCACGCCACTGACCGACATGTGAATTTCGCTGCCGCCAAGCGATTCGGCATCTATCACCTCGCCGGTGACGGCTTTGATGACATCCGGACCGGTGAGAAACATGAAGGATTGCTTTTCCACCATGACAATCAGGTCTTGCAGGGCGGGAGAATAGGCTGCGCCGCCTGCGCACGGCCCAAGCATAATGGCAATTTGCGGAATGACGCCCGAAAATTGCGCGTTGCGCCGAAAGACTTCAGCGTATCCGCCCAGCGCCTTTACGCCCTCCTGAATGCGCGCGCCGCCCGAATCGAGCAAACCGATGCACGGCGCGCCGTTGCGCACGGCCAGGTCCATCACACGGCAGATTTTGTGACTCTGCATTTCGGAGAGCGTGCCGCCGAAAATGGTGAAGTCTTGCGCGTAAACATAGACGGTGCGCCCGTCAATCATGCCATAGCCGGTGACGACGCCATCGCCAAGATATTTCTCCGTTGCCATGCTCATATCATCGGCGCGGCTGGTGATGAACGGCTCCAACTCATTAAATGTGCCGGGGTCGAGCAGGGCTTCCACCCGTTCGCGGGCGGTCATCTTGCCTTTGGCGTGCTGTTTGGCAATCCGGTCAGCGCCGCCGCCCTCGCGCGCTTTGGCGCGCATGGCGCGCAGTTCCAGAATTCGTGGGTCTTCTTGGGGCATGGGGGAGTCCTTTTTGAGATTTTTGTGAAAGTATTCACAGCAAGTATATCGCTGCCCAGACTCGAATGCCAGTGATACCCGTCAGGGGAAAATCACACCGCAGCGGGGTGTAAAGGTGATAAGTGTCAGATTAATCCGAAGAATGGAAGGAGAAACCGGGTGGGGAGAACAAACCAGCCCCCTCACCGATGGGCGAGGGGGCTGATGGAAGGCGCACAGCGGGGCGCAGGCACTCTTATCCTGTGCCGAACTGCCGGTCGCCGGCATCACCCAGACCAGGGACAATGTAACCACGCTCGTTCAGATGGTCGTCAATGGCGGCCAGGTGAATTGGCACATCGGGATGCTCCCTTTGCATTCGGGCAATGCCTTCCGGCGCGCCAATCAGCCCGACGAACTTGATTTTTTTCACGCCCCAGCGTTTCAGCACCTCTACTGTTGCTGTGGCGGAGCCGCCGGTTGCCAGCATCGGGTCCAGAATCAGGCAGACGGAAACCGTCGGCTCGGTGGGCAGCTTGTTGTAGTATTCCACCGGGCGCAGGGTTTGTTCATCGCGGTACAGGCCAATGTGCCAGACTTCTGCTTGTGGCATCAGTTCCCAAATGCCTTCGACCATCCCTAAGCCGGCGCGCAGAATCGGCACCAGCCCGATTTTGTCTTTCAGCTCGTAGGCCGTCATACGTGCCAGCGGAGTTTCAATTTCGCGCGGCGTCACCGTCAGGTCGGCGGTGGCTTCATAGACCATTAAGGCAGCAATTTCGCGTACCAGTTCGCGGAAGCGCTTGGGGTCGGTGTTCTTATCGCGCAGGCGGCTGAGTTTGTGCTGCACCAGGGGGTGTTGACTCTCGAAAACGTTGGACATACGGTTTTCTCCACGAACGATTACTGTTCCAGCTGCTCGACCAGCCCGGCAATCACATCGAAACCGCCCTGCCAGAAGGCGGGGGAGTGCATATCAATGCCAGCGCGGGTGAGGATGGCTTCGGGCGAGGCGGAACCGCCTGCGGCCAGAATTTCGAGGTAGCGTGGTTTGAACGCTTCTCCTTCGAGCTTGAATTGCCGGTACAGCGAGAGTACCAGCAGCTGCCCAAAGGCATAGGCATAGACATAGAACGGGGTGTGATAGATGTGCGGAATGCTGACCCATTCCCAGCGAAATTCTTCGCTCACGTCCACCGCATCGCCGAATTGCGTTTTGAGATTTTGCATGTAAGCGGCAGCAAGGTCATCTACCGAAGCATTTTTCACCACCATCTCGTGTGCCTGTTTCTCGAACAGGGCAAAGAAGGACTGGCGCAAAATCGTGGCATACGAGTCATCTATCTGGCGGAAGAGCAGGTCGCGGCGAACAGCGGGGTCGTTCTCTTCGGCCAGCAGGCGGTCAATCAGCATCATTTCGCCGAAGGTGGAGGCGGTTTCGGCCAGTGGGAGGGAGGAATGCTGGGTAAAGGCGGAGTGATGTTCCGCCATCATCGAGTGAACGGCGTGGCCGAGTTCATGCGCCAGCGTGGCAACGTCATCGGCGCGCCCCTGATAGTTGACCAGTACCCATGGGGTGAGGGCGGGTTCCACCGTCCAGCAGAATGCGCCGCCGCGCTTGCCTTTTCGTACTTCGCTATCCAGATGGTTTTGCTCGAACACACGCCGCGCCAGTTGACCGAGTTGGGGCGAGAAGTGGTGGAACGATTCCAACACCATTTCTGCGGCGGTCTCGAAGGGGTAGGTCTTATCCGATTGGCTGACCGGTGCGTAAATGTCATAGCGGCGCAGGCGTTCCATGCCCAGCAGACGTGCTTTTACGCGGAAGAAGCGTTGAAAGAGCGGTGCGTTTTTCTGGGCCACATCGAGCAAGGTCTCAACCACGTCATCGGGGATGTCGTTGGCGAGGTTACGCGCCGCCAGTGGGCTGGCATACTTCCGTAGAGTCAGGTTCTCGTTGCGCCAATCGCGCACGATGGTCTGATACATTTGTCCCAAAATGGGACCATCGTTGCCATAGACGCGGTAAAGTTCCTGATAGGCGCGGGCGCGCAAATCGGGGTTGGCCTGGCGGACGTAAGACATCAGTTCACCGCGCGTCAGTTCTTTGGTTTCCCCCTCTACTTCCAGTTTGAAGGTGTAGCGATTGGTGATGGAATCGTACAGGTTAGTGAGTGCGCCTGTGCCGGTGACGTTCTTCAGGTTGATGATTTTCTCCTCCGTCTCGCTCAGCGTATGCGGTTTGTAGTGACGCATTTCTTCCAGATAGTAGCGGTAATCGCCCGAATCGGCCATCAGGCGCGCGGCGTTGGCGTCGTCCAGGTTCTTCCACCACAGGCTGAAGAACAGCGTGCGGTTTTGCAGTTCGGCAAAGAACTGTTGCACACGTCCCATCAGCGTTTGGGCGGCCTGGTTTTGGGTATCGGCAGCAAACGAGAGGCCGGCGAACCCGTAGAGACGGTAGGCGGCGCGGGTGATGGCCTCCGATTCGCGCACGATGTGCAGAAAGGCGTCGGTCGAAATATCCGGCTTAAGTTCTGCCCGGAACTGTTCGAAGGCGGCTACCTGCGTTTCCAGGCTTTGGAATGCGCTTTCCAGTTCGGGACTATCGAAACCGGGAAACAGGTCTTGCAAACTCCAGGGGGATTGTTGAAAGGTCATGCGCGCTCTCCTGATGGGGTTAGATGTTCGTCTAAATTATACACAAAGTTCGCTCCTTATGCCGCAGCGTGGTAAAACAGAGCCAAAACCGGGTTTTAGCCGTCTTTGGACGGCTTTCGATAAATCGCCCGGACACGAAGGTCCGGGCTGGATGTCTCACTGATGACAGTTTCTTATTTGATTTCGTAACTAATCGTTACGGTGGCCGTAATTTGCAATTGACCGGGGTTGATCGGCACGGCTATCGCGGCCGCATCTCCGCCTCCACCCATACCCTTTTCCGTGTATAACACCGGAGTCGAGTCGTAGTACTGAATGTTCTGGATGTTGCCCAGCTGAACACCGGTGGCCTGCGCCAGCTCTTCGGCCTGTTTGCGGGCGGCTTCCACGGCGGCTTTGCGTGCCTGGCTGAGTGCCTGGGTCTTGTCGGCCACATCGAACTGGATGCTGTTGATGCTGTTCGCGCCTGCGCGCACGGCGGCATCGAGCAGGTTGCCCAGCTTCGACAAATCGCGCACGGTGACATACACGGTGTTATCTACGCGGTAGACCGGCTTGCCGGGCAGGCCATCCGGCCCGTAGGGCGTGTTTTGCCAGATTGAGAAGTTGCTGGTGCGCAGGTCGGCCTCGGCCACGCCGGCGGCTTTGAGCGTATCAAGCAGTCGCTGGGTATCGGCGTTGTTCCTGGCTACGGCGTCGGTCGCGCTTTCAGACTCGGTGGTGACGCCGATGAAAATGTATGCCATATCTGGCTGAAGAAAGACCTGCCCCGTGCCGCTGACGGAAAGCACGCGCTGGTTGGACGAAGCGCCCGGTGTTGCGCCACATGCGCTTAGCAGTACGGTCAGAACCAAAAACAGGGAAACGAACAGAAACTTGTTACGCATATTTTTCTCCTTATTGAATGTCGAATTTCTGGCCTAATAACGCTTCTGCTGCCCAAAAAGTTCCCCGTGTAGCGGAATTCCCAAAATCGCGCTACAATTTCTTCATGTCCATCGACTTCCAACAGGTCTATCAAAAAATCCGCGAAATTGGCGCAACCGCCAGAGAACGCAAGCAAACCCTGGAAGAGCGGCGTAAGCATGCACGCTTCTTGCTTGAATTACATGCCGATAACCTGGATGCTTTACGTGAGAGGGTCGAGGCTGCACGGCAGGTTGACCCCGCCTTGCGTTGCGCCGTTCCAATGAACGAGCGGCTGGATACGCACCTGCCGCCGCCCGCCGTGCCGCACAATGCCGTCCTGATTGCTGCCGATGGCTCCCAAATCAACCCCGATAGGCACGCCGCTGTGCAGTTTGGTCTTATCAACGTTGGAACGATTACCTTACGCCGCGATAGCTCGCAAACGCCCCAGATTTTTACCGAAAGCCACCTGTTATTTGACCAGGAACTGTTGACCGCCAGCGGCAACCCGCTGACCGAGGGCCTGGTCGCTCTGCGCCGTGATTTGCGTGAACGCGCCGCGCTCTACGAGCTGGCTGTTTCGTGCGACCCAAACCTCCCCGTCATCACATTTACTGATGGGCCTCTCGAATTGTGGGGGAATGCCGGTGGAGAAGATGGACAGGAATATGCCGACGCCTTGCAAGAATATCTGGGCGTTCTCGCGCGCTTACAAACGCACGGTGTGGTGACGGCTGGATATGTCGAAAAACCTGGCTCTGGCCTGGTAGTGCGTTTGCTGGAACTCATGGAAATTGATTTGACGAAGCCAGAAGAAGTGCGTGCTGCACATCCTCTGCGCGGAATCACCGACCGCTGGCTGTTTGGCGAGCGCAAGAACCCCTTGCTCCGTCCGGGCGAGCGTTCGGCAGTCTTTTGCATTCAGAGCCGCAACGCACAGCATTACGCTGGAGCGTTCAGTTTGCACTTTTTTTACCTGAACGTTGGCACAGAGGGGCATCCGTGGCCGGTGCGTGTTGAAATTCCCCGCTGGGTGGCCGAAGACAGCGAAAAACTCGGCTGGCTGCATGCCATTCTGGTTGAACAATGCCGCATGATGGGAGCGCGTCCGTATCCCTATCTCTTACATCGCGCCCACGAGTGTGCGGTCGTCTCGCTGGAAGAAAAACGTCAAATTGAACAGATGCTTCTGGCCGAGCTGCGCCGGGCGGGCGAAGAGACAGACGAAGGTTCCTACAAGCAATCGGCCAAAGATTTGGAGGGCCGGACGACGTTTAAGATGTGAGTTAAGACCGGCGGAAGCCCGTGCTATGAACCGTTGTGCTTTCCGGGGGCCTGGTAGGGGGTCATGGCCTGGTCGCCATACAGCTGGCGGTGAACCATGCTCAGGGCGCGCACCTGTTCGTAGGCATGGTACGATGAACGCACCAGCGGGTTACTTTCGACCCACTTGAAGCCCAGACTGTAGCCGTATTCTCGCAATTCGGTAAACTCATCGAGCGTGTAGTAGCGCGCAATCGGGTAATGCTTCTTGCTCGGCTGGAGATATTGCCCAATGGTCAGAATATCCACACCCCAGCTGCGCTGGTCGCGCATCACGGCTTTCACTTCGTCCATTGTTTCGCCCAGTCCCACCATGATTCCGCTCTTGGTCAACACATCGGGGTCAAGTTTTTTGGCGTTGGTCAGGGTGGCTGCCGCCCATTCGTAGTTATCCTGGGGCTGGATGGTCTTGAACAAACGCGGCACGGTTTCGACGTTGTGGTTGAGAATTTCCGGGCGTGCATCCATCACAATTTTGAGCGCCTCGACGGAGCCTTTGAAGTCAGGAATCAACACTTCCACCGAGCAGCCGGGCTGAAGTTCGCGGATTCGGCGAATGACCATCGCAAAAATCGGTGCGCCGCCGTCTTTGCGTTCATCGCGGTTGACTGACGTGATGACGGCATGTTTCAGGTTCATTGCTTTGACGGCCTGTGCCACGCGCTCTGGTTCCAGCCAGTCCATAGGGCTGGGGCGGCCATGTTTGATGTCGCAGAACACGCATGAGCGGGTGCAAACATCACCCATCATCAGGAAAGTGGCTGTGCCGCTCCCCCAGCATTCGCCCAGGTTAGGACACATCGCTTCTTCGCACACGGTGTGCAGTGCTTTGGCGCGCATGAGATGATGCACACGTTCGTAGTTTTCTCCGGCTGGTGCGCGGACTTTAATCCACTCCGGGCGGCGCAGCGGGGTGGTGGGAAGCACTTCGGGGTTCACCCGGTCACGGGTAGGGACAGCAGGCATGAAAATACGTCCTTTGGGCCAAAAGGTAAGTGTTACAGTGGGCGATTGTACCGTAAATGGATTGGAATTTCGTTAAAAATTGGGAGAAGTTGTCTTGCTTTCCTGTGGCGGGGGCGGGTCGGCGCGGATTTCTTTATCCAGGTTCCTTACGGCCGTTGCCAGAACCTTCTCGCCCACCAGGTTCATCAGGCTCAACCCGAGCAGGAGCGATTTCACCCGGTCGCTCATCGGTGCGTTTGCCAGCAGCGCCATCTTTTTGCCAAATTTATCCTGTTCTTCTTGTGGCAGGTTTTGCAGCAGCCCAAAACAATAGGCGGGCAGGGCAACCCACGCTTTTTGAAAATCCACATCTTTCATGATGTCGCTGACCGAAATGCCACGCTGTTCGGCGCGTTTGCGGTCCACCGAATCTTTGACCGAAGCCAGCACCACTTCCAGAAAGCGGCTTGGCCCAATCGGAATGACCCGCTCGCCTTCACGCACGGTAAAAATTGAAGCGCGCAACAGGGCCATTGCCCCAAACCCGGCAACGACTACCTGCGCCCATCCAGTGAGGGCGGGGTCTTCCACGCCCATCGTCCACCCAAAAATGCGGATGATGGCGAGCGCAAAAAGCGAAGCCAGCGCGTTGAACAACAGGTAACCCAAGGCTGGCAAGGTACGCAAGGCGTCATCGGGTTCATCACGGAATTGGGAGACGATTTCTGCCGCGCCAATCAGCGCCCCAAACAGGCCGGCGACCGCCCATTCCAGCCACATGTTACTCTCTCTCCTCGCCAGAAGCGTTCTCCGCCTCGTCTGCTTCGCCCCATTCTCCGTTAATCGTTTGCGCCCAGTGCCGGCCTTCTTCGGTCAAACACAGCATGCTGCCGTTTTCGTCCTCTTCCATCTTCACCAATCCGGCTTCTTCCAGGTACTTGAGCGCGTCGTTGAAATCGGCCCATGAAACTTTCACTCTGGTCATCATCTGCGCGACGGGGGTTTTTTTCTGACGCGCCAGGTTGTGCATAATCAGCATGGGGGTGTCCTGTCCCTTGCGCTGGTGGACAGCCTGTTGCACGCTCCAGAGGAAGGAGCCAAAATCATCACTTTGTGCAAATTTTTGCATCTCAACCTCATTTCTAAACAATCCACGATGCACTCATTCTATGCACGCGCAACTGCCGCGTCAAGCCTGAATTTTGCGCACAATCAGCCGCAGCCCTTCCACGCGCACCACTTCCACTTTTTCGCCAGGTTGAATGGCTTCAACTCCTTCGGCCAGTTCTGCCGACCATAACTCTCCTTGTAAATGCACCTGGCCGGTGGGGTTGATGGTTGTTCGTGCCACGCCGTGCGCACCCGGCAGCGATTCCTGCCCGGTCTGAACAGGCGTGCGTTGGGCACGCAGGCCGATGCCGACCAGCACGGCGAAACTCGCGCCGATGACGATGCTGGTAGCAATCACCAGTGGAATGCTCACCCGTTGAAATTGCGGCACGCCGGGCGAGTTGAACAAAATCAGCGCGCCCACAATCAGCGACCCCACCCCGGCAGCGGTGAGCGCCCCAAAGGTGGGCGTTTTTATCTCCAAAATGAACAGAATGAAAGCCAGCACCAGGAAAATGAGCCCAAACCAGTTGACCGGCAGGATGCCCACTCCGTAAATTGCCAGTGCCAGGCACACTGCGCCGACGAAGCCAGCCACCCATCCACCGGGGCTGGAAATTTCAATCAGAATCGCCTGGACGCCGATGGTGATGAGCAAAAACGTGATGTTCGGATTCGCCAGAATATCGAGCAGCTGCTCGATAAACGACATGCTCAAGGATTCCACGCGGGCATCTGTGGTCTCCAGCGTGCGTGCACCATCGGGCATTTGCACCTGGAAGCCATCCAGTTTCCCCAGCAAATCGTTCAAGTCGTTGGCGATGAAATCTATCAGCCCGGTCTCGATGGCCTCGTTGGCCGAGACGGCGCGGGCAATTTCAATCATCTCTTCGGCCAGGGCAACGGCTTCTGCCGGACGGTTTTCGGTCAGGGCGCGTGCCTGAGCACGCAGGGCTTCTTTCTGCTTGCGCTCCAGCGTTTCGCCCATATCTTGCCCATCACCGCTGATGGGGCTGGCGGCGCCGATGATGGTCTCTGGCGCCATGGCCGAAGCGTGTGCAGCGATGGTGATGATGGCCCCGGCGCTTCCGGCAGTGCCTCCGCGCGGGCTGACATACACGACGACGGGGACGCGGCTCTCGCGGATGGTCTGCACAATCACTTCCATTTCGCTAATCAGGCCGCCGGGCGTGTTGAGTTTGATGACCACCAGCTCCGCGCCGCGCTGTTCGGCAGCCTTGAGACCGCGCGTGATGTACTCCTTCATGGCTGGGGCTACCGTGCCTTTGGCCTCCAACACCAGGACAAGCGGCGTGCCCGTCTGCGCCAGCACCGGGCGTACCAGATTGAGCCATGCTGCTAACAGTATCAACAAGAATCCCAACCGTTTCATGCGTTTGCTCCTGCTTCAATTATATCTCCCTCGTGTTATAAGCAAATTAACGCATGCCTCGCCTGCAAAAATCTGTTCTCAACGCACAGGCGCCAGGCCTGCAGCAAATCGGAGAACACCTGCAAGATTTGAAATGGAAGCCGGGCACACTTGATGTAGAATAAGAACATTCTTGTTCAGCGCGTTTTCGATGCCTGTAGTTCGCTATGCAGGAGACGGTACAGAAGGCCGCTATGCGTATTCTCGACCCTCAGTGGACTCATCTCTCCAAAGGCTACCAGGCTGTGCGCGACCTGGAACGCCAGGCGCGCCAGAATTGGGAACGTGCGTGGGGAAAATCGGTGGCGTTTGCGCGCGAACAGGGACTGAAGCGTGCGGCAGCAACCATTCAGGCGCAAATCCGCGCTGAAAAACGTACCCTGCGGCTGGTGTTGGTGCTGCTGGCGGGCGTGTTGTTGTTTATGGCGATTTTGGTGGCGCTGGCAGACAGCTACCCGTTTTTACGCCCGTTTTTGTTGCCGGTGGGCGTCATCAACCTGTTACAGGCGCTGATTCTGTTTTTGCCAATTGCCGAAAAAGTGCTGGCAATTGTGGCGCTCAGCAAAATACAGCCGCCAGCCGAAGAGCCGCAGACCTCACTGGAACTGACCGAACAGTGGTGGCAGGCCGTCTCCAGCCGCGAGCCGCTCGAAACCGGCGATGCTGCCGAAACCGGGCAGGTGGCGTTTCTCAAGTTCCTGGCCGAACACCTGCCCGATGATTACTTTGCCGTTCGCAGCCCCTTTTTGCAAAGCAGCCTGAACATTGATGTCCTGGTCATTGGCCCCACTGGCCTGTGGCTGTTTGAAACGCGGCACTGGCGCGGGCGTGTGATTTGCCGGGCCGGTGTGTGGCAGCGCGAACCCTCGCCAGATGCTCCCCTGGAGAGCCTGACCACCCCGCTCGACCGCTCCTGGCTGGTGGGACGGAAAATCATCGAAACCACCCTCTCGGCGCAGTTTGCGCGTCAGACCAACTTTGGGGCCCTCATTCGCGGCGGGCTGGTTTTCACCCATCCCGAAGTGCAGCTCGAACTCGATTCAAGCAGCAAGGTGGAAGCCGGCACCCCTCCACAATGGCTTCAGCGCATTCGCAACGCCGCGCGGCTGGCACACTTCTCCACCGAAGTCCAGCTGTTCATGCTGGATGCCTTGCTGGATTACGCTCTGGCGCTGTACGTTACCCGCCCGATTGTGCAATCGGCTGTTGAACTGGCAAAAACGCTCTACGGCGACTTGCTCGAAGACCTTCGTCAGTACATTTTGCGGCAGGTGCGTTCGCGCCTGGCAGCGCCTTAGAACAACCCTTCCAGATATTGCCGCGTGCGCTCCTGCTGGGGGCGGGTGAATACCTCTTGCGCCGGCCCGGCCTCAATCACTTCTCCCATGTACATAAAAATCACATAGTCGGCCAGCCGTTTAGCCTGACGCAAGGTGTGCGTGACGATGACGGTGGTGTAACGGCTTTTCAGTTCGAGCAGTTTCTTCTCGATGTGTTGGGAAGAAATCGGGTCGAGTGCGGAGGTGGGTTCGTCTCCGAGAATAATCTCCGGTTCGACGGCCAGGCCGCGCGCCAGGCACAGGCGCTGCTGCTGTCCAATGGAAAGCGCCGTCGCCGGGTCGTGCAGGCGCTTGCCCACTTCTTCCCACAGCCCGGCCAGTTCCAGGTAGTGACGCACGGCTTCTTTGTAGGAACGAGCATCCTTTCTCATCTGATGGATGTACAGACCATACGCCACGTTTTCGTAGATCGACATCGGCAAAACCGTCGGGCGCTGCGCCAGCAAACCCACGCGCTTGCGGACTTCGGTTTCGTCCACATCGCGGGCATAAATGTCTTCGTCATCTATCAGCACTTGCCCGGTCAGACGCGCACCTTCGGTCAGCTCGAAGAAGCGGTTGAAGGTTTTGAGCAGCGTGGTCTTGCCGCAGCCAGAAGGCCCCATGATGACGGTAATTTGCTGGCGGGGAATTTCCAGGTTAATGTTTTTGAGGGCTGGCTGCGTTCCATACCAGGCATTCAGGTTTCGTACGCGAATATGAGGGGTCATAGGAGGTGTGGATTTCTCGGTGAAATGTTGGAAAAATGAACGGTATACGCTTGGTACAGACATTTTACCGGACGGTGAAACGTCCGAAGCGGGCGGCCAGCCAGCGCGAGCTGAGACTGACGACCAGCACGATGATGGTCAGGATGAGCGCCGCAGCATACGCGCGTTGCTGCACTTCGGGAAACGGCGTTCCCAGCTGAAAGAAGACTGCCAGCGGCAGCGAGGCCGCCGGACGCATCAGCGAGGTGGGCAGGTGATCGGTGTACCCGGCGGTGAACAGGACAGAAGCGGCATCGCCGATTCCGCGCCCGAAGGCCAGCAGAATGGCGGTGACGATGCCGGGCAGCATCTGACGCAGGATGACGTGAACAGCCACCTCGCGTTTGTTGGAACCCAGTGCCAGCGCGGCCAGTTCCAGGTCGCGCGGCATGCGGCGGATGACTTCGTCCATGGCGCGGGTCATGATGGGCAGTTCCAGCAATGCCAGGACGAGAATGCCCCCCAGCAGCGAGGCGCGCATGCCCAGCGCCAGCATCAACGTAAACCCAAACGCGCCATACACAATCGAAGGAATGCCCCACAGGACGTCGAGCGCCAGCCGCACCCCGTTGCCCCAGCGCGAATTGCCCAGATAGGTTTCGAGCGAAAGCGCCAGGGGCAGGCTGAAGAGCAGCGCAAGCAGTGTGCCGCCGCCTGCCAGGTAGAGCGAACCCAGGATGGCATTCAGGATGCCTCCTTCTTTGCCCAGGTAAAAACCGCCTTTGGGGGCCTGGCTGACCATTTGCCAGGTGAGTGCAGGCAACCCTTTGCTCAACACCGTCCACAGAATCATCACCAGGCTGGCAAAAACCAGCCCCAGGGAGAGAAACATCAGCAGTTTGGCGAGGGCCTCGCCCACATGCCGCCGCTGCCAGCGGAACTTCATACCCACCTCCTTCCCATGACGCGCTGTAAGACCAGCGTGGAGGCAATGTTGAAAATCAGGACAATGACCAGCAGGAGCAGCGCCGCACCCAGCAGGGCGGCATCGTACAGCGGAACAGACATCATCTCTCCGTAGTTATTTGCAATGAGCGCCGGCAGCGGATAGGCCGGGTCAAAAATGGAGGTTGGCAGGGTTGGCACGTTACCGACCACCATCAGCACGGCCATCGTCTCTCCGAAAGCGCGTGAGGTGCCCAGCACCACCCCGGCGATGATGCCCGGCAGGCTGTGGCGAAACAGGACATACCGAATGGTTTGCCAGCGGGTTGCGCCCAAACCCAGCGAGCCGAGCCGCCAGTCTTGTGGAGCGGTCATCAACACTTCGTAAGTAACGGCGATAATAAACGGCGCAATCATCACTGCCAGCACAATACCGCCGGAAAGAATGCTGTAACCGGTGGGCTGGCTGGAAGCAAACAGCGGAATCCAGCCCAAATGCTGATGAAAAAAGGGGCGCAGGACATCCCCAACGAACGGCACCACTACCAGCACGCCCCACACGCCATAAACCACAGAGGGCAGGGCGGCCAGCAAATCGAACACCGGTTTGAGAATCGCACGCACCGAGGGGCGGGCATATTCCGAGAGGTACAGGGCGGTCAGCAGGCAGGGCGGCACGGCCAAAAGCACGCCCACCGTCGTCACCCAAAGCGTGCCGGCGATGAACGGCAGGAAGCCGAACTGTCCGCGCATGGGACGCCACTCTATACCGCCCAGCAGGTCCCACAGGGAATACTGCCCCAAAATGGGCCAGGCGCGCGCTGCGAGCGCCACCGTTACAAACAGAATCAACACCAGCGGCAAAAGCGAAAGCACGAAAACCGCCCGCCGGGTGGTTTTCTCTTGCGCCTGCCGCCGCGTCAGGGCGGGGGAAGAATCTGTCACACGTGTCCTCCTGTAACAACGGGCCGGGAACGCGCGCCGCGTTCGTTGATTGCAGCGCGCATTCCCGGAAGATGACATTTTGTGGCTATTTCACCCGTTCGAGCGATTCGGCCAGCTGGTCGGGCGTCAGGCGCACATAGCCCGCTTCGTTCACGAAGGCCTGTCCATCGGTCAGAATCCAGTGCAGGAATGCCTGCACCACGCCGCCGGGTTTGTTTTTGGTCACCAGATAGAGCAGACGGGCAGGTGGAGAGGGATACTTGCCGCTGGCAACCGCTTCTACCGCTTCTGACAGGCTCTCGATACGCTCGTCTTCATCGGCTTTGCCGTTGCCGTTCAGGTCAATCGGAACGATGAACGCGCCCTTGACCGCCTGCCCAGAAGCCAGGTCGAAGGCGTAGCCCAGGTTGTTGTAACCGATGCCCAGCGGGTCTTTCAGCACCGCCTCCAAAACGCCTGGGTCGCCGTTGACGCCGATGCCGAGCAAATCTTCCTGTTTCTTGTTGCCGGTGAATTTGGCCCACATTTCCGCCGCGCCGCAGGCATCCGAACGGGTATAGACGTGGATTTCCTGCGTCACTTCGGGCTTGCCGACCACCTGCCCCCAGGTTTTGATGTCGCCGGTGATGTAGATGCCGACGAAGGTTTCCGGACGGATGCCCTGCGCCGAGAGTTCCGCTGCCACCGGATTGCTGGCATTCACGACTGCGAAGACAGCATCTTTGGCGACGGCAATGGCATACGCGCCCTGGGCTTCTTCTTCCGGTTTGATGCTGCGTGAGACCATGCCGATTTCCACCGCGCCGGAGAGCGCATCGGTCATGCCTTTTCCGGCACCGCCTGCGGAAATATCGAATTGCACGTTGGGGTGAATCTTCTGGAATTCTTCGGCCCAGCGCGTCATCAGGGGATAGAGCGCGAAGGCGCCGGAGATGGTGATGTTGCCTTGCAGAGTTTCGCCGTTTTCGGCGTTGCCGGGCGCTCTGCCACAAGACGAGAGCAGCAGAGAAACGGCGAGCAAAAGCGAAACGAACAGAGACATCTTTTTGTACATTCTTCCTCCAAATTGTGTTTTTATTCTACAAAGTCTATAGTATAAATAGACTTTTGACCCGCAAAAAACGCCGCGCGCTGCGTGTTGCGGGCTATTCACGGTTGAGCAGGGCGCGCTGCGCCTGCACCCGCTGGCTGACGTCTTCCAGCGAGGTCTTGTCCAGGATATTCGTCATCGCTGCGCGGACATCGAACATCACCATCCGCAGGCCGCAGGTGGCCTCATCCGGGCAGCCGCACGGCTCATACGCCACCTGGCTGACGCACTTGACCGGCGCGATGGGGCCATCCAGAATGCGGATGATTTGCCCCAACGTGATTTCACGTGCCGGTTTTGCCAGGTAATAGCCGCCGCCCACGCCCATTTTGCTGTGCAGCAGGCCAGCGTTCTTGAGCGCCAGCAGAATTTGCTCCAGGAACTTGACCGGGATGTTTTCACGCTCCGAAATCTCGCGGATTTGCAGCATCACCGCCCGGCCCTGCGGGTCGGGGGTTGCCAGCAAAATCATGGCCCGCAGGCCATATTCACCGCGTTTGGACAGGCGCATCGGCGATAATCCCTACTGACATAATAGACTTTTGGTTCGTCTTCAGTATAACCCCGTTCTGGCAGGATGTCAATGTTCAGCGGTTGAATTTCAGCGGCTGAATTTTGGGTGGTTCAGGGCTTGACTTCGTCTGCCCGTGTGGAGTAAAATCATAACCCATGCGGGAGTCGCCAAGCGGTAAGGCATCAGCCTTCCAAGCTGACATGCGCGGGTTCGAATCCCGTCTCCCGCTCTCGGTCAGTTATCAGTCAGCAGTTATCAGTATCAGCATACGCCTTCTGCCTGGTCACTGATAACTGTTTCCTGTTTACCCCGCCCTGCTCACGGATTACTGTTCATTGATAACTGACATCCGGGCCCGTGGCGCAGCGGTTAGCGCAGGGGACTCATAATCTCTTGGTCGCAGGTTCGAATCCTGCCGGGCCCACCAGGCAAAAACACCACTTTGCGTGGTGTTTTTCTTTTCCACAGCGGAAAGCCTGGCAACGTCATGCGGGGAGCGCGCTCAGCCACGAAGTTGTGTAAAATAATCAGAAGTGACAAAAGGAGAAACAGGTATGGACGTTACCCTGGTTACCCAATTCCTCGCTCCCGTTCTCCCCACCCTGCTCCAGCAAGGCGGCATCGAACTCGCCAAAGCCGCCGCCGGCGAACTGGGCAAGAAACTTTCCGCCGATGGTTGGGAGGGACTGAAAAAACTGGCGGAGAAAATCCAGAAAAAGGCTGAAGCCAAACCCGCCGCGGCTGACGCCCTCCGGCGCGCCGCCGAAAAGCCCGATGACGCGCGCATTCGCGGCATGGTCGAACTGTACCTGGAAGAAATTTTGAAGGAGAATCCCGACCTGCAGGCCGAAGCGGAGCGGTTGCTGGTGAGCGTCCCCTCCTCCAGCACAACCGTCATCGCCAGTGGAAACCGCTCGGTGGCGATTGGCGGCAACGCCAGCGGGAATGTAATCATCACCGGCGATAACAACAAAGCGTAGGACAGGCTTCAGCCTGTCTGGCAGGACAGCCGGAAGGGCCGTCCTGTGCTTTTGCGCATTCGTGGCCGAAATTCGTGGACGGTTGCTCTCGCTTTGCAGTAAAATTTCCCCAAGGGAGCGATGCCCATGCCCAACGGACAAGACGAGACCTCTTCGAGCCAGACCACCGCCTCCGGCGCGCACAGGAACATCACCGTCACCGGCGATTTCGTCCGCACCGTCCTCATCAGCGGCGACGGCAACCAGGTGATTCTGCCCCACAACGATGGCCTGGCCTTCCGCCTGCTGGACGAAGCCTTCCGCCAGCAACAGGTCGGCCGCGCGCCGGCCGATTTCTATAACGGCACGCGCGCCAATTGGGCCAACATTGCCCGCGGGCATGATGCCCGGCGCCGCCAGTTCAAAAACATTTTCGACTTCATCACCGCCGAAAATCCGCCCCAGCGCGCGGCGGTCATCACCGGCCTGAGCGGCGAGGGCAAGACCACCCTGCTGATGCGCCTGGCGTGGGAGGCTTCGCAGGCCGGCTTTCCGGTGCTGTGGCGGCACTATGGCACGGTCGAACAACCATATGAGCGCCCCTTCGAACAGGCGCAGCGCGTGCTGTTATTCCTGGATGAATTGCCCTACGTGGACGAACTGCCCCGCCTGCTGGCCGACCTGAGCGAGAGCGGCCTGCCCTTCGTCCTGCTCGGCACGGCGCGCACCCACGAGTGGCACAATAGCCCTCTGCGCAGCCAGACGGCCCGCTTAGTCGCCTGGCAGGAATTTCCCCTCGAGCGCCTGGGCGAAGACGAAGCGCGTGGCGTGCTGGAGCGCCTGGAACAGGCCGGGATGTTGGGCGCGCTGGCCGAGCGCCCCCCGCATGCGCGCCTGGATTTCTTCCTCGACCGCCTGGAAGCGGATGGACAGTTACTGCCCGCCCTGCTGACCGCTCGCAAAGGCCGGGGCTTCGACGCCATTCTGGAAGATGTGTTCGAGCGCCTGGAGCAGCACTTTGGCAGGCAGGGGGTGCACTTTCTGCTGCGCGGCTACGCTGCCATTGCGCTGGTGCATCGCTTCGGGTTCTGGCTCAGCCGCCCCCTGCTGGCGCACATTTTGAACCTCTCCGAAGCCGAACTCACCCCGCGCCTGCTCAACCCCCTGCGCGGCGAACTGACCGAAATCAGCGAAGTTGAAGCCCGCCGCCTGTACACCCGTCACCCCTGGATTGCCGAGCGTGCCCTGGGGTTGCTGTGCGGTACGCGCCTGCCGGAGCAGGAATATCTCTATGACGATTTCTACCGGGCATTGGGGGCGTTCCTGGCGGCGCATCCACAGGACGAGACGCGCAAACTGCTGAGCAAGTTACCCCTGGCCTTCAAGTATCGCGGAGAGTTTGCAAGCGCCCGCCATCTCTTCCGCCATGCGGTCGAGGCCGACCCGAAAGATGCCGTTTCTTTGCAGGCGTGGGCGCTGCTGGAGAAGGAGCAGGGGAACCTCGCCGAAGCGCGCGAGCTGTTCCGCCGTGCGAGCGAGGCCGACCCGCAGCATGCTCCGACCCTGCAGGCGTGGGCGCTGCTGGAGAAGGAGCAGGGGAACCTGGCCGACGCGCGCGTGCTGTTCCGCCGTGCGAGCCAGGCCGACCCGAAAGATGCCGTTTCATTGCAGGCGTGGGCGCTGCTGGAGAAGGAGCTGGGGAACGTGGAGGCAGCGCGCGACTTGTTCCGTCAGGCCATCCAGGCCGACCCAAATCATGTTCCAACCTTGCAATCTTGGGCGGTGATGGAGCAGGAATATGGAAATATTGCAGATGCGCGGCAACTACTAGAGCGTGCTGTCATGGTAGATCCATGTGCTCCTATATGGTACAGGTGGGCGCTGCTGGAGAAGGAGCAGGGGAACCTGGCC
>JANWWK010000025.1 GCA_025056175.1 Anaerolineales bacterium
CGCCAGGGCGGTCAGAGCGTCGGCACGGGCATACGCATCCTGGATTTCCCGCGCCGCGGCCAGGGCTTCGGGCAGGAGTTCCGGGAATCGCTCCGCCAGGGCGGTCAAGGCGCGGGCGCGGGCATCCGCATCTCGGATTTCCCGCGCGGCGGCCAGGGCGTCGGGCAGGAGTTCCGGGAATCGCTCCGCCAGGGCGGTCAGGGCGCGGGCGCGGTCATCCGCATGTCGGATTTCCCGCGCCGCGGCCAGGGCTTCGGGCAGGAGTTCGGGCGGCAGGCGCTCCGCCAGGGCGGTCAGGACGCGGGCGCGGTCATCGGCATCTCGGATTTCCCGCGCCGCGGCCAGGGCTTCGGGCAGGAGTTCGGGCAGGCGCTCCGCCAGGGCGGTCAGGGCGCGGGCGCGGACAATATCCGATTTGATTTCCCGCGCCGTGGCCAGGGCTTCGGGCAGGAGTTCCGGGAATCGCTCCGCCAGGGCGGTCAGGGCGCGGGCGCGGGCATCCGCATCCTGGATTTCCCGCACCGCGGCCAGGGCTTCGGGCAGGAGTTCGGGCGGCAGGCGCGGCGCCAGGGCGGTCAGGGCGTCGGCGCGGCTATATTCGCCTTCGATTTCCCGCGCCGCGGCCAGGGCTTCGGGCAGGAGGTCGGGCGGCAGGCGCGGCGCCAGGGCGGTCAGGGCGCGGGCGCGGTCGTCAGCATCTTTGATTTCCCGCGCGGCAGCCAGGGTTCCCTGCAAGAGACCCATCGGCATCCGCGCCGCCAGAGCAATCAGGACTTTGGAGCGGGCAGTCCCGTTTTTGACTTCCTGAGCCGCAGCTAGGGCTTCGGACCAGATTTCCGTCACTTGTTCCGCTAGGGCGGACAGGGCGCGGGCGCGGTTATCGGCGTCTCGGATTTTCCGCGCGATATCCAGGGCTTCCGACAGGAGCTCCGTCGGCAGGTGCGCTACTAGGGCAACCAAAGCACGAGTGCGCCAATATACGTCCGCAATTTCCCCTGTAGCAGCCAAGGCTTCGGACAGGAACTCTGGCGGCATTCGCTTCACCAGGGCGGTCAGGACGCGGGTGCGAGCAAAATCCCCTTCAATTTCCCGCGCCGCGGCCAGGGCATCGGGCAGGAGTTCGGGCGGCAGGCGCTTCGCCAGAGCAGTCAGGACACGGGCGCGGGCATCCGCATCTCTGATTTCCCGTGCCGCAGCCACGGCTTCGGGCAGGAGGTCGGGCGGCAGGTGGGGGAGAAGATGTTCCAGCGCTTCGGCGCGCTGCTTTTCGTCCGGCATCTGGCGGATGTGGGTCAGCGCCTGGCGCGGCGTCCAGTGACCGTGCTGGACGAGCAGGGCGGGCAGTTGCGGCGGCAGGTTGGCCGCCAGGCTGTGCAGGCTGGCTTCGATGAGGGCGCAGCGGAGTTCCAGCCCCAGGTAGGGAGCGGGCTGGTCTCCTTCAGCGGCGCGGCGGTTTTCCGCCTTGGCCTGCCTCCACACGGCCTGCACATCGCCCAGGTAGCCACCCAGGCTGCCCTCCAGCGCCTCCCAGGCCTGCGCCCAGGCGTGGGTCTCTACCAGGCGGCGCAGGTCGTCCAGCGGGGCGCGGGCGCGCTCCAGGTGGGCGCGATAGTAGCGCACCAAATAGGGCGGCGTCTGGCGCGGCGCAAGGCGGCCTTCGGCCAGAGCCGTCAACGTCTCGCGCCCCCAGGCCAGGAAGCGCCGCTCCAGCGCCTGCCGCTCGCGCTCGCTCAGCCGTTTCCAGAAGTACTCCGGCAGGCGCGGATGGGCAAAGACATAGCCTTCGCCGCTCTGCACCACGAAACGCGCCAGCGGCTTCAGGCTCTCCTCCAGCGTCCAGGAATCCAGGCCGGCCGCGGGGTCGGCCAGGTCGAGCAGGTCGTCCGTCCGTAATGGGCCGAGGGCCGCGCTGAACAGGTTGAGCAGTTCGCGCACGCGGGGTTCTTTCAGCGGCGCGTCCTCCCCCCACAGTCGGCGCTGGTCTTCCCACCAGCGGTCGAAGTAGCCCTGGTAGCCGGGCTGCAGGCCGCGCAGGTCTTCCGGCTTCAGGCGGCAGGCCGCCTCCCCTTTCTGCCACAGGTTGCTGACGTACAGGTTGACCAGGAGTGGGTCGCCTTCGGTCAGGCGATAGAGTTCTTCAATGATAAACGGCTGACGGGCGAGTTCATCGAGCGGCACGCCCATCCTGTACAGCACATCGCGCAGGCCGGGGCGGTCGAGCGGAGCGAGGTCGAAGCGGCGGATGTTGAGCCGCTCCCAGGCCAGGGCACGCTGCCAGTCTGCGGGGCGCGGGCGCCCGGCGGTCAGGCGGGCGCTGACGATGACCTTGAGGCCCGGCGGCGGTTCGAGCGGGAAGAGCGCGCCGTCCACGTCCCAGTTGGCGGCCTCGTCCACCCCGTCCAGAAGCACCAGCAGGCGTCCGCCCGGCGGGGTGCGCTTCAGGTAACTGCTGACCAGGCCGCGCCAGACCTCGTCCGGGGTGTTCGCATCGGTGGGGACCTCCTCCCCGAAGGCGCGCGCCAGTTGAGCGGTCAGGGCGGCGAAGGTCACGCTCGCCAGGTTGGTGCCGAAGCGCACGCTGACCGGCAGGAAGGCGATGGGCAGGTCGGGTTGGCGCTGGCGCAGGGAGGTCAGCCAGCGCACGAGCAGGGCCGATTTGCCGCGCCCGGCCGGGGCGGTGAGCAGGGCGTAGGGCCGGGCGGGGTCGTCCAGCCAGGCGTCCAGGGCGCGCAGGGCGTCCTCGCGCCCGCCGAAAGGCACCGGTTCGTTGGGGCTTCCCAGGTACAGGCGGAGGAAGTTCTCGATGCGCGCCGCGTAGTCCGTCGGCAGGCGGCGGATGGGGGTGAGGAGGAACTGGATGATTTGGGTAATGCGATTGTGGTCGCCCACAATCACATTACTCCCGTTCACATCGCCCCCAATTGCCACCGAGTAGTCTCCGCTGGCGGTGACATTCATTTGTCGGTTCTCGTCTTTTTCCTCGGGCATGGGCATTGCTCCTGGCGGGCACCCGTGCAGGACAACTCTGGAAGAGTTGTCCTACAGAGTGTTCAAACCTTCCCACGAATCGGCGGAGAGTTCCATGCCGCCTTTGAGCAGGTAAGGGAGAACGGGGGCGAGGAATTGGGCGAGTTGGGAGATGTCCATTGGATTTCCTCCTTTCGAGCAAAGAGAAGAAGCATATGGGTTTACCGCCCACTGATGACTATTCACTGCTCAACGTCACATACTCTATCCGGCCGTCTAGGGTATTTTATCATTTTACACGAACGCACGAACGATGGATACCGGTTCTCGCAGTTGGTGGTGGTAGGATAACTCGTACGAATTGTCCTACAACGTTGACGTTGCGCTTTGCTGTATAATTGTGTTGATGTCGGCCAAAACTTCTTCCCGCGCAAAAATCAGGATTCCCCGGCAGGCGCTGGCCGAGTTCTGCCGCCGCTATCAGGTGCAGAAACTGGCTTTGTTCGGTTCGGCGCTGCGGGACGATTTCCGCGCCGATAGCGATGTGGATGTGCTGGTCGCCTTCCAGCCGACGGCGCGGGTGGGGTTCATCACGTTTTCCCGCATGCAGCGTGAACTTTCGGAGTTGTTCGGGCGCCCCGTGGACCTGGTGCCGATGGACGGGCTGAAGCCTGTCATCCGCGATTCTGTGTTGGCGAATATCGAGGAAATCTATGCGGCCTGAGAAACTCTACCTTACCGACATCGTCGAGGCGGCGCAGGCGATTGCAAGGTTTGTGCAGGGCGCGGATTTCGATGAGTTCGAGCGAAATGAAATGATGAACAGCGCCGTGCTTCAAAAGTTAACCGTCATTGGCGAAGCCGCGTCCCGTTTGCCAAAAGAATTTACCAGCCGGTTTCCCGAAATTCCCTGGGCAGATATCCGCGCTTTTCGGAACATCGCTGTCCATGAGTATTTTGCCATCCGTTGGGACATGGTCTGGATTGCGGCGACCGAAGAAGTCCCGGTGTTGAAGGAACAAGTCGAGAAAATTTTGCGGGAAGAATTCACGGAATAGCGGGAATGACCAGCTGCTCGTACGGGTTGTTCCACAAATGGGGGCGCGATGCAGTACCGCCGACTTCAGGCAGTCAACAGGCTGAAGCCTGTCCTACGGTTTGTTATTATCCCCGGTGATGATTACATTTCCGCTGGCGGTGCCGCCAATCGCCACCGAGCGGTCTCCGCTGGCGGTGACATTGATTTGTCGGTTCTCGTCTTTTTCCTCGGGCATGGGCATCGCTCCTGGCGGGCACCCGTGCAGGACAACTCTGGAAGAGTTGTCCTACAGAGTGTTCAAACCTTCCCACGAATCGGCGGAGAGTTCCATGCCGCCTTTGAGCAGGTAGGCGAGAACGGGGGCGAGGAATTGGGCGAGTTGGGAGAGGTCCATTGGATTTCCTCCTTGCGTATGCCTGCTTGATTTTACCCCATCCACGCCCGCCTTGCGCAAAACCTCGCCGCCCCGCAAGGTCTTTGCCCTGCGAGGCGGCGGAACTTCCCTCGCCCCTTGCCCCTCTCCCACTGGGAGAGGGGTTGGGGTGAGGGTCGAAATTACACCTTCTCCACCTTCACCATCGTATCGTAGAACACCGCCGAGCCGCCCACCGGGTCCACCAGACAGGTGTTCTGGACGAGCGGGTCGGTGCGCATGACCGCGTTGGCGTGGAAACCCTCCAGGCGGCGTTCCTCGCCAGCAATAGCGACGCCGTTGATACTGAGGTCTACTGCGCCGTAGGCCCAGTGACCGAAGCCGAGCGCAAACGCAACCACGCCGGGGCGCATTCCTTCGACCACTTTGACTTTGCCTTCGATGCGGCGTTTGCCGATTTTGCCGAAGTCCCATTCGCCAGTGGGGTTACTGGCGCAGGAGATGCGTACCCGGTCGCCATCGCTCAGGCCGCGCTGGGCGGCGTCTGCCGAGTTCATCAGCAGGTAGTTTTCGGGCATCAGGGCTTTGAGCCAGTAATTGCCCTGCGTGCGGCTCTTGGTTTGTACCATATCGCGGTAGGTGATAAGTTTCAGGTTGTAACCCTGGGCGGTATCATCCACCACTTTGCCATCGAAAGCGGTGACGGGTTCAAGATAAGTGGCAATTGCCGGAATGGTCTTTCCGGTGCCGCTGTGCTTGATGCCGGTGTTCTTCTCCAGGTATAGATTAATCAGCTTGCCGTACTTGACGCCCAGCGTGCCTTTGGGGCTGACATCACCCGGATAGCCTTTTTCGTAAGACTGGAAGCGTCCACCGCGCGCCAGGACGGTGACGACTCGCGGCCACAGGTCGCCGCTGATGCGCTGCCAGCGTTCGGCGTCAAAGACGGCTTTGGGCAGGTGGGCGCGGGCTTTCAGGAAGACCTCGATTTCTTCGGGCGAGGCTTCGGGGACGGCGTCCTCCAAATCCTTCTTTTCGCCGTAGGCCAGGTTCATCACTTCGCGGATGTACAGGTCGTCGGGGTGGGTAAAGGGGATGCCTTCGCCAAAACCGTTCGGGCCAAAATTGGGCAGTTCCAGTTTTTCGGCAATTGCCAGCAGCAGGGCTTCCCACTGCAACGCCATTTCCTGCCCATAGACTTTGACCGTGCCGGTCAGCGGCGCAATGACAGGCTGACGCACGCCCTG
>JANWWK010000028.1 GCA_025056175.1 Anaerolineales bacterium
AAACCGAAGGCCGCGCGCTGAATCAGACCCTGGCGCGCACGGCCCAACTGGCCTTGCTTTACGCTGGATTGTTTTCGGTGGGAAGTCTTCTCCCTTGATGTGCGTTGTTTGCCGCCCAGAAAATGCCCTTCTCCGTCACAATCCATCCCACAGCCACATCGTGCTCACCGTGCGGAACAGTATCCAGTACTAACGCCTGGTACGTCACCCCTACGCTGATTCCGTTAAAGCGAGAGAGAAACCGGTCATAGTACCCCCCGCCATAGCCCAGCCGCCAGCCCTGCCGGTCGTAGGCCAGTCCTGGCACGAGAACCAGTTCAATCTCTGCCGCCGCGACGACCGGCAAATCTGCCGCTGGTTCGGCCATCCCAAACGGGTGGACGACCAACCGTGCCGGGTCGTAGCGGTGGAAATCCATGCGGCGCTCACCCTGTGATGCGATTCGCGGCAGAAGCCAGTGTTTGGCGGGAAATTCTCTGGTCAGGGGGCGTAAATCCACTTCCCCTTTCATCGGCCAATAGAACGCAATGGTTGTTGCTTGCCACAGGCCAGGCCAGGCGGCCAGGTGTTCGCAAATCTGCAGGCTGGCGCGTTGCCGGGTTTCTTCCCCCAGTGCTTGCCGCTGCGCACGGCACTGTGTGCGAAGTTTGCTTTTGGGGCTATCTATCGGCATGGTTTAGCCCTCCTCCGGCGAAGGCGACCAGCGGTAACTGAGTTTGTACACTTGCGCGACCATCGAAGTGGCGGTACTCCGCACACCAGGGATGGCCTGGATGCGCTGGGTGACCAGCTCCGAAAGATGCTTGAGATTGCGGCAATACACTTCGGCCAGCAAATCCGATGGGCCAAGCGTGCCGACCAGATAAGCCGTTTCCGGCAAATCGGCCACCTGCCGGGCAACGTTTTCGAGTTGACCGGCTTCGACGGCGATGTGAATCAGCGCCGGGGCCTGAAAATCGAGCGCGTAGGGGTCTACAATCGAGACCGTGCGAACCACGCCCTGCTCGACCAGGTTTTTGTAGCGGGCGCGAACCGCGGTTTCAGAAAGGCCGACTTTTTTGGCAAGCTGAGTAAAGGGGGCGCGGCCATCTTCTTGCAGCAGTTGCAGTAGGCGGCGGTCAAGTTCGTCCATAGTCACCTCGTTTTGGCATTTGGCTCTCATTATAACGAAATTCGCCGTGAATGTTGTCATATTCAACGGATTACACTGCACAGATTGACCTTGAAAACGAATCGCGCTAGAATGGTCGTAACCGTGCGCGTATGTTTATTCTGGAGGAGTTATGTCTCAAGAACTATTCGATGCCATGCGTCAATCTGTCATTGAGGGCGACCCCGATTTGGCCGCTACCCTGGCCCGCAAAGCCATCGAGCAAGAGATAGACCCGCTGGTTGCGCTGAATGAGGGCTTTGTACCCGGTATTAACTACGTGGGTGAGCAGTTTGGACTGGGCGAAATGTTTCTGCCCGAACTGGTGGTGGCCGGCGAAGCCATGAAAGCCGCCGTTGCCGTGTTGGAGCCAGAATTTGCCCGGCGCGGCACCGCACGGCAGATTTTGGGCAAAGTGGTTATTGGCACTATTGAAGGCGATATTCACGAAATTGGCAAAACCCTGGTGGCCACGATGCTCTCTGCCAGCGGATTCCAGGTCTATGATTTGGGTGTAGATGTGCCGGTGATGAAATTCGTGGAAAAAGCGCGCGAAGTGAACGCCGACATCATCGCCATCAGCGCCCTGCTCACGACCACAATGGTGCGCCAGAAAGATGTTGTGGGAGCCCTGCACGATAGCAACGTGACCGCCAAAGTGATGGTAGGTGGCGCGCCCGTCACCCGAAGCTGGGCGCAGGAAATTGGCGCGCACGGTTATAGCGAAGATGCCGTTGGTGCAGTGGCGGTTGCCAGGCACTTGATGGGACTCGCGTAGGAGGCCGCATGGCAGGTGTCATCCGGGCGGTCGAAAACCCAAAACTCAGCCTGAACTGCCTGAGCCCCGATGAAATCCGGCAGATTCACCAGGCCACGCTTGAAGTCATCGAAACGGTGGGGGTGCGTTTTCCATCAAAGCGCGCTCAGGAGATTTGGGCTGCGCACGGCGCACAGGTGGACTTCACAACCGGAATTGTCAAAGCACCAGCGCATCTGATTGAAGCCGCCCTGCGGCAGGCTCCGCCGGTTTACACGCTGGCGGCGCGCAACCCGCAGCAGGATTTACCCCTGGATGGCAAGCACGTCTGGGTTGGCACCGATGGCTGTGGGGTCGAAATCATTGACCTGTACAGCGGCGAGCGGCGGCGCTCCCGTTTGCAGGATGTGGAAGAGATTGCGCGCGTGGCTGATGCGTTGGAAGCGGTTGCCTTCCATTGGGTTGCGCTTTCGGCGCAGGATAAACCCGCCCACACGCGCGGCCTGCATGAACTGGCAGCGGTCTGGCGCAATTCCACCAAGCATGTGCAAACCGAGAGCATTTACAACGCACGCGAAGCGCGGGCAGCGGTGGAAATGGCAACCGTTGTGGCTGGCAGCCGGGAAGCCCTGCGCCGGCGTCCCGTCCTTTCGCTGATGCAATGTACGGCGCCGCCGCTGGCTCACGATGGCGGCAGCCTCGATGCGGCGTTGATTGGGGCCGAAGCTGGCCTGCCGGTGGGGTTCATGACCATGTCAGCCTGCCTGACGACCGGCCCCGCCACTCTGGCGGGCAACCTGGTGGTGGGCAACGCCGAGGTGATTTCGGCCACTGCGCTCATTCAACTGGCTTTCCCGGGTGCGCCGGTTTTTTATGCCGCCGCGCAAACGGCATCAGACCCGCGCAGCGGCGCATATACCGGCGGCGGACCGGAAGATTTTCTCTTCGGCGCGGCGGGCGGCCTGCTGGCCGATTTCTACAACATCCCCATTTCGATGGGCGCGTTTGCCACCGGCGCCAAACAACCAGACTGGCAGGCCGGATTGGAGAACACGTTTTCGACCCTGATGGCTTCCATTGTTGTCTGTGATATGCTGCTGGGGGTAGGGTTTTTGCACGGCAGCCGTATCTGGTCTTACGAACAAATGCTGATGGATTGTGAAATCTACGAAATCGTCCGCCGCGTCCTGGCAGGTATCGAAGTCAACCGGGAGACACTCGCGCTCGATGTCATCCGCGCCGTTGGGCCGGGCGGCAACTTTTTGACCCACAAACATACCCGTGCGCACATGCGCGAACTTTTTGTACCGCAGTATCTGGACCGGCGTCCGTACAACGTGTGGGAAGAGAAAAGAGACGGTCCGCGTGACTGGGCGCGCGCCAGGGCGCGCAAACTGGTCGAAACCCACTGCCCCAACCCGCTTGACCCCGCGGTGGCGCGTGAACTTGAACGCATCATTGCTTCGGAAGAAGCAGAAAAGGCCACTCATGAAGCCTGATTTTCGCTTACTCGCCCCCGACCTGGTTGACCGTATCCTCGATGAAGCCTTTCTCCTGTTGCGCGAGACCGGCGTCAAAGTGCAGCTGCCCGAAGCCCGTCAACTGCTGGCCGAAGCCGGGGCCGATGTGGATGAGAACGCTGAAGTGGTCAAACTCTCCGAACGGCTCATCCGCGAGGCGATTGCCAGCGTGCCGCATGAATTCTTCCTGTACGACCGCGCCGGCAAGCCCGCCGTTCATTATGGCGGTGACTCCGTTCAGTTTGACCCGGGTTCGTCGGGCGTGCATTATCTCGACCCCGATACGCTGGAACACATTCCTTCCGAAACGCCGCACCTGGTGCGCGTTCTGAAAGTGGCCCAAAGCCTGCCCGCCTACGATGCAGTTTCGACTTCGGTGGTGTGTAATGAAGTCCCCAAAGCCATCGGTGACCTGTATCGGCTATATCTCGTCTTGCTCTACACCACCAAGCCCATCGTTACCGGTGCGTTTGCAGCACACACGACCCACGCGATGATAGATATGCTGGCAATTTACGCTGGCGGACGCCAGGCGCTGGCGGCACAACCGCTGGCAGTCTTCGATGTCTGTCCTACGCCGCCGCTTATCTGGAGTAAGTTTGGCTGTCAGAACCTGATTGACCTGGCGCGGGCGGGCGTGCCGGCGGAGATGGTTTCGATGCCGCTGGCCGGAGCTGGCTCGCCGGTGACCATTCTCGGCTCGGTCGTCCAGCATACTGCCGAAAATCTGGCCGGGGCGGTGATTCACCAGCTTGCCCGTCCGGGCGCGCCGCTGGTTTGGGGTGGCGCGCCGGCTATCTTTGATATGCGGCAGGGGACAACGCCAATGGGCGCCGTCGAAACTGCCATGATTGACGCCTGTTATGCCCAGGTGGGCAAAGCGTTGGGTTTCCCGACACATACCTACCTTGGCGCAACCGATGGCAAAGTGGCCGATTACCAGGCCGGACTGGAGAGCGGCATTTCGGCGCTGATTGGCGCCCTGGCCCGCATCAACATGATTTCTGGCGCCGGCATGTTCGACTTTCTCGCCTGCATCAGCCCGGAAAAGCTGGTGCTGGATGCCGAAGCGATTGGCATGGCGAAACGTCTGGCGCGCGGCGTGGAAGTCTTAACCGATACGCTGGCCCTTGAGATGTTCGCTGGCATCGAATTCAAAGCCGATTTTTTGAAGAAAAAAGAGACCCGCACCCTGTTCTCGAAAGAACAATACCTCCCCTCGCGGGTGATTGACCGCGGCTCCATCCGTGCCTGGCAGGATGCCGGTTCGCCCGATGCCTGGCAGCGCGCCAAAGCCGAAACACAGCGGATTCTTGCAGCCTATCAGCGGCCTGCTTCTCCCGACCAGGAACGCGCGCTGGTTGAACTGGTCTCCCACCTGGCGCGCCAGGCCGGGATGGATACGTTACCGCCCCTGGTGCTGTGACGGGCAAGACGCCAAATTATCTCTGTAACTCTTCCCACTGCGCCAGTTTTTCGTCCATTGCGCGTTGAATGCGCTCGTAATCGCGGCCCAGTTGCGCCACCTGTGCAGGGTCGGTGGGTGGGTTTTCCAGTTGGCGGGAAATGGCGGCCAGTTCGGCTTCGAGTGCGGTAATCGCCTCTTCCAGCGCCTGTAAATGCGCTTTTTTTTGTCGTTCGCTGTTTGAAGAGGGGCGTGGGGAGGCGGCGCGTGGATTGGACGTCCGCGCTGCGCGTTCCTGTTCCTCGAGCAGCGCCAGCGCCGCCAGGCGTTCCCGTTCTTCCTTCATCTGGCTGTAAGTGCCCAGGAAGACCGTGAGTTGACTACCTGTTGGTTCGATTTCCCAAATCTGGGTCGCCAGGGCATCCACCAGGTAGCGGTCGTGCGTGACGAGCAGAATCGTGCCGGGATAAGCCTCCAGCACTTCTTCCAGGATTTCCTGTGAGGGGATGTCCAGATGGTTGGTGGGTTCGTCGAGCAGGAGCAGGTTGGTATCGGAGAGCGCCAGTTTCGCCAGTGCCAGGCGTCCGCGTTCGCCGCCAGAGAGAACCTCCACTTTTTTGAAGGCGTCGTCGCCGCTGAACAAGAATTTGCCGAGATATTGCCGCGCTTCGGCCGGCAAAAGGTGAGGGGCGGCAGCCTGAATCTCCTCGATGAGCGTGTTGTTCGGGTTCAATCCCTCGTGTGCCTGGGCAAAATAACCGATATGCAGGCTCGCGCCCAGAAGCACCTCGCCTTCCAGGGGGGGGAGTTGCCCCAAAATTGTTTTGAGAAACGTGGATTTTCCCGCCCCGTTCGGGCCAATCAACGCGGCGCATTCGGTTCGGCGGAGCTCAATATCTGGCGCACGGAAGAGCGGTTTGCCCGGCCAGCCGACCAGCAGGTTACGGGTACGCAGGACGAGCTCCCCAGAGCGTTTTTGCGCACTCAGGCGCAAATGCAGGCGCGGCGGACGCGCTTCGGGCAAACGCAGGGCGCGCACCCGCCGTTCGGCTTCTTCCACACTGAAGGGGCTGGTGGTGGTTTCGATGTCTAACTGTGACCAGTTCGTGTTCAACACGGCTTCCAGTCCCACCTGTTCGATGGCCTGCACGAGGCGCGTCAGGCGGCGCAGTTTGCCTTTGGCCTGCAGTGTGTTCTGCCCGGAGATGTTTTTCTTGATGTACTCCACTTCTCTGAGCAGTTTCTCTTTTTCGCTCTCGAAAACCTGCGCGCGGCGCTCCCAGCGTTCCTGTCGTTGGGTCAGATAGTGGCTATAATTGCCGCGATATTCTTCCACCCCTGCTGCCGTCATTTCCAAAATGCCGTTGACAACCGCGTCCAGAAAGTAGCGGTCGTGCGAGACGATGACCGCCGCACCCTCCCACTGGCTCAGGTATCCTTCCAGCCACTCAACGGCTTTCATGTCCAGGTGATTGGTTGGTTCGTCGAGCAGCAGGACATCGGGGTCCGAAAGCAGGAGTTGTGCCAGAAAAGCGCGCGTGCGCTGTCCGCCGGAAAGATGGTCCAGGTGGAGCGCGTAGTCATCTTCCTCGAAGCCCAGTCCGCTCAACACCTGGCGGATGCGGGTGGGATATGTATATCCGCCGCGCCGCTCGAACTCGTGCTGAAGCCGGCCATAGCGTTCGAGAATGGCATCATCTCCGCCAGACATCTCCTGTTCCAGCCGTGCCAGCTCCTGTTGCGTCTGGATTAAATCGGCAAAGACGGATTCGCACACAGCCCACAGCGTTCCTTTTGTCTGAAAATCGGCCTCTTGTGGCAGATAACCAATGCGCGTTCCCCGCGCGCGATGCACGCTTCCTGACGAGGGTTCATCTACTCCTGCCAGAATACGCAACAGAGTGGTTTTTCCGACCCCGTTCGGCCCTACGATGCCCAACCGTGCGCCTTTGGCGACGCCAAAGGTGAGGTTACGAAAAATATCGAGATGTCCGTAGGATTTGGACAGAGCGTTGACAGTTAAAAGCGACACAGAAAACCTGTTTGGTTTTCACCGCAGGCGGCTCAAAAGCACGTGCGGGAATGAAAGGAGGATAACAGCCTTTGCTGCCTTACCGGGCAGAGAGATATTTCTCCTGATAAGCACGCAGTTCGTCTGGAGTCATCACCGGACGGCGCAGGATTTTGTTCCAATCCAGCATCTCGCGCAGATGTTCGTAAGGGACATTTCCCTCTGACACGAACCCGACAAAAGAAGCATTGTAATTTTCTTCTGTCCCCATGAAGAGCGCATTCGAGAGCCAGATTTGGAACAGACCAATCGAAGACAGTCCGGGGTCATCGTCGGGCAGCGCCGTCTCAGACGAAGCGCAGCCAGAGAATACTGGCCCCGACCGTGAAATCTTCGCGTTTTTTGGGTTTGGTGAAGTAGGGGCGTGGCTGACCGGGCGGTTTGTTTTCCGCCTCGTGCCTCAGGTACCAGGGCGCTTTGGCCGTCAGGCCGCCAGGCGGATGATGTCTATCTCGGCAAAATACAGCAGGAAATCGCGCAGTTTAGCTTCTCGCAAAGGGTAAATGGTCCTGAGCAGAACGTCGTTCTGCCACTGAAAATACAAAGTTTCGTTCATCTGCAGCCTGATTGGTGACGGGAATTTGTGATAAAACAAAGCCATTCGTGTTCGGACTTCACGAATACGTGCAATGAATTGTATCAGACATTTCGCAATCAAAGAGGCAATTTATGGAGGTCCTCTCTTTTCGCCTGAAACCCGGTCAGGATTTGCTGGCAGAAATCGAACGCATTGTGGCCGAAAACGACATCAGCGCCGGGTGTATCCTCTCGGCAGTTGGAAGCCTGACGCAAGCCACCCTGCGGCTGGCAAACCACGAGAGATACACCACCTTTGCCGGGCATTTTGAAATTGTCGCGGCAACCGGCACCGTTTCCAGGCATGGTTCACACCTTCACATTGCCATTTCGGATGGCGAAGGCAGGACGTTTGGCGGGCATCTGGTTTTGGGCTGTGTCATCTACACGACCGCAGAAATTGTGCTGGCGGTTTTCCCCCATCTCATTTACCGCCGTGAACTGTGTGAATTGTCGGGGTACGAAGAGCTGGTCATTGCCGCAAGGCGCGAAACACCGTCTGCCGCAGGAGTGCGTCGTTTCGCAGTGCATTCACCATCTGACGATTGAGTGAATCCATATCGGCCAAACGGAAGAGCAGCGACTTCCATGCCGGATAGCGCTCATTTAGTGCAATCAGCCGGGCATACATTTCCACACGGCGGCTGCCTGGCCGCAAAGCGCGCAAAAAGCCGAGCGCCATCTCAGGCGAGGGGGCAGCCACAAACGGGCGCAAGGTTTCCGCAAAAGCGCGGGCGGCCGGGTCGGAGATACCCAGTTCGCGCAGTACAGGGTTGGGAAGGCCGGAAATCTCAAATCGTCGGGGCATGCGTTCCAGGTAGTAGGTTTCGAGCAAAAGCGTAGAAAAGCGCCCGGAGAAAATCAACCACAGCGGCCAGAGCAAAATACGCTGGTGAAGCAAAGCGCGAAACTTAAGCAGGTCGGTGACAAGATGCACCAGATACCCCTGCGCAAAGGACTCCCAGCCCGGATATTTCTCAAAAAACTGGAGAAAATCTTCTGGCGGCACATGTGTCTGTGCGCGGCGTGTACGGGCGGTGTAACGAGCATCCGCTGCCACCGCGCCCCAGTAATACTCCGCCCGGTCTGCTGGATGAATATCGGCTTCGAGTTGTGCGGCAAGCGCAAGGTGAGAGTACGGATTCATGTTCCTCTGATTGTATCGTGCGGATGCGAAACCCGGCCTGCGAAATTACAAATTCGTTGTTAATCCGATTTTTACAAAACGTCTATTGACTTTGGATGCAAAAACGCGCAAGATAGAGGAAAATCTTCATACGAGCAACGCAGTGGACTCTGACCACCTCGCTGTTTCTTCCTCCTCAAACTTCGACACACAATCCGCCCTGAACGGACGGGGTTTTCCTGGCTTCGCTTCTCCATCGGCAGTCTCGATGACTGCCGATTTGCATTTCAGCCGTTTCAAGGAGATGTTTATGTTTCGATTGGAATTCGATGGCCTGTTCCGCACCGCCGATGACGAGCGTCCCGCTTCTGCCGGAATTATGTGCTATGGATGGCGGATTTTGCGCGGAAAACGGGTCATCGCCCAGGGGCATGGCACCTTTGCGCGCGGGCGCAACGCCAATTCTAATATCGCCGAATATCTGGCGCTGGTCGAAGGGTTAGAAGCCTTGCTCGATATGGGCGTCACCCATGAGCGCGTACTGGTTTGCGGAGATGCCAAGAGTGTCATCAACCAGATGGAAGGGGTGGCCGGAGTGTCCAGCCCGGCAGTACGGTCACTGCACGAACGCGCTCGCAAGCTGGCAGCGGCTTTCCCTAACCTGCGTTGGGAGTGGTTGCCGCGTCGTCATAATCGTGCAGCCGATGCGCTGTCACGCCATGCGTTTAAACGTCTGCGTCACGACCCGGCACGCTACGAATCAATTCTGGAGAAAGTGCGCACCAGCCGATTGGCGGGGCGGCTGGTAGATGTTGGCGGGTTGCGGGTTTATCAACCGGCCTGATTTTTCGGGTATAATTCGGCGCACGGGCGCATAGCTCAGTTGGTCAGAGCGCCTCGCTTACACCGAGGAGGTCAGGGGTTCGAGTCCCTTTGCGCCCACAAACAGCCCGGACGGCACAGTCCGGGCTGTTTTTACGCCATACTGGCATTTATGCCAGAACACCGCGCGCAATCACCATGCGCTGAATTTCGCTGGTGCCTTCGCCAATTGTCATCAGACGGGCATCGCGGTACAAACGTTCGACCGGATAGGCACGGCTGTAGCCATATCCGCCAAAAATTTGAATGGCATTGCGGCAAACGCGCTCGCCCATTTCGCTGGCAAACAGTTTTGCCATTGCGGCTTCTTGTGTATATGGCAAACCCTGCTGCTTGCGCCAGGCGGCATAATACAGCAACTGGCGCGCGGCAGTGATTTCGGTCGCAGCATCTGCCAGCATCCACTGAATGGCCTGGAAACTGGCAATTGGCGCGCCAAAGGCATGGCGCTCTCTGGCATACGCTGTTGCGCTCTCAAAAGCCGCTCGTGCCAGACCAAGGGAAATCGCGCCGATGCTGATGCGCCCGCCGTCGAGCGTCGCCAGCGTTTGTTGCAGGCCGCGGCCTTCCTCTCCTATCAGGTTTTCGAGCGGAACGCGCACGTTATCGTAGGTGACGGCGCTGGTCGGGGAGCCTTTCAGGCCCATTTTCTTCTCCGGCGGGCCAATTTTCAGGCCGGGCGTATCGGTAGGGACAAGAATCATGCTCAAGGAACGCGAACCACCTGCCGGGTCGGTGCGCGCCAGGGTGATGATATATTCTGCAATCAGCGCGTTGGTACACCACATTTTTGCACCGTTGAGAACCCACTCGTTCCCGTCTCGTACAGCCCTGGTCTGAATTCCTTGCAAATCGGAGCCAGCGCCTGGTTCGGTGAGCGCCAGCGCGCCCAACCTGCCCTTGCCATCGGAAACGCGCGGCAGCCATCTCTGCTTGAGTTCTTCTGAACCGAACAAAACCAGGGGGGTTGTTCCCAGCCCGTTATGAGCGGCCACCGCCAGCGCCGTCGAGCCGCAGGCCCAGCCCAACTCCTCAATAGCAATCACCGCACTGATGGCATCTACCTCCGCGCCGCCGTATTGCTCAGGGATGTTCAATCCCAGCAATCCCAGCGGCCCCATCTTGCGGATGGCTGGCCAGTTAAATTCACCGGTTTCATCCGTTTCCTGGGCGCGTGGCTGCACCTCCGCTGCCACAAAATCGTGAACCGTCTTTTGCCAGAGACGCTGTTCTTCGGTCAGGGCAAAATCCATAACGCTCCTCCTGTGCGAAATGATGCTATGAGTATACGTTGTTTTTATGATATGTGACGTGCAAAATCGGGACATTCTTCTATTCCCAAGCATCCCCCTGTTGTTCTAAAATCAAATTAATCAGATTTATCGTATCAATTGGCTCCAGGAAAGGACTGCAATGACCGAATCTGTATCTACTCCCATGCAAACCCCTGCCCGAAAAGCGCCGCGCGGCGAAGTCATCATTTATGCCACCTGGTGCAAAGGCTGCACAATTTGCGTTGAGTTTTGCCCGACGGGTGTCCTTGCCATGCACCCCAGCGGACGCCACCCTGTCGTTGCCATGCCTGAAAACTGTACCGCCTGTCACTTTTGCGATACGCATTGCCCCGACCTGGCAATTGTCGTACGAAAGTTGGGATAGGATAGATTTCTGACCTGTTGTTCAAAAAGGAGGTCTCTTTGTCTGTCAAACTGATGCAAGGCAACGAAGCGATTGCACTCGGCGCGATTGCCGCTGGTTGCCGCTTCTATGCCGGTTACCCGATTACTCCTTCGAGCGAAGTGGCCGAAGTGATGGCGCGCGAACTACCCAAAGTGGGCGGCAAATTTATCCAGATGGAAGATGAAATTGCCAGCATGGCGGCTATCATCGGAGCGCGGGTCGGTGGGCTGAAATCTATGACCGCTACCAGCGGCCCCGGTTTTTCGCTCATGCAGGAAAATCTCGGCTATGCCGTGATGGCCGAAATCCCCTGCGTGGTAGTCAACGTTCAGCGGCTTGGTCCTTCTACCGGACAGCCGACCGCCGCCTCGCAAGGCGACGTGATGCAGGCCCGCTGGGGAACGCACGGCGACCATCCCATCATTGCGCTCAGTCCTATCTCCGTTTCGCAAGCGTTTGACCTGACCGTTAAGGCCTTCAACTTATCGGAAAAATACCGCACACCGGTCATTTTGCTGACCGACGAAATCATTGGTCACATGCGCGAACCCATCGAATTACCCGATTTCACCACAGTCGAAAAATACGAACACGTGGTCACCGAACCGCCTGAAACGTATAAACCCTACAGCAACCGCACCGATGTCCCCCCGATGGCTGCCTTCGGTCGCGGATACCGCTATCACATCACCGGCTTGTTCCATGACGAAGTAGGTTTCCCCACCCAGCGTCTGGATGAAGTGGAGCCATGGCTGGAGCGCGTCAACAGCAAGCTGGAGCGCAATCCCGATGACATTCTGCTCTACCAGGCCGATTATCAGCCCGGTGCGCGGGTAGCCATCCTCAGTTATGGCGCAACAGCGCGTACGGCGCGCCACGCCGTCAAACAGATGCGCGCCAGGGGCGAGAAGGTCAACCTGTTCACCGCCTATACCCTCTGGCCTTTTCCTGAAAAAGCGGTTGAAGCACTGGCCGATTCGGTCGAGCGCATTATCGTCCCCGAAATGAACCTGGGCCAGCTGGCGCTCGAAGTGGAGCGGGTGGCCGGACGCCGCAAAGTGACGCGCGTCAACCGCGCGAATGGGGAAATGGTCACTCCCGATATGATTTTAGCGGCAATGGAGCGATAATCATGGCAGAACATATTCTTGAAGCACATTCTCTTACCAGGCAGGAAGCCCAGATTCCGCGCGAAGACTGGTTTGAGGCCAGTGAAACTCTACAACATTTGCGCAAGAATAAGAAGTTTCCCACCATCTGGTGTTCGGGTTGTGGGCTAGGCGTCATCATGGGCGCGCTCATTCGCGCCATTGACCATCTTGGCCTGCAGCGTGACCAGGTGGCGCTGGTGGCTGGCATTGGCTGCACCGCGCGCATGCCGGTTTATCTGGACTTCAACACCCTGCACACCACGCATGGCCGCGCTCTGGCTTTTGCCACCGGCCTGAAAATCGCCCGTCCCGATATGAAAGTGATTGCTATCATGGGAGACGGCGATGCCCTGGCAATTGGCGGCAATCATTTCATCCATGCGGCGCGCCGCAACATTGGTATTACGGCACTGGTGGTCAACAATGCCATCTACGGCATGACCGGCGGACAATATAGCCCCACCACCCCGGTTGGCATGCGCGCCACCACCGCGCCGTATGGCAATGTCGAGCCGCCTTTCCCCATTTGCGACCTGGCGATTGCTGCGGGGGCCTCGTATGTTGCCCGCAGTACGGCCTTCCACGCGCTCGAACTCGATAAGTACCTGTCAGAAGCAATTTCCAATGATGGCTTCAGTCTGGTGGAAGCGGTCAGTTACTGTCACACCACCTATGGCCGCATCAACAAACTTGGCACTGCTGCAGAAATGATGCGTGGATTGCGCGACAACAGCATTTCCAAAACTGCCTTCGATAAATTGTCCCCCGAAGAACAGCAGGCCAACACCAAAATCGTACGCGGCGTGTTGCACCGCAAGAAGCGACCGGAATACACCGCAATTTATGACCTCATCGTGCAACAACAGACTCACCAGGAAGAGATTCGTCTGCGAAATACCGGGAGGCACTGATGGACAAACGCACCGAAATTCGTTTGGCTGGCGAGGGCGGGCAGGGCATGATTCTTGCCGGAATCATCCTGGCTGAAGCCGCCGCTATTTACGACGGAAAACAGGCCACCCAAACACAAAGTTATGGCCCCGAAGCACGCGGCGGTGCCAGCCGTTCTGAAGTTGTGATTTCGGATGGTGAAATTGACCACCCAGAAGTATTGGAAGCAGATGTTGTTGTGGCGCTCAGCCAGGAAGCCTATAAAAAATTTGCGGGCAGTGTGCGCCCAGGCGGACTGCTGATTGTGGATGAAGAGCGTGTGACGCTTGACCCCGAAGTGGAGGCCGTGCGGCTACCCATTTCGCGCCTGGCAAAAGAGACCACCGGCAAGAGCATCACGGCCAACACCGTTGCGCTTGGTGCGCTGGTGGGGCTGACCGGGGTCGTTTCACGCCAGGCTATCGAAAAAGCCGTGCTGGCACGCGCGCCCAAAGGCACCGAAGAAATGAACCGTCGGGCCTTAGAAGCGGGTTTCCAGGCTGTGCAAAAACTGCGGGTAGCCTGACGTGATTATCCCAGTGCCACATCCAGGAGCATCATCACAGCGAAGCCGAGCATGGCCCCGGCGGTCGAGGAGTGCGTATCCTTGTTCATTTGCGCTTCGGGGATGAGTTCTTCCACCACCACATAAATCATCGCGCCCGCTGCAAACGCCAGCGCATACGGCAGGATAGGGCGTATCAGCAAGACCGCCGCTGCGCCCAGCACACCGGCAACCGGCTCGACCAGCCCCGAAACCTGTCCATACCAGAAGCTTTTGAAACGTGACATGCCCTCGCGCCGCAAAGGAATGGAGACTGCTGCGCCTTCCGGGAAGTTTTGCAGACCGATTCCAATCGCCAGCGCAACTGCTCCTGCCAGCGAGGCCGAGGGCAAGTCGGCTCCAAGCGCTCCAAACGCCACTCCTACCGCCAACCCTTCGGGAATGTTATGCAGGGTGATAGCCAGCACCAGCAGGATGCTTCGCTGCCAGGAAGTTTTGATGCCTTCTGCCTCGCTGGTGGGCAACCCCATGTGCAGGTGGGGCAGGAGTTTATCTATCCCCCACAAGAACGCACCGCCCAGCAGGAAGCCGGTCACTGCTGGCAGCCAGGCCGGTGTGCCGTTGCCGCCGGCCAGTTCAATCGCCGGCGCCAGCAGCGACCAGAAACTGGCCGCAATCATCACCCCGGCAGCAAACCCCAACATGCTATCCAGCACACGGCGGTTGATGGATTTGAACGAGAACACCGCGCCAGCACCCAGTGCCGTCATACCCCAGGTGAACACGGTTGCCAGAAACGCCTGAAACACAGGGTGTTGGCCGATAAACCACTCGTACACAAACGAAAGAGACATTGCTTACTGCCTTTCAGGAAAGAGTTTACAGGAACAACAGCAGGCTGACAGCCATCGCCGCCATCCCGCCGGTGACGCCGTAAATGGAAACGTGACCGGTATCGTATTCGCGTGCCGTTGGAATCAGTTCATCCAGCGAGATGAAAACCATGATGCCGGCAACGGCGGCGAACAACAGGCCAAACGTAAACGGCGAAAAAAGTGAACGGAGTAAAAAATACCCTGCCAGAGCGCCCAGGGGTTCGGCCAGGCCAGAAAGAAAAGAGTGTAACAACGCTTGTGCGCGGCTTCCGGTGGCTGCATGAATGGGGACGGCGACAGCAATCCCTTCTGGAATGTTGTGAAGAGCAATTGCCAGCGCAATCGAAGCCCCCACCGCCGGGTCGTAGAGCGCAGCGGCAAAGGTTGCCAATCCTTCGGGAAAGTTGTGAATTGCAATTGCCAGCGCAGTGAGCAGACCCATCCGCATCAGCTTACCTTCGCGGTTTTTGCGTGCGCCATCTTCGATAAGCAAAGGCTCATGGGGGTTTTCAATCGCCGGAATCAACCGGTCAATCACCAGAATCAGCACCATTCCCCCAAAGAAGGCCAGCACGGTGGCCCATGCGCCGCCATTTTCGCCCATCGCCTCGCTAAGCGACAGGCTGGCTTTTTTGAGAATTTCCGCAAAAGAGACGTAAATCATCACCCCGCCGGAAAATCCCAGCGCGGCAGAAAGGAATTTTTTAGAAGTCGCGCGGGTCAAAATTGCCATCAACCCACCAAGGCCGGTGGAAAGCCCGGCAAACAAGGTCAAACCAAAGGCAATCCAGGCACTTTCGCTCATAAACAATCTACCTCTTACTTTTCAAGTTTCTTCTCGAAGGGTCACGTACACCCGGCTGCTCACTGCCACACCAACGACGTGCCGCAGGCCGGAGATGGATGCCACCGTCAGAGTCAGATTTTGGTCGAAAGGCGAATACTCGATGGCTTCCACTTCGGCGCCTGGCACAAGCCCCAGGTATTCCAAATGCCGCAACAGCGCCGGGTCGCTGGCCTGCACGCGCAGGATGACCGCCCGTTGGGGAGGACGAAGCGCAGAGAGCGGCAGGGATGCTTCGGCGGGCATTTCCAACGATTCATCAGGGATGGGCTCTCCATGCGGGTCGCGGCTGGGGTGGCCGAGCGCAGCGGCAATGCGGGCCTCGAACTCTTCGCTGATGACGTGTTCCAGACGGCAGGCCTCGTCATGAACTGTATCCCACGAATAGCCCAGCATTGTCACCAGATAGGTTTCGAGCAGGCGGTGATGACGAATGACCTCCAGCGCAGCGCGGCGGCCTTCCGGTGTCAGCGTCACGCCCTGATGTTTACGGTAAGCCACCAGCGGCGGGATGGCATTTGCCAGCCGCTGAATCATACCCGTCACCGAAGCCGGTGCGATGCCGAGCCGCTCCGCCAGCTCGGTGGTCGAAGCCGTTCCGCCGTCTTCGGTCAGGGCGTAAATGTGCTTCAGATAATCCTGGATGTTCCCAGAGAGAAGGTCAACCATGCTAAAAATAAATTTAGGTTAGCCTAAATTAAGATAACCCAAAAAACCGGGTACGTCAAGGGGGAATTGTATCTACTACCGGCACACACCGTTGTTATCGCACACCGGCTCTGGCAGGGGACAGACCAGCGGAGCCGCTGGTTGCCGCAGGTGAACTGCACCGCTTTCTGGCAAGATGACCGCCCACGCATCCACGAATTCCCCTTTTTGACATCCCAGGACCATCGCATCGGCGGCATGTGGAAGTGAAAACCAAGAGTCGCCCGTCACCAGGACGACCGGAAGGTGACCGTGCTGCCCAATGACTGTAAACGCCATCCGGGAGTAGCGTGTCTCTTCGAGCAAGTGTCCGGGAATGAGTGGGTTCACTCCTCGCCGGATGAAACGCGGGTACAGAGCGCGTCCTTCCAGCAAAACGGCCTGCGTTTGCTGCAAAAAACGCTGTATCGTTTCTGGTGGTACGTCCATCTGCGCCAGCGTGGCAGCGTTGAGTTTGTTCGCCAACTGGAATTTATCTGCCGGTTCATAGCGCGGTGGATAGAACAGGTTCGTCACAGGGATGAGCGCCCCCAGCCCGGCTACCAGCAGCAGGGTTGCTGCCCCACGCCTCAGCGTGGGTGCTGGCTCTTCGGAGTGTGAGGGATGGACCTCCTGCTCCAGGCCAAACCATGCCGCTGCAAAGGCGAACAGGGCTGCCAGTCCCAATAGATAGTACAAAAAGAGAATCCAATCAGCAGGCACCAGGTAACGCCCGCCGGAAGTCCGTACCAGGCTGTTGACGAGGAAGTAGAGCAACATTCCTGCCAGCGGAAACAGTCCAGTCACCCCTGCGCGCCGCCAGGCCAGTCCAATGCCCAGACAAAGCAGTATCATATTGAGCGGCAGCAGAGGGCGCGCCGAAGCGCTGAGCTGCCCATCCCAATACGGAATCCAGAACGTTTCCGTCTGCCGCACGAGCGTTTCCAGGTCGAAGTTTTGGAGCGTGGTGGGGAGGGAGAGAGCCGCCAGGGTCAGGTTGTTCAGCAGATGGTCACGTCCGAACTCCAGCACCGATTTGCTGTGCGGAGCAGCCTGTGGAAGGGGCAACACGCCGAGACTTGCCACCGGTTCGGAGCGGAACGAGCCGCCTGGCAGCGGCCAGTGAAAACGTTCCTGGATGATGGCCTGCGCCCGCCAAATGTACAGACTGACCAACGATATTCCGCTTCCGTTGAACTGCATCCACGGCAGTACAGCAGCCAGATATGCCGCAAACACCAGCCCGGCCAGCCCACTACCCAGCCACCGTTTGCGTAATGAGACCCCAAAAGCCAGTGCCAGGCTCGGCAGCAAAAAGAAAAGCATGTGTGGGCGTATAAAGCTCCACAGGCCAACCACTCCGCCCAGCCAGGCTGCCATCGGCCAGTGTGCCTGTGGTGCGCGCGCCCAGCGAATTGCCAACCAGATAACCAGTGCCAGCCCAGTTGCTGTGGGGAACTCCGTCAGAAGCATTTTCGGAGTCGCCGTCTCGATAATACCGCCCAGCGCCAGTCCGTTCCAGCCGCGCAGCGCAAGCAAAGCCGCCAGCGCTGTTCCCAGTGCGCGGCTGTGCAGTTCTTTGCCTGTTAGATAGGCCAGGGCTGGTAAAACGCCACAAAGGAAGGCTTGAACGCCCAGAAGTTGCGCGTAATCCTGTCCGGCCAGCAGGTGCAGGTAGAACAGCAAGGCTGAATACAACGGGCGCTCGAAGTAAATTTTCATCTGTCCGTGGTTAAACAGCCCCTGACCAATCAGTGCATACTGGCTTGCCAGGTCATAATTTTCGCTATCGGCAGCAGGGTAAGGAGCAAAATTGGGCGGATAGGGCGGCGAGAGCATGAAGTTCGATGCCAGTGGTGCCGAGGCCCAAAGCAGTCCGCTGACTGCCCAAATCAGCGCAAATGCAAGCGCATCGACTCGCGAGGAGCTCTGTTGATGGGGAGGGAAGAACTTCTTCTCCATCCATGCCATGCCCGCGCCAGCAAGCAGGGATACCAGGACCTGCCAGGCCAGCACCGGCACGCCGGCTCCATACCAGAAGTCTTCCTCTGCCGGGTTCATTCTGACCACGCGCTGTGCGGCCAGCCAGGCAATCCCCCCTATCAATGCCAGCGTCAGTGCGCCCACCGTCCACACAGCGCGGTTTTGGTGTAGATAGGTTTGTGCGCTGGCAGGGTCAATGCCCCGCCAGGCAGCCAGTGTGAAGAGCGCCCACGACCCGGCGGCCAGCGCCAGCCATCCCGCCAGCGGAAGCAGGCGCAAGGCGTAGTAATACAAGCGCTCGAAGCGTTCTGGCGGAGTCCAGACAGTCAGCCAGCTGGCCAGTGCAACCGCCGTCAGCACCGTAAGGCTCCAGGCAGGGCGGTGGAGCAGGGCGCGCAGGAGCATTTCGGCGGGTGGTTTGCCTTTTCGCACCAGCAGGCCACAGACCAGCAAGCCCAGCGCCGCCAGCAGGGTCAGCCCGGTCAACACCAGGCTGGGTGCCGAAAGTCCAAAGGCCAGCGCACGCCCGCTACTGCGCGAAACGTGCGCTAAAATGACCGCGACACCGCCCAGGGCGCCCGAATGCAGAAATAGAATGGTCGCCAGCCACGGAAAAAGTACTTTTGGTGAGGGGATGGTTTGCTTGGAAGGCATCGGCAAACAACAAAAGGCCTGATGTACATCAGGCCTTTAGCGTGTTCTTATGGCAATCAGGCCACTTCAGCGGGAGCTTCGATTTCTTCGCTCTTTTTGACGCGGCTGGCCGCTTTTTTGACGGTTTCTTTGGCCGTCTCAACCAGTTCCTGACCTTTTTCGCGCGCCTTGAGGGTGATTTCCTCGCTTTGCGCCTGCGCCTGCTTCAGCAGTTCTTCGGCTTTGGTGCGGGCTTCCAGCGCGGTCTCTTCGGCACGCTTCCAGGCCGCTTCGGCCTCTTCGGCGGCGCGGTCGCGCAGTTCAATGGAGCGTTCTTTAATGACGGCACGCGTCTCCTCGCCCGATTGGGGGGCAAACAAGAGGGCCACCACCGCACCGGTCAACCCGCCGACGATAAAGCCGACCAGGAAAGCGCCAAATTCATCACGTTCAGACATAAGAGTTCTCCTTTCTCTGTGCTGGCGAACTTATTTTTTCTTTAACCCGACCAGTTCCAACATGCGCTGGAGGCCGGCGAGATAACTGTTCAGTTTCATCACCGGCTCTACCAGGTTTTGGCCCAGGAACTCTGTGGTGCCTCGCAGCGTGTTAATCGTTTCGTTGGTGGCATCCAGAATGGGCTTGATTTCGTTATTGAGCAGGTTGATGAGGCTGGCGAGTTGGATGATGAGAATAATCAGCGCCGCGCCAATGATGAGCGATTCGAGCGCCAGGAAGATAATGAAAATATCGCGGATGTTTTCGGTGACTCTGGCGTCGCGTGTCAATCCAAAGACAGCCAGTGCAATCAGCGCTACGAACAAAATTGCCGAAACTGCAACTGCAATGCCGGTCTGCCGGTTGCGACGTTCAGCTTCCCGGTCTGCGTCTTGTGCGGTGGGGCGCGCCGAAGGGGGAGCGGAGGGCGGAGGGGTGGTTTCTGCCATGTTTTGATTATAGCATAGGGTGTAACCAGATGCAGCCGTCAATTCCCGCTGTGTTTGGGCGCAATTTTTGTTCCTTGCCCGTTGACTTGCCGATTCGCGCGTGCTACAATGGGCGCAGGCTTGCCCCAAACTTGACCATCGAAGAGACTCCAGTGCCAAATCCACGCAAACCCCTGCGTTTGAACGTCGGTTTCCTGGTCAGCGCCGCTGCCGGATACCACCGTGATTTTGATTTTTACCTCCCCAAACTCGCCGATGAAGAAGACGAAACACTGACGCTACTCGAAGTCCAGGGCCGCGTTCGTATCAGCCGTACCCCGCAGGGGCTTCTGGTGGAGGGCGCGTTCGAAGGCGAAATTCAACTGGAATGCGTGCGTTGTTTGAGTGACTACCCTCAACACTTACACTGGGAATTTACCGAACTCTACGCCTTTACTCGCGATAACATCACCGATTCAGGCCTGCTGGTGCCGGAAGATGCGCACATTGACCTTCAGCCCCTGGTGCGCGATTTTGGTTTGCTCGAAATTCCCATCAAGCCGCTATGCCGCGCCGATTGTAAAGGGTTGTGTCCTGAATGCGGTCAGAACCTCAATCTGCGCGATTGTGGCCACCGTGCTGCGTTCGATTCGCCGTTTTCGGCGTTGAAGGATTTATTCTAAATTGCGTTGACGCTTCATCGCCCGCTCCTGTGGGTCATTGGACGGGTCGTAGAGGAGGGCAGTCATGACGCGCGCCAATCGAAGAACCCACACGGAAGTCATTCACCGATTGCTCGAAAAAGCAGGTATGCAGGGGTTTTTGACTGCGGATGACCTGCTGGAAGCCGTCCCCGATTTCGATTGGGAACGGCTGCGTGTTCTTGTTGCAACATTACGGCGTCAAGGGGTAGATGTACTGGATGCGGAAGAAGGCGACCTGTCCGTCTCCGCCGAAGAAGAGTTCATCAACCTGGATGAAGTGGCTGATTCGACCGATGTGGTTGGACTGTATCTTAAAGAAATGGCCTGTGTCCCTTTGCTCTCGATGGAGGAAGAATTCAACCTCTCTCGCAAAATCGAAGCCGCCCGGCAGGCACGGGAACAACTGCGGCGCGGCGGCCTTTCTCCTTCTATGCGCAGCGCACTCGAAGCCGAGATTCAGGCCGGACAGGAAGCGCGTGACCATCTTATCAAAGCCAACACTCGTTTGGTAGTCAGCATTGCCCGCCGCTATCTGGGACGTGGCCTGGCTTTTCTTGATTTGATTCAAGAAGGAAACCTGGGACTGATGAAGGCCGTCGAAAAGTACGATTACCGGCGCGGCTTCCGCTTTTCCACTTACGCCACATGGTGGATTCGCCAGACGATTAGCCGCGCGATTGCCGACCAATCGCGCACCATCCGTCTGCCGGTTCACATGTCTGACCGCATTCGCCAGGTGTACAAATGCGCCCATGAATTAGAGCAAAGCCTGGGGCGCGAACCCACCTTGCAGGAACTATCCGCCGCTCTCAACTTGCCGCCGAAAAAATTACAATGGATTCGCAAAGTCTCCTGGACTCCTGTTTCGCTCGAAAGTCCGCTTGGCGAAGATGAAGACGCTGAATTGGGCATGTTCATCGAGGATGAACTCAACCCGGCGCCATGGCAAAGCACCTATCAATCACTTTTGCGCGAGAAAATCCGTGAAGTGCTGGAGAGCCTTCCGCCGCGCGAGGCGCACATTTTGCGTCTGCGCTTTGGCTTGCAGGATGGGCATTTTTACACCCTCGAAGAACTTGGCTTGAAGTTTGGTCTGACGCGTGAACGTATCCGCCAGCTGGAAGGAAAAGCTCTGCGTCATTTGCGAAACCCGCAACATGCCAGAGAACTGCGGGATTACTTGTAGGACATCATTTCCGAATTGGGAAAATATGCTGAATTATCCCTTACAATTGTTGCCGGAATATCGAGATTACCTTTGGGGAGGCGACCGCTTACGACCGGGTATTGCCCCGACTGCCGAAGCATGGATAATCTACGAAGGCGATAGAATCGCTGCTGGCCCGTTTGCCGGAAAAACACTGGCTGAACTCTCTGCCGAACAAGGCGAAGAACTGCTTGGCCGACGTGCTGTCCAAAAGACGGGAAATCGCTTTCCTCTGCTCGTCAAACTGCTTGATTGCGCGCAATGGCTCTCTTTACAGGTTCATCCAGACGATGAACAAGCCGTTGCGCTCGAAGGCCCTGGCAACTTTGGCAAAACCGAAGCCTGGCACGTCATCGAAGCCGCGCCCAACGCTACGCTGCTTGCCGGCGTCAAGCCTGGTACCACCGCCGAGACCCTGCAAAATGCCATTCGGAATGGCACGATTCTCGAACATGTACAATCGCTCACCGTCTCCGCTGGGGATACGATTTTTATGCCTGCCGGCACAATTCACGCATTGGGACCGGGTTTGCTCATTTACGAAGTTCAGCAGACTTCCGATTGGACCTACCGTGTCTATGACTGGGGACGCCCCGAAACCCCCACCCGCCGTCTGCACATTGAAAAATCGCTAGCCGTTGCCCGTCCCGATGCTGTTGCCCGGCTTAATCCCCTGCCTTCTCTGGCCGATGGGCAATCGGCGTTGTTGTGCGAATCGCCCTATTTTCGGCTTGAGATGCTCTATGCGGCAACCCACACGCTCTCACTCGATCCGTGCGGGGAGAGCTTTCACGCTGTAACGGTGCTGGAAGGCACAGCGCGTGTTGTGACCTCCGGTGGCGAAGTCACGTTGAACCGCTTTGAGAGCGCCCTTTTGCCTGCCGCCTGCGGCACGTATCAAATTTTGCCGCTCTCCCCTTTCCGCGCTTTACGAACGGGTGTTGTATAGTGTGCTGAAACAAAAAATCCCCCGCCTGCGCGGGGGATTTGGTTTTATGCGTGAGTTACATCGGCTTAACGTCAGCGGCTTGCAGGCCTTTCGGTCCTTGCTCAATCGAAAATTCAACCTTTTGCCCTTCGTTCAGCGACTTGTAACCACCCATCTGGATGGCCGAGAAGTGGACAAAGACATCCGGGCCGCCATCCCGCTGGATGAAACCGTAGCCCTTGCTGCTATTGAACCACTTGACGGTGCCGATAACGCGCTCGTTCATGTTACTGTACTCCTTACTGCTTGAAAAAAACGGATGGGATACGGGCCCGGTCTCTCGCGCTGACGGTAACAAAAACACCTGAGCAGCGTTCGTGCTCAGGTGAAGCCATTCCCGACCACAACAAGAATACACGTGCCACTTACATTAAAAGTTTATCAGGTTGGCGGGGGGATGTCAAGAATCAGTTATGATTAAGACCACTCTTATCACCCTGCGAAAGGATACCCATGGCCCCCCGTATCGAATCCCTGCTTTCGGCGCGTTTGTTTCTCTCTCCCCAGCTGGTGGGTGACCGTGTGTTCTTCATCAGCAACCTCTCTGGCCGGCTCAGCCTGTATGCCATGAACTACGGCGGCAGCGTGCCGGAACCGCTTCTACCGCCGCACATCGCCCTGCAAAACCCAGACCTGATTGGCGGGCGGGCATTTCACGTCTTCCCTCACCTGGGCAAAATCCTGGTGATGCTCGACCGCGATGGTGACGAAAACTATCAACCAATGCTCGTCCCCATCGAGGGTGGCTTTCCTGAACCGGCTTTTGATAATTTTCTGGCTGCCTACCGCGTACATCTCACCGTGTGCGACTCGGAGCAGAACATTGCTTATCTTACCGCCGAACGGCGTGACCAGCCGTTGAATGAAACCTATCGCGCCGATTTGGCTGCCAACCGCCTGGAAAAAATTGACCAGTCGCAATGGGGCGGCTACGTCAGCGCAGCCTCGCCAGACCATCGCCGCCTGCTGATAGGCGAAGGCTACACGGTAGGCGATAGTGTCTTATATCTGCGTGAAGATGGCCGCAAAATGGTTCTCTACGGTAAGCCGCTCGAACAACGTGCGTCTGGCGAAACCGTTCCACTCAACGGTCTTGGTGCTGCAGCCTTCAGCCCCACCGGAAATGGTGCCCTGGTGATTTGCTCGGTCTTCCAGGATACCTATTCGCTTGGTTACATCCCCTTGAACCAACCTGGCGTGCTGCAACCGGTTAGGCTCAAAGGCATCGTTCATCAGGGCGCAGGCGAGATGACCGATTTGGAATATTTACATGATGACCGCTACGCTATAACGTTCAACATAGATGGCTGTTCCTGGCTATATGAGGGCGTTTTTGATGAAGACAGGCGTGTGATGAAACTCAAAACGGTGGTATTGGGCAGTGAACCGCTCGACAGCGGCGACCTGCAACACGTTCATTACGACAAAACCTCCGACATTTTCACCCTTTCTTTTTCTACGGCGGTCTCCCCGACGCAAATCTACTCCATCGAGGGTAAAAAGCGCGATTTTATCGTCGTTCATACCAGCGAAAAAGTGCTAGGCATCCCCGAAGAACATCTCTCAAAGGGAGAAGATGCCTCTTTTGTTTCTTTCGATGGTTTGCGGATTTCGGCGCGGCTCTATTTGCCTGCCGAAGCACTTGGCTATCAGGGGCCACGTCCACTCGTCTATTACATTCACGGCGGTCCCCAAAGCCAGGAGCGTCCCAATTTCGCCTGGTTCTCGATGCCGCTTATTCAGTATCTCACTCTGCGGGGTTTTGCCGTCTTTGTTCCGAACGTGCGCGGTTCCACTGGTTACGGCCTGGCTTACACCAAACACGTAGACCGCGACTGGGGCGGCAAAGACCGCCTTGACCATGTCCACGCCATGACGCACATCCTGCCGCAAGACCCACGGCTGGATGTCCGCCGTGCAGCTGTGGTTGGACGTTCGTATGGCGGCTACATGACCCTCATGCTGGCCGGAATGCACCCCGAATTGTGGCAGGCCGCCTGCGATATGTTCGGTCCCTATGACTTGCTTACCTTCCTGGAGCGCATCCCATCCACCTGGAAGCCGTATTTCAAAATTGCTCTGGGTGACCCTGAACTGCCACAAGAGCGTGCGCTCCTGATTGAGCGTTCCCCCAAAACCCACCTGCATCAGATGACCTGTCCGATGCTGGTGATTCAGGGACGCAACGACCCGCGCGTGGTGGCTGCCGAATCGGAAGACCTGGTGAACGCATTGCGTGCTCAGGGAAAGGATATTCAACTCCTGCTTTTCGAGGACGAAGGTCACGACGTTCTCAAATATGAAAACCGGATTACCTGTTACAACGCCATCACTGACTTTTTTGCAAAGTATTTGCGCCCGTAAATCTGGCATAATAATCTGTGTGGCGGCCTTTGCGAATGGATTTGTTCGATACGCAGGGTCGTCCCACACCTTTCTGAATGGGAACATAATCTCATGCCCTGGAATCTCAACACCACCCACGCGCAGGCGGGTGATTTGGTGCAACTGGTTGGCCTGCGGCACAAGCACTTTATCTTCACGCTTCAGCCAGGCGGTACATTACAAACCCATCGCGGCATCTTGAACCATGATGACCTGATTGGTCTTCCATGGGGCAGCCAGGTGTTCAGTCACCTGGGCAGTCCTTTCTTCCTGCTTCAGCCCATGCTGGGCGATATTTTGAACGAGCTGCCGCGCAATACGCAAATTCTGTATCCGAAAGAAATCGGATTCGTCCTGGTTACTATGGGGATTGGCAATGGTCAGCGGGTCATCGAAGCAGGAACCGGTTCCGGCGCCATGACCACTGCTCTGGCCTTTGCGGTTGGGAGTCAAGGCCGGGTCTATTCCTACGAACGCCGTCCTGAAATGCAGAATCTGGCCCGCAAAAACCTGGCCCGCCTTGGTTTGGATGAGCGCGTCACTTTCAAACTCAAGGACATTGCTGAAGGGTTGGACGAGACGAACGCAGATGCCTTCTTCCTGGATGTTCCTGCGCCGTATGATTACATCGGCCAGGTACGCGCTGCCCTCAAGCCTGGCGGCTTCTTCTGCTCGATTGTACCGACCTTCAACCAGGCCGAGAAACTACTCTACGCTCTGCGCCGCCACAAATTTGCCTTTTTGGAAATGTGCGAAGTATTGCTTCGGTATTACAAACCTGAACCCATGCGTCTGCGCCCCACTGACCGAATGGTCGCTCATACCGGTTTTCTGGTCTTTGCACGACGGGTAGAACCCAGCGACGACCCTCGTGCCGCCGACCTGCTGGCTGAAGCCGGCATGTTCAGCCTGCTCGAAAAAAACGGAGAAGATGTGCCGGCTGACCTTTCACTCCAGCAGGAATTCGGCAAACCCTCTTGAGGAGAATGCAACGATGAGACAAGCCTTAGGCAGATTGTTCCAGGGAACTGCTTCCCCTTTTCCGGCCTTACGCCGCGCCCATGAGATGATGAGTCTGGGCGAATACGCTCAGGCTGCCATGACCTTCGAGCAGCTGGCCTGCGCTGCCGAAGCGCCTAACGGCTTGCGTGCGCCGCATTTGCACCTTCAGGCCGGGCGGGCGCGCTTGTTAAACAATCAACCTGCCGCCGCGTTGCCGCACTTCAAGCGTGGATTGGAATTATTGATTGAAAATGGACGCTACAATCAGGTTTATCGTGCAGGTCAGCGCATTGTGCAGGAACTCAAACTGCGCGGCCTGGAACGTGAAGCTCGTGAAATTGCCGCGTTGGTAGGCACCAGCATTCCGGCAATTGCCGATATGCCTACCGAACGCGGTCCAGATGTCGCAGCCGTTCTGTTGCCCACCCACTGCGAATCGTGTGGGGGGCCTGTGCGAGCCACCGAAGTGGAGTGGTTGGACTCGCGCACGGCGGAATGTCCCTACTGCGGCAGCCCGGTGCGGGCGCTCTGAAACCGCTATGCCGTTGCTGCTCTCCGAATCGGAAATTGCCTTTCGACTCAGTACTGCGTCGCACGTCTCGTTCCACGAAACGCCTTTTCCGCCGTTCGACAGCCGCCCTCCTCGACTGGCGGCTGTATTGCTTCCATTAACGGGGATAGCAGGCGAGTGGCATCTCCTGTTCACCCGCCGTGCCGATACAGTTGAGCATCACAAGGGGCAGGTCTCGTTTCCCGGCGGGGCCAGCGACCCTGAAGATGCCTCGCCCGAAGAAACCGCCTTGCGCGAAGCAGAAGAAGAAATCGGCCTGCGGCGCAGCGATGTACGCCTGCTCGGACGCCTGGGCGAGATGCTCACAGTGACGAACTTTCTAGTGACTCCGGTGGTGGGGGCCTTTTCGTGGCCTTACACCTTCAAAGTCCACACCCCCGAGGTTGGACGCGTCTTTACCATGCCGCTTGCCTGGCTGGCCGACCCCGCCAACCGCATGGAATTCATCCGCAAAGAAACCTCTCGCAGCCTGATTGCCTACCTGCCCTACGATGGGGAACTGTTGTGGGGTGCTACCGCCCGTATGACGCTTGAGTTCTTGCGGGCAGTAGGCATGGTGTGAGCGGCAAGAGGTGAACCCCACAAGAACAAGTTTTCATTTTCGCAAGTTATGTTTTTGTAAAGGCATACCGGTTCGATGTGGATAAAATAAGAGTTATCCCACTTCTGGAACGCATTATGACCGATTTGGACACCTTTGTACATTTTTCTGATGAGCAAATTGCCCAACGTTTGGCTGTATGTGGCGAGATAGTTTGCGGTTTCCCTATCATTGGCGTCCGCCGTTGGTATACGATGGAGTTTGGGCAATTTCTCAATGGCTCTGCTACCCCGCACTATCATACCGAAGTCACCGCCAGGCTGCTTAACCTGTACGCCATGTTTTTCCGTCATGGCGTGCATACCTTGATTTCCCCCTTGCACGGCCTGATAGAGGAACCGCAAGAGTTACTGGCCTCGCGCCTGCGCTGGTTGGATATTCTGACCACGCACAGCGATTTTCTCTCCTTCTATGAAACCTTCGATGTGCGCGTATACTTTTATGGCGACTACCGCCGGAAATTGGCCGGCACGCCCTATGCTCACCTGCCCGGACAGTTCGAGCGGCTCTCCAAATACACGCGCGGCCATCGCTCACATCGTTTGTTTTACGGTGTCTTTCCGCATCATGCGGCTGAAAACATTGCTGACCTTTCGGTACGGCACTTCATCAGCACTGGTCAGGTTCCCGACCGGCGCACGATGAGCGAACTGTATTACGGCGAAGCCATCGAAGCGGTCAACCTGTTCGTCGGATTTGGCGCCTTCAATCCATCCGATTACCCTCTGCTCGATTTTAGTCACGAAAATCTGTATTTCATCGCCGCTCCCAGTTTGTATCTGGAACAAGACCAGTTGCGACGCATTCTGCACGACTACCTGCATCCGCGCCAGGAGCCAGAAGTGGCGCAACTCTCCGCGCCGGAGCTGGCCGCCATGAAAGAATTCTACCTGGCCCAGCGGAATGCTACTTTGGGGCTGGGAAGCCTGCGTCCTGGCGCATGGGTGGCATCGCGCGGCTAGAGTTGGATTGCCTGTCTCGGACCGTTTTTCGGAAAACGCAAAACGTGGTATAACGTTCTTGTGTTTTCGTCGCTTCATCCCCCCTTCTATTTTGCTCATCGCGGCGCTTCCGCGCACGCTCCCGAAAATACGCTGGCGGCGTTTCGCCTGGCGCGTGAACAGGGCGCTCTGGCCATTGAATTCGACGTTAAATTGACTGCCGACCGGCATGTGGTCGTTCATCACGACGTTACCCTTGACCGCACGACCGATGGCAGCGGTCCGTTGCACCGTTATCCGCTGGCGGCCTTACGCGAACTGGATGCCGGGGGCAAATTCTCTCCCCAGTTTCGCGGCGAGAAAATTCCCACGCTGGAAGAAGTGTTCGAGACGGTGGGGCGCGACCTGTTCCTGAACATTGAACTGACGAATTACGCCACGCCCTTTGATGGCCTGGTAGATGCGGTTGCCGCGCTCGTCCGCAAACACCGGATGGAAGAGCGCGTCCTGTTCTCTTCCTTTTTTCCGACCAACCTGATGCGCGCGGGGCAGCTGCTCCCTTCCGTGCCGCGTGGACAATTATCTCTGCCCGGCGGCGCTGGTTGGTGGCAGAGAGCCGCTGGCAGCCTTTTGCGTCTGCATTCCGAACATCCCTGGAAGGAAGATGTGACCGCCGAGAGCGTGCGCCGCGCGCATGCACGCGCGCGCCGTGTATATGTCTGGACAGTCAACGCCCCTACAGAAATGCAATCCCTGCGTGCGCTGGGCGTGGATGCCATTTTCACCGATGACCCGCTTCTGGCGAACCAGCACTTCTGCGCCTGACCTTCTCACACTCCCCTTACTTCTGAATTGTCATGGTGCGCTCGTTCTCGTCCATTCTTCACCGTCTGGTTTTGCTCTCGCTTGTGCTGGCTGCGGTCTCGCCGGTCCTGGCGCAACGAGACCCGGTGGCCGAGCATTTACGGAAGATGACGCCCGAAGAGCGGGTAGGGCAGTTGTTCCTGGTCTCCTTCAGCGGAACCGATGTCGGTCCGACCGCTCCAATTTATGACCTGATTGCCAATCGGCATGTTGGCGGGGTGGTGCTGATGGCGGCCAATAACAATTTTGCCGGCGAAGACACTGCCCGCGCGGCGTATGCGATGATTGCGGCTTTGCAGGAAATTGAGGCACAGGCAGCGTTTGAGCCGGGGGAAGGAACTCCTGCTGGCGTATATGTGCCCTTGTTTATTGGCATTTCCCAGGAAGGCGGGGGGCCACCGAATGACCAGATTCTCGCCGGTCTTACTCCGTTGCCCGACCAGATGGCAATCGGCGCGGCCTGGAATCGCGCGCTGGCGCAAGGTGTGGGCGAGACCATGGGACGGGAACTCTCTGCCTTGGGCTTCAACCTGTATCTTGGCCTGTCGCTCGATGTGCAAACGCTCTCCAACCCGGCGGTCAACAGCGATTTGAACACACGTTCGTTTGGCGGAGACCCCTATTGGGTCAGCGAGCTGGGCAAGGCCTATGTGGCTGGTCTGCACAACGGTGCCGCTGGGCGAATGCTGGTGATTGCCAAACATTTCCCTGGCAGCGGTGGTGCAAACCGCCCGGCAGCGCAGGAAATTTCCACTGTGCGCCGCTCGCTGGATGAGCTTAAATCGCTCGAGCTTCAGCCGTTCTTTGCCGTCACCGGCGGCGCAAGCGACCCCAACACCCAGGTAGACGGGTTGCTCGTTTCCCACATCCGCTATCAGGGCTTTCAGGGCAACATTCGCGCGGCCACGCGTCCCATCAGTTTAGACCAGCAAGCCCTGGGGCAGATTCTTTCGCTCCCCCCCCTGTCGGATTGGCGCGCCAAGGGCGGCCTGATGGTCAGTGATAACCTTGGTACTGCGGCCATTCGTCGCTTTTATGACCCCGATTTGCGTAATTTTGCTGCTCGTTTGGTTGCCCGTGATGCCTTTTTGGCCGGCAACGATTTGCTCTACATGGGGAACATTGTCTCCTCTGATGCGCCGGATAATTACACCACAATTGTGCGTGCGCTGGAGTTTTTTGCCCAAAAATACCGCGAAGATTCTGCGTTCGCCAGCCGTGTAGATGAGTCGGTTGCGCGTATTTTGGCTGCCAAATATCGGCTCTATGGCAGCTTCGACCGTCCTATCAACCCGCCGTTGCTGTCCGATTTGGTTGTCTTGGGCGCGGGGCAGAATCAGGTATTTGGGGTAGCCCGCAACGCGGCCACCCTCATCAGCCCAGACCCCGGCGACCTGGCCGCGGTGCTTTCTTCACCACCGGGATCGTTCGACCGGATTGTGTTCCTGTCCGATACGCGCGTCACGCGCCAGTGTGCAGGCTGCCCCGACATTACCATCCTGAGCAAGAATGCTTTTCAGCTGGCGGTTCAGCGGCTTTATGGCCCGTCAGGTGGTGGCCTGGTCACCCCCAGTTACCTTTCTTCGTTCACATTTGCCGAATTGAACGACATGCTCAACGACAAAGCCCCGAACACAACCCTGGCCGACAGCCTGAACCGCGCAACATGGGTGGTCATCTCGACACTGGACATGCCGGAAGGCTCGGAGAGTCTTGCCATCCTGCGCCGCTTTCTCACCGAACGTCAACGCTTGTTGAGTAACAAAAAGGTCATTTTGTTCTCGTTCAGTGCGCCATTTTACCTGGACGCAACCGATATTTCCAAATTAACGGCTTATTACTGTTTGTACAGCGAATCGGAACCGTTTATTGACGTTGCAGCGCGGCTCCTGTTTCAGGAAATTTCTCCGGTGGGGGCGCTTCCCGTTTCGGTGCCGGGCGTAGGCTATGACCTGATTTCGGCCACGTCGCCTGACCCGAACCAGATTATCCGCCTGAGCTTGAACCTGCCTGCTCCGCCGCCTACTCCTACTGGGGCTGCCGTCACTCCTGAACCGACCACCGTCCCTATTTTCAGGGTGGGCGATACGATTTCCCTGCGCACCGGTGTCATTCTCGACCACAACCAGCATCCTGTTCCCGATGGAACGGTGGTGCGCTTCACCTTTTCGCAAGGCGAAAGCGGGCTGTTTCAGCAGGTGGATGTCACCACCGTACAGGGTGTGGCGATTGTGGCCTACCGTTTGGATAAACCCGGCCTCATCGAAATTCGCGCCTCCAGCGAACCGGCGCGCGTTTCCGATACGATTCAACTTGATGTGACCAGCGAGGGCGTTTCGGTGGTGATTAGCACCCCCACCAGTGAACTCATTCCTACCCCAACTGTGACCCCCACGCTGCTGCCCCCCTCTCCGACGGCTATGCCGGCGCCTGTTTCGCCAGTTATGAGCGGTGCCTATCCTAACGCGTGGGGATGGCTGATGGTCGTGATGGTCTTGCTGTCTGGAACGCTGCTCTCTTACTGGCTGGGAACACAGGTGGTTGAGCCGCGCTGGGCGGTGCGCTGGGCGTTGCTGGTCTTTTTGGGCGGTGTGCTGGTCTATAACTACCTGGTGTTAGATTTCCCCGGGGCTGAAAGCGGATTAACGGCACGTGGTTTGTCGTTTTTCTTACAGGCTGTTCTGATTGGACAGGCGGTGGGGTTCGTTTTGGGCTGGGTGTGGCGTTCAGCGGCTGAGGGTGGCAATCAGGCTGATGAGCAGTAACACCGTTGAGAGACCGAATAAAATGCTTTCTGGCGGCGTCAGCAACATATCCAGCGTGGCATTGCGCCGCGGGCGCAGCATCGGTCGTTGCGGCAACTCTTTCGTGCCGAACAGATATTGACGGAATACTTCTACACTTTCGGGGCGTTGGTCGGGGTGTAATTCCATTGCCCACAAGATGGCTTTTTCAGTTCGCAGGCTGATAGAAGGGTTGATTTTACGTGGTGGAATGAGCGCTTCGGGATGCAAAAAGCGCTGACGGGCATCGAGCGGCGGCTGATTGGTGAGCAAATGATAGAGCGTTGCCCCAAACGCGTAAATATCGGAACGCACGTCGGTATGGCTTTCGGAGCCGCCGTATTGTTCCAGCGGCGTATAAAGCACTGTGCCTTGCCCCTGAATGATGGTGATGGTCTCTTCATCGGGCGCAAGCACTTTCACCAGCCCAAAGTCTACCAGTTTGAGCAGTCCCTCGGGTGTTAGCTTCAGGTTTGATGGCTTGATGTCGCGGTGAACGATGGGCGGATTTTGCCGGTGCAGGTAGGTGAGTGCATCGGCCAGTTGCGCGGCCCAATCTAACACCCGGCTTTCTTCCAGGAAGGTGTTGCGCGCTTTGGCGTCGAGCATCATCGCGCGCAGGTCTTTTCCCGCCACATAATCCATCACCAGATAGTCTCTGGTTTCGATAGAAAAGAAATCGGAAACTTTGGGCAGGTTGGGGTGGTCGAGACGCGCCAACACCGTTGCCTCGCGCAGGAACTGCTCGCGGGCTTCCAGGAACACTTTTTCGGGCAGGTTGCGGTCGTGTTCGACTTCTTTAAGCGCGCACTTGCGCCCCGCGAGGCGCAAGTCATCGGCCAGGTAGATGTTGCCCATCCCGCCTTGCCCGATGCGCTCACGGACGCGGTAACGTTCCCGCAAAACCTCGCCCGGTTGAATCGGGGTCGGCATCTCGATTGCTCTCCTTCGTGGGGTTCTGTGTCAAACGCGGCGTAGTTTTTTGCACAGAATCGTCATTTTCTGCTATATTATAACAAATGAGCGATTCTCCGCATTCACAAGATTCTCCGCTTTTGGTGGCGCAGGTTGGCCCATTGCGAGGGGAACGCTGGCCGATTGACCGTCCACTGGTAATTGGGCGTGAACGCGGCTGTGACGTGGTTATCCCCGACCGGCAGGTTTCCCGCTATCATGCCCGTTTGACCCCCGGTGCAAATGGCGTTATTTTAGAAGACCTGGGCAGCAAAAATGGCACGCATTATAACGGCGCGCCGCTGACTGCTCCGGTGGTCTTGCAAGATGGTGATACCATTCACATCGCCGCCACGCAGGAATTTCAATTTCTGAGTTCCGACGCCACCATGCCGCTTCAATCGCTTCCCGCGCGCAATGGACGCCTGCTGCTTGATATACGCGCCCGGCAGGTCTGGCTGAATCAGACGCAACTGACCCCTCCGCTCTCGGCGCAGCAATTTCAATTGCTCTGGACGTTGTATCAGAACGCCGGTCAGGTGGTGACCCGCGAAGAACTGGTTGCTGCTGTTTGGGGCGAAGACCAGGCCGCTGGCGTGACCGACCAGGCGCTCGATGCGCTCATCCGCCGTTTGCGTGACCGGTTAGCAGCAGTAGACCCCAGCCACAATTACATCGTCACCGTGCGCGGACACGGCCTGTTGCTCGATAACGCGCCGCAATAGCCGCTACGGAATGCTGAATGTCACCTGCTCCGGGTTGACAATAGCCAGCGGGACGCGCAGGGCCGGCATTTGGGGGACAACCGGGTTGGTGATTTCCAGGTCGTACAAAGACATCCAGGGAATTTTGGACAGTTCCAGGCTTGGCCCAATGCCGCTCTGGGCTGATACGCGAATGACTCCTTTGAATTGAAACGTACCAACCCCGGTCAGGATGGGCAGCATTGCGCGGTTGGCTTCCTGCGGGTCGTAATCCACGCCATCGCTGGCAGGCGGAACCAGGTGAAACGCTATCACCATCGGCAGTGGAATGAACACCTCGCTATGATTGGCCGATTTGACCGCCCCGCTGAATTGTACGGAATTGGCGCGCAACAGGTGGATATAGCGTGGGGCGCCCTGCGTGCGCAGCCAGGTGCTGACACGCACGTTTTGTTTGGTAATCACTTCTCCGCGAAAGACGCTCTCGCGGGTATAGACCATGACGGGGGTCAGTTTTTCATCGGCGTTGGGCGTGTACATGGCAGCCTCCTGAAAGATTGCGCGAAATGAATGCTTTTATGATAGCATTTTTGCGCTCAGATAGCGATGTTGCATCGGGATTGTGTGACAAAATCAGGAAAGATGTCACCCCAGCGCCGCTTTCATGCGCTCCAATGCCTGCTGTAACGTACTGCGTGGGCAGCCAAAGTTCAGCCGAACGAAGTGTTTTCCGCCCCGTCCAAAGGCAGCCCCATCGTTAAGTGCCACGCGCGCCCGTTTTAGAAAAAATTCGTACGGAGTGGTGCGGATTTTTCCGCTCTCTACCAGGCCGCTGCAATCGAGCCAGGCCAGGTAAGTGGCTTCGGGGCAGGTCACACGGATGCCGGGTAGTTCGGTGCGGATAAATTCTACGACCAAATCGCGGTTGGCTTTCAGGTAGGCACGCAGTTCCATCAACCACTCATCGCAGGCGCCCGAAAAGGCCGCCTGTGCTGCCACATATCCCAGACTGTTGACATGCAGGGTCAGGCGCTCGACCTGTTCCTTATACCGCTCGCGCAATTCCCGGTTTGGGATAATGGCGAACCCACAGAACAGGCCGGCAATGTTGAACGTTTTTGAGGGCGCCACCAGCGTAATACTGTTTTGTTCGATTTCAGATGAAAGCGAAGCGATGGGGATGTGTTTGCGTTCTCCGAGAATCAGCTCGCTGTGAATTTCATCTGAGACGATGACCGTTCCGTGCTTCAGGCAGGTCTCGGCCATGCGGGAGAGTTCTTCAGCCGTGTACATTTGCCCGGTGGGGTTGTGCGGGTTGCAGAGCAGGAACATCCTGGTTCGACTGCCGCCGCTGTGAAAGGCTTGCTCGAAGGACTCCCAGTCAATCTGGTAGTACAACAGGGAGTCTTGCGCCACTTTGACGACTTCCGCTTCCTGTCGGATGACCCCCTGATGCTTTTGAATGTCGTTGAAGGGCATGTAGACGGGGGGCTGAATCAGATACCCATCGCCCGGACGGCACAGCGTTTGGGCGGCAGCGTAGAACCCGCTGACCAGCCCGGTGATGGCAATCACGCTCTGGGGCGTCACGTTCCAATTGTATAGCGCCTTCATTCGGTGGGCGACGGTCTCACGCAACGCTTTGCCTGGGACATCGTAACCCAGAATGCCGTGTTCGATGGCTTTTTGTAAGGCAGAGAGGATAGGGGGCGGGGCGGCAAAGTCCATATCGGCTACCCACAGGGGCAAAACATCGTCGGGGTAGGCCGTCCATTTGATACTGTTGGTGTTGCGGCGTTCGATGATGTGGTCAAAGTTGTAAGGCATACGAGGCTCTATTTCAGATAGGTGTTGAAGAAGTCCACCAGCGCCTGCCCATATTCCACCGGATGGGTGTAGGGTCCGGCGCAATGGCCTGAATCCGGCAGGTTGAAGTGAAGTTTCGGGCCGCTTGCCGTCTCATAATATCCTTGAATGCGGTCTCGTTCGGCGCCGCGTCCGGTCGAAAGAAACAAAATCGGACGCGGTGAAACCGCACGAATGGCTTCCAGCGTACTGATGGGGGCATAGGTGTTGGCCTTCCAGGCGACAATGTGGAAATACGCCGTAAAGGTGAGCGCGTAAAACGGGTCGGCGCGGAAATCCGGTTTGTTCTCTTCCCAGCTGAGCGGGCTGGGGGCATCTGCCGCTACTGCGCCGATTTGTGGCGTAAGAGCTGCTCCACCCAGGGCAATGGCGCCGCCCGAAGAACAACCGGCAATGCCGATACGTGCATCGGGTTGGCGCGAAATGACAAACCTGGTCGCTTCCTGCACATCGGGAATGTCCAACCACCCCAGCGAACGAAGGTTGCCCTCGCTTTCCCCGCTGGCGCGCTGGTCATACATCAGGATACCGTACCCGTTTCGGTAGAGTGCTTCTGCAGGGCGCATGACCGCCATGCGGTCGCCGTAGTATGGATGAATCAGCAGGATGACCGCTCCGTTGCGAGGAGGAATGTACCAGCCGCGCAGGGTCAGACCATCGGCGGTGCGGAAACTTATCTTCTCGAACGCTGCCCCGAAACGGGTTGGCGAATCGCAACATATCGGATGCTGTAAAGGAATGGTGACTGCCGTTACCAGCCCGGCTACGCTGAAAAGCCACACGCCAATCGGTGTGAGCAAGACCAGAAAGAGCAAAAGGCGCAAGTAGTAAATCGGCCCGGGGCGTTTTGTCGCGTTGGGAGTCATGCGCGGTCGAGTTCGTCTATCAGTTGCAGGCAGGCATCATCGGTTGGGTTAGGCTGATACGAGGTCGCAAACCACGAGTCTAGAATCTCTTTTGCCAGCGCATCGGTGGTCAGGCGCATGGAGAGACACAGGACGTTCGCGTTGTTCCACAGGCGTGCGCCGCGCGCGGTTTCAGCGTCGGTACACAGGGCGGCACGGATGCCGCGCACTTTATTGGCAGCTATACTCACACCTGTCCCTGTCCAGCACAGCAGAATGCCTTCGTCGGCTTCTCCGGCGGCTACTTGCTCGGCCACCTGACGCGCTACGTGTGGCCAGGGGCTGGTCTGCTCTGCGAGAGGGCCAAACCAGAGAACGTGATGGCCGTGTTCAGACAGGTATCGCTGGATGGTTTCAACGACCGGCAGGCGCTCATCGGCGCCGAGGGCAATTTTCATGCTGCTTCTCCTTTTTTGTATGCCAGAATGACCCCATCCCGCAAGGGCAGCAGGCTGACAACCCAATCGGGGTCAGTGGTGATGGCCTGTGTAAAGCGGCGGACGCCTTCGGTGGCGGGAGTGTGGTCGGCAGGGTCGAAGATACGGGCGTGCCAGAGCATATTGTCAATGATGAGCACACCACCCGGACGCAGTTTCTCTTTGATAAGCGGTAGAGAGTCGGGATAGGCTTCTTTGTCAATATCGTTGAAAATGATGTCGAACAGGCCAGGCGTCTCACGCAGGGTTTGAACTGCCTCCGCGTTGTGGAAATGCACCAGGCTCGTATAGCCTAAACGGGACAGGTATTCTTGCGCCTGGTGCGAAAGGGCGTCATCCCACACAGTGTGATGTACCACGCCGCCGCCGTTTTCCTGCACAGCCCGGGCGAACCAGGCAGTAGAGTAACCAAAGCCAGAGCCGAGTTCAAAAACACTGCGTGCGCCCATCAGGCGCGCTACCTGGTAGCAAAATTGTCCCACCACTGGCCCGATGATGGGAAAATCGTGTGCGGCGGCGTAGGCTTCCATGTCGCGCAACACGTCGGGGCGCGGCGGAACGAGAGAGGCGAGATACTCCTGAATGGTAGTGTAATCGAAGGGGTCGCTCATGAGATTCTCCATGAATCGGGCTAACGTTTTCACTTCACGGCTTCGAGCGCAGCGGGGAGAATGCGCTCTACCCATCCGGCATACATTTTGCCGGAGGGATGCAAACCATCGGAGGCGAGCAGCGTGCGGTCGGAGAGCGCCGTGCGCGAATAGGGAGTGATGTCCACATATATACATCCGGCGCTTTCGGCCTCTTCGCGGTTGACCTGGTTGAAGGCATCGATTTCTGCAGAGATGCGTTCACTGCCGCGCCCCGCTGCAAATGGGGTGACGCCCCAATCGGGAATCGAGACAACGATGACGTGTTTGGGTTCGTTGCCGGCATATTCAATTGCCTTTTCAACCAAAAAGCGGAATTGTTCACGGTACTCCTGGAGCGGACGCCCGCGGTACTGGTTATTGACCCCTATCAGCAGCGAAACCAGGTCATACGGCGGGGTTACGCCGGTTTGTTCGATGCCTTCCCAGAGTTCATCGGTTGTCCAGCCTGTGCGGGCAATGACGGTGAGTTCGACCTGATACCCGGATTCCTGGAGTTTTGCGCGTAGTTGAACCGGCCAGCGCTCGTTTTCTGGCACACTTTCCCCAATTGTGTACGAATCACCCAGTGCCAGGTAACGGATGGTTAGTGTGACGGGCGGAGGGGCGCTTGTTGGGGTTGTGCAGGCCACGAGCAGGAACGCGGTGAAGAGGATGGTGATTAACAGGGGGAAAATGTGCATAGTATTTACGGTATTAGGAACGCCCCGTTTCGAAACCATGCCATCGAAGCGCGCGCAGGAGACGGGATTCGATGTCTGGTTCGCGGTATGGGCAGGCATCCTGAATTTCGGGCGCGGGTGTACCTGTGAGTGCGGCAAAACCGGCGCGGATGCCGTTTGCCACGTTTTCCGCCTGGTAGCCGCCTTCGAGCAGGAAGACGATTTTTCCGCCGCAGCATTCTTCGGCCAATTCGACCAGTCCTTGCGAGAGCAACGTGAAGCCTGCCGTCGAGAGCCCCAGCGATGCCAGCGGGTCGCGCCAGTGGGCATCGTAACCGGCAGAAATCAGCAGCAAGCCGGGGCGGAAGGCGCGTAGGAAAGGGGCAATCAGCCGTTGTAGAATTTGTCGGAAGCCTTCGTTTCCTGTGTGAGCGGGCAAAGGAAGATTGACGATGCGCCCGCGCTGGTCGGGACTATCGGCGTCTTCCAACCAGCCTGTGCCAGGATAAATTCCCTCCTGATGCGTGGAGAGATAGGCACAACGGGGGTCATTCAGGAAGGCGGCCTGCGTGCCGTTGCCGTGATGCACATCGAAATCAATCACGGCGATGCGCTCTACTCCGTATGCCAGCGCTTCGCGGGCGGCAATAGCGGCATTGTTGAACAGGCAAAAACCCATTGCCCGGCGTGGTTCAGCGTGATGTCCCGGTGGGCGGGCAATGCTGAAGCCGTTGCGGGCTTCTCCTTGCAATACAGCGCGTGTTACACCCAACGCGGCTCCGGCAGCGCGGAGCGCATCTGTGAAGGAAGTGGGTGTAACGTAGGTGGGGGCGTAGTCAATCAGGCCTGGCCCTTGCAGACAGGCGGCTTCTAATTGCTCGATCAGATGCGGAGTGTGGACGCGCGCCACCTGTTCCAACCGGGCGGGAACGGTGGCAAGCCGCTCAATGCCGGGAATCTCTTCCAGCCGCAGGGCGCTCAGCCGCTCTGGTCGTTCCGGGTGGTCAGGGAAACGATGCTCTGGTGAGGGGACATGCGCATAAATGGTCGTCATGCAAGCATTTTAACCTTAACTGGACTATCCGGTATGCGTCTGGCATACCGGATAGTCTGGAGGGGAGGGACACCACCGATTTTGCCGGCATGGGGGGGACATGTCGGAGCATTTCGGCGGCGACACCTGGATTTACCGGTAAAGAGGGGAGCAGGTGTCGTTACTGATAATATACACCGAATTTATCTAATTTGCATTAAAAAGCGGTAAGACCGATGGAGTTGGAGGGGGGAGATTTTTCCTATTTTTCGGGGGAGGGGAGAAAGATAACCGACGGCGCTTTCTCATCCGTTCCCTTTTCCACGCTCGCTGAATAGCCGCATCCACTCTTCGAGTTCGCGCTCGTTCATGCGCGGCGTTTGGGCCTGGGGGGGCGGTCCAGCCCGCAGGGTTTCGATGACGGTTGCTGCAAACTCTTCGGAGGAGAGAATGGTTGCTCCTGCGGCGCGCGCTTCGGCCTGGACCTGTCGGTCGGAGGAGACCACACTCCAGTTGCGGGCGGCGCGCCCCAGTTTTTTGAGACGCTGCCGGATGGCCTCATCTGCTATCAGTGGGCGGCGGATGAAATGGGCGGTGACCAGTCCCACTTTGCGCGATTCAGCCGCCCCGGGCGGGGCATTGTCGAAGTAGACTTCGATATTTCCCTTGCGCGAGAGACGGCAATATTCATTCAGACGCGCCAGGAGTTCGTCTTCGTCGTCCACTGCGTTGATGTCCAGTCCCAGTTTGGGAATCAGGTTATGGCCGTCAATCAGGAAAGGCATGAGAGTCTTCACCGGTCGTAACGTTTGCCGCCGTATTCGCCTTTGAGTGTGGTGCGGTTGTTGTTCCAGTTGTAACTGAAGTCGAGTTGACCGTTCTTGGTACCGCGAATTTGAACAGTGAGCCGGAACACATCCGTTTCAGGATTATAACCGCCTGTACCGGTCATCTCAAAGCCTTTGATGAATACACATTTGTTGAGCGTGTAGGCCACCCCGTCTTTCGACGGACCAAAAGCGAACGACCCTCCTTTCGGGCAGGCGAAGGCGCCCTCTTCATCATAATCGCTGTAATAATATTCGGGCATGCGGTTAATTTCGTCCATGATGGCGAGGAAAATGTCTTCTGGTTCAGAAAAGGCGCTCAGGGTTTCCGGCAGCAGCGGCACGAAGGGGTAAATAACGGGTGCGTCCCATTTGCAAACCGTTTCGCGCCTGGCGGGGAGTTTTCCTTCTACCAGAAAAGAGACTACGGCTTCATCGGGGCAGGCTTCGCCCCAGCCAAAGATGCCATGAACACCGCCTTCCACATAGAGGTGGTAGCCGTTTTCGAGCCGCTCGAAGACCGCTTTGCCTTCCTCGAAAGGTGTGGCCGGGTCAAGTGTGGCATTCAGCACCAGCACAGGCAGGCCGGGGGCGGTGAGCGGGGGGATTTGTGGTGGTTCCTGGGGCGCGGCAGGCCAAAACGCGCAGGTCAGACCGGTATAGACACTTCCATCCAGGCGCGGGACTGTGCCATTCGAGGCCTGGCCGGCTTCCAGGACTTTTTCGATGCGTTCTTCTGGTGTGCCACTGAAGTAGGCATTATCGGTGCAATGCACGGCGGTGAACATCGTATCGGAGAAGGTGGGGTCACCGAGGTATTCGCCGGTGGCAGGGTCTATGGTTGCCTGTATGTAAAGCAGGCGTGCCAGGGGGATGATGTCGCCTTTTTGGGCGGCAGCCAGCGCACGCAGAAACAGGGAACGTCCACCCCGGGAGTACATCTGGTAAGCGGTGACGAATTCCAGCTGGTTGAACGTGAAGAGGCGCTTTACCTTCTTTCCGCTGGGCAGGGGAAACTCGTAGGTCAGGGGTTTGCGGGAAATTCGACTGGCGAAGTCATCGTAAAACGCAAGTGCGCTTCCTTCAAATGCTTCACTGCAATTGAAATCTTCTTCGCAGGCTTCGAGTGTGGCAAGCAGCACTCGCTCAAAGGCTTTTTCTTGCGCCAGAGCGCTTTCTTCTCCGCTCAGTGTCAGGTCAATTGTCCCATCCAGAATCAGGCCATGCAGCCGGTCGAGGTGCGCTGCGGCGTACGTCTGGGCAACGGCTGTGCCGTAACTGATGCCGTAGAGCCAGATTTTTTCATCGCCAATCGTGCGGCGGAAGGCCTCAATGTCTTTGGCTACCTGATTGGTGCCGTAAAAGGCCAGTTTTTCCGGCGCTATGCCGATTTCCTGGATGCATTCTTCGACGAACCGGCGGGCATCTTCGACGGCTTGCTCTTGTTCGGCTATCGTTTCCAGTCCTTCTACGCCGCTGGTGTCGTAACTTTCCAGGAAGGACTCGCTATCGGCTGCATGCGTTCGGGGGCAATCGAGTGGACTGGAAAGTCCTACACCGCGCTGGTCAAAGTACACGATGTCGAAATGTTCCAGGATGCGTTCATCGAAGTAATTCGGGTAGGCGGAACTGATGCCCTCTCCGCCCGGACCGCCGGGAAAGGCCTGCACGAACATGCCGTAGCGTTTCCCTTCGGCAGGTAGAATCCCGAACACCACCTGTAGCGTTTCCTGGTTCGATGGGTTGAAGTGGTCGAGCGGCACGGTGATGGTAACACATGTGAGAACGGGTTGTTCTTCGCAGGGCTGTCCGCCGAGTTGCTTCAGAATGGGACGGATGTCTTCGAGAGTGGCAGGTGTGGGTGAAACGGTTGGGCTGGGGATGATTTCCGGCTGCGGTGTTGAAGTGGACGATTGCGATGTCGGTGAGGGCAGAACTGTTTCAGGAGTGGGGGTGGCCGGGGTCAACAGGCGGGTGACGTAATTACAGGCCAGCATGGAGAGGGTGAGCGCCAGCCAGGCGGGCAGCCATCGTTTTCGGTTCATGGTTTCTCCCAGAACGCGGAAAGAATTCCGCACGAAAAACAACACAGGGTAAGGATATCTGAATTGTAAACTTTGAGAGGCTGCCTGGCAAGCAGGAGATAAGGGGCAGGTAAAAAACAGGGTAAGGGATGAATGGTTGCACAATCCCTTTTCAGATTGAGTGTTTACCAGGAATAAAAAAACCTCTTTCATCCGCGATAAACGATGAAAGAGGGAGAATGCGCGAAAACTTGTTCTTATGCCGTAGCAACTTCTCTGGCAGTTACGTCAATTTTGGGCGGATTCTCGAAGTGTTTCTTGACGGCGCACAGTTCGGCAGAGCGAATCAGCGAGGGGCGGTATTTTTCCGGGAAGGTGGGCGGCACCTGAATTTCCAGGTCAATTTTTTCAACCATACCGGTAAATGGGTTGCTGTGCATGCGCTGGATGATGCGAATACCTTCGGTCGGCAGGCCGCGCTGCTGGCAAAACCCCAGCACGTAAATGCCCGCGCAGGTGCCGATGGAGGCCAGGAAGGTGGCAAAGGGCGTGGGGGCGGTGGCGGCGGGGGGCTGGTCGGTCTTGACGGTAAATGGACCGAAGTGAGCATCTACACGCGCGCCGCCGGGGAAGTCAATCAACATTTCCATAGCGTTGAATCTCCTTGAGTTTGTTTGGTTTATCACATTCTTGGATGACTCAGGGATGGAAAAGTTGCAAATCAGGATTTTGATGTCTTTATCAATCGAATTGCTTCCAGGCGTAACAGGCGGGGAAATAAAAATCGGTATAGCTCGCAATAGGGGGAGCGGGTTTCATAAGAACCGGAGACCCGTTTTGCGAGGAGTGGACAACCACCGACGCAGTAAGAGCGCCAATCGCAGGTGACGCAGTCTGGTTTTTGGAGTACCGATGGGTTTTGCAGGCCGTTGGGAGAATGGCGCAGTTCTGCGAGTGGGTCGGCGGCTTGCAGCGAGGTGACCGGGATGTGCATTTCCATCTGGCATTTGGCGATGCGTCCATCCGGGCGGATGACGAGGTAATCGCGCCCGGCGCCGCAGGGGTAAAGGTGCGAAGATGAAAAGGAAGCCCGGTCGGCCAGCATGCCCAGCAGGCTGTGGCGGGGGGGATTGGCTTCGAGCCGGGAGAATGTTTCTTCAAGAAGGGTACGTGTGTGGGGGGAGCGGGCGTCCAGCGCGCGAATGGCCGAGGCGCAGTCATTTTCCCGATAGAAGTTGAGCGAAAAAGTCAGGCTGCGTTCCAAAAGCCAGCTGACCGTCTCTGGCAGGCCGGGCAGGTTATTTTCTGAGAGGGTGATGGAGATGTGTGGGGATAGACTAGCGTTCCTGGCGCGTTCAATGGCCTGTTCCACCTGTGCGAAGGAGGGTTTTCCACCGGCGTAGTGTCGCTGGACATCATGCCATTTCCCTATCCCATCGAGCGAAATCATCAGGCGGATGTGATTTTCGCGCAGATAGGCGAGATGTTCGTGGTTGAGCAGCGTGCCGTTGGTGAGTAAGACGGTTTCCAACCGGAGTCCGGCTTGCTGGGCGCTTTGTGTGGCATGTGCGTGAATCTCTTTCAGCAGGGTAAAGCGCAGCAGTGGCTCACCGCCGGCGTATTTCAGTTTCAGGGCGGGGTATTGATGACTTTGCGCCAAATCAACGAGCGTTTTGATGGCCTGGAAGGCCGTTTCGCGCGGCATGGTTTGGGGATGGTGCGGCAGGTAGCAGTAGTCACAGCGCAGGTTGCACGAATCGGTCAGATGCAGCCAGGCGGTGAGAAGGGAGGGCGGTTGGACAACGGGCGCAGTATCGAGGGGAAGAAGAAACCCCGCCTGCGCGAGTTGCTGGATGGCGGTTCGTTCGGCGGGTGATTCGCCCTCGAGCGGGCGCGGCGCGGCGTAAGCGTTCAGAATATCCCACGCAGCCAGGTTCAACACGGCCAGAGGGAGCGGTCCGCGCGGGTTATAGGCTGCCTGCCAGCCCTCCTTCTCCGTTAGCGGGATGGGGCGCAGGGCAGGGTTACGCTGCCAGAGCGCAGCAGACTCCGTCCAGACCGGCAGGCTATCGAGCGCGCAAGCGCAGTCGCAGTCGTTCGTACAGTCGCTTGCGAGAACCCGGTTTGTTGGGGGCGGAATCAGCACATGTGGGATGAGCGCATGGTTCATACTGCCCTACCTCCAGAGGTCGTAGTTGCCAAAGCGTTCGCTAAGCCAGTGCAGCAGTCGCGGCTGTTTTCCGGGCGGGAGAATCGGCTTGAATTCTTCCTTGAGACTTTGCGCGTCCTGATAGAAAAGTGGTAGCAAGCGGGTTTCCCAGTTGCGCGAGGCGCGGAAGCGGGTTTCCAGGCTGATTTCTGCGCGGCGTAAGTCGTGAGAGGTCTGTCCAATACAGTAGTTGTATTCCAGTGAGAGTGCGGCGCTGTGCATGGCCTGGTGCAGGTCTTCTTGTTTTTGTTCGCTCTCCCAGCGGCGCAGGTGATGGAAACAATGCAACATTTCCAGTTTGCCCAGCGCCACCCAGCGCTGAAGTTCTGCTTCATCCGGGTTAATTTTCGGCGGCCACAGATAGTCTTGTCCAATGATGTCATGAACAAGCGAGGTGTAAAAGGGGAGATTGGAGTCATTTTTCTGGTAATGTTCGTGCCAGGCCAGGTTCACCAGCGCAATGGTCGGCCAGTAGGGGCTGCCGCCAATGCGTTTGACCTGTTCCTGAATTTGTGGTTTCCACTCCTCTTTTTCATGCTGGATTCCGGCGGCTTGCAAGAAGCGGACGCGCGCCATTTGCACGCATGTTTCGCGCACGCGCTGTTTGCGTTCATCTGATTCGGCCAGGTCACGCAGCGCCCAGGCGACTTCGCGCCAGCAGTTACCGCTTTCGTTTTGCGCCACCGTCAGATTTTCGGCATCGTGGTCTTTAAGCAAGGCGATTGCGCCTTTTTCGGCCTCTTTTTCTTCGCCCGGCACGGTGGGGTGCAACCCCAATTTTTGTTGGACATAGGTCTTGCCCTCCAACGCATAGAGTGCCTGGGGCAGGGTCTTGACCCATTCCTGCCGCCAATCCACCAGGTTATCGGAAACAATCTGGTTCCAGGCCTGTCGTTCTGTCATTGCTTTGTGAATCAGGACAATGCCTTTGAGTCGGTCATCGCCGGGGACGCGCGCCAGGAGTTTGAGCGCCTTTTCGACAAAGCCTCTGGCGCGTTCGGGCTGGCCGGTGCGCAGCACGACAAAGGCCATCACGTTCAGCGCGCGGATTTGCCCGCGCACATCGTTGCTTTGCAGGGCCATTTCTGCGGCTTCGCGCGCGGTTTCGTAGGCGCGGCGGTCGAAACCCAGCATGGACATGGCATACGCCTGATTGGTCAGCACGCCGTCCACGCCGCTCAAGCCCAGTCGTCTCATGCGGGCGGCGCTTTCCTGATAATAGCGGTGGGCGTGCTGGTATTTCCCCTCGCGGCGGTTCTGATAGCCCAGGTAGTTGTCAATGTAAGAAAGCAACGCCTCCCGGGCATCTTCCAGTTCGGGTTCGTTGAGTGTTTCGGCGCTTTCCAGCGCTGCTTTGAGAGAGAGATTGACCGGCGTATTGAGGCGAAAGGTCGTCATTGAACGCTGGCCTTGCCGAATGCCCACAATGGCATACAGATAGTTCCAATAAGCGCGTAGAAGAGGAGGCAGGGAGGTTTGCGCCATCTCGTTGAGTAATTTTTGAGCAAAGGATAAATCTTTGCGGAGCAAATCTTCGACCATGCGAAAATTTTTGTCGTTTTCAAGATACGGCGTAAGGCGCGCGTCGTCCATTCCAAACCGCTTACACCAATCCAGAGTCGTGCGCATTTCGTTGATGACCATGCTCAGCGTGGAGGTATCTCCTGCCGCGCGTATATCGGTCACGAGAATGAAGTAATCACTGTAACCGCGCAAACTGTTCATCCATAAAGCGTAGTGCATGCGTTCAATTTGCGCCAGCCGCCAGCGTTTGAGATAGCGCCCTCGCAAGGGGGAGAACTGCTTGAGTTCGTTGCGCCAGTGGGAGATTTCTTCCTGGTAATATACCTCCAGGCTCTCGAACAGGGCGCGGCGGGCCGATTCGGCCAGGGGGCGGTAGCGGCTGAAGAGTTCGTACATCTCATCGTGCAGGAAATACGGACGAGTCACCTCGTCACCGGGACGCTTTTTGACCAGGGTAAGCGTTTGGACTTGCCGGAGATACGACTCGGCTTCTTCTGGGGAAATTTGCATCACGTGCTGTAGCAGGCGGGCATCGATTCCTTTTCGCAGCGAGGCCATCGTCTGGATGATTTCTCCCAGCGGGGAGGTCAGCCGGCTGAGATGCTCCACCAGTGCGCGGTCGAGTTCCTGCGAAGAATCCTTTTTTTCGGCATCTGGTTGGTAAAAGGCCTCCGGCAAACTGCCCCCAGTGCGCAGAATATCGGCCACAATTGCCAGGCGCAGCGGTTTGCCTTGCGTTTGGCGGTGCAATGGCGCGCTTCCCCATTTGTTCAGATAAGCCTGGATGCGCTGGGCGCCGATAGCGTCTTCGGCCTGGAGCAGTTCGATGGTTTTCTGCATGTAGAGCAGGGTTTCCTGCTCCGAGAGATAGCGCAAAGAGGGCTTCCACTTTTTGAAATGCTCGTCTGGTATCTGCTTCCACAGGTAAGCGCAGGCATCGGAAGCGCGCCCGGCGGCGACCACAATCAGCGGGCCTTTGATGTTGGGCAGGACGCGCGCTAACCAGGACAAAAGTTCGTGCGATTCGTCTTCGGTGGACGGCACCGGCAGCACTTCCAGCGTATCCAGAAACATCCACAGCGGGGCAAACCAGGTTTGGGAATTGAGCGCACCCAGCCAGGCGCGTTCGGCTTTGCGCCAGGCTTCCTGCTCTGCCTCGGCGTCGTGCGTATCGCGCGCCTGCTGCATGTCGTGGTAATGGTTACGGAATTCGCTGAAATTGACCTCCGGCAGAAGTTCATGCACTGCCCAGGCAAACCCGTCAGGGGTCTGGTATTCCAGGTGGTACAGGTCGAGGATGTGCCGGAAGCGCATGCCCTTGGCCTGCTCTTGCACTGTGCGCAGGATGGTCGTTTTGCCGACTCCTCCTTCGCCTTCCAGCAGGATGAAAACCGGACGTTTGGTTTTTGAGGCCGCGAGGATATCCTGAATCAGTTTATCGCGTCCAATCAGGGCAATCTGGCGTGAGGCGAACAAAGAGGGTGTGTTCATACTTTCCTCCCCATTTAATTTGAGTTCAAACAGGAATAGACATGCGGTTTTTCTAGCGAAAGCCAGGCTCTGAGAACTGTTCTCATGGGAACATACCAGGCGCCATCTGGCCGCATCAGTTCCAGCCTTTTCATCTTCAGGCGGAAGGGCAGGCCGTTTTCGGTGAAGTGAATGTTGCTTGCTTCAAGCGTGTTCCTTTGCAAATCGGAAAGCCCGGCCAGCATGGTTCTGTGGTCGAACGTGTTTTGGCAGGCCAATACAGCCAGAGGCAGAAGCCAGGAGGAGAAGTTTTGCGGGATTTCTTCGCTGTGGCATTGCCACCAGTTTGCCAGGTAATCGCGCAAGATGTCCACCTCGCTTGTGTTGTGATTGCGCCCGTCACACCAGGCCTGCACCAGGCCGGGCAGGGTTTCCTGTTCCGAGAACAGGATGGTTTCGGTGGAATTAAAAGCGGAGACCAGGCCGAATTTACGCCGCACGGCCTTCACTCCTTCTAACGAGAGCGCCGGGATGAGGCGTACAGGAGGGTGTGGAATGGCCCCGCCCCAGCAAACCTGGTTGACCTGCCTCTGCGCCTGGATGACCAGATTGCCTGCGGACAGTTCGGACAGTAAAATTTCCTCTTCAAAAGTTTTAGTCAGCTCGTCTTCGGTGTTCGGCACGTTATCCACGAAGAGAATGTGCCTTTCTGGCGCGTTTTCCAGACTCCTTTGCATACTGTGTATGCGCGCAATCACACTGCGATGCCCCGATTTGTGCAGGTCGAGCAAAACGCCGCCCCAGCGTTTGTACCAGCGCTGGAGCAGCCAGGTCTTTCCGCCGCCGCAGGGCGCATAGACTGCCTGAAGCAGGCTGCCGGTGAGCGTTCTGTTTTGCCAGGACTGCACGATTTGGGTGATGGCAGCCTCTAATTCTTGAATGTGGTCGTCCGCTTCTGTGGACAGCAGTTTTTCTGACATCATGGTTGCTGCCCTCCTCGTTACCACATGCTGCGAGCCAGTTCCTGAAGTTTTCGATTTCCCAGTTCAATGAGCCGCCCCGGAGAACCTCGCGCCTCTCTCACCAGATGTGGAATTTTATTTCCCATTTCTTCCAACAGTGCACTTTGTTCGGTTTGCTTGAAGCGGTGCTGGAGCATGGCGGTCAATTGCTTTTCCGTCCAGGTCAGTTCCTCCGCCTGGAATGCGCCGCGCAGTTTGGGGGACAGGGTTTTCTCTGGAGAGAAAATTTTGGCAACGCCCAGTTGCAGCAGGCCACATTCGGCCATCAGGTCGAGCCAGATGGGCGTAAAGTCTGCGTCTTTGAGTTCAACCCAAAACAGCACCTCGAAGCGGTCGTCGCGCAGGCGGTAGCGCGCGGCTTCTCCCAGCCGCTGGCGCAGAATGGAGAGCAGTTCGGGAAATTGCGCTGCTCCCTGGTAAACGTTGCGCCCGGCAGCGGCGTGCAAAGCTGCAATCACCAGGTCGGTTTCTTCTTCCGGCAGGCCGGCTTCCTGCAAACGGCTCGAAAGACGCCAGATATTGCCGTAAACATGCTCGAAGAATGAAACCACCCACTCTTGCACAAAGGCGTTGGCGCCCAACAGCCAGTAAGGGTCTTCCACCAGGTCGCGCCGCAGGGCTTCGGATAGCGCGCGTTCGACGTTGTGCCAGAGCGTGGCGCTATCGGCTTTCCCGTTGAGCGACAACCCAAGCGAGAGCGAGGGTTTGCGTCCCCAAAAACGGCGGATGTGCCGTCCCATGCGTTGAAATGCCGAAGCGCCGTTTCCGCGCGAGACGGTGATAAAGCACGGCTCCAGCGAAAGTATCGTCTGCCAGAGGGGATGTTCGTCCCAAAACAGGCCGCCCACCGGACGCAGGTCGTTTCTGCCGGCTTTCAGCGGCAAGCGGGGGTCGTCTTCGGCTTTGCGCGGCCCAAAGGGATGCCGCCAGCGTGGGTGAGAATCGTTAAATAGCTTGAGAACATCTGTTGGGGTTTCGTACACCGGGTCGTTACCCCATAGCCCAAAGGGCGGCAGGATACCATTGGGTGGAGCGGGGTCATTTTCTTCCCACTCCAGCAGCGCCTTATGCAGTTCCTTCTCTTTTTTTACCAGTTCCTCTAGCAGATAATGTCCGGCGGCCTTTCCATTCTCAAACCATTCGGTTTTAAGCGCATCTGAAATTTCTGGCGGGAAGCGTGGCGCGGTAGGGGTCAAGCGCTCGGCTTGAGTTTTGCGGCGGGCTTCTCTGGTTTCTTTTTCGATTGCCTGTTCGATTTGTCGCACAATGAAGGGCCGACTCTCCACTCCCAGCGCGCGGAAGACTTGCAACGCATCGCGGAGTAAGGAAGAGAGGTCTTGAAACGGAGAACCATCGTCTTGAGACGGAGAACCATCGCGCTGGAGCAATCTCTTTAAGCTCTCAAATTGTTCCGGCGAGAGAAATTGGGTCTCACTTTGTGCGACTTCTGGCCAGGACTGGGTCTTTTGTTTTCTTTTTGTTTTGACCAGTTTCATCCACGTCGGTTGTCGCTGCGTGGATGCCTTGAACGTTTCGGCTCCAAAAACATTCAACTCCTGCGCCAGCCGGGCGCGCAAAGCGCGTGCCCAGATGTGTCCTTGCGGAAATTGTCGGGTGAAATCCTGGAACTTTCGCCGCAAACGCTCTTGTTGCGCCTGAGAAAATCCCCATGTTTTTATCTTTGAGAGCAAATCCAGGTATTCATTCGCAATTTGCTCTGGTTTTTCGGTTGCTTTCTGCTCGAATTCGGCTAATGCAGTATCGAATTCTTTCTGCTGTTGTTTTCGCCGCTCCTGTTCGTCATGGAACAGTTTGTAAATTCCACCCAAAATTGTAATAATGCCGGTCACCAGCGCCAGGTTTTGCGAGCCGAATAGCAGATTTGTCAGTCGAAACCAACCCGATGCCGCGGCTGACCACAAGGAAACAGAAATTCGCCCCGCGATGTTTCCTTCTACCGTGACGTTGAGATTGGCGTGCGAGGGAATATCCTCTTGTGGCGCAAGATAGACAAACGTTTGTTGCGGCTTTGTTCGCTCACGGTCGGGGGTGACGTCCAACTGCCAGGCGGGCGGACCTTCTTTCAGGTCTTGCAGCCAGACCAAATCAATTGGCTCTGCTGGTGAGATGGCAACTAACACGCTTGATTTGCATTTCGCTTCATCCCACGTGGAATTGCGCCACAGCCAAAACGAGGCTGGCTGAGAAACTTCGCCCCCCGGCTGCGAAGCTACCGTCAGCGCGAGGGGGAAGCGGATTTCCAGAACATAGCAATCCGTCTCGAAGTGATACCGTCTGGTTCCACCGGGCAGGGAAGGGAAAAGAAAGGCCTGATAAAAGATTGAGATTGCCAGATACACCAACAGAAATAACCACCACCACCGCGCAAAAAAGCGGCCTATGCTTGAGCCTGTCTCCTGGTCGGTCATGCCCCACCTCAGTTTGTGAACGAAAGTGCGATTAAAAAATTATATGTATTTCTGTCCCCAAAAATCAACTGACGAAAATCATATACTACACGGAAAACACAAAAAACACGGAACAACACGGAAAAAATCGTTAGTTATTTGTTCTGTTGGTGCCTTTTTGTTTCTTCCGTGTGTTCCGTGTACTGGGTTTCACTGACAATTTGGGAGAGTGAACGCTCCCCAACGCTAAAACACGGGTGGCACGTATTCGCCCCAAACCCCGCGCAAGGTGTTGCAGATTTCACCGAGCGTCACCCGGTGTTCCACACACTTAATGAAGAGCGGCATCAGGTTTTCGCTGCCCCTGGCCGCGCTTTCCAGCCGTGCGCGGAGTTCGGCCACTCTGGTGTTATCGCGCGTCTCGCGCAGTTTCGCCAGCCGTGCCCGCGCTTCGGCTTCGATGGCCGGGTCGATGACCTGACGTTCGAGCGTCACTTCTTCGTTGACCTGGAACTGATTGACCCCCACCACCACCTGTTCTCCGCGCTCGATTGCCATTTGGGCTTCGTATGCTGCGTTCTGAATTTCATTTTGTGGGTAGCCTTGCTCGATGGCCTGCATGGCTCCGCCGAGCGCGTCAATTTTTTCCAGATAGGCACACGCCCGCTGTTCAATTTCATCCGTCAGGTGTTCGATAAGATAAGAGCCTGCCAGCGGGTCAATCGTATCAGCGACACCTGATTCGTAGGCAATGATTTGCTGGGTACGCAGCGCCACGCGGACGGATTTTTCGGTCGGCAGCCAGAGCGCCTCGTCCATTGAGTTGGTGTGCAGCGATTGCGTTCCGCCCAACACTGCAGCCAGTGCCTGGATGGTAACGCGCACCACGTTGTTTTCGGGCTGCTGCGCCGTCAGCGTTGACCCGGCCGTCTGGGTGTGGAAACGTAACTGCCACGAAGACGGCTTTTGCGCTTTGAACCGTTCGCGCATAATGCGAGCCCACATGCGCCGCGCAGCGCGGAATTTGGCAACTTCTTCCAGCAGATTGTTATGCGCGTTGAAGAAGAATGAGAGTTGCCCGGCGAATTCATCCACCTGCAAACCGGCTTTCAGCGCGGCTTCCACGTAGGCAATCGCATTCGCCAGCGTAAAGGCCACTTCCTGCGCGGCGGTCGAACCGGCCTCGCGGATGTGATAGCCCGAAATCGAAATCGTGTTCCAGTTCGGCACTTCGCGTGCACAGAAGGAGAAAATATCCGTAATCAGGCGCATGGAAGGGGCGGGCGGGAAGATGTAGGTGCCGCGCGCCACGTATTCTTTCAGGATGTCGTTCTGAATCGTGCCGCGCAGGGCTTTCATTTCCACGCCCTGCTGTTTGGCAACGGCAATGTACATGGCCAGCAAAACCCCCGCCGGAGCGTTGATGGTCATCGAGGTCGAAACCTTGTCCAGTGGAATCTGGTCAAAGAGTGTTGCCATATCCTCGATGGACGAAATCGAAACGCCCACCTTGCCCACCTCGCCGAGCGCCATCGGGTCATCGGCATCGTAGCCAATCTGGGTCGGCAGGTCGAAGGCCACCGAAAGCCCGGTCTGGCCGTTCGCAAGCAGATAGCGGTAACGGCGGTTCGATTCGGCGGCGGTCGAAAAACCGGCGTACTGGCGCATCGTCCAGAACCGCCCGCGATACATCGTCGGCTGCACGCCGCGCGTGAACGGATATTCACCGGGGAAGCCCAGTTTTTCCATGTAATCCGGGTCTTCATCGGGCGGTAGAAAAACCGGCGGCAGTTCAATGCCGGAGGAAGTCTGAAATTTTGGTTTGCGTTCGGGAAAGCGTTCGATAGATTTCTTATAGGTGGTCTCGCGCCAGCGTTGATACTCGGTCTGGTGACTCATGGCCTCTCCGTTTTGTGAAAAATAACGCATATAGATTGTACCGTTTTCTGCCAGGTTGTGACAGCGATAAGCGTCATACCGTTTAACGCCAATCGTCCCGAATCGTTCTCCCCCTATCCGTTTTATCGTTACTCAGGCCGGTTTTTGTCCTGTTCAATGTCCTTTTCCCGGCCCCATTTATCCAAAATCAGGCGTAATTTTTTTGCTGCCTGGTGTTTATCTTCCCTCCACCGGGCGCGGTCAGGCGGTACGCCTCGCAGGGCAGATTGCTGAGGATTTTTGTAGTTCAAAAGTTGCTCACCGGTTGTCAGGTCGAAGTGAATCCACTGGTCGAGGTCGTGTCCCATGATGTTGACGTAGAAAAACGCCGAAAGAACGTCGTGACCGTCACTGTTTTGGCTGATTTCGTAATTGACCAAGGTCATACTGCCATTTTTGATGCGCGCCAGGTAAAACGTCCGCTCGACATCCCCGCTGACGAGCAGGTTAAACGTCCAGGTATGGTCGGCAACTTTTGTGCGTTCAAGTTTGGCTTGAATGGGCATATCTGCTCCTGCGCAGCGATTTGCCTTTATTTTCCACGTTTTGCCGACGAAATATGATTGAATATCATAACATTTTGGGGCATTTTTCTTGGGAATTCCCTCCATCTCATGCTATGATAGCAAGATATTCCCCGGAAAGGAAATTCAGGTTGAATCTTCTGACTCGCTTCAAACACGCTTCGCGCGAACTGGTCTTGTTTGCCGCTGCCGCGCTCGTGCTGGGCATGGCGCTCAGCATCGTCAATTCCACATTCAATAACTTTCTCAACGAACGTTTCCATCTGACCGGTTTCGAGCGTTCGTTCCTGGAATTTCCGCGCGAACTGCCCGGCTTTCTGGTTGTGTTCGTCTCAGCGGCGCTCTGGTTTCTGGGAACGCATCGGCTGGGGGTGTTTTCCATGCTCCTGGCGGGAATCGGCGCGTTCCTGATTGGCTTCGCCTCGCCCTCCTATTGGGTGATGGTGGTCTGGTTGTTTATCTACAGCATGGGCGATCACCTGTTCATGCCGATTGCCTCCACGATTGGGATGCAGCTGGCGCGCAAAGGACAGGATGGCCGCCGCCTGGGGCAGATTAACTCCATCCGCAACGCGGCTACTATTCTGGGCAGTTTTCTGGTCTTCGTCGGGTTTCGCTATCTGGGCTTTTCCTTCCCGGTCACGTTTGGGCTGGCGGCGGCGTTTTTCCTGCTTGCGGCCTACCTGCTCTACCGCATGACCCCCGAACGAACGACGGAGGGGCGCAGTTACCTGCAATTGCATCGGGAATACAAACTGTATTACGCCTTAAATGTCATTTCTGGCGCGCGCAAGCAAATCTTCATCACGTTTGCGCCCTGGGTGCTGGTGCAGGTCTTCGAGCAGCCGACCCAAATCATGGCGACGCTTTACACCATCGGTGGGCTGATAGGGATTTTGTTCCAACCACTGCTGGGCTGGACGATTGACCGGTTTGGCGAGCGTTTCGTGCTGGCGGCAGATGCGGTCATCCTGGTTTTTGTGTGCTTTGGCTACGGCTTTGCCAAATTCATCTTTCCGCCAGACATTGCTTTTCTGGTGGTTTGCGCCATGTTCCTGCTCGACCAGATGATTTTCTCGGTCAGCATGGCGCGCGCCACCTACATCAAGAAGATAGCCAGAGAGCCAGGCCACATCCAACCAGCGCTCACCGCCGCCGTGACAATTGACCACGTTTTTTCGATTTCTGCCGCGCTGGTGGGCGGCTTGGTGTGGAATGCGTTGGGGTTTCAGTACGTTTTTCTGCTGGGCGCGGCGCTGGCAGTGGTCAACCTTTTCACGGCATTGCGGGTGAAGCTTCCTCAACCGCAGGCCGAAGCAGAAGGTGCAGGCGCTTGAGCTGTCTCTTATGCCTGGCTTGCAAAAGCGCAAAGCAGATGCGCGTGGGCCTTCATTGACGCGTCCCTCCCCGCGTGTTATGATTAATGTGTGACTGTTAGCACTCACACGTTCCGAGTGCTAATTTTTTGACGCAGAACTATGCCTGAATTGACGGAACGCCAGAAAACAATTTTGATGTTGGTGGTGCGTGATTACATTGACACTGCTCAGCCGGTCGGTTCGCAACGGCTGGTGGAGCGGTATCATCTCGGCCTGAGTTCGGCCACCATTCGTAACGAAATGATGGCGCTGACGGAGATGGGCTACCTGCGCCAGCCACACACGTCTGCCGGGCGTGTCCCCACCGAAGAGGGCTACCGCTACTTCGTGGGCCACATGATGCACCCCGAATTGCCAGAAAACATTCAGAACACCATCAGTCATCAGTTTTACCAGGCACGGCCTGAAATTGAACATTGGATGACGCTGGCCGCTTCTGTTCTAGCACATCAATCGCAGGCGCTTTCGCTTGTCACCGCTCCGCATGCTGAACAGGCGCGCTTCAAACATGTCGAACTCATCTCAACGCAGGGACGACAGGTCTTGATGGTGCTGGTGCTGGTCGGTGGTGAGGTCAATCAGCAGATTCTCACCCTGTCGGAGCCGGTTTCCCAGGAACGGCTTTCTGCTGTTGCCGCGCGGCTGAACCAGGCTTTTGAGGGCCGCACGCTGGATGAAATTTCCTCTCAGGGCGCGCGCGCTGACGCCCTTGAAAACGACATCACCACCCTTATTCTTCAGGATATGCGTCGCAGCCGGGAGCGCGTGGCCGGAGAATTGTACTACGATGGCCTGACCAACGTCCTGGCCGAACCAGAGTTCAATGCCTCGGAAGAAGCCCGCCGCGCTTTGCGTCTCTTCGAGGAGCGGAATTTGCTCCA
>JANWWK010000054.1 GCA_025056175.1 Anaerolineales bacterium
GGTGCGCCGGTGGGCTTCTTGCTGCTCGAAAAACTGGTCGTCACCCTGCTGGGAGACGGAGAACGCGCCTTGCGCCTGCTCCCGTTCCTGGCGGGGTGCGCCTCGCTCATCTTGTTCTACCTGCTGGCCCGGCAGTTTCTCTCTCCCGCTGGGCTGCTCACTGCCCTGGCACTCCTGGCTATCAGCCCGATGCTGGTCTATTATGCTTCCGAAGTCAAACAGTATTCCAGTGATGTCTTCGTTGCATTGTTGCTGCTCTACCTGTTCACCCGTCCCTGGTCACAGAGGCTATCTTACGGATGGCTGGTTGCCGGATTGCTAGCCTCCTGGTTCTCTCATCCTGCCGTTTTTGTGCTGGCTGCGATTGGATTGATGCTTTTGTGGCAGCATCGCCAGCGTCCCTGGCCGGTGCTGATGTTGGGAGCTGCCTGGCTTGCCAGCATTGGCCTTTTGTACCTGGTCAACCTGCGCGGACTGGCCCAAAATGACTCCCTGCGCGCCTACTGGGGTGAATATTTTCATCGAGACCCGCTTACCGCACTGACCGGGCTGTTCGCTAACCCTGCCGGGCTGACCCTGGCTCCTGCGCTCCTGGTGGGAATGGCTTTGATTGGGGCAGGCTTTCTGGTCTTTCAAAAAACAGGTTTACATGCGCATTCCGATTCGCCCGAACACGCTCTCCTGCAACCCAGAAACCCGGCGCTGGTTTTTCTGCTGGTTTTTGGGGTGACGTATCTCGCTTCCTGGCTGGAGTTGTACCCCTTTGCCAGGCGGATGATACTGTTTCTGGTACCGCTGGTTTACCTGCTTTCAGGAGCAGCCGTAGATTTTCTGTGGCATACCCCCCTGCGGCTGCGCTTTTTCTCGCGGCTTGCAGCAGTTCTTTTGGCAGGATTTTTACTGTACCAACCGCTGGTCATTTCTACACAAGATTTTTTTGCCTCCGTTTACCCTGAACATATCCGCCCGGCGGTTTCGTACCTGAACGCTAACTATCGCGAGGGGGATGTGGTCTATGTGTACTACTGGGCCGTGCCGGCCTTTCGATATTACGCTGACCCGGAGATACCGTATCTTGCCGGTCAGCGCCCAAAAGACCTGCACATTTTGCTCAAGGAATTGGATTCGTTGCGCGGACAGGCGCGTGTATGGGTCTTGTTTTCCCATGTCACTGACATCAACGACCACGATGGCCTGGTCGCTCATCTGGATACGATTGGCCAGCGGCTTGACCAGGTGGTTGAGCCGCTCGCAAACGTTTATTTGTACTTGTACGATTTACGATGATGCGTTGCTCTGACGAGGCAGGATAAAGGCTACTTTGCCTGGCGGGTTTGCTGTTTTCTTTCTCCTCATCGAAACGGAGGGGGTCATGGTCCTGGCGTGCGCGTGGGCCAGCGTGTATCGGTGGGACGCGGCGTGAGCGATGGCATGCGCGTCCGTGTGGGCGTGCGGGTGAAAGTGGGGGTGCGGGTGGGCGAAGGTCCGCGTGTGCGTGTCAGCGTGCGGGTGGGCGTTGGGGTGCGTGTAAACGTGGGCGTACGGGTGAAGGTCGAGGTACGCGAGGGCGTCAATGTGCGGGTTGGTGTTGGGGTGCGGGTAAAGGTAGGTGTGCTTGAAGGCGTGAAGGTACGGGTGACGGTTGGCGTTCGGGAGGGTGTGAAAGTGCGCGTGACCGTTGGCGTGCGCGAAGCAGTAGGTGTGCGGGAGGGGGTGAAGGTGCGGGTTGGCACGCGCGTATCGGATGGGCGCGGAGTGTTTGTGATGGAAGGCGTCAGGCTCGGCCAGCGCGTATCGGACGGGCGAATGGACGGCGTGTTGGTGGGGGTGCGGGTATTTGAGGGCGATGGCGTGACCGAGGGTGTGCGCGTTACGGTCGGTGTGCGCGTGATGGTAGGGGTGCGGGTGATGGTGGGGGTCAGCGAGACGGTTGGTGTGGGGGAAATGGTCGGCGTGTTGGAGGGCAGGGGCGTTCCTGGGGCGAGCGGCACGAACCGCACGGCATCGGCGGCCAGTTCCAGGCCTGCGGCGTCCCCGCTCATATCTTGCGTGCGGTTGCCAAGTTGCACATATTCCAGCGAAGCGTTATCGAAGTAATACTTGCCGATATACACCCAGCCATCCGGCACGTTCAGGTTCGGGAAAACGGCTTGATTCAGGACGATGGTGTCGGTGCGCCCGTTGTGAACGATGGTGTAGAGCGCGCCGCGGCTGGTGGCGCGCACGGCAGGGATGCGCACATATACCGCATACAGACCTGCTCCCGTCCCTGGTGGTAATTTCCAGCGTGCGCGGCATGTATCACTTCCCTCGGTGATGGGGCGGGTGGTCAACATACGTCCATTCTGGCTGTTGGCGGCGCTGGTGTTGACCACATTCCAGCAATTTTCGGGAATCTGGTCGAAGCGCGAGTCGAGGTCATCTACCAGGATACCGGTGGGAGGCGCGGTAGGCGTTGGCAGTGGGTTACCGCCGGGGTACACGTTGCGCGGGTAGCCGCTGATGTCGGGGTATTGCACCCACAGCGATTCGCGTTGATTGTGCGTCCAGGGCGAATCGCCTTCGCCCACCCATCCGTAGGGGTCCACAGCCCGGTTTTGCGGGTTAGTCACGCGAAAGTGTAGATGCGGCCCGGAAGAGTTGCCCGTGCTGCCGCTGATACCGATAATTTCGCCGCGCGGAATGCTGGCGCAGCCCGGCGTGGGGCAAGATTGCACCGCGACGGCGCTCATGTGTCCGTACCAGGTTTGGTATCCGTTGGGGTGTCGCAAGCGGACAAAGATGCCTAAATTCGAGCCGTGGTCTTGCGGGTTGTACCAACCGGCGTACACCACCTGGTCGGCATCGGCGGCGGCCAGCAAGGGACGGTAACTCAGACCATAGTCAATGCCATCGTGACCGTTGTACCACAGGTAGATACCCAGCCGATAACTCCAATAGCTGCCAAAGCCCTGGTCGCAAATTCCACTGGGGGGCGGCGTGCCGGGCGGCGCAGGGACGGGGCAGTTTTTGTTCAGCACTTCCCCCGCGTAGGTCACGATTTTGTTGTCGGTCAGGGTATAGTTAGGGGAACTATGGTCGAAAATCGATTCTTCAGAAGACCGTCCGTAGTAGGGAGGGTACAGGAAGGGCGTCACGGATGGGTTGGGGCGTGCTGCAACCATTTGCCAGCCGCCCAGTGCGAGCGCCCCGGCCAGGGCAAAGAAGAACAGTGTGGTGGGCAAGGGGCGCCAGGACATGGGCAAATCCATCCAATTGCATCTGAGTGGGTTCGTCAAGCGGTTATTCGGAACGTAAGGTCGCTAGCACGGTTTCGGCGTCTTGAATGCACGTTTCTTCTTGTTCCTGGAAGGCCACCTGAAAGCCGGTGACGATTTTTCGGTCACCTCCTACGTATGCGATAAATTCCAGTTTGCCTTCGCGTGTGATGGTGTGAATGTCGAAATCAGCGCCGCCCAGGGTGCGAAATTCGTGTTCTACCTGCAATCCTGCTGGCAGGCCGCGTCCGCTCCAGGGGATGATGAGGCAGTAGGGAATCTCGCGGTGCGCCAGCACGGTTACTCCAAAGTTATCTTCGGTTAGCGCCCAGCGTGCCGGGTCATAATCTACGCGGAAGCGCAGACCGGGCTGCGAATCGGCGGGGTAAGTGGGTTCTCCCCTCCAGGCCTGACGTGAGGGGGCAAAGGGGCGCGCAGTCGGCAGTTCCAGGACTGGCAGGAGCGTTTCGGTGGGGGTGGGGCCAGGCAGCGTGGCCGTGGCTTGCGGTAGAAGCCTCCAGGGATAGGGGCTGGGGGAGGGTGTGACGGTGGGAGAGGCAGGTGCAGGCGTAGGGGTGCGCGGCAATGGGGTATGGCTCACGTTTGGGTAGAGCGTTGCGCGCAGAAAGGGCATTTCGGGAGTGATGGTGATGATGCCCGGCAAGGCGCGTGGAGCGCAGGCGGTGAGCGTCGCAACTGCGAGAAGAGGAAAGAGAAAGAATACGGTGTTTTTTTTCATCACTCAACGCACCCAACCTGCACAACAGGCTTGTTCGGCAATTCGTTCGCTCTGCCCGGAGAGCAGGTCGTAACGCCATACGTTGATTGTATCATTTTCACGCGCCGTAAAATGCAGGAAGGCGCCATCTGGCGACCAGGCCGGCGCGTTGACGAGCAGATGTTGCACCGTCAGTAGCGATGCGGCCTTCAAGTCATAGATGGAAAGGTTGCGCGCATTCGCATTCGAGGGGTCGTCTCGGCCCACAAAGGCAATTTTCGTCCCGTCTGGCGACCAGACCGGCGGGTAACCGTGTCCGGCATCGGCAGAGGCGGCGCGAAAGGCATTTTGTCCATCGGCATCCATTATCCACAGTTCTCCAGCAGGGTAGGGCGTTTGCGTATCGGGCATTTCGATGTAGGCGATTTTGCTGCCATCGGGCGAAAATTGGGCCAACGCCACAATGTGATTCGGCCTGACGATGAATTGCGAGGGGTTTTGGGCGTTTTCTCCGCCCAGCCAGGTTTCTGAGCCAAACCCGATTCCGTTCGAGAGTGAATACAGTGTTTTGCGTCCATCTGGTGAAACCGTCAAATCATAGACGAAGGCCGAAAGACGAAGTTCCACCGCCCGCAGGGTTTCTACATCCACGCGAATGATTTGCGGAAACGAGAGCATACCGATTTTGAGATACACCGAACGCCCGTCGGGATGCCAGGCGAGCAGGCGGTTATCCAGCGTTTGGTCGCTGATGGCCAGGCGCATGCGACCGTTGGCGCTATCGAACAAGACCACGCGCGGCCCTGAGGGGCAATCCCACTCGACGGCCAGCCAGCGTCCTATCGGAGCCGGGTGCAGGGCGTAGAAAGCGCAATCGGCGGGGGCGGGCAGGCGATAGGTGCTTTGCTCGAAGACCAGCGAGCCGGTGTCAAGCGCATAGTAAAATGCGCCCGGTGTGTAAGGAGTATTCGGGTTAGGCACGCAGGCGAAAAGCAGAAAACAAGAAACTGCAAGCAAAACACCATAAACAGGATGTAGCATGCAGCTGCCAGACCGTGAGGAAAGGATTTGCTTCATAGGGCGATACCACTTTATAAGAGAGTGACCACAGTGACCCTGACGGAATTTTGAATGCTGAAGGCGAATTTGTAACTATCTAGCCTCCCTCACCCCCGGCCCCTCTCCCGTAGGGAGAGGGGAGAAATGGCCTAGATTTTTGCCGCCTTTGGCAGCGACATCGCCGATTTGCGGCCGTTTCCCTCTCCCTTTGGGAGAGGGTTAGGGTGAGGGTAGATAGTTACGCGAATTTTTTGATGTGCAAGCCCTGAATTTTTTAGGACCTTTGCGCTGAGAAAGAGAAAGGGTTTTCCCAGCACAGGCACAGGGTGATTATAATTCCCCAGCATGGCGCGCAAAATTCTGAATCTCACACGTTTTGCCTTGCTGACTTTGCTGGCCTCGGTGCTGGTCATTGTGCTGATAGCCCTGCCGTATGGGCGTGCTTACGGGCTGGTGCATCCGGCGCGGATGCCGGCCGAACGCACCCCTTCCATTTTTAGTATCCCTTATGAGGAAATTGAACTCATAACGGAAGATGGCTTGAAGTTAGCGGCCTGGTACACGCCACCGCGCAATGGTGTGGTGGTGATTGGGGTGCATGGCATGGGGGGCAATCGCGCCGGTTTGCTGGAAGAGGCGCATTTTCTCTACGAACAACAGTATGGCCTTTTGCTGTTCGATGTGCGCAATCATGGTCAGAGTGAAGGAAGCGTGACCACCCTGGGATTGTATGAAACACGAGATGTGTCGGCGGCTGTCTCGTTTCTTCGTCAGCGCGCAGGGCAGGAGGTGAAAATTGCCGCGCTGGGGCATTCGATGGGGGCGGCGGTGGTGTTGATGGCCGCCGCTGAGCAGCCCGAAATTGGTGCAGTGATTGCTGTCAGCCCATTTACCAGCCTGGAGGAGAATGTGGACGAAGGCATCCGCGCATTGACCGGCCTGGAACCGCGCTTTTTCGCTCCGATGGTCTTGTTTTGGGCGCAGTGGCTTTCGGGTGTGGATGTTTCTCAGGTGCGCCCGATAGATACGATTGCGAGCATTAGTCCGCGTGCGGTGCTGCTGATTCACGGGGCGCAGGATGCCACCCTTCCGGTGCGGAACAGTTATCAGTTGTACGAGGCCGCGCGTGAGCCGAAAGAGCTGGTCATCTACGAGCAGATTGGTCACGGCGGGTTTGTCTTGCAGGAAGCGGAGCATTATCGTCATACCATTCTGTCGTTTCTGGAGCGTTATCTCCGCCCGCTGCGTTAAACCCACGTTCATTACAAACTCTAATCAGATTCATACGATTTGATTTTTGGCTTTTTTGGTAAAATTCATTCCAGACCGTTCTTATCGAATTGGTCAAGGAGAATCGTATGTCTGGTATGGAACGTTTTACGCAACGCGCCCGCCGTGTCTTGAGCCTGGCTCATGCCGAGGCTGAGCGCGCGCGGCATTCCTACATTGGAACGGAACATCTACTCATCGGATTAATTGAAGAAGAAGGCGGTGTGGCGGGGCGAGTCCTGCGCGAGATGGGCTTTGAGCCAAACCGTGTGCGTGAAATCATTTATCGTCTGACTGGCGAGGGCCGCACGCCGCCGGGGCAGAAAATCGAACTTTCCAACGATACCCAGCAGGTGTTGGAATACGCGGTAGATGAAGCGCGTCGCATGGGACATCACTACATCGGCACTGAACATCTGCTCCTGGGGCTGATTCGTACCGAAGGGACGGCGATGGAAGCTCTGCGGCGGCTGGGGGCAACGCCCGATGAAATTCGCCGTCAGACGCGCCGCATTTTGCAGGAATCGTCTTCACCCAACCTGCCCGCCGCCCCTGCCGGACGCGAACCGGCACGTGCTGGTGCATCGCAGGGTGGTCAGCAGAATGCCAAAACCCCGCTGGTAGACCAGCTGGCAACTGACCTGACTGCCAAAGCCGAGCAAGGGAAACTTGACCCGGTGATAGGCCGGCAGATGGAAATTGAACGCGTCATTCAAATTCTGGCGCGCCGCACCAAGAATAACCCTGCACTCATCGGTGAACCGGGCGTGGGCAAAACTGCGATTGTGGAAGGCCTGGCGCAGCGAATTGTGGACGGGGATGTGCCGGCACCGTTGATGAACAAGCGCGTTTTGCAGCTGGATGTCGGCTCGCTGGTGGCTGGTACGATGTATCGCGGGCAGTTTGAAGAGCGTCTGAAGCGGGTAATTGATGAACTGAAGCAATCGGGTGCCATTCTTTTTATTGACGAAGTTCACATGCTGGTGGGGGCCGGTGCTGCTGGCTCCAGCGTAGATGCTGCAAACATCCTGAAACCGGCACTTTCGCGCGGCGAGTTGCAGGTGATTGGCGCCACCACGCTGGAGGAGTATCGCAAATACATCGAGTCGGATGCGGCGCTGGAGCGCCGTTTCCAGCCGGTACAGGTGGATGAACCCTCCGAACAGGAAACCATCGAGATTCTGCGCGGCATTCGCAGCGCCTACGAAGAGCATCACAAACTGATTATTTCCGATGAAGCCCTCGAAGCCGCGGCGCATCTCTCCAGCCGCTATGTTACCGAGCGTTTCTTGCCCGATAAGGCCATTGACCTGATTGACGAATCGGCCTCGCGCGTGCGCATGTACAAATCCCCGGCGGCACGGCAGGCCAAAGACCTGTTCACCCAGTTGCGTGAAGTGCGTCAGAACCGTGCGCTGGCAATGGAAGAGGGCAATCCTGAAGAAGTGCGTGCCTGGCAGGAACGCGAAATTGCCATCGAAAACCAGCTGGAACGCCTGCGAACCGGCTGGGACCGTGCTAACAGTCCGGTGGTCACTGCCGAAGACATCGCCGAAGTTATCTCGATGTGGACGGGCGTGCCGCTGATGCAAATTGCCGAAGAAGAATCGCAACGTTTGTTGCGAATGGAAGAAGAACTCAAGAAAGCCATCATCGGGCAAGATGAGGCCATCACTGCCATCTCGCGTGCTGTGCGCCGCGCACGCGCCGGTCTCAAAGACCCGCGCCGTCCGATTGGCTCGTTCATCTTCCTGGGGCCGACAGGCGTCGGCAAGACGGAACTGACCAAAGTGCTGGCCAAGTTTATGTTCGGTTCGGAAGATGCCGCTTTGCAGCTGGATATGTCCGAATTCATGGAACGGCATACAGCCAGTCGCCTGGTGGGGGCGCCGCCAGGATATGTGGGTTACGAGGATGCTGGTCAGTTGACCGAAGCCCTGCGCCGCCGCCCCTATTCGATTGTAGTCTTCGATGAAATCGAAAAAGCGCACCCCGAAGTCCACAACATGCTGTTGCAAATCATGGAAGAGGGCCATCTTTCGGATGCCAAAGGCCGCAAGGTGGATTTCCGCAACGCAATTATTGTGATGACCTCGAACGTGGGCGCAGATATGATTAAGAAGCAGGCTGCTTTGGGCTTTGCGCTCAAGCGTGATGAAGCCACTGAGGAGCGCCTGAGCTACGAGGACATGCGCAAAAAACTGACGGAGACGCTCAAGCGCGCCTTCCGCCCCGAGTTCATCAACCGTCTGGATGGGGTGATTGTCTTCCGCGCGCTCAACAAAGAGGACATTCAGAAAATCGTCAAACTTGAACTGGATAAGGTAGCCGCACGCCTGGCCGAACACAACATCACGCTGACGGCCACGCCTGAAGCACTGGCGAAACTGGGCGAAGAAGGCTACGACCCCGAAATGGGTGCCCGTCCGCTGCGCCGCGTTATTCAGCACAAGGTAGAAGATAAACTTTCCGACAACCTGCTTGCCGGCGAATTCAAAGATGGCGATTCGATTGTGGTTGAGCTGGCCGAAGATGGAGAGATTGTGCTAAAACGGCAAACTGCCCCTGAAGCAGAAGGCCAGGCTGAGGTGGCAGCATAAAGTATGGCAACAGAAACTGCAATCCTGGCTGGAGGCTGCTTTTGGTGTCTCGAAGCGGTCTTCGATGAACTGAAAGGTGTTCTATCGGTTGAATCCGGCTATTCGGGTGGACACGTCCCCAACCCGACCTACAGGCAAGTCTGCACGGGGCAAACCGGTCATGCCGAAGTGGTGCGCGTGACGTTCGACCCCGACGTTATCACTTATCGTGACTTGCTGAATGTCTTTTTTGCCATTCATGACCCCACCACTCTCAACCGGCAGGGTAACGATGTTGGTACGCAATACCGCTCGGCCATTTTCTATCTGGACGAAACTCAGAAACGTACCGCGGAAGAGGTCATCCGCGCGTTGACGGAAGCGCAGTTGTGGCCGAATCCGATTGTGACTGAAGTGACTCCTTTTGATGCGTTCTACATGGCAGAAGAGTATCACCAGGAGTACTTCGCGCATAACCCCTATCAGCCCTATTGCATGGCGGTTGTGGCGCCCAAAGTGGCAAAGTTTCGCAAGCAGTTTGTGGACAAGTTGAAAAAGTAATTATCTATCCTGGCCCTTACCCTCTCCCAGCCTCTTACGAGGGCAAGTGGGAGAGGGTGAGGACGGCCAATCGGCGATTTTGTTGCCAAAAACGGCGAAAATCCTCCTCTTTCCCTATGGGATTGCGAAGCGCGCCGAAGGCGAGGGACAGGAGAAGCGCCACAAGGCGAGGTAAGGGCGGACAAAAGTGCTTATTTATCCTCGTTTGTGCTATGGACGGTGTAACCTTTGCGTTCGATGGCCGTCAGAATATCGCTTTCGCTGACCTGCGTTTCATCGTATTCCACCGTCATTTCCCCTTTTTTGTAACTGGCACGGATGGAATGGATTCCGGGCAGTTTGTCCTCGATGGATTCAAGAATCATCGCGCAATTGGGACATTCCATGTTGGCAATCTGGTAGGTTTTGGTTTTCATGTTTGCTACTCAAACGTAATCAGGCCGGAGTACATCCCCATCGAGCAGGTGAAGCGGAGGGTGGTACCGGCTGGTTGCGGTGGGATTTGCATGGTCTCTGTACCGCTGACCGGCAGCAGAACATAGTATTTCAAGGCTGGGATGACGAAATCGCGCGCACAGGAGGTGGTGTTTTCGGTGACGATGTTCAACGTCACCGGTACACCGGCTTTGGCTGTCAGACGAGCCGGGGTGTAACCGCCGTTTTCAGCGCGTAAGGTCAGGGTATCGGAGGCTTCTACAGGAGCGGTTGCCACTTGCCGCGTGGCAAATAACCCCGAAAAGGAGGGTGCGCCAAGCAAGTTCAGGGCATTATCGAATGTGACCAGCCCCAAAAACAGAATCACCACCGCTACAAAGCGCATGAAATGCTTTTCAAGCGTGGCGCCAATTTGGGCGGCAAAATATGCGACGAAGAAAAACACCGGGCTGGTGCCGAGCGTGAAAGCGAACATTAACAGTGCTGCAGGGAGTGGGGCACCCAAACCGAGGGCAGCCGCCATCATCGCCTGAGTCACTCCGCAGGGGATGAACACCGTCAGCGCGCCCAGAAAAAGGGGAGTGGCCGTATCGGTGCCTTTGGCTGTTTTGCGAATGGCACGGGTGACAAAACGCGGTGGTTCGATGACGAAATTGCGAAAGAAAGGGTGAACATTCAGCATCCGCAAGCCGTTTCCAACCATAAATATCGCAATTACAATCATCAGCCCGGCGCGGGTGATGGGGTCAAAGGTCAGGAACGACCCCAACCATCCCAAAAGCGCCCCAAGCAGAGTGTACGCAGTGAGTTTGGCCGCCAGAAAAAGCAAAATCGGTAAAGCCGCGTTGGGACGTACAGGCCGCGCAATTCGTTTGTTCTTTTTGGATGGCGTGGGCGGTATCTCCGCCAGGTCACGTTCGATTTGATTTGCCAGTGATGAGGCAAGCAGGCCACCCTGTACTGCCAGGCAAGAGAGGCCGCCGGTCGTCAGGCCTGTGATGAAAGCGATAAGGTATTGTTCCATAAGTAGCGCTCACTGAATGCTATCTTTTTCCGCCGTCCCAAACAACAAACGGCATGTTGACCACCACGCCGGGGACTTGAATGGTGATTTCGCCAGCGGCGTAGGCTGATTCCACTTCTGCCGCCGATTTGAGCAAACGGGCCTGACTTTCGTTTTTCCAGCGCACCAGGTGAATGCTTCGCAAAGGGGTGTAACCGGGTGAACCAGGCGGGTTATCGAAGACATCTTCCTGAAAGCCAAACGGCCCTTTTCCAGTCAAGCCGTTTTGGAAGACGTATACTTTGGCAAGCGCTTCTGGCGGCACATTTGCCAGTGATGGAACATGCAGAACGGGAGAACGCATCATATTGGTTAGAGTTTCCGCCACGCCTGGGTCTGATGCTTCTGTGTGAACGAAGTAGATTTCTTTGCCTTCGGCATATGCCAGTCCAGCGGGCAATTCTGCTTTGAGCGGGCCGCTCGAGGCTGGGGCGCAGGCAGAAAGCGCTATCACCAGTAAAACAGTGACCCATAACCAGGAGGTGGGCTTCATATCCAACTATGACTCCTTTTCGTTGTAACGAATTATGAAATGTGTTTTCTGCGCAAACGCAGAGAATTGGATACGACGAACACGCTGCTAAATGCCATTGCGCCCGCCGCGAGCATGGGATTGAGCCAACCCAACGCTGCTGCTGGAATGAGCAGGATGTTGTAAAAGAAAGCCCAAAACAGATTTTGCTGAATGGTGCGGAGTGTTTGCCGCGAGAGCGCAATTGCGCGCACAACTCCGCGCAGGTCGCCGCTCATCAAGGTCACTGGTGCAGCAGCCATTGCCACGTCGGTGCCAGTGCCGATGGCAAAACCAACATCTGCTTGTGCCAGTGCCGGGGCATCGTTTACGCCATCGCCTATCATTGCAACCACAGGTCGGTTTTTTGACTTCGGATTTTCGCTTGCTCCTTGCAGTCGCTTGATTTCTGTGGCTTTCCCTTCTGGCAAAACTTCGGCAATCACTTCTTGAATACCTGCCTGCCGGGCAATCGCTTCGGCGGTTTTCTGGTTGTCGCCGGTAAGCATCACCACCCGCAACCCCATGCGGCGTAATTCGGATACTGCTTCGATTGCGCCCTCTTTGAGGGTGTCGGCAACGGCAATCACGCCGGCAACCTGCCCACGGATGGCGACCAGCATGGCGGTCTTGGCTTCGGATTGCAGACGGGCGACCTCGTTCTCCAGGCCGTTCAGCGCGTACCCACGTTTTTCCATCATCCGCAAATTCCCAACGGCAACGTGTTGTCCGTCCACTTCGGCCTCGACGCCATGTCCGGCTTCTGCCTGGAAGCCCACCGGCTCAAAGAGTGTCAGTCCGCGCGTCGTGGCCTCGGCCCAGATGGCCTCCCCTAAGGGGTGTTCCGAGCCTTTTTCAACCGAAGCAGCCAAAGCCAGTAACTGGTTTTCCGTTATCGGTAAGCCGTCATCGGTGTCCTGTCCACTGCTCACTGATAACTGACGAGCGATGACGATGTCGGTGACCGCAGGCTGCCCCTTCGTAATCGTGCCGGTCTTATCCAGTACGACCACCGAGACCTTTCCAGCCCGCTCAAGGGCTTCGCTGTTGCGGAACAGGATGCCTAATTCGGCGCCTTTGCCGGTGCCGACCATCACCGCTGTTGGGGTTGCCAGCCCCAAAGCGCAAGGACAGGCAATCACCAGGACGGCCACCATGTTGATAAGCGCGCGCGTGAACGGTGTGGTATCGGCATTTACCGGCAGCGGAGGCCCAAAGAAATACCAGCCAAGAAAGGTCAGCGCGGCAATGCCGATGACCACCGGCACGAAAATGCCCGAAACCTGGTCGGCCAGTTTTTGGATGGGTGCTTTGCTGGCCTGTGCTTCTTCTACCAGACGAACGATTTGTGCCAGCGCCGTTTCGCGGCCTACACGGGTGGCCTCGAATTTGAGCAACCCCTGTTTGTTGATAGTAGCACCGATGAGCGGGTCGCCAGGTCTTTTCTCGACGGGCATCGCCTCGCCTGTCAGCATGGATTCATCCACCGTGGAGCGTCCTTCGATGACCACACCATCCACTGCAATTTTCTCTCCCGGGCGGACAATCACTATGTCGCCTACCCGAACGTCGTCTACGGGGATTTCGCTTTCCAGGCCATCGCGGATAACGCGGGCGGTTTTTGCGCGCAATCCCATGAGTTTCTTGATGGCTTCTGAGGTGCGGCCTTTGGCGCGCGCTTCCAGGAATTTGCCCAATTTGATGAGCGTGATGATAACGGCGGCAGTTTCGAAGTATACATGCCCATCCAGCCAGCCGAACGTAATCGGCACAGAATACAAATAGGCCGCCGAAGACCCCATTGCAATCAGGACATCCATATTGGCAGACCCGTTACGCAGGGCTTTGTACGCGCCGATGTAATACTGCCAGCCAACATAAAATTGCACCGGGGTTGCCAGCACCAGTAAGAGCCAGTTGAACCACCACGCGCCGGGGTACATTCCCATCATCGCATACATTTTTTTGTAATCTGGCGCGTAGAAAAAGGCAGGCAGGAGCCCGGCATCTTTGCCCATCGAAAGCAGAAAGAGGGGCAGAGTGAAGAGCAGACCAGTCAGGAGCAGGCGTCGCTGAAGCGCAATTTCTTGCTCGCGGGCGCGCGCTTCGGCATCTTCGGCTTCTCCGCCTCGTTCGAGCGCCTCGAAGCCAGCAGCACGTACTGTCCGGCGAATTTCAGCCTGGCTGATGATGGTGGGGATGTATCGAATGCGGGCTTTTTCTCCAGCATACGAGACAACTGCTTCTAATACTCCCTCCTGTTGACGCAGGGCTTTTTCCAGACGTCGTGCATCGTTGTCGTCGGCCAGGCGTTGGATGACCAGTTCGGCCTCGCCCGTCGCCACACCATATCCGGCGCGCTCCACCCGCGCAATCAGGTCGGCCAATCCTAACCGTGCCGAATCGAACTCCACTGTAGCCCGTTCGGAGGAGAGGTTGACCACCGCCGAAGTCACGCCATTCAGTTTTTTGAGATTGCGTTCGACCGTTGCCACGCAATTGGCGCAGGTCATCCCGGTGACGGGGAGTGTGATTTGCCGCGAACTCACAGCGCCAATCCTGCCACTGGATAATTGATTTCGGCCAATAAGGCCTTGATTTTTTCTTCATCGGCAGGCGGCTCAAACGTGACCACCACACTTTTCGTTTCTGCACTGGCGCGGACATCGGTTACCCCTTCCAGTTCGATGAGTTCGGTTTGAATGGTGTGGACACAGTGTCCGCACGAAATATTGGGGATAGAATACTTGACAGTGTTCATCGGGAAACTCCTTTGAATGATGAAAATGCTGTGAATTACACTTTGTTCGCCATCTCAAACACTTCGGCAATTTCTTTCAGCACGCGCTCCCGCTCTTTGGGGTCTTCGCCCTGAATCGCGGTGATGACGCATGAACGGAGATGCTCTTCGAGAATCTGTGAGCTGACTTTATTCAACGCCGCTTCGACCGCCTGAATTTGCCGAATCAGGTCAATGCAATATGCGCCTTCTTCGGCCATACGAACGATCCCACGCACGTGGCCTTCCACAATTTTCAATCGTCGGATGACAGTTTCGCTTGCCATACATTCTCCTGAGAGTATCCCCCCCAGTGGGGTGGGGTATTGAAATAATAGCAATTTCGGTCTTTCTTGTCAAGAAAATTCCGTCAATTCGGGCAACTTGACACGGCTCTCCCGCTGTGAGAAAATGCGCGGGCGGTTGCCGCATGAGAAATATCTTTTCTGGCAGGTCTTTCAATGCATTTCTTTCCCTCTCTTGAAATTCCCGATGTTCTCGTCCTTCAACCGCGCGTCTTCGAGGACGAACGCGGTTTCTTCCTGGAAAGTTACCAGAAAGAACGTTTCGCCGCAGCCGGTATCCCCTTCGAGTTCGTTCAGGATAATCATTCGCTTTCACGGAGGGGCGTTTTGCGCGGCCTGCATTATCAGATTCGACAGGCGCAGGGTAAACTGGTGCGCGTGATTGCGGGCGAAGTGTTCGATGTGGCTGTGGACCTGCGCCGCAGTTCGCCGACCTTTGGCAAATGGATGGGCATAAATCTTTCGGCGCAAAATAAAACGATGTTGTGGATTCCGCCAGGCTTCGCGCATGGTTTTTATGTGTTGAGCGAGCAGGCCGAAGTGCTTTATAAGACCACTGATTACTACGCTCCCCAGTGGGAACGCACCATTTTGTGGAATGACCCTGCTTTGGGGATTGCCTGGCCGCCGGGCCCCGCGCCCATCGTTTCGCCCAAAGATGCGGCCGGTTTGCCGTTTTTGCAAGCAGAACTGTTCGATTGATTTTCCTGGAGGAATTTGCATGAAAGGAATTATTCTCGCTGGTGGACGCGGCACCCGCCTGCACCCCCTCACCCTGGCTGTCAGCAAGCAATTGCTGCCGGTCTATGACAAGCCGATGGTGTATTACCCGCTCTCGATGCTCATGTTGGCGGGCATTCGTGAAATCCTGGTCATCAGCACGCCCGAAGACCTGCCCATCTTCCGCCGCCTGTTGGGGGATGGCAGCCAGTGGGGCATTCGGTTTGCGTATGCTGAACAAGACCAGCCGCGCGGCCTGGCCGATGCCTTTCGCGTGGGCGCCGGGTTTGTTGGCCGCGAACCGGCCTGCCTGATTTTGGGGGATAACATCTTTTACGGACAGGGGCTGGTCAGTATCCTGGAACACGCCGCCCGCCTGACCGATGGCGCGCTCATTTTTGCCTACCCGGTGCGCGACCCGCAGCGTTATGGCGTGGTGGAATTCGATGCTGAGTTCCGCGCCATCAGTCTGGAAGAAAAGCCCAAACAACCGCGTTCCAACTATGCCGTGCCGGGCATCTACTTCTACGACTCGCAGGTGGTGGAACTGGCCGCCAACCTGAAACCCTCCGCGCGCGGCGAACTCGAAATTACCGACCTGAACCGCATTTACCTGGAGCAGGGCAAGTTACAGGTGCAGGTCTTTGGGCGCGGCGTGGCCTGGCTCGATGCCGGCACGCACGAGTCGCTGCTTCAGGCGGCCAACTT